>NZ_LT629752.1:2857500-3457500 GCF_900105145.1 Polaribacter sp. KT25b | reverse complement strand
AACTCCATCTGCCATTAATCCTAAAATTTCTGGAAAATATTTTTTTAATGAAGAAGCATATGCTCCAGAACTAAAAAAGGATACATTAGCTCCAAGAAAATCTACTTTTTCATTAAACTCATCTTTACTGATGTTTGTAGTTCCACGACCTAATAAACTTCCCATCATGCTAGAAACTCCAGCAATTTCACCTTCAAAATAAGGTTTATTGTCAATAGTTAAACTAGCAGATGCTCTTGGTAGTTTATTGTTTTCTACCATAATTACCTTTAAACCATTCTTTAATGTAAAGGTTTTTGGTGTGCCTAATTTAATTTCAGGATCTGGCCCTGGTTTTGGCATTGTACTTCTATCTATCTGTGCATTAACAGCAACAGATACTAGAAGAAATGCTATTAATGATAAAATTTTTGTTTTCATAATTTGTGTCTTATTTTAAGAAATCAATCAATGATTGTATCTATATTATTTTTTTTCTGGTAAATATTCTAAAATTAATCGTTGATTAGGATTCAAATATTTCTTTGCAACTGCTAGAATATCGTCTCTTGTAATTGATCTGTAAATATCAATTTCTGTATTAATTAAATTTGTATCTCCATATAACACATTGTATCGAGCTAAAGAGTTTGCAATACCTTCTACACTAGAGTTTGAGTTTACAAAGTCATTTTCAAATTTGTTTTGTAGTTTTTGATAATCTCTTTCTGATATTAATTCAGTTTGTATTTTAACAATCTCTTCATCAATTTCTTTAATAATGTCTTCTAATTTAGTTTCACCTTGTGGTAAGCCGTATAAGATGTAAGTACCATAATCTTCTTGACTAGCATTAATTGCACCTGCTTGTAAAGCCATTTTTTTCTCATCAACTAACTTTTTGTACAAAACAGAACTTCTACCAGTACTTAAGTATGATGAAATCATATCTAAAACTCTAGAATCTTTTGTTTTCATAGAAGGTGTTCTGTATGCAGCCATAATAGCAGGAATCTGAATATTTGGGTCATATCCTTTAGCATACATTGCTTCTGTAATTGGATCTTCCATTGGGAAATCTTTAGTGATTTCTGCTCCTTTTGGAATTGGTCCAAAATAATCCTGAATCATTTTTTTTGCAGAAGCAATATCAATATCACCAGCAACTACTAAAGTTGCATTATTTGGTACGTAAAACTTTTTGTTAAATGCTAAAAACTCTTCTAAAGTTGCTGCATCTAAGTCTTCCATTTTACCAATGGTTGTACCTTTATAAGGGTGTTTTTTAAAAATGTTTTCTTTTACATATTCTAAAAAATGAGAATAAGGTTGATTATCTACTCGTAATCTTTTTTCTTCTTTTACAACTTCATTTTGTGTGTCAACACCATCTTGCCCAATAATAGGGTGCAATAAACGTTCAGATTCCATCCAAAGACCTAACTCAAGTTTATTTGACGGAAAAATTTCGTAATAATAAGTTCTGTCGTCTGTGGTATTGGCGTTATTTCTACCACCATTAGAAGAAACCAATTTAAACCATTCTCCTTTTTTAATATTTTTTGTTCCTTCAAATAATAAATGTTCAAAAAAGTGTGCCATTCCAGTTCTTCCTGGTTGTTCATCTTTAGCACCAACATGATACATTACAGAGGTTACTACTACAGGTGCAGAAGTGTCTTTGTGTAAAATAACGTGCATTCCGTTATCTAAATTGTACTCTTCAAACTCTACTTTTTGTGCATTTGCAGAAAAAACAAATAGCATAGCAGAAGCAAGAGATAAAATACTTTTCTTCATTGATCTTTTTTTAGTTAATAATATGTGTTTAAATTTGACGCAAAGTCTACTATTTTGTTACAAAATAAAAAAAAGTAGAAGTGGCTTGCATCAAAAATACCAAACAAAAAATTAAATATCCTTTAAAAACTATAATAAAAGTGAGTTTTTTCTGATATAATTATTTTATAATAAAACAATATTGTCCAATGTTAAAAAATATGTATATTTGCATCCGCATTTTCAGTATTGATAATGTGTTAATTAAGTATAAATACGCAAAACAAAAAGTATGTACGCAATCGTAGAGATAGCAGGGCAGCAGTTTAAAGTAGCAAAAGACCAAAAAGTATACGTTCATCGTTTACAAGGAGAGGCAGGATCAAAAGTAACTTTTGATAACGTTCTTTTACTTGATAACGCTGGTAATGTAACAATTGGCGCCCCAGCTATAGAAGGAGCTTCTGTAACAGCTCAAATTTTAAGTCACTTAAAAGGTGATAAAGTAATCGTTTTCAAAAAGAAAAGAAGAAAAGGATTCAAAAAGAAAAATGGACACAGACAGTATTTAAGCGAGATTCAAATTGAATCTATTGCTGCTACTGGTGGTGCAAAAGCAACTCCTAAAAAGGAAACTGCAAAAGCTGCTCCTAAAAAAGCTGCAAAAGCAGATGATTTAAAGAAAATTGAAGGTGCAGGACCTAAAGCAGCAGAAGCTTTAGTAAATGCAGGTTTAGATACTTTTGCAAAAGTAGCAAAAGCTGATCCAGCAAAATTGAGTGAAATCTTAACTGAAGCAAGTTCTAGATTATCTCATTTAGTAACAACTACTTGGCCAAAACAAGCAGGTTTAGCTGCTGATGGTAAGTGGGATGAATTAAAAGAATTACAAGATAGATTAGACGGAGGTATTGAAAAATAATTCCTAAAAATTTAACTTTTATAACCTATAAAAACTCAATAACATGGCACATAAAAAAGGTGTAGGTAGTTCAAAGAATGGTAGAGAATCAGAATCAAAACGTTTAGGTGTTAAGATTTTTGGTGGTCAAGCAGCAATTGCTGGTAACATTATCGTTCGTCAAAGAGGAACAACTCATAATCCAGGAGAAAACGTTTACATGGGTAAAGATCATACTTTACATGCAAAGGTTGATGGAGTAGTAGAATTTAGAAAGAAAAAAGATAATAGATCTTATGTATCTATAACTCCTTTTGAAGTTTAAGAAGCTAAGACTTTTAAAATTATTATAAAACGCTCAAACAATTAATTGTTTGAGCGTTTTTTTTTGATATGATTTTATGGTATATTTCTCATTTATCCCCAATATATATATGAGAAGTACACTGTTTACATTATTATTCTATTTTATTTTTTTATTGAGTTTTACAGCTCAAGAAAATCAAATATCTCAAAAAGAGTTTATTAAGAAAGTAGAAGGTTATATTTTAGATAAAAAATTAGATTCTGCATCTATTTTTTTACGTCAACTAGAAAATAACGATTACACTTCAATTTTAACTAGAATTAAAAATAGAGAAGAACTCTCTTATTCAGAATATGATAGGTTTTTAAAATCAGTAAGTAGAAGAAAACCTCTTAATTATTTTTCTATTCATTCTTTTATAAATGAGTTTATAAAAGAACCAAATAATTATAAAAATATAAATTCTGATTATGTTTATATAAAATGGAGTCAAATAAGTAATTTAAGAGATGAGGTTACGCTAGAGGCTGCTAATGTTGAACAAGAAAAATTAGAAGCCTATGTAAATAAATTTGATGATGCAGATGATCAAGTTTTGGCATTAAAAACTCAAATTACTAGTCATCCTATTATAATGTATAATATTAAGCAAGACTTAAAAGGAAAAGAGTTATGTTTAAAAAGTATTGAAGCTGCCAGAAAATTAAAGGATATTAAACTTGAAATAATTTTTTTATACTACTTAACAGATTTCTTAGTTCAAGAAGATAAACTACAAGAATATATTGATGTTAGCGAACAAAGTTTAGAGTTAGAAAAAAAGTTACCAGAACAAACAGCATTTCATCATGCAATATTAGAACATTTAGTAGATGCTTATATTTATAAAGGTGGTAATCATCTAAGAATAAGGGATTTATTAGATGAGATTTATGATAATGAAAACTCAAGGGCCAATTCTTATGAGTTTTATGTTAAGTTTATTGCAAAACTCGATGAGAATTCAACTGAAAAAAGAGCGATTTTAAATAAGTTTGAAGTTAAAAATGTATTTGAGCTTACAGAAAAGTTTACCGAATTAGGTAAAGATTTAAATCAGCATGAATTTACTAAATTAATTGCCGCTAGTGCAGATGCGCTTGTTGCTCATGGTTTTTATGAGGAAAGTATTAGGTATAAAAAACATGAAATATTTTTAATAAAAAATATTTATTCTAAAGAATTATCAGAAACTCTGTCTAATTATAAAACAGAAGCTGCTGTTAAAGAAAAAGAAGTTGAAATTGAAAGTGAAAAAGAGAGAACAAAAATATTTATAGTAATTGCAGCTTTAATCGGTGTTTTTTTGTTGATTTCTCTTTTTACGATAAGAAAAATAAGAAAACAATCTAAAGAATTAAGTGAAAAAAATAAATTGATTAACAAGTCTTTAAAAGAGAAAGAATTGTTAGTTAAAGAAGTGCATCATAGAGTAAAAAATAATTTTCAAATTGTATCGAGTTTATTAGAATTGCAAAGCAAAGGTATTGAAGATGAAAAAGCTTTAGAATTAGCAAATGAAGGTAAAAATAGAGTAAAATCTATGGCTTTAATCCATCAGAAATTATATCAAAATGAAAGCGGTTTAGTCGATTTTGATGAATACATACAATTACTTGTAAAAGAACTTTCATCACTTTTTAAATCAGATAATAAAATAGACACATCAATTACATCAAAAGATATGAGTTTTGATATAGATACAGCAATTCCTTTAGGTTTAATAATTAACGAGATAATTACTAATTCTTATAAATACGCTTTTAAACAAGGAAAAGAGAATACATTATCAATCTCTATAAATAAAGAAATTGATAACAATTTTAAACTAATTATAGAAGATAATGGGCCTGGTTTGTATAGTAATTTTGATGTAAAAAAAGCAAAAAGTTTAGGTTTGCGTTTGGTAAATAGATTGGTAAAACAATTACATGGTACTTTAAGTTTAACAAATGAAAAAGGAGCTCGATTTGAAATTATATTTAAAGATTTACATGCAAGACAATTGGTTGATTAACATTTTTTTTGATGGACAAAGTAAAAATTTTAGTAGTAGAAGATGAAATGATTATTGCAGATAACATCTGCGATGCATTAGAAGAATTAGGTTATCAAGCTTTAGAACCAGCAATAAGTTATACAGAAGCAATTGGAAGAATTGAAGAAGAAAAGCCAGATATTGCTATTTTAGATATTCAATTATCAGGTAAAAAAACAGGAATAGATATTGCTAAAAAAATAAGAGAAAGTTATCATTTTCCTTTTATTTTTCTAACTTCAAATGCAGATTCTTTAACTCTAAATCAGGCTAAAGAGGTTATGCCACCTGCATATTTAATAAAACCTTTTTCTAAAGAAGAATTATATACTTCTATTGAAATTGCGCTTTCAAATTATTCAATTATTCATAAAAATAAGGAAGATGAAGCTGATGATAGTCATGTAATAAAGGATGCATTTTTTATTAAAAACAAAGGTTCTTTTCTAAAAATTTATTTTGATGATATTTTGTATTTAAAAAGTGATCACGTTTATGTTGAATTACATTTAAAGAATACTCAGCAGTTTTTAGTAAGAAGAAGTTTAAATGATATTCTTTCAAGTTTAGATGCTAGGTTTGTAAGAATTCAAAGAAGTTTTGTTGTAAATGTAAAGTATATATCCGAAGTTAAAACTGCTTCAGTAATTATTAATAATTCAGAAATTCCAATAGGTAAAACATACAAAGAAGAATTAATAAAATTCATTAAGTTAATTTAGAGTGAATTTCAGAACAAATAACATAAGGTTTAGAACATTTTTAAACTCTACACTAATATTTATATCTATATTTATACAGAAATATTGCGTTGGGGGACATATATGTTTTTTAATAAGTTACTCTTTTTTAGAGTAACTTTTTTTATGCTTGTAATTTTGAGTACTTAACTAACTTCTATTTTGTATTTTTACCCCTATGAATTTTTTGTACAACATACTTGTTTTTAAAGCAACGATGCTACTTTCAATACTAGCTTTTTTTAGTAAAAAATTAAAGCTTTTTGTTGATGGAAGAAAAGAAACTTTTTCTAAAATAAGTGCATTAAAAAATGAAGAAACTATTTGGATTCATGCTGCATCTTTAGGCGAATTTGAACAAGCAAGGCCAATTATAGAAGAATTAAAAAAAGACTATAAACAATATAAGATTTTAGTTACTTTTTTTTCGCCTTCTGGATATGAGATTCGTAAAAATTATAATTTAGCAGATGTTGTTTGTTACATGCCTTTAGACAGTAGAACAAATGCAAGAAAGTTTATTGAAACTGTAAATCCAAAGTTTGCCATTTTTATAAAATATGAATTCTGGCCAAACTTTTTAAACGAATTAAAAAAGAAAGAAATCCCAACAATTTTAGTGTCAGGAATTTTAAGAAAAAATCAAATTTTCTTTAAGTTTTATGGCGGCTTTATGCGAAAATCTTTACAAGCTTTCAATCATTTTTTTGTGCAAAATCAAATATCAAAAGAGTTATTAAATTCCATTAGTTTTAATAATGTTACAATTGCTGGCGACACACGTTTTGATAGAGTTTCTAAAATATTAGAACAAGACAATTCGCTAGATTTTATCAATCAGTTTAAAGATCATAAATACACAGTTGTTGCAGGAAGTACATGGCAAGAAGGAGAGGAATTGTTGGTAAATTACATCAATAATAATGCATCCGAAGACGAAAAATTTATTATTGCGCCTCATAATATTAAGCAAGAAGCAATTTTAGAATTACAGAAATCTATCAACAAAAAAACTGTTTTATTTTCTGATAAATCTGATAAAAATTTATCAGAATATCAAGTTTTTATAATTGATACGATTGGGATTTTAACCAAAATTTACGCAGCTGCAGATATTGCCTATGTTGGTGGAGGTTTAAATACGGGCTTACATAATATTTTAGAACCAGCAACTTTCGGAATTCCTGTTATCATTGGAAATAAATACGACAAATTTAAAGAAGCTTTAGATTTGGTTAAAATTGGCGGTTGTATTTCAATTAAAAATCAAGAAGAATTTACAAATAATCTTATCCATTTAAAAAAGGATGGAAATTTTAGAAAATTAACGGGAGTTATCAATAAAAGGTATATTAAAGACAACCTTGGAGCAACAAAATTAGTTATGAATTATTTAAAGGATAAACTTTAAATTAATGTCAGTTCGAGTAATTTTGGTTTTTATCAGAATTGTGTCGAGAATAAATTAAACAAATTATGGATTTTATATTACAACCTTGGGCTTGGTATGTTGGTGGTCCACTAATTGCAATTTCGCTGTTATTGTATTTTTATTTTGGTAGAAATTTTGGAGCTTCTACAAATTTTGACACGCTTTGTTCAATGGCTGGGGCAGGAAAAGTTTCAGATTATTTTAAGAAAGATTGGAAAGATCGAGATTTTGCTTTGATGTTTGTGGTTGGTTTAATTATTGGTGGATTTATTTCTGCTAAATATTTAATTCCAGATCAAACAATAGATTTGAATCCAAAAACAGTTCACGAACTTACAGATTTAAGATTTTCAAATGTTGGAAATCAGTATTTTCCTGATGAAATTTTTGGAGAAGATATTTCCACCTCTTTAAAAGGTTTTTTAATTCTTTTAGTTTCTGGAGTTCTTGTTGGTTTTGGAACTCGTTATGCTGGCGGTTGTACTTCTGGTCATGCAATTACAGGTTTAAGTAATTTAGAATTACCTTCTTTATTGGCTGTAATAGGATTTTTTATTGGTGGTGTTATTGCTACATGGTTTATAATTCCAATTTTATTTTAGCCAATAATTGGCATTAAACAAAAATAATTATGTTCAATTTGTCTCTTCGAGCGCAGTCGAGAAGTTAATTGAAAATTTAAAACATATTCAAAATGAAAAACATCAAATTTTTAATATTAGGAATCTTTTTTGCCATTGTATTAAGTAAAACTGAAGCCATTTCTTGGTATCGTTTTTATGAAATGTTTAAGTTTCAATCTTTTCATATGTTTGGAGTCATTGGTTCGGCAGTTGTAATTTCGATGCTTTTTATGCAGTTATTTAAAAACGGAAAAATAAAAGATATTAATGGAAATAAAATTATACCACAACCAAAAGAAAAAGGTTTTATCAGAACTATTTTAGGAGGAACATTTTTTGGTTTAGGTTGGGGTATTTCTGGAGCTTGTGCTGCACCAATTTTTGTAATTCTTGGATTTAAATTAATTCCTGCTTTAATTTTATTGATTGGTGCACTTTTAGGAGCATTTATCTACGGAATCTTAAGTAAAAAATTACCAAATTAAATGAGCAAATTAATAGACAATTTTGGGCGACAAATGGAATATGTGCGATTAGCAGTTACTGATCGTTGTAATTTGCGTTGCCAATATTGTATGCCTGCTCATGGTATTGATATTGTTCCAAGACAAGAATTACTTACATTTAAAGAAATGTATCGCTTAATTAGAGTTTTAACAGAATTGGGCGTAAATAAAGTGCGTTTAACTGGTGGAGAACCTTTTGTACGTAAAGATTTTGTTGGGTTTTTAGAAATGTTGTCTTATAATGATTTGTTGGATGCAATTAATATTACAACAAATGGCGCGTTGATTTCTCATCATATTTCTAGAATTGAACAATTAGAAAAAGTTAAAAACATCAATTTAAGTATTGATAGTTTAGATAGAGAAAAATTTGCGAAAATTACACGAAGAGATGTTTTTCCTGAAGTTTATAAAACGTTTGAATTGCTTGAAAAAAGTAGTTTAAACTTAAAACTGAATGTAGTTGTACAATCGGGTTTTAATACTGATGAGATAGTCGATTTTGTAAGATTGACAAAAGATAAAAATGTTTCTGTACGTTTTATTGAGGAAATGCCTTTTAACGGAAAAGGACAAAGAGAAATGCAAGAGAATTGGACTTTTAATAAAATTTTAAATGAGGTAAAAACTGAGTTTGATGTTGCAGAAGTTCAATCAGAAAAATCATCAACTTCTAGAAATTATAAAGTTGATAATCATTTAGGAACTTTCGGAATTATTCCTGCATTTACAAGAACTATTTGTAACGATTGTAATCGAATTAGAATAACATCAACAGGAACATTTAAAAATTGTTTGTTTGATGATGGCGTTTTTAATCTTCGAGATTTTATCAGAAAAGGAGCTTCAAATGATGATTTAAAAGAACTCTTTTTAGGTTTAGTAAAACAGAAACCAGAAAATGGTTTTATAGCAGAAGTAAACCGTAAAGATGGTGGCGCTTCTGAAAGTATGAGTACAATAGGAGGGTAGAAAAGAGCCCATCTTAATCTTCCCAAAGGGAAGAAATACTCATGTCAAAAGTTTGGTTAAAATTAAAGATGCTTATTAAAAACAATAATAGATTTTAAAAATTGGTAAACTTTTATGCCCAATTTGGGTTTCCCTCCCTTTGGGAGGGTTAGGGTGGGCTTATTAATACACATTTTAAATAAATGATTTCAGTAAAAGAAGCAAAAAATATAGTTTTAAATTCACCTCAAGACTTTGGAGTTGAAGAAATTCCGTTTATAAAATCTGTAGGTAGAATTTTAAAAGAAAAGATTGTTGCAGATAGAGACTTTCCACCGTTTAACAGGGTTTCTATGGATGGAATTGCAATTGATTTTCAATCATTCAAAAACGGACAAAGAAGTTTTAAAATTGAAGGAATCCAAGCTGCAGGAAGTGAGCAAATCACATTAAATAATTCAGCGAATTGTATTGAAGTAATGACTGGAGCAGTTTTACCAAACAAGGCAAATACGGTTATTAGGTATGAAGATGTTTCTACAGAAAACGGAATAGCGACAATTAATATAGAAACGGTCTGCGACCGTCAAAATGTGCATCAAAAAGGAAAAGACGGAAAAATAGGAGATTTATTAATTGAAGAAAACACAATTATTTCCGCCGCAGAAATAGGAGTTTTAGCAACTGTTGGTAAATCGTTGGTAAAAGTTGCAAAACAGCCAAAAGTAATGATTGTTTCTACAGGTGATGAGTTGGTTGGTGTTGATGAAATTCCGTTAGAACATCAAATAAGAAGAAGCAATGTTTTTACATTAGTTTCTTTGTTAGAAAGACTACATATTTCTTCAGAAACTGCACATATTACAGATGATAAACCAATTTTAAAATCTAAAATTGAAGCGTATTTACAAGAATATGATGTGTTGCTTTTTAGTGGAGCAGTAAGCAAAGGTAAATATGATTTTTTACCAGAAGTTTTTGATGAATTAGGAGTTGAAAAATTGTTTCATAAAGTAACCCAAAGACCAGGAAAACCTTTTTTCTACGGAAAAACGAGTGGTTGTAATATCTTCGGATTTCCTGGGAATCCGATTTCAACTTTTGTAAATTGTTTAGCATATTTTTATCCTTGGTATTACAAATCTGTAGGAGTAGAAACCAAAGAAGAAACTGCAATTTTAAATGCAGATGCAACTTTTAAACCTAATTTAACCTACTTTTTACAAGTAAAATTAGAAAGTAAATTCGGACATTTAGTTGCGTTTCCAATTTCTGGAAATGGTTCTGGAGATTTAGCAAGTTTGGTGAAAACAGATGCTTTTATTCAATTACCAAATGATAAAACTGAGTTTAAAAAAGGAGAAAGTTTTCCTATTATTAGATATAGATAAACGCACTGTCAGTTCGAGTGGTTTTTCTGACAGAGGAAGAAAAATTGTATCGAGAACATTTTTAATGTCGAAAAAGAAAACTTCTCGATACAAAATTTCTGAAAAAGAAATTTCACTCGAAGTGACATTGATTTATTAATTATGAATAATTGTAATAACATGCTGTCAGTTCGAGTGATTTCGCTTTTTTGCGAAATTGTATCGAGAACACGTCATAATTAACATTCTAAAAATTCAAATATGAAAACCTATTATGTTTACATTTTAAAATGTTCTGATAATACTTATTACACAGGAATAACTTCTAATTTAGAAAAAAGATTCTTTGAACATCAACAAGGAAAACATCAAGAAAGTTATACTTACAAAAGAAGACCACTTGAATTAGTTTTTTATGCTGAATTTTCTGAAGTTGGATTTGCTATTGACACAGAAAAGCGAATAAAAAAATGGTCGAAAGCTAAAAAGGAAGCTTTAATTAATGATGAGTATGAAAAACTTCCTAATTTAGCAAAGAAGAAATTTAAAAAGTAAAAAAAACTTCTCGATACAAAATTCTTGAAAAAAGAATTTCACTCGAAGTGATATTGTGTTATCTAGTTTGAACCTAGTGATTGTCAGTTCGAGTGATTTCGATTTTTCATCGAAATTGTATCGAGAACACTTAAAGAAAATATGAATGATTTTTCACACATCAATAAAAAAAACAATCCTAAAATGGTAAATGTTTCTGATAAGAAAATTACCAAAAGAACAGCGATTGCAAAAGCAACGATGTTTTTAGGAAAAGAAGTTATAGCTCATTTTACAAATGATGAGTTAATTACCAAAAAAGGACCTGTTTTTCAAACGGCAATTATTGCAGGAATTCAAGGTGTAAAAAAAACATCAGATTTAATACCAATGTGTCATCCATTATTAATTAATGGAGTAGATATTGATATTAATATTATAGATTCAGAAAATGTTGAAGTTCTTTGTGAAGTTACAATTACAGGAAAAACTGGCGTAGAAATGGAAGCGTTAACGGGTGCAAATATTACATGTTTAACCATTTATGATATGTGCAAAAGTATCAGTCAAAAAATGGTGATTAAAGAAGTGAAATTGTTAGAAAAAACAGGAGGAAAATCTGATATTAAAAATGGCTAAACACAAAAAACATACAAACCTAGAAAAAAGAAATAACGATAATTTTGCACCCAATGAAATTGCAATTCTAGGTGCAAATTGTGGTGTTATTTCTGATTTAGTTCATAAAGTCTCTAAAAAATTTTCTAATTATAAGTTAGCTTATTTTGATGCTTCGCATGCAAAAGATGTTGAACAAATTAGTTTGTCAGAATATTTTTTTCATCACGAAGGAAATTTACAAATCACAACTTCTGAAAACGTAAATAAATTTCAGCAACGTTTAGATTTTGCGAAATTCGATTTTGTTTTTATCAACGGGAATCATTATCAAGGAACAAAACAAATCTTAATTTTAGATGAAGCAAAAGAAGCTTCAGTTTTAAAAAGATTGGATCAGTTAGATAATATTCAGTTTGTAGTAAAATTGAAATCAGAAACTGAATATTTTGATTTTTTAGAAGAAAAATATCCGCAGATAAAAAACCTGAATTGCTATACAATTGATGCCGTTGATGCTATTTCAAATCACATAAATAGTTTAATTCAAGAAAAAATTGCATCAGTTAAAGGATTGGTTTTAATTGGAGGGAAAAGTACAAGAATGGGAACAGATAAATCTGAGCTCAATTATTTTGGAAAATCACAAAAAAAGTATGTTAAAATATTGCTTGAAAACCAAAATTTAGAAACGTTTTATTCTGTTAAAAATCAATCAGATAAAAGCTTTGAAATTGCTGACGAATTTTACAATCTAGGACCTTTTGGCGGAATTTGTTCTGCGTTTCAAAAAGATCCAAATTCGGCTTGGTTTGTGTTGGCAACAGATGTTCCTTTTGTTAATGAAGAAGTTATTCAGTTGTTATTAAAACATAGAAATCCAAGTAAAGTTGCTACTGCAATTAAAGGAAAAAACAAAGATTTCCCTGAGCCGTTAATTACTATTTATGAACCAAAAGCGTATGCTATTTTGTTGCAATATTTAGCACAAGGATATTCTTGTCCGCGTAAAATGTTAATAAATTCTGATGTTGAAATTGTAGAAATTGATGATTCTTTTATTAGAAATATAAATACTCCTGAAGAATTTGAGGTTGCAAAAAGTGAGATCTCATCGACGTCATTACGAGGAAGAATGACGAAGTAATCTGTTTAATAATTTATGAATGTTGAATGGAGAGATTGCTTCGTTCCTCGCAATGACAAAAAATGAAACCAACAAAAAACCAACTTTTTAAACGTCAAATAACTTTATCAGAAATTGGTGAAGTTGGGCAACAGAAATTACAAAACGCTTCTGTTTTGGTAGTTGGTTGTGGAGGTTTAGGAAGCCCCGTTGCGGTTTATTTAGCGTCAAGTGGCGTTGGAAAAATCCATTTGGTAGATTTTGATACGGTTGATATTACCAATTTACACCGACAAGTTTTTTATTCTTTAGAAGATGTGAATCAACCAAAAGCAAAAGTTTTATCAGAATTTATAAAAAAAAGAGCACCATTTACAGAAGTCAGTTTTACGAATAATCCAATTACAAAAGAAAACGTTTTTGAGTTGATTGAAAATATTGATATTGTTGTTGATGGAACAGATTCTTTACCAACAAAATACTTGTTGAATGATGCTTGCGTTATCAAAAATAAGCCATTAGTATATGGTTCTTTGTATAAGTTTGATGGTTATGTTGCTACTTTTAATGTTTTGCAAAAAGACGGAAATTATTCAGCAAATTTAAGAGATGCGTTTCCAGAAATGGCAACAGATATTCCTAATTGTGAAGAAGCAGGAACTTTAAATGCTGTTGTTGGTATGATTGCAACACAACAAGTTAATGAGGTTTTAAAGCTGATTACAGGAATTGGAAAACCATTAATTAATGAATTATTGATTTATAATTCCCTTCAAAATACACAGCTTAAAATGAAGTTGAAACCTAGATTTTTAAAAGACAAAATTGCTAAAATTTTTAAAGTACAAACGTATTTTGATATTGTTTGTGCTACTCAAAATCCAGATTGGCAAATATCAGCTAAAGAATTAAAACAAATTTTGTCACATCGAGTGCAGTCGAGAAATATAGAAATTATTGCTGTTTTAAATGATTTAAAATTGCCTTTTGATGTCAATAAAACAATTCATATCAATAAATTTGATGCTGATAAAATTGAGGTTGATTATGATAAAACTTATATTATGGTTTGCCAACGTGGATTAAATAGTTACAAGGCAACTGAAAAAATGAAAAAGAAATATCCAGGTTTAAAAGTGTTGAATTTAACTGGCGGAATTTCTAACTACAAATAATTTTTAATGAAAAAACCTTTAGATTTTTATGTTCAGCAAAAAGCTGAATTAGAGAGTAAAGCAGCTGCTTTAAAAAAGAAATTAATTAATTTGGGCATTTTTAGATTCGCCGTTTTTTTAGGAGTTGCATTTTTAATTTATCTTACTTTAGGTAAATATCCAGATGTTTTTATAGTCGCCTTTTTAGGGATTTCACTTTTTACTTTTTTGGTGTTACAATTTATTAAATTAAAGAGAAAAAAAGAGATTTTAGATGCAAAAATTAAGATCAATAAAATAGAAATTAAAGTTTTAAGTCGTGATTTTCATCACTTAGAAACTGGTAAAGAATTTATAAATCCGTTACATTATTATAGCAATGATATTGATTTATTTGGCACAGGTTCTTTTTTTCAATATCTAAATAGAACAGCGACAAACGATGGAAAAAATCTTTTAGCAAATACATTTACAGAAAATAAAACAATAGCTATTTTAGAGAAACAAAATGTTTTAAAAGAGCTTTCTAAAAAGGTAATTTGGCGTCAACATTTTTCTGCTTTAGCAAGTTTGGTTTCTGTTAAAAACACCTCTAAATCTATTGTAAGTTGGATTTCTAATTATACTTCGGTTTTTTCTAAACATTTATCAAAAATACAAATTGTATTTTCTTTAATTTCTGTGGTTTTAATTGGTTTAATTTCTTTCGGAATTATACCTTTTACAATTATCATTATATGGTTTTTTATAGGGCTTTCTGTTACAGGTAGCTTTATTAAAAAAACGAGTCATTTATACTCAGAAACCGATAAAGTTAGAGAGACTTTTAAGCAATATCATCAATTATTAGATGAAATAGAAAATGAAGAATTTACATCAAAAATATTAAAAGAAAAACAAGAGATTATAAAATCTGAAGAGAAAAAAGCATCAACAATTTTTAAAGAATTTTCTAAAACTTTAGATGGTTTTGATCAAAGAAATAACATCGTTATTTCTGTGCTTGGAAATGGGTTATTTTTATCAGAAATATTTAATGCTTGTAAAGTAGAAAAATGGATTTTAAAGTACAAACATACTGTGCAAAAATGGTTTGAAGTTGTTGCTTTTTTTGATGCTCAAAATTCGTTAGCAAATTTTAAATTTAATCATCCAAAGTTTGTGTTTCCGGAAATTTTATCAGAAAAAGAAATTATAAAAGCAACTAATTTAGGGCATCCATTGTTAAAAGTTGATAAGAGAATTGATAATGATTTCACGATTGATGATGAGCAGTTTTTTATAATTACAGGTGCAAATATGGCAGGGAAAAGTACGTTTTTAAGAACGGTTTCTTTATCAATTGTAATGGCAAATTGTGGGTTACCTGTTTGTGCAGAACGTTTTAAATATCAGCCAATAAAACTGATTACAAGTATGAGAACTACAGATTCTTTAACAGAAGATGAGTCTTATTTTTATTCAGAATTAAAGCGTTTAAAATTTATTGTTGATGAAATCAAATCAGAAAAATACTTTATTATTTTAGATGAAATTTTAAAAGGAACAAACAGTAAAGACAAAGCAATTGGCTCTAAAAAGTTTGTAGAAAAATTATCAAAATCTAAATCAACAGGAATTATTGCAACGCATGATGTGAGTTTGTGTGAATTAGAAAACGAGTTTTCAGGAATCAAAAATTATTATTTTGATGCAGAAATTATCAATAACGAATTACATTTTGATTACACTTTAAAAAACGGAATTTGTAAAAATATGAATGCTTCTTTTCTATTACATAAAATGGAAATTGTTTAAAATCCTGAAATTCTAAAAGTTAAAAGTAAAAGAGAAAAAACAAGAACAATAAAAAAGAGTCAAGACGGATTTGAGATTTCTCAATCGCCTAAAAAGGCTTATTTTGAAATAACATCCTTATCTTTAAATATTAGAATATTTCTTCCCTTTGGGAAGATTAAGATGGGCTTTTATTTCCATTCTAAAGTTTCTATCAGATGTAAAATATCTTCTTTTACATAAGCAACTGCTGGTAAAATGGAGTCGTAATTTGGTTTTACGTAAAAATATAAAGAACCTTTTATAAAATTATTTGTGCTATCAGTTACATGAAACTGAATTTGAGAAGCTGCATTTCCTGTAATTTCATATAAACTTCCGAATACTCTTTTTTTAGGGTTTACAAAGTCTTTTGGTATAATTTGTTCTGCTTTTACAGCGTGTTTAAAAACCAATTTTTCAGACTCTGTTAAAAGCTCTTTTAAATTATTTTTAACAGGTCTGTAAGTAATATCTATTGACGCTTTTAAATTAGGATATTCAATTTTTAACCAATTATTTTCGTCATCAATAATCTTTGTGCTTTTTAAAACTTCAAAAGAATAAGGTCTTTCTAAAGTTAAATATGAATATTCTTTTTTAGGATATTCTAAACTCAAATACGCTTTTGGTTTTGGTAAAATATCTGAATTACAAGAAATAAAAATTAGTAAAAATAAGAGAATAAAAATATTACGCATTTCTGGTTGCTTTTATTTGTTTGATGCGTTTTTTATCTAACGCTTCAATAGTAAACGTATAATTCTTGAAGTTTATTTTCTCTCCTTTTTTAGGGAATTTACCAGAAATTTCTAAAATAAAACCTGCAATCGTTTCACTTTCACCTTTTTCCTCTTCAAAAATCTCTTCGTCTTCATCATCTAAAACTCTACAAAAATCTTTAATACTTGTTTTACCTTCAAAGATGTAGTTATTTTCATCAATTTTAGAATAGGCTAAATCATCATCATCAAACTCATCATTAATATCGCCTACAATTTCTTCGATAACATCCTCAAGAGTAACTATTCCGCTTGTGCCTCCATATTCATCAACAACAATTGCTAAGTGGTTTTTACGTGCTCTAAAGTTGTCTAATAAATCATCTAATTTTTTGTTTTCTGGGACAAAAAAAGCTTCACGAACTAAATTTTGCCATTTAAAATCTTTCTTATTTAAATGAGCTAATAAATCTTTTGCGTACAAAACACCTACAATATTGTCTATATTTTCTTTGTAAACAGGGTTTCTAGAATAGCCATTTTCTAAAATTTTAGTCAACACGTTTTCATACGTTTCTGTATCAGAAAGTGCAAAAAGATCTATTCTAGGTTTCATAATTTGCACAGTTTCAGTGTTTCCGAAATTTACAATTCCTTCTAAAATTTTTTGTTCATCTTTGGTTGTTGCTCCATCCGAAGTTAATTCTAAAGCTTGCGACAATGTTTCAACAGAAAAATTAGTGTTTCTGCTACCTAATTTTTTTTCAACAAATTTTGTTAACGAAATTAGAGGTGTGCTAAAAGGAGTTAGCAAAATATTTATTACATGAATAAATTTCGACATTTTTTTTGAAAAAGGCAATGCATTTCTAGAAGCATACACTTTAGGTAAAACCTCGCCAAACAATAGTATTAAAAAGGTTACTAGTATAACTTCAATTAAAAAACGAATAGGAACAGAAATAAAATGAAGATTTAGTTGATAATCAAAATCACCAAATAAATTTTCTGCTAAAGAAGCAAATAGCAAAACAATTAAAATATTAATAAAGTTATTGGTAATTAAAATTGTTGCTAATAATTTTCTAGGTCTTTCTAATAATTTTACAATAATATTATCTTCTTTTCCGTCGTTAGAAAGTACGTTTAAATCTGTTTGAGAAAGCGAGAAAAAAGCAACTTCTGTTCCGGATATTAATGCAGAACTTATTAATAAGGCAATAAAAGCAATAAGATTAATTCCGGTTAAGAAATTAATTGAAGTAAAAAATATAAAAAAAAGTTCGGGATCTGGGTCCAATTTTTAAAGTTTTATAAATTAAAAAGGTAAATCGTCATTCTTTTCTGAAGCAACAGATGTTGGTTTTGCAGCAGATTGTTGGTTTTGTTTTGAATTATTTGCAGAATCAAGGCTCTTTTTAGTCGTTAAAAAGGTCATTTCATGAACATGAACTTCTGTTGAATAGCGTTTAACGCCATCTTGCTCCCATTGTCTATTTTTAAGTTTTCCTTCAACATACACTTTATCGCCCTTAGATAAATATTTTTCGCAAATTTCTGCTAATTTATTTCTAACAACAATATTGTGCCAATCTGTAGTTGTAATTTTTTCGCCAGTTTGCTTATTTGTGTAATTTTCGCTAGTAGCAATAGGGAATCTTCCAATAGAATTTCCTCCATCAAAATAATGCATTTTTACATCATCGCCTAAATTACCAATTAAAATTACCTTGTTTACTGTGCTTGCCATTACTTTTTAATTACAAATCAAATGTACTAAAAATATCAATTACTTTTAGATAGAAATTCTTCAATAAAATTGGCAATTAAAACAGGAACAGGATGCTCTTTAATGTCTTTCCAATTTATTTTTGCTTTAGATGAAGTTGCTGTTTCTATAATCCAGAACTGAGTATAAAGATGTTGGTGAGATAATTTATGAACTATTTCTTTTTTATTAAATAAAGAAATAGTGGTTTCATCAGGAAATAAATTAATGAAATTTTCTGATGAAACAAGTTCGTCTTTATTAATGTTATAATCACTTTCAATTAAAGGAAATTGATACAAACCTTGCCAAATGCCTTTTCCTTTTCTTTCTGATAAAATGGTTTTATTGTCATCTGTAATTATTACAAGAAAATTAAAATAACGATTTTTAACTTTAATTTTCTTCTCCTTTATAGGTAATTCTTTTGTTAATTTTTGTTTTAAAGCTACGCAACTATTAGAAAAAGGACAGGTTTCGCAAAGCGGGTTTTGAGGTTTGCAGTGCAATGCGCCAAAATCCATTAATGCTTGGTTATGCGTTCCTGGTTGTGTTGTATCTAATAATGTTTGTGCTAAAGCTTTAAATTCTTTAATTCCTGCGGATGAATTTATAGGAGTTTTAATACCAAAATATCTCGATAAAACTCTGTAAACATTGCCATCTACAACAGCAGTTGGTTCATTAAAACAAATAGATGCAATTGCAGAAGCTGTATAATCGCCAATTCCTTTAAGCTTTATAATCTCTTTATATGTTGATGGAAATTTGCCATTAAATTCGTTTGCAATTTGTTTTGCTGTAAAATGTAGATTTCTTGCACGAGAATAATATCCTAAACCTTGCCACATTTTTAAAACGGTGCTTTCATCCGCTTTAGCGAGGTCGAAAACAGAGGGAAAATGTGCTGTAAATTTTAGATAATATGCCATTCCTTGAGCAACTCTTGTTTGTTGTAGCATGATTTCTGACAACCAAATAAAATATGGATTCTTAGTTTTGCGCCAAGGTAATTCTCGGTTGTTTTGTAACTGCCAGTATATTAAAGTATTAGAAAATTTCATCGATTAAAAATAGAATTGCAATATTACATTTTAAAATTAAGATAAAATTAAGTCTTAATCTTTTTGGAATTGATTAATTATCATATATTTGCATCCGCATTTTTGAAAGTAATTTAACAAATAAATAGTAAAAATAGAATCATGACGAAAGCAGATATCGTATCAAAAATTTCAGACAAATCTGGTATAGAAAAAACAGATGTTTTAGCAACTGTTGAAGCATTTATGGCTGAAGTGAAGGGTGCATTAGAAAATGGTGATAACGTTTATTTAAGAGGTTTTGGTAGTTTTATTATCAAAACAAGAGCAGAGAAAACTGGTAGAAATATTTCTAAGAATACAACTATTAAGATTCCAGCTCACAATATTCCAGCTTTTAAACCGGCTAAAACTTTTACTGAAGGAGTAAAAAACAAAGTAGCAGTAAAGTAACACAATATTAATCTAAACCTTAAGGGTTTAATAACACCAGAACATTATGCCAAGTGGTAAAAAAAGAAAGAGAGCTAAGATCTCTACACACAAAAGAAAGAAAAGAGCTAGAGCAAATAGACACAAGAAAAAGTAAGCATTCGCTTACTTTTTCGTTTATTATTTAGCGAAAAAGAATTAAATTTTTTTTAAAAAAAAGTTCATTGACATTTGAAGGTTTGCTAGTTGTGTAAGGCAGTAAATCTTCTCACGGTATTATAAAATACCTGACAATATTAATCCATCTACACAATTAAGTGTAGTTTAAAACCATTTCAGTATGAAAACAGAATTGATAATTCGTTCAAATTCATCTGATATTGATTTTGCCTTATTAAGAGATGGAAAACTTATTGAATTAAATAATGAAACAACTGGTAATAAATTTTCTGTTGGCGATATTTTTTTAGCCAAAATAGGAAAAGTATTAACTGGTTTAAATGCTGCCTTTGTAAATGTAGGTTATCCAAAAGATGGATTTTTACATTATCATGATTTAGGTGCACAAGTAAACTCATTAAATTCATTCATTAAGAAAGTAGGCACAGGTAAGTATAAAGAATTCACTTTAAAAAACTTCCAAAAAGAAGTTGACATTAACAAAGACGGTAGTATTAAC
The DNA here is from genome assembly GCF_900105145.1 of Polaribacter sp. KT25b. Taxonomy (NCBI): domain Bacteria; kingdom Pseudomonadati; phylum Bacteroidota; class Flavobacteriia; order Flavobacteriales; family Flavobacteriaceae; genus Polaribacter; species Polaribacter sp. KT25b. The sequence goes on along the minus strand of NZ_LT629752.1, from coordinate 3,436,944 downwards.
AATGTACTAAAAACAGGACAAAACCTATTAGTACAAATTGTAAAAGAACCAATTTCTACAAAAGGTCCAAGATTAAGCTCAGAGCTTTCTATTGCTGGTAGATTTTTGGTTTTAGTTCCTTTTTCTAACCGAGTTTCTGTATCTCAAAAGATAGAAGACCCAGCAGAAAAAGAACGTTTAAAAAGATTGGCAAAAAGCATAAAACCTAAAGGTTTTGGCGTTATTTTAAGAACTGTTGCTGAAGGAAAAAAAGTAGCAGAATTAGATAAAGATTTGCAAAACTCATTAGATCGTTGGAAAACCATGTGTAAGAGAATACCTAACACAAACACACCAACTAAAATATTAAGTGAGTTAAATAGAGCATCTTCTATTTTAAGAGATGTTATGAATGAAACTTTTACAAACATTGTAACTAATGACGAAACTTTGAAAGTAGAAATTAAAGAATATCTGCAAGAAATTTATCCCGAAAAGGAAAAAATTGTAAAGTTGCACAGGTCTGAAACTCCAATTTTTGAAAAATATGGAATAGAAAGGCAAATTAAAACTTCGTTTGGAAAAACAGTTTCTATGAGTAAAGGTGCGTATCTAGTTATAGAGCACACAGAAGCTTTACACGTTATTGATGTAAATAGCGGAAATCGTTCTAATAAAGCTGGCTCTCAAGAAGAGACAGCGTTAGAAGTTAATTTAATTGCTGCAGCAGAAATAGCACGTCAATTACAATTGCGTGATATGGGAGGCATTATCGTAGTTGATTTTATTGATATGCATAAAGTTGAAAACAGAAATAAACTGTTTCAATATTTAAAAGAACAAATGTCTTTTGATAGGACAAAACACAAAATATTACCTCCAAGTAAATTTGGGTTAGTACAAATTACAAGACAAAGGGTTAGACCTGAGTTAAGTATAAAGACTACCGAAGCCGACCCAAATATAAATGGACAAGTAGAAGCTCCAATAGTTTTATTGGATAAAATTGAATCAGATTTAGAAAAATTTATTTTAAATTCTAAATCAAACAATAAAAAGATACAATTACACATTCATCCTTTTATTGCTTCCTATTTAACAAAAGGAGTAAATTCAATTCGTTTTAAATGGTATTTAAAACACAAAAAGTGGATTACAATTATACCTAGAGATGCTTACACATATTTGTATTATAAATTTCAAGCTAGTAAATAGTTGTTTGTAATATAAATAAGGCAATAATTTTTTATCAAAAAACCCCGTAACTTTTAAGTTGCGGGGTTTTGTGGTTTTAAGTAGTTTTTTAAATGTAAATTTTATCTATCTAAAATTATTTTTTCTCTTTTATTAAATACATATAAACAGGATAATGATCTGAGTATCCACTAGTATAACTACCGTTAGCAAAGCTTCTAAAAGGATAACCTTTATATTTGCCTTTTTTAATTGTTAAAAAGCGTTTGTTAAAAATCATAGCTTTAAACATTTTATAGTTAGAAAAATCTTTTTTACCTTTATCTAACAAGGGGTCAGAAATTAATATTTGATCAAATAAATTAATATTATCTCTATAAGTTAACGTGCCAAAGCCTCTTCTAAACATATCTTCATAAGGATTGTAAATATCTGTTTCACCAACTTCACTTTTTTTACTTTTCGTTTTTAAAACTTCTTTAAAACTAGTATTTATTGGGTCGTCATTAAAATCGCCCATTATAAAAATTTTAGCTTTTGGGTCTTTCTCTCTAATTTGGGCAATAATTTTTGTGTTTTGATATGCAGCTTTTTCTCGTAAAGGTCTGCTTTTTGCTTCGCCACCTCTTCTAGATGGCCAGTGGTTTACTATAACATTAATCAGTTCATCATCTAAATAACCAGAAACTAATAATTGATCTCTTGTATAGACTTTAAAGTTGTCTTTAAAGATATTTGGATTATAAACTTCATGAAAAATTGGTTTAAAATATTTTTTCTGATACAGTAAAGCTACATCAATTCCGCGTTTGTCTGGAGAATCGTAATGAATAATGCCGTAATCTTTTTTTATTAAATGTTTAGATTTTACCAAATCTTCTAGCACATTTATGTTTTCTACTTCAGAAACACCAATTATTGCAGGACTTGTTTTTGCTTCATCTAAGCCAATTTGTGCAATTGTGCTACTAAGTTTGTCAATTTTATCCCAATAAACTGCAGATCTATTTGCTTTTAACTCCATCATTGGACTTGCTTCATCATTTTTAGTAACATCATTAATGGTGTCAAATAAATTTTCTAAATTGTAAAAAGCGATGGTTCTAATAGCATATTTTTTTTCTTTATTTTGAGCTATAGCAACGGTTATAGAAAATAATAAGATAAATAATAGATATGTTTTTTGCTTCATTTTTTTATTACTAAAATACAAAATTATTTAGGTAAAAAAATTAAAAATCAGTGCTTTTTAATGTTTTTTAATTTAAAAATTGTAACTTGATAGGAAAATTTGCTAGAAAAAGATATTTATGAAAAGAATTATTTCATCAATATGTATGCTGCTATTTCTAATTTTGGGAGTAAATGCACAAAATATTGTACGCGGAATTATTATAGACAATGATTCCAAAAAGCCATTAAAGGATGTTTATATTTTACTTAAAAAAACATCGAAAAAAGTAGTAACAAAAGAAGATGGTTCTTTTGTATTGAGAAATCTTAAAAATGGAAATTTCATTTTAGAGATTAAGCAACTTGGTTACGAAACTCAAAATTTTCCTTTAGATTTAAATGGCAAGCCAATAGACCTTGGCACAATTTATTTATACAAAGATTTTACCGAAGAATTAGATGCAAGTATTATTACAATTACAGACGATGAGTTAAGTGATGACACAAGTTCTGCAGATAATATTTCTGGACTTTTACAAGCGTCTAAAGATATTTTTTTAAGAACGGCTGCTTTTGAATTTAGTAGTTCGTTTTTTAAAATAAAAGGATTAGATTCTGGAAATGGTAAAGTTTTGATTAACGGAATTGAAATGAATAAAATCTACGATGGTAGAGCGCAATGGAGTAATTGGGGTGGTTTAAATGATGTTTTAAGAAATCAAGAATTTAGCAATGGTTTATCTCCTTCGGATTTTACTTTTGGAGGTGTTTTAGGTTCTACAAATATGAACACAAGAGCTTCTTTGCAAAGACAAGGAACAAGAATTTCGTATTCTTCATCAAACAGAAGTTATGAACACAGAGTAATGGCAACACATGCTACGGGTGTTTCTAAAAGTGGTTGGTCTATGACTTTTTCTGGCAGTAGAAGAGCCGGAAATGAAGGTTTTAATGATGGTACTTCTTATAATGCATATTCTGTATTTACATCCGTAGAAAAGAAAATTAACGAAAAACATAGCGTTAATTTTACTGGAATTTTTACACCAAATAGAAGAGGAAAATCGTCTCCTAACACTCAAGAAGTTTTCGATTTAAAGGGAATTGAATACAATGAATATTGGGGGTATTTAAACGGAAAAAAATTAAATTCTAGAATAAAAGAAGTGGTAGAACCTATTTTAATGCTTAGTCATTATTTTGATGTATCAGAAAATACAACTGTACAAACAAATGTATCTTATCAGTTTGGAAAAATAGGAAATAGTCGTTTAGATTTTAATGGTGGTTCTAATCCGAGTCCTACGTATTATCAAACATTGCCAAGTTATTTTTTAAGATATAATGATTTATCAGATGCTTATACTGCGCAAGAAAATTTTGTAAATAGTGGTCAACTTGACTGGAATAGAATTTATGACGCAAATGTTACTAACGCAAATAATGGTCAAAATAATGCTTATGTTTTATATGAAGATAGAAATGATGACAAACAAATAACAATAAATACTATTTTCGATTCATATTTAAATAACAATATTTCTATTAATGGAAAATTAGAATATAAGCGTTTACGTTCTCAAAACTTTGCAGAAGTTATCGATTTATTAGGCGGAAATGGGTATTTAGATATCAATAATTTTGCAGATTCAGAAGCGCAAATGCAAAATGATGTATTAAATCCGAATAGAGTTGTTGGTGTTGGCGATAAATTTAGATATAACTTTAATTTAAGTTCAGATTTCATGAACGCTTTTTTACAAGGGCAATTTACCTATAATAAAGTAGATTTTTATGCGGCGGTAAACGTTTCTCAAATATCAAATCAAAGAGAAGGTTTATATAAAAATGGACGTTTTGAAAATAGTTCTTTAGGAACATCAGATAAATTAAGTTTTACAAATTATGGTGTAAAAACAGGTGTAACTTATAAAGTTAATGGGCGTAATCTAATAGATGTAAATGTTGCTTATTTAACACAAGCGCCAACAATTAGAAACTCTTTTTCTAATTCTAGAGAAAATAATAATATTGTAGATAATTTACAAAGCGAGAAAGTGTTTTCTGCAGATGTAAGTTATATTAGAAGAAGGCCAATTATTACCTCTAGACTTACAGGTTATTACACATCTATAAAAGATGCAACAGAAATTTCTTTTTATTTTGCTGATGGAGTTGGTGGCGATAATACTGCTTTTGTTCAAGAAATTTTATCTGGAATAGAAAAGCAGCATTTAGGACTAGAATTTGGTTTAGAAGCACAAGTTACATCAACCATAAAATTAAAAAGTGCTGCTTCTGTTGGTAGTTTTATTTATGCTAATAATCCTGATTTGTATCTTACTTCTGATGTTACAAATGAAGGTATTTTTGACGAAAATGGACGTTCAGGAAATTACATATCCAACTTAAAGAATTATAAAATTTCTGCGGGTCCACACAATGCATATTCAATTGGTTTTGAATATCGTGACCCAGATTATTGGTGGTTTGGTGCAACTGCAAATTTTTTTAGTAACACTTATGTAGATATTGCGCCATTAACGAGGTCTAGTAATTTTTACACAGATGCAGATGGTTTAACTTTCCCAAATTATAATATTAATGTTGCAAGAGAATTATTACAGCAAGAAAAGTTTAATAACTATAAAGTTATAAATATTGTTGGTGGTAAATCTTGGAAAATTTCTCGTTATTATGTTAGTTTTTTTGCAACGGTAAATAACTTGTTAAATGCAGAATACAAATCTGGTGGATTTGAGCAAGGTAGAAACGCAAATTATAATGAATTAAAAATAGATAAATCAATAGAAAAACCAGTTTTTGGCAACAAATATTGGTACGGAAGAGGTACAACCTACTTTGTAAATGTAAATATTAGTTTTTAAAAAATAAATTGAAATGAAAAGAAATCAAACAATTATCATGCTATTTGCTATTAGTATGAGTATGTTTTTTACCGCATGTGTAGAAGATAATAATTTTAAGGTTCCAGAAAATTTAGGAGTTGAAGAGAACCTAAGTTTAAATGCATTATTAGATAGCATTCAAAATAATCAAGTAGAATTAAAATCGATAAAAGATTTAAAAAGTTTATACAATTCGGGTAACGATCCTTTAAAAATAGTTTCTGATATTGTTATAAAAGGATATGTAGTTTCTTCGGATGCAAAAGGGAATTATTTTAGAGAGTTTTACATGCAAGATGCGCCAGAAAATCCATCAGCAGGAATTAAAATTGCCATTAATTTAACCAATAGTTACAATAAATTTAGCTTCGGACGTGAAGTTTATATAAGGCTTAAAAACCTTTATTTGGGAGAAACAAATTCTGGTGATGGCGTAATTTCTATTGGAGGAAAAGTAAATTTAACAGATATAAGAGAGGTTGAAAGTATAACTCAAAATCAGATAGAAAATCATTTATTTAGATCTATAACAACAGAAACAATTGTTCCTAAAATAGTAACATTAGGCGGATTAGATGATATTTCTAATATTGGAACTTTTGTAGCGATAGAAAACGCTTTTTTTTCTTCGGATTTAAAAGGGAAAACATTTGTAAATCCTGTTGAAGATTTTGATACGAAACGTAAAATAGAAACTTGTCAAGGTCCAGGTTTTGTTTCGTCATTTGTAGAAACGAGTTCATTTGCTAGTTTTGCAAATAACGCTTTACCAGAAGGTGGCGGAACAATAAAAGCTGTTGTTTCTAGAGATTTTGGAGGGGATTTTACAGTTTTGGTTTTAAACACTGCAGATGATGTTTTTATGGCTGATTCAAGATGTACGCCATCAGAATTAACAGATTTTTCTACCATTTTGTTACAACAAGATTTTGAGGCAACTTCTGGTGAAATTGATATTCCGAATTGGACAAACTTTATAGAAGTTGGTTCTAAAAAATGGAGATCTTATACAGATGTAAATTCTTTAAGTATAGCAGCAAATATTGGTTCTTATAGATCTGGAGATGAAAGTACAATTTCTTGGTTAATTACAGAGGATGTAAATTTAGATGCAACTTTAGAAGAATATTTATCTTTTGAAACTTCAACTTCTTTTGCAGATGGAAGTACTTTGGAGGTTTTAATTTCTGATAATTGGAATGGAAATGAAGCAACAATTACAACTGCAAATTGGATGGCTTTACCAGCAAAAATAGCAGCAAATAATGATGATTATAATAGTTTTATAAATTCAACTTTTATAGATTTGTCTAATTATTCTGGTACAATTTATATTGCTTTTAAATATACTGGAAATGGCAACGATATTTTTGATGGAACATATGAATTAGATAATATTAATATTATTGCAAAATAATATTTTGATCAAAAGAAAAAAACAGAATACATTGGTATCGCATTATAAAATATAATTGATATCAATTATTTTTTATAATGTTTAATTTCTATACGTTAAAATACTGCTAACAGTTACTGTCAACTGGTTTCTAATTATTATCTTGCACCGATTTTAAAAGTGAAAAATAATGTCATCTAAGTTTGATTCTTATCAGAAAAGGCGCTTGCAATCTTCTTACATTTCTGTTGTAATTAGCATAGCTTTAGTGCTTTTTATGGTTGGTGTCTTAGGTTTAATCCTTTTAAAATCTACTAAAGTTGCTAATCATGTTAAAGAAAAAGTAGCAATTACGCTCTTTATAAAAGATAAAGTAACTCAGAAACAAATAAAGACTTTTAGAGAATCTCTTTTAGAAGAAGAATTTACTAAAAAAGCAGTTTATACAAGCAAAGAACAAGCTGCAAAAAAATATAGTAAAGAAATAGGAGAAGATTTCTTGCAGTTTTTAGGAGAAAATCCTCTTAAAAACGGAATTGATATTTACCTAAAAGCAGATTTTGTAACTCCAGAAAAAATGCAAGAATTAGAAACTCGTTTTCAAAAAAACGCATTTGTAGCTGATGTTTCTTACGATAAACCTTTAATTAATTTATTAACAAAAAATATTAAAAGAGTTAGTTTTTGGTTGTTAGTTTTTAGTGGCTTTTTTGCGTTGGTTTCTATGATTTTAATAAATAGTTCTATTAGGTTATCTATTTATTCTAAACGATTTAATATAAAAACCATGCAAATGGTTGGTGCAACAAAGAGTTTTATTAGAAAACCATTTATTTGGCGAAGTATAAAACTAGGTTTCTTTGGTGCTTTTTTAGCTTTAACAGGCTTAGCTTTTGTAATCTATTATGTAGATAAATATATACCAAGTTTAGCGCTTTTAGAAGATTACCTTACCTTAGGGTATTTGGTTGGTGGTGTGTTTTTATCAGCATTTATAATTACTTGGATTAGTACTTTCTTTGCTACTCAGCGCTTTTTAAATTTACAAACAGACGAACTTCATTATTAAAATTATGGAAAAAGAAAATATACAAGAAAAAGAATTTTTATTCGGCAAAAAGAATTACACAATAATGCTAATTGGTATTGTTTTTATAGTCTTAGGATTTGTTTTTATGGCAGGCGGAGGTAGTGATAATCCAGAAGTTTTTAACGAAGAAATATATAATTGGCAAAGAATTCGTTTAGCACCTACTTTAGTAATTATTGGGTTGGCAATAGAATTTTATGCTATTTTTGCAGAAAAAAAATAAACTATGGATTTATTAGAAGCAATTATACTTGGAGTTATACAAGGTTTAACAGAGTTTTTACCTGTTTCCTCTAGTGGACATTTAGAGTTGGCAAAAGCTATTTTAGGAGACACCTCTGTACCTGAAGAAAGTTTAACATTTACAGTGGTTTTACATTTTGCAACTGCATTAAGTACGTTGGTTATATTTAGAAAAGAAGTAGCAGAAATTTTTAAAGGATTATTTCAGTTTAAATGGAATGATGAATTAAAGTTTTCTTTAAAAATTATTATTTCAATGATTCCTGCTGTAGTTGTAGGGTTACTTTTCGAAGAAGAGTTAGAATCTTTTTTTGGCGGAAAAATATTGTTAGTAGGTATAATGTTGTTGGTTACTGCAGGTTTATTGTTACTTGCAGATAAAGCAAAAAGCACAAATAAAGAAGTGTCATTTTCTAATTCAGTATTAATTGGTGTTTCTCAAGCAATTGCAATGTTACCAGGTATTTCTAGATCTGGAGCAACAATTTCTACATCTGTTTTGTTGGGAATTGATAGAACTAGAGCGGCACGTTTTTCTTTTTTAATGGTTGTTCCTTTGATTTTTGGAAAAATAGGAAAAGATTTATTAGGAGGAGATATTAGTTTTGAATCTTCAGAAATTATACCTATTTCTGTAGGTTTTATTGCAGCTTTTGTTTCTGGTTTAGTAGCCTGTAAATGGATGATTGCTTTGGTTAAAAAGAGCAAATTATCATATTTTTCTATTTATTGTGCTGTAGTAGGTGTTATTGCAATAGGATATTCGCTTTTAAGTTAATATAAGATTAATTAAATGACAGAAGAAGACTTTAAAAATGGTCAAGTTTTATTAATTGATAAACCTTTAAAATGGACTTCTTTTCAGGTAGTTAATAAGCTTCGTTGGGAAATAAAGCAACGTTTTAAAATTAAAAACATTAAAGTTGGTCACGCTGGTACTTTAGATCCTTTAGCAACAGGTTTACTAATTATTTGTACAGGTAAACAAACTAAAAAGATTGGAACTTATCAAGGTCAAATTAAAGAATATACAGGTACAATTACATTAGGTGCAACAACACCGAGCTACGATTTAGAAACAGAAATCAATGAAACTTTTTCTATTGATCATATTTCTGAAGAATTATTAAAAGAAACTACAAAACAATTTATTGGCGAAATTCAGCAAAAACCGCCTATTTTTTCAGCAATTAAAAAAGATGGAAAACGCTTATATGAGTTAGCAAGAAAAGGTGAAACTACAGAAATTAAATCTAGAACTGTAACAATATCAGAATTTGAAATTACAAATATTAATTTACCAGAAGTAGATTTTAAAGTAGTTTGTAGTAAAGGTACTTACATTCGTTCTTTAGCTTTTGATTTTGGAAATGTACTAAATTCTGGCGCACATTTATCAGCCTTAAGAAGAACAAAAATTGGCAATTTTTCTGTTGATAAAAGTCTTTCTGTTGATGGATTTATTGATACATTAAAATTAGATGCTATCTAAACCCTTATAGTTAATATTGGTTTTAAAGCTTTATTTGATAGTTTTCTAGTAACACTCGCGTTAATTAAGTGAGATAAACCACTTCTGCCATGTGTGCTTAAGCTAATTAAATCGGCATTTACATCTCTAGAAAAGTTTAAAATCCCTTTTTCTATAGAAACATCATTATAAATATTTATAGAGTATTTAGGTAGTTGATATTCTTTTATAAACTCTGTAATTTTTTCTTTAGCATCATGAGTGCTTTCAAAGTTAGAAGCCGTATTTACTTTAAGTAAATGTATTTTACTATTAAATATATTTGCAAAATAAAGAAATTTTCTAAAAACTTCTTTTTTGTCTTCATTTTTAAAACTTGAAGCGAATACTAAATTCTTTAGTTTAAACTTTTTACTATCTTTTTTTACAACAATAACAGGTGTTGTAGAGGTTCTTACTACTTTTTCTGTATTAGAGCCAATTCGTATTTCTTTAAAATTAGAATGCCCTTTAGTGCCCATTACTATTAAATCTGCATCAATTTTATCAGCATATTTTATAATTCCTTCAAAAGGATTGTTTAGTTTTATAAAGTATTCAACTTGAATGTCTTTGTTGAAAAAATTTTCTTTAAATTCTAATACTTTTTCCCTAACTTTTCTAAGATAAAGCATGCTTTCTGGAATGCTAAATCTGCTAGCAAAACCCATATCTATTACTCCTTTCGGAAGTTCAATTAAATGAATAAGATAAACAGTTGCATCCATTTTTAATGCAATTTTTGCGGCCATTTTTGCAGCATATTCAGATGATTTAGAAAAATCTATTGGTACTAAAATAGTTTTCATATTCGATTAAGTTTTAATGATAATATCATGATTCTAAAGATATAAAAAAATAATTGAATGGAACTCTATTTGGTAAATCATAAACATTTAGTATATTTGCAGCGAAAATCATAATAAATGTGGAGATGAAGGGGACTAAAAAGTCCCCTCTTTTTATATTTTATGTTAAGGTTTATATGGATCAAAAACAGATAAAAGACTTAGTAGACGAGGCTTTAGCGCTAAATGAATCTTTGTATTTAGTAGATTTAATAATTTCTACTAATAACAAAATTCAGATTATTATTGATGGAGATAATGGGGTTCCTTTAAGTGAATGCATTAGAATTAGTAAAAGTGTTGATAGTAATTTAGATAGAGAAGTAGAAGATTTTTCGCTAGAAGTTTCTACACCAGACATTGCACATCCATTAAAATTAAATAGACAATACATAAAAAATATCAATAGAATATTAAAAGTAAAAACTGCTGAAGAAGAAATAGAGGGTACTTTATTGGAAGCAGATGATGATAAAATTGTTTTAGCTTGGAAAGCTAGAGAACCAAAACTAGTAGGTAAAGGAAAAGTTACTGTGCAAAAAACGGCAACTTTAGAGTATAAAGATATTAAAGAGGCAAGAGTAAAAATTTTATTTTAAGCAAAAAACTTAATGGAAAATATAGCATTAATTGATTCGTTTTCAGAATTTAAAGATAATAAAAGTATAGACAGAGTAACATTAATGTCTATTTTAGAAGAGGTATTTAGGGCAGCGTTAAAACGTAAGTTTGGTTCTGATGATAATTTTGATATTATTATTAATCCTGATAAAGGAGATTTAGAAATCTGGAGAAATAGAATTGTTGTTGCAGATGGTTTTTCTGAAGATGATAATGAAGAAATAGAATTAGCTGAAGCAAGATTGATTGAGCCAGATTTTGAAATTGGTGAAGATGTATCCGAAGAAGTAAAATTAATAGATTTAGGAAGAAGAGCAATTTTAGCTTTACGTCAAAATTTAATTTCTAAAATTTACGAACACGATAGTACAAACATCTTTAAACATTTTAAAGATTTAGAAGGAGAATTATATTCTGCAGAAGTTCATCACATTCGCCATAATGCAATTATTTTGTTAGATGATGATGGTAATGAAATTGTATTACCAAAAAGTGAGCAAATTCGTTCAGATTTCTTTAGAAAAGGAGATTCTGTAAGAGGTGTTATTAAAGCTGTTGAGTTAAGAGGAAATAAACCAGCTATTATTTTATCTAGAACTTCACCATCTTTTTTAAATAAATTGTTTGAACAAGAAATTCCTGAGGTTTTTGACGGTTTAATAACTGTTGAAGGCGTTGCAAGAATTCCTGGTGAAAAAGCAAAAGTTGCTGTAGATTCTTATGATGATAGAATAGATCCTGTAGGAGCTTGTGTTGGTGTTAAAGGTTCAAGAATTCATGGTATTGTTCGTGAATTAGGAAATGAAAACATAGATGTTATTAACTATACCAAAAACGAACAATTATATATCTCTAGAGCATTGAGTCCTGCAAAAGTGACTTCAATGGAAATAGAAATGTATGATGAAGTTAGAAATGGTAAAAAAGGACGCGTAAAAGTACTTTTAAAACCAGAAGAAGTTTCTAAAGCAATTGGTAGAGGTGGTGTAAATATACGTTTAGCAAGTGAGTTAACAGGTTATGAAATAGACGTTCAAAGAGAAGGTTTAGAAGAAGAAGATGTAGAGTTAACAGAATTTATGGACGAGATTGAAGATTGGGTTATTACAGAATTCAAAAAGATTGGTTTAGATACAGCAAGAAGCGTATTGGAAGCTAGTGTGGCAGAACTTGTAAAAAGAACCGATTTAGAAGAAGAAACTATATTAGATGTTCAGAGAATCTTGAAAGAGGAGTTCGAGTAATATTTAATTGTAATAAAATTAAAGTAAAAAGCATATTTTTACAGAATTAAAGGCTAAAAAATAATATATGTCTGAAGGCAAAACAATGAGGCTTAATAAAGTTTTAAGAGAATTAAATATTTCTCTTGATAGAGCGGTAGAATATTTAGCAAAAAAAGGTCATGAAATAGATTCAAGGCCAACTACTAAAATTTCTAGTGATGTCTATCGAGTTTTACAAGATGGCTTTGAAAAAGATGCAAATAAAAAAGCTGCATCTAAAGAAGTTGGTGAAGAAAAACGTAAAGAGAAAGAAGCAATTCGTTTAGAAATTGAGGCTAAGTTAGAAAAGAAAAGAGCAGAAGAAACTAAGAAGGAGGAGATCTTAATAAAAGCCAAAGCAGAAAAATTAGAATTTAAAACTGTTGGTAAAATAGATATCAATAATTTAGGTAAAAAATCTGTTGATGCAACAGAAGAAGTAGCAGAGACGCCAAAAGTTCAAGAACCTGAAAAAGTTCAAGAAGTAGAGGTTGTTAAAAAATCTGAAATTGTAGAGGAAGCTAAAGAGGTAAAAGAAGAACCTAAAAAAGTTGTTGTTGAACCTAAATTAGAAGAAGTTGTAGCTGAAAAGCAAACTGTTAAAAAAACTGTTTCTGAAATAGAAAAAGAAGCTTCTAAAGTTGATGCTAAAAACGAATCTAAAAAGGACTCTTCTAAGAAAGAAGAGAAACCCGAAGAAGTGACTGCAGAAAATGCTGAGGCAATTAAAACTCAGTATAAAAAATTAGATGGCCCTAATTTTACAGGTAAGAAAATTGATTTAAAACAATTTGAAAGACCTAAAAAGAAAAAACCAGAAGTTAAAAAGGACACTAATGCAGATGCGAAAAAGAAACGTAAACGTATAAATAAACCTACAACAGGTGGTAATGCAAACACTAGAACTGGTGGTGCTAAAAGAGGAACTTCTGGAAATACTAGAGGAGGAGTTGGTAGACCAGGTTTTAGAGGTAAAGCTAATCAAAGAACACCTATTAAGAAAGAAGAGCCTACAGAAGCAGATATTCAGAAGCAAGTTAGAGAAACTTTAGAAAAACTTCAAGGTAAATCTTCTAGAGGTAAAGGAGCGAAATATCGTAGAAATAAAAGAGAAGCTCACAGAGAACATACTGAGGCAGAATTAGAAGCACAAGCATTAGGTAATAAAGTCTTAAAAGTAACAGAGTTTGTTACTGTAAGTGAAGTTGCTACAATGATGGATGTTCCTGTAACTCAAATTATTTCTTCTTGTATGATGCTTGGTATGATGGTAACAATGAATCAGCGTTTAGATGCAGAAACATTAGTTATTGTTGCAGAAGAGTTTAATCATAAAGTAGAGTTTGTTGGTGCAGAAGTCGAAGAATCAATTGAAGAAGTAGAAGATAAACCAGAAGATTTAATTACTCGTGCACCAATTATTACTGTAATGGGTCACGTAGATCATGGTAAAACTTCTTTGCTAGATTATATTAGAAAAGCTAATGTTATAGAAGGAGAAAGTGGTGGAATTACGCAGCATATCGGAGCTTATTCTGTAAATGTTGGTGATCAGAAAATAGCATTTTTAGATACTCCAGGTCACGAAGCTTTTACAGCAATGCGTGCACGAGGAGCACAAGTAACAGATTTAGTAATTATTGTTGCAGCCGCAGATGATGATATAATGCCGCAAACAAAAGAGGCAATTTCTCATGCTCAGGCAGCAGGAGTACCTATCATATTTGCAATTAATAAAATTGATAAACCAAATGCAAATCCAGATAATGTAAAAACTCAATTATCTTCAATGAATTTATTAATTGAAGAATGGGGTGGAAGTATTCAATCTCAAGATATTTCAGCAAAAACAGGTGAAGGAATAGATGGTTTATTAGAGAAGGTGTTGTTAGAAGCAGAGATCTTAGAGCTAAAAGCAAATCCTAATAAAAATGCAATTGGTACTGTTGTAGAAGCACAATTAGATAAAGGTAGAGGTTATGTAACAACTATCTTGGTTCAAGCAGGAACCCTTAATATTGGTGATTATTTACTTGCAGGTAAACATAGTGGTAAAGTAAAAGCTATGTTTGATGATAAAGGTAATAAAATGAAAAAAGCTGGACCATCAACTCCAGTTTCAATTTTAGGATTAGACGGTGCGCCACAAGCAGGTGATAAATTTAATGTATTTGATGATGAAAGAGAAGCCAAACAAATTGCATCTAAACGTTCTCAATTACAACGTGAGCAATCTGTAAGAACTCAGAAAACGCTTACTCTTGCAGAAATTGGACGTAGAATTGCACTTGGAGATTTTAAAGAATTAAATATTATCTTAAAAGGAGATGTAGATGGTTCTGTAGAAGCTTTAACAGATTCGTTCCAAAAATTATCAACAGAAGAAATTCAAGTTAATATTTTACATAAAGGAGTTGGTGCAATCACAGAAAGTGATGTTTTATTAGCAACTGCTTCTGATGCAATTATAGTTGGATTTAATGTACGTCCTCAAGGAAATGCAAGAATGATTGCAGACAGAGAGGAAGTAGATATTAGAACTTACTCAATTATTTATGACGCAATCAATGACTTGAAAGACGCCATGGAAGGAATGTTATCTCCAGAAATGAAAGAAGAAGTTAGTGGTAATGTAGAAATCAGAGAAGTATATAAAATATCTAAAGTTGGTAATATTGCAGGTTGTATGGTAATGTCTGGTAAAATATTTAGAGATTCTAATATTAGAATTATTAGAGACGGAATTGTTGTTCATGACGGAATCTTATCATCTTTAAAACGATTTAAAGACGATGTTAAAGAAGTTGCTAAAGGATATGATTGTGGTTTACAAGTTAAGAACTACAATGATATTGTTGAAGGCGACATTATAGAAGCATATAAAGAAATAGCAGTAAAAAAGAAGTTGAAATAAATTTATTTTTAGTACATAAAAAAGCGTCAAAATTATTTTAATTTTGACGCTTTTTTTTATGATATTTTAGAATTTTACTTTCCCAAAGGAATAACTATTAGTCCAGAAAATTTTTCTGAAAAACCTACCATAGCTTTATCAGCTTCTAATCTTGTTTTATAATTTCCAACTTGAACTTTCCAATAAGGTTGATCATAATCAAGTTTTGTATAAACATCAGGAAAATTAAGCTTAAACTTATTTTGTAAACTTCTAGCTTCAGTTTCATTTCCATAAAAAATTTGAACCCTAAAACCAAAACCAAATTTACTATTAAATGCTCTTTTTTTTGCAATTAAGTTTTTTATCTGATTGCTGCTATTAGTAGTATTTTGGGCAGAAATAGAGTTACTACTAGCTAGTAATAAAAGGATAAAAGTTCCTAAATAAAGTTTGTTTTTCATGTAAAAAATATTTATACAAAAGTAACGAGAACCATTAGAATAAATTTCATAATAATGTTATTTAGAATTAGTATAAATTATTGTTTAACGTTCTTTTCCTTTTTTTAAACTTAGCAATATGTAGTACTTTTGTCAAACTGTTCAAAAAAAATGATTTTTTTGAACCATTTTATACACGATACTAAAAATAGTTTGTAAATATGAAAAGTGTAGCATTGCACAATAAACTAACCGGAGTACTATTTAAGGGTTTTGCAGTCATTCTGTTTTTTGCATTTAGCTTATCGTCTTATTCTCAAGATGTAGATGAAGCGCGTCAAAAAGAAGGAAGATCATTATTTAAATCTTTGTGTGCTTCTTGTCACAAATTAGATAAAAAGTTAGTTGGTCCTGCCTTAGCAGGAGTAGAAGAACGTAGAGAGAACGTTTGGTTAAAGGCTTGGATTAAAAACAATGCTGAGTTAAGAGCTTCTGGAGATAGAGATGCAAATTCAATTTTTGAGGAATATAAAGGTTCTCCAATGACCGCGTTTCCTCAATTAGGAGATCAGCAAATTGATGATATTTTATATTATACAACTGTTGGTGATCCTAAACCTACTGTTGTAGCGGGAGAAGAAGGTGTTGTTAGGAATTCTGCGGATGCTCCAGGTTGGTTAATTTATATCTTAGCTGCTGCAATTATAGTTGCATTTCTTATAATAGCAGGATTACTTAAAACAATTAGCGAATTAAAAGGAGCGCCAAAAACTAAAGGAGCTGTTGCAAGTTTAAAAGATGTTTGGATAGGTTATAAACAAAACACATTTTTAGTAGTATTGACTGTTATATTTTTTATGTTGATGGGTGCTTATGTGTTTTTTGGAACTTTATTTAAAGTTGGTGTTGATGAAGGATATTCTCCTTTGCAGCCAATTGCATTTTCGCATAAAATACATGCAGGAGATAATAAAATTGATTGTCAATATTGTCATACTTCCGCTAAGCATAGTAAAACATCAGGAATTCCTTCTGTTAATGTATGTATGAATTGTCATAAAAATATTTCTGAAGTAGCAGAAGATACTAAAGTTGAATGGGATGGAGTAACTTATGGTAAGCCAGAATTAGATAAAGAAATCGCTAAAATTTATGAAGCAGTTGGTTGGGATAATGATATTTTAGAATATACAGGAAATACGAAACCTGTTAAATGGGTTAGAATTCATAATTTGCCAGATTTTGTATATTACAATCACTCACAACACGTAACTGTTGCAGGTTTAGAATGTCAAAAATGTCATGGTCCTGTAGAAGAAATGGATGAAATGCGTCAGTTTTCTCCATTAACAATGGGTTGGTGTATCGATTGTCATAAGGAAACTAAAGTAGATTTAAAAGGTAATGATTATTACGAAAAAATCCACGAAGAGTTAGCGAAAAAATATAATGTAGATCAAGTTACCATTGCTCAATTAGGAGGTAAAGAATGTGGTAAATGTCACTATTAATAATGAAGAATGATAGTTTTGGCTATGGTGAAAACTAATAACTAACAACTAACAATTAATAACTAATAAATAAATGGCTTCAAACAAAAAATACTGGAAAAGTGTTGAAGAACTTAAAGGAAGTTCTATTGTTGAAACGCTGAGCAAAAATGAGTTTGTAGAAGAAATTCCTTCAGACGAATTTTTAGGTGATAAAGAAACATTAGAAAGTTCTTCTACTTCACGTAGAGACTTTTTAAAATATGTGGGCTTTACTACTGCTGCAGCTTCATTAGCTGCGTGCGAGGGTCCAGTTAGAAAATCCATACCTTTTGTTGTAAAACCTAATGATGTAACTCCTGGAATTGCAGATTGGTACGCTACTTCTATGGCAGATGGTTACGACTTTGCAAATGTTTTGGTAAAAACACGAGAAGGTCGTCCTATTCAAATAATGCCTAATAAAGATGCAAACGGAACAACTAGTGCAAGAGTACAAGCTGCTGTTTTATCTTTATATGATGAAAAATTACGTTTAAAAGAACCTACTAAAGGAGGTGAAGTAATTTCTTGGGCTGATGCAGATAGAGAAATTTTAGCGAAATTAAATGCTTTTAAAGAAGCAAATAAATCAGTCGTTTTATTAACAGGTACAATGGCGAGTCCTTCTACATCTAAAATTGTAGATGAATTTAATGTTGCTTATCCAAATGTAAAGCATGTTGTTTATGATGCGGTTTCAGAATCTGGTGCTGCAGATGCAATGTTGTCAATGTATGGTAAACGTGTTTTGCCAAATTATCATTTAGACAAAGCAAAAACTATTGTTTCTTTTGGTGCAGATTTTCTTGGAGATTTTCATGGAGGATTTGAAAAGCAATTTATAGCTGGTAGAAAACCAGAAACAGGACACATGTCTTATCATGTTCAGATAGAAAGCAATATGTCTTTAACAGGAGCTAATTCTGATAAAAGAATTGTTGTAAAACCTTCTGATCAAGTTTTTGCATTATTAAATTTATATAAAGCAATTACTGGAGATACTATTTCATCAAAAACTACAGCAATTGATGATACAGTTAAAAAATTAGCATCAGAATTAAAGAAAGCAGGTTCTAAAGGAGTTGTTTTAACTGGTTTAAATGATGAAAATGCACAATTAATTGCATTTGCAATTAACAAAGCAATAGGGAGTGAAATATTTGATGCGGTAAATACATTAAATATCCGTCAAGGAAATGATACAGAAGTTGCTCAATTAGTTTCTGATATGAAAGCTGGTAAAATTGCAGGATTAATTTCTTACAATGTAGATCCAATATATTCATTATCAAATTCATCAGATTTTTCTCAAGGATTAAAGAAACTAGAACTTTCAGTAGCATTATCAATAGAAAATAATGAAACTGTAAACGCTTCTAATTATGCGTTGCCAACTCCACATTTCTTAGAATCTTGGGGAGATACACAGTTTAATTCTGTAACATATGGTTTAGTACAGCCAACTATACAGCCTTTATTTAATACACGTCAAATTCAAGATACGTTATTAAGTTGGTCTGGAAATACAACAAAATATTACGATTATTTAAAAGCTTTTGCAACTGCAAATGTTTTAAATGGTTCTTCTTGGAATACAGCTTTACATAATGGTTTTTATAATATAGAAACTCTAGAAGATATTCAAAGTTTAGAGTCAACTGTAGTTATTTCTGATGTAGCAAGTCAATTATCAAATTCAGCAAAAAAAGCTACAGGTTTTGAGTTAAACTTATATACTAAAACTGGTTTAGGTGATGGTAAACAAGCAAATAATCCTTGGTTACAAGAATTTCCTGATCCAATTACAAGAGCTTCATGGGATAATTATTTAATGATGTCTATTGCAGATGCCAGAGAATTAGGTTTTTCAAATCCTGTAAAAGATAATGGAGCAATTGATGGAGATTATGCTAAAGTTTCTGTTAATGGAGTAGAAGTTGTTGTTCCTGTAATGGTGCAACCAGGTCAGGCAAAAGGTTCTGTTGGTTTAGCATTAGGTTATGGAAGAACTTTTGGCTTAAAAGAAGAAATGCAAGTCGGTGTTAATGGATATCCATTATATACTAAAGGAAACAATATTCAATACGGAGTTAAAATAGATAAAGTTTCAGGAACGCATCAATTTGCTTGTACGCAAGTACAAAAAACAATTGCAGGACGTCATGATATATTAAAAGTAGCTTCTTTAAAAGAGTACAATACTGTTGCTCCTAAAGATCACCATCATGGATGGAATAAGCCTTCAATGGTTTCTTATGATCATCAAGAAGTAGAAGCTAATACTATTGATTTATGGGATGAGCATAACAGAGAAGTTGGTCATCACTTTAATTTATCTATAGATTTAACCTCTTGTACTGGTTGTGGTGCTTGTGTTGTTGCATGTCATGCAGAAAACAATGTGCCAGTAGTTGGAAAAAACGAAGTAAGAGTTGGTAGAGATATGCACTGGTTGCGTATTGATAGATATTATTCTTCTGAAGTAGAAACTAGAGAAGAAGCTAAAGAGTTAGGTTTAAGTAGAGGTGAAATGTATGAAGCACTAGAAACTGAAGCTGAAAACCCAGAAGTTACTTTTCAACCAATGATGTGTCAACATTGTAATCATGCTCCTTGTGAGACCGTTTGTCCAGTTGCAGCAACATCACATGGTCGTCAAGGTCAAAACCAAATGGCATATAACAGATGTGTAGGTACAAGATATTGTGCAAACAACTGTCCTTATAGAGTTCGTCGTTTTAACTGGTTTAATTATGCAGATAATAACGAGTTTGACTTTAATATGAACAACGAATATGGTAAAATGGTTTTAAACCCAGATGTTGTAGTTCGTTCTAGAGGAGTTATGGAAAAATGTTCTATGTGTATTCAAATGACACAAGCAACAATTTTAAAAGCTAAGAAAGAAGGAAGAGCTGTAGATACAGATGAATTCGAAACAGCTTGTTCTTCTGCATGTACTACAGGAGCTATGGTTTTTGGAGATTTGAACAATAAAAAAGACAATGTTGCTGCATTAGCAATTGATAAAAGAGCTTATAACGTATTAGATTACTTACAGACAAAACCGAATGTAATCTATCAAGTGAAAGTTAAAAATACAAACGAAGCGTAATTTAAAATTAAGATATAAAAATATGTCTCATTACGAAGCACCCATAAGGGAACCTTTAGTATTAGGTGATAAAAGTTATCACGATATTACCGAAGACATTGCTAAACCTATAGAAGGTATAGCAAACAAGAATTGGTATATAGCATTTTATATTTCTTTAGCAGCAATGCTTTGGGGATTTGGATGTATTTTTTACACAGTTGGAACTGGTATTGGAGTTTGGGGATTAAGCAAGAACATTGGTTGGGCTTGGGATATAACAAACTTTGTATGGTGGGTTGGTATTGGTCACGCAGGGACTTTAATATCTGCAGTACTTTTATTGTTCCGTCAAAAATGGAGAATGGCAATTAACCGTTCTGCAGAAGCAATGACAATTTTTGCTGTTTTTCAAGCAGGATTGTTTCCAATTATTCACATGGGTAGACCTTGGAACGGTTATTGGGTTTTACCAATGCCAAATCAATTTGGGTCATTGTGGGTAAACTTTAACTCACCATTATTATGGGACGTTTTTGCAATCTCAACATATTTATCTGTATCATTAGTTTTCTGGTGGACAGGTTTATTGCCAGATTTTGCAATGATTAGAGATAGAGCTGTGAAACCTTTTCAAAAGAAAATATATGCTTTATTATCTTTTGGATGGTCTGGAAGAGCAAAAGATTGGCAACGTTTTGAAGAGGTCTCTTTAGTACTTGCAGGTTTAGCAACACCATTAGTGCTTTCTGTGCACACAATTGTATCTATGGATTTTGCTACATCAATCAATCCAGGATGGCACTCAACTATTTTTCCACCTTATTTCGTAGCTGGAGCAATCTTCTCTGGATTCGCAATGGTACAAACCTTATTAGGTATTATGAGAAAAGTAACTAATTTAGAAGATTACATTACTCGTATGCATGTTGAATATATGAATATAGTAATTATCTTAACAGGAGGTATTGTTGCCGTTGCTTATGCAACAGAGTTTTTTATTGCTTGGTATACAGGATCACCTTATGAAAATTATACATACTTATCTGTAGGTGCTGCTACAGGACCATATGCTTGGGCATTTTGGTCATTAATAATATTTAATATTATTACACCACAATTACTTTGGTTTAAGAAAATTAGAAGGAGTTTTATATGGACTTTTATAATTTCGATTGCTATTAATATTGGTATGTGGTTTGAGCGTTTTGATATTATTGCAATTGTATTAAGTAAGGGGCATCTACCATCTACATGGTGGCGTTTTGAACCAACGTTTGTAGATGTAGGTATATTTGTTGGAACGATAGGATTCTTCTTTGTATTGTTCTTATTATATGCAAGAACATTCCCTGTTATCGCGCAAGCTGAAGTAAAAACGATATTAAAATCTTCTGGAGAGTTTTATAAAAAGAGGAGTGAACAAGGTATACCAACTAAACCAGTAATTAATGTTGCTAAAGTAGCAGGTATATCAGATAAATCAGAAAAAGAATAATTATGGAATCATCAAAAGTTATTCACGCGTTTTATAATGATGACGAAGTTGTGTTAGATGCAGTTAAAACTGTAAAAGCAGATGGTCATCATATTGAAGAAGTATTTTGCCCTTTTCCAGTTCATGGTTTAGACAAAGCAATGGGATTAGCTCCAACTAGGTTAGCAATTACTGCATTCTTTTATGGAATTACAGGTTTATCATTTGCTATATGGATGACTAATTACATGATGATACAGGATTGGCCTCAAGATATTGGAGGTAAACCTAGTTTTTCTTGGTTTGATAATATGCCAGCATTTGTACCAATTATGTTTGAATTGACGGTGTTTTTTGCAGCGCATTTAATGGTAATTACTTTTTATATGAGAAGTAGAATTTGGCCATTTAAAGAAGCAGAAAATCCAGATCCAAGAACTACGGATGATCATTTTTTAATGGAAATTCCTGTTCATAATAATGTAGATGAGTTAAAAGCTTTGTTATCTAAAACAGGCGCTGTAGAAATTAATGTAGTAGACAAGCACTAATCAATAATAATGAAGAAATTAAAATTAATTATCGCTTTAGTTACTCTTACAAGTATTGTTTCTTGTAACGATAAACGTACACCTCAAGTACAATATATGCCAGATATGTATGTATCTGTTCCCTATGATCCCAATGGTGTTGATGGTATAAAAGGTGAACCTGTAAATCTAGAACCAGTTGCTGGTACTATCCCTAGAGGTGGTCATCCTGCTTATGATATCCCAAATACTAATGAAGGATATGAGAAAGCAAAGAATGAATTAAGGAATCCTTATGAGGCTTCTGAAGAAAATTTAGAAAACGGAAAAGCAATGTATACAATATACTGTATATCTTGTCATGGAAGTAAAGGAGATGGAAATGGTTATTTATCTCAAGCAGACAAGTTTGCTGGGATTCCTAACTATAAAGATAGAGATATTAATGCAGGTAGTATTTATCATGTAATTATGCATGGTAAAAACTTAATGGGGTCTCACGCATCTCAATTAACTTATAAAGAACGTTGGCAAATTGTACACTATGTTGAAAAACTACGTACTGATTTAATTCAATAATTACAAAAAGATAGAATACGAAAGATATGTATCAATTCTCCGGTAAATTAAAAACATTCTCAATTGCATTAATAATTATTGGTGCATTGGGTATTGGTTTAAGCTTTATGAATGTACCAAGTTCTTTAGATGAAGCTAAAGAAATTATTGCAAATCAAGCTTCACATGATGGTGGCTATGCAACTTCTCATGAAGAAGTTAAAAAAGACATTCATCAAATGGATGTTAAAGAGGAAGCTTTTTCTCATTCTGATGAAGCGCATCATGAAGTAACAAAAGAAAATCATGAAGTAGCAGATACTCATGGTGATAATCATGATGATGCACATGCAGAACATGTTTATCATCAACTAAAGAATAAACCTTGGTCTGCATTATACGTTTCTTTATTTTTCTTTTTAGGAATCACTTTGTTAGTTTTAGCTTTTTATGCTTCACAAAGAGTTGCTCAATCTGCTTGGTCTGTTGTTTTATTTAGAGTAATGGAAGCAATTACTGCTAATTTAGTTCCTACATCGATTGTAATGCTTGGAGTTATTATAGCTGCAGTTTTACATATAAACCATATGTTTCCTTGGATGGCAGAAGGTGTTTTTGATCCTACAAGCCCAAATTATGATGCAATAATTGATGGTAAATCTTGGTGGATGAATCTGCCTGGATGGGCAATTAGAAGTGTTTTGTATTTAGCTATATGGAATACATACAGATGGTTTATCCGTAAAAATTCTATTAAAGAAGATACTGCAAATGATGGTTATAAAACATTTAAATTAAACTATAATGTTTCTGTTGGATTCATATTTTTATTTATGATTTCAGAATCTATGATGTCTTGGGATTGGATTATGGGGTTAGATCCTCACTGGTTCTCTACATTATTTGGATGGTATGTTTTAGCAAGTTTATTAGTAAGTGCTTTAACAGTAATTGCATTTGTAACAATTTATTTACGTTCAAAAGGAGCTTTACCTGCTGTTAATGATAGTCATATTCATGATTTAGCTAAATTTATGTTTGGTTTCTCTGTATTTTGGACCTACTTGTGGTTTGCTCAATTTATGTTAATCTGGTATGCAGATATTCCTGAAGAAACTACATATTTTGCATTAAGATTTAATGAATATAAATTACCATTCTTAGCAATGTTAGGTATGAATTTTGTATTCCCAATATTGTTATTATTAAATAGTGATTTTAAGAGTATTCCATGGTTTGTCGTTATTGGAGGTGTTGTAATTTTAGCTGGACATTATGTTGATGTTTTTGTTATGATTATGCCTGCAACAGTTGGTGCACAATGGTCTTTTGGTATTCCAGAATTTAGTGCGCTATTGTTTTTCTTAGGTGTTTTCATTTACACTGTATTCAGCGCCTTTGCAAAAGCTAATCCAATACCAAAAGGGAATCCTTTCTTAGAAGAAAGTAAGCATTTTCACTATTACAATATAGAACACAGAGGAGAGGGTTCTGCAGATCATCATTAATAAATAAAGGAATTAAATAAATTAAGAAAAGATAAATATGTTAGCTCTATTTTATATTTTTATAGGTGTTGCAATAGGTGTAAGCTTATGGCAAATTACTAGAATCATGAATTTTAGAAGTGTTCTTGCTACGGATGAAGATAACACTAGACAAGGTAGAAATGCATTGTTATTTTTGGTGTTTTTCTATGCAATAATGATTTACTGTTTAATCTTTATGAATGTAATAATGTTACCTGAATCTGCTTCTATAGAAGGAGAACATGATGATAACTTATTTAATATTACATTTTGGTTAATTGGAATTGTACAGTTTGCAATGCAATTTTTAATTTTTTATTTTACTTTTAAATATAAAGGAAGTAAGGATAGAAAAGCTAAATTTTATGCAGATAGTCACCAATTAGAATTAATATGGACTGTTACCCCAGCAATTGTTTTAGTTGTTTTAATTGGATATGGTTTATGGCAATGGAACAATATTATGGATTTATCAGATGCTGAAGATCCGGTAGTAATTGAAGTTTATTCACAACAGTTTAGATGGGATGCTCGTTATGCTGGTGAAGACAATGCTTTAGGATTAGGTAATGTTAATTATATTAAAGGCCTAAATACAATGGGGGTTGATATGTCTGATAAAAATTCTTTAGACGATAAACAAGTTACAGAATTATATTTACCAAAAGGAAGAAAGGTCCATTTTAAATTCCGTTCTCAAGATGTATTACACTCAGCTTATATGCCTCATTTTAGAGCTCAAATGAACTGTGTACCTGGTATGGTTACCCAATTTGGTTTCACACCTAAATTTACTACAGAAGAAATGAGACAACAGTCTGAAGTAGTTGAAAAAACTGCAAACATTAATAAAATTAGAAAAGCTAAAGGAGAAGATCCTTATGAGTTTGATTATTTGCTATTATGTAATAAAATTTGTGGTGCTTCTCATTATAGTATGCAAATGAAAATTACTGTTGTAGAGCAAGATGAATATGATAAGTGGATTGCAGAACAACCAACTTTAGCAACAGTTATTCAATAATTATAATTTAAAAGATACAATACAAATAATATTATGTCAGAACATCATCATAAAGAAACATTTGTAACAAAATATATTTTTAGTCAAGATCACAAAATGATTTCTAAGCAATTCCTTGTAACAGGAATGTTTATGGGTATCATTGGTGTATTTATGTCTATGTTATTCCGTTTACAAATTGCATGGCCAGAAAAATCTTTTTCAATTATTGAAGCTTTTTTAGGACCTCACCAAACAGACGGGGTGATGAACCCAGATATTTATTTGGCGATAGTAACTATTCATGGTACTATTATGGTTTTCTTTGTACTAACTGCTGGTTTAAGTGGAACATTTTCAAACTTATTAATTCCTTTGCAGATTGGTGCTAGAGACATGGCTTCTGGTTTTTTAAATATGGTTTCATATTGGTTATTCTTTTTATCAAGTATAATCATGGTTATTTCATTATTTGTTGAAGCTGGACCAGCGTCTGCGGGATGGACGGTTTACCCACCTTTAAGTGCATTACCACAAGCAATTCCAGGTTCTGGAACAGGTATGACACTTTGGTTAGTTTCTATGGCTATATTTATTGCTTCTTCTTTAATTGGTTCTTTAAATTATATCGTTACAGTTTTTAATTTAAGAACAAAAGGAATGAAAATGACAAGATTGCCTTTAACTATATGGGCTTTTTTTATTACAGCTATTATTGGTGTGGTTTCATTTCCAGTTTTATTATCAGCTGCATTATTATTAGTTTTTGATAGAAGTTTTGGAACATCATTTTATTTATCAGATATCTTTATATCTGGAGAAGTTCTACACTATCAAGGAGGTTCGCCCGTACTTTATGAACACTTATTTTGGTTCTTAGGTCACCCTGAAGTTTATATTGTGTTATTACCAGCATTAGGTATTACATCAGAAATTATATCTACTAATTCTAGAAAACCAATTTTTGGATATAGAGCAATGGTAATGTCTATAATGGCAATTGCATTTTTATCTACAATTGTTTGGGGTCACCACATGTTTGTTTCTGGTATGAATCCTTTCTTAGGATCTGTATTTACATTTACAACATTATTAATAGCAATTCCATCTGCAGTAAAAGCATTTAATTATATTACCACTTTATGGAAAGGTAATTTACAATTAAACCCTGCAATGTTATTTTCTATCGGATTAGTTTCAACATTTGTAACAGGTGGATTAACAGGATTAGTTTTAGGAGATTCTGCATTAGATATTGCAATTCATGATACTTATTTTGTAGTTGCACACTTTCACTTAGTAATGGGTGTATCTGCAATTTTTGGAATGTTTGCTGGTGTATATCATTGGTTTCCAAAAATGTATGGTAGAATGATGAATAAAACTATGGGTTATTGGCATTTTTGGCTAAGTATTATTTGTGCTTATGGTGTTTTTTGGCCAATGCACTTTATAGGTTTAGCTGGTTTACCAAGAAGATATTATTCAAATACAGCTTTTCCATTGTTTGATGATTTAGCTGATATCAATAAAGTAATTACAATTTTTGCTTTAGTTGGTGGATTAGCACAAATTATATTTATTGCAAACTTCTTTATATCTATTTATAGAGGGCAAAAAGCAACACAGAATCCTTGGAATTCTAATACGTTAGAGTGGACAACTCCTGTAGAGCATGTTCATGGAAACTGGCCAGGAAAATTACCAGAAGTTCATAGATGGGCTTATGATTATAGTAAAAGAGTAGATGCAAATGATGATGATAGTGATTATTTACACGGTCAAGATTTTGTACTACAAACAACACCTTTATTAGATGGTGAAGAACCATCTTAGTAAAATATAAAATTTATAAAAAAACCTTTCCTATATCTGGAAAGGTTTTTTTGTTTTGTAACAAAAGGTACATTTAACCTGTTTTAAAATCTCTTATCTTTGTAGTTATGAACGAAAACTTAAATCCTGATAATAGCAATCTATCAAATGAAGATTTAGATGTAGAAAAAAAATTGCGTCCACTTACTTTTGATGATTTTACTGGGCAAGACCAAGCATTAGACAATCTCAAAATATTTGTTGAAGCAGCCAATCAGAGAGGAGAAGCTTTAGATCATACCTTATTTCATGGGCCTCCAGGATTAGGGAAAACAACTTTAGCTCATATTTTAGCAAATGAATTACAAGTTGGTATAAAAGTTACTTCTGGACCCGTTTTAGATAAACCTGGAGATTTAGCAGGTTTGTTAACAAATCTTGATGAACGAGATGTTTTGTTTATTGATGAAATTCACAGATTAAGTCCTATTGTAGAAGAGTATTTATATTCAGCAATGGAAGATTATAAAATTGATATTATGATTGAATCTGGTCCAAATGCCAGAACAGTTCAAATCAATTTAGAACCTTTTACTTTAATAGGAGCAACAACTCGATCTGGATTGTTAACAGCGCCAATGAGAGCACGTTTTGGTATTAGTAGTAGATTACAATACTATTCAACAGAATTACTAACAACAATTATTCAAAGAAGTTCTCATATTTTGGGAGTTCCTATTTCTATGGAAGCCGCCATAGAAATAGCTGGTAGAAGTAGAGGAACACCAAGAATAGCAAATGCATTATTAAGAAGAGTTAGAGATTTTGCACAAATAAAAGGAGACGGAACTATAACTATACAAATAGCAAAATATGCTCTAAAAGCCTTAAATGTTGATGCTCATGGTTTGGATGAAATGGATAATAAAATCTTAGAAACTATTATAGATAAATTCAAAGGAGGGCCAGTTGGTCTAAGTACAATTGCAACTGCGGTTTCTGAAAATACCGAAACTATTGAAGAAGTTTACGAACCATTTTTGATTCAGCAAGGATTTATTATGAGAACTCCAAGAGGTAGAGAGGTAACTGATTTAGCTTATAAACACCTAGGAAGAGTTAAAGGTAGAAATCAGGGAGAGTTATTTTAATAGAGTTCAAAGTTTTAAAGTAAAAAAAGTAGCAAAGTTTAAGAAAATGAACATAAAAAAAATAATACCAATTTTAGACTGGTTACCTAACTACAATAGATCTTTATTTAAAGGAGATTTAGTTGCAGGTTTGACTGTTGGTATTATTTTAATTCCACAAGGAATTGCTTATGCACTAATTGCAGGGTTGCCACCAATTTATGGTTTGTATTGTGCTTTAGTTCCGCAAGTAATGTATGCCATTTTTGGTTCATCAAGACAAGTGGCAATTGGTCCTGTAGCAATGGATTCTTTAATAGTTGCAACTGGTGTTTCTACTTTGGCTTTAGCAGGATCTGAAAGTTATATTTCTATTGCCATTTTATTAGCGTTAATGGTTGGTGCTATTCAATTTTTATTAGGAGTTTTTAGTTTAGGATTTATTGTAAACTTTTTATCAAAACCTGTAATAACAGGTTTTACATCAGCAGTGGCTTTAATAATTGGCTTTAATCAATTTAGAAATTTATTAGGAGCTGATTTTATCCAAAGTGATCAAATTCAATATATTTTAGAAGATGTTTGGTTAAAAATAGCCACTTTTAATAAGCATACAACAATTATCGGAATCATTTCTGTAGCAATAATTCTAATCTTTAGAAAGATTAATAAAAAACTTCCTAATGCACTAATTGTTGTAGTTCTTGGAATTATAATTATGAAATATTTTGGAAAAAGTTTTAATGATGTTTCTATTGTAAAAGATATTCCTTCTGGATTACCAGGTTTTGGTATTCCAGAATTCGATTTAGATCAAATTAAAGAGTTGTTACCAATAGCATTTACATTGGTTATGGTTGGTTATTTAGAAACGATTTCTATAGGTAAATCTTTAGAAGCAAAACAAGATGAATACAGAATTAGAGCCAATCAAGAATTAATAGCGTTAGGGTTAAGTAATATGGTAGGTTCTTTTTTTAAAGCTTATCCTGTGGCATCAAGTTTTTCTCGTTCGGCAATTAATCAAGAAAGTGGTGCAAAAACAGGAATGGCTGCATTAATTTCTGTAATTATGGTTGTAATTACACTTTTATTTTTAACACCTTTATTTTATCATTTACCTAAAACAGTTTTAGCTGCAATTATAATTGTTGCAGTTTTTGGATTGATAAATTTTAAAGAAGCGGCCTTTTTATGGAGAGCTAATAATTTAGATTTCTGGTTGATGTTATCAACTTTTTTAGCAACTTTATTATTAGGAATTGAATACGGAATAATGGTAGGTGTTGGTTTATCTCTAATAGTTTTAAT
This sequence comes from Polaribacter sp. KT25b, assembly GCF_900105145.1. NCBI lineage: Bacteria > Pseudomonadati > Bacteroidota > Flavobacteriia > Flavobacteriales > Flavobacteriaceae > Polaribacter > Polaribacter sp. KT25b. The sequence goes on along the minus strand of NZ_LT629752.1, from coordinate 3,407,401 downwards.
TTATAGAACTTCTAGACCTTATGTTACTGAATTAGGAAAAGTGCCAGGTTCTAATTTTTACAGAAATAAAAATCGTTTTGAAGAAGTAATTATTGATGATGATATTTTAATTTTTAGGTTTGATGCACAGATATTTTATGCGAATTCTAATTATTTTAGAGATAATTTAGACAAAATGGCAGCCAAAAAAGGAAAGGCTTTAAAATTGATTGTTATTGATGCAGAAAGCATTAATAGAGTTGATAGTACAGGTGTAGAAATGTTAAAAGAACGAATAAAATTTTATCAGAAAAAAGGAATAATGTTTTATTTTGCAGGTGTTAAAGGACCTGTTAGAGATGATTTGTTTAGAAGTGGAGTATTACAAATTATAGGTATCAATCATTTTTTTATGCGCGCAAATGAAGCTGTAAAATTTTATAAAACAGGAGACAGACAACATCAAGAAAAATATGCAAAATATATACATCAAGCATATAAATAAAACTAATTAAAAAGCTGACATAGATCATTTAGAATAGATTGCTTTTAAAGTAATTTAATAATTTAAAATCTTAAGAATAAAGATTATGATAATAGAACAAATTTACACAGGTTGTTTAGCACAAGGTGCTTATTATATAGAAAGTAAAGGTGAAGTTGCAATTATAGATCCGTTAAGAGAAGTACAAGATTATATAGATAGCGCAGCAAAAAATAATGCAAAAATTAAATATATTTTCGAAACCCATTTTCATGCAGATTTTGTAAGTGGTCATGTAACTTTAGCGGAAAAAACAGGAGCAAAAATTGTATACGGACCAACAGCAAAAACAAATTTTGATGCAATTATTGCTAAAGATAATCAGGTTTTTAAAGTTGGTGATATTTCAATTACGGTTTTACACACACCAGGTCATACAATGGAAAGTTCATGCTATTTATTAAAAGATGAAAAAGGTAAAGATTATGCTCTTTTTAGTGGTGATACTTTATTTTTAGGAGATGTTGGTAGACCAGATTTAGCACAAAAAGGAGACATTACAGAAAAAGATTTAGCGGGTTTTTTGTTTGATAGTTTACGAAATAAAGTAATGACTTTAGCTGATGATGTTATGGTATATCCTGCGCATGGAGCGGGTTCTGCTTGTGGTAAAAATCTAAGCAAAGAAACTGTAGGTACAATTGGTAATCAAAAAGAAACCAATTATGCTTTAAGAGCAGATATGACAAAAGAGGAATTTATAAAAGAAGTTACAGATGGTTTATTGCCACCGCCAGCATATTTTCCTTTAAATGTTAAGTTGAACAAAGAAGGATATCAAGATATAGATGAAGTTATAGAAAATAGCGTAAAACCGTTTTCTGTAGAAGCATTTGAAATTCATGCAAATGAAACAGATGCATTAATTTTAGACGTTCGTCATCAATCAGAATTTATAAAAGGGTTTATACCAAATTCTATTTTTATAGGTTTAGGTGGCACATTTGCACCTTGGGTTGGCGCTTTAATAAAAGATATTAGACAACCAATTTTGTTGGTAACACCAGAAGGTGAGGAAGAAGGTACAATTATACGTTTGTCTAGAGTTGGTTTTGATAATGTGTTAGGGTATTTAGAAGGAAGTTTCGATTCTTGGCAAAAAGCAGGAAAGGAAATAGATACAATTACGTCTATTACTGCAGATACATTAGCAAAAAAAATGGACGAAAACCCATTAATTTTTGATGTTAGAAAACCAGGGGAATATGCAAGCGAACATATTAAAATAGCAGAAAATACACCTTTAGATTTCTTAAATAATTATATTTCTGAATTCCCTAAAAAAGGTAATTTTTACGTGCATTGTGCAGGAGGATATCGGTCTGTAATTGCTGCTTCTATTTTAAAAGCACGCGGATTTCATAATGTTATTGATGTTGATGGTGGTTATGACGCAATTAAAAATACAACTATAGAAAGAACAGCAGCCGTTTGCCCATCAACTTTAAAATAAATAAAATGAAAAATGTTTTTTGCCTTTTACTGATGAGTTTCTTTTTTATCAATTGTAATTCTCAAGATGAAATAAAATCTATTTCAACAAGTGAATTAAAAGTATTGTTAGATAAAGGAGAAATTCAATTATTGGATGTAAGAACTCCACAAGAAATTAAACAAGGTTTTATAGAAACAGCAAAATTTGCTAATTTTTTTGATACTGATTTTAATACAAAAGCAACATCAAAATTAGATAAAAATAAACCAGTTTATTTGTACTGCAGAAGTGGAAATAGAAGTGATAAATCAGCAAAAAGATTACAAAAAGAAGGTTATGAAGTCTATAATATTTTAGGCGGATATAATAAATGGAAACAAGAAAATTAAAAAATTATGACAACAGATATTCAAATAGAAAATTTAAAATGTGGTGGTTGTGCAGCAACTATTAAAAAAGGATTATTAAGTTTAGAAAATATAGAAGACATTACAGTTGATGTTGAAAAATCAATAGTTTCTGTAACGTCAAACAAAGATGTTTTAGAAAGTGTAAAAGAAAAATTATCTAAACTTGGTTATCCAGAAGTTGGTGATAAAAATACTGTTTTACACAAAGCAAAATCGTTTGTTAGTTGCGCCGTTGGTAGAATGGATTCTTAAAAATAAAAGGGAGCAATTTTGCTCCCTTTTTTATGCTTTATTGTAAATTATTACTACTGTTTAAAGGTTTTTAAATCTGTTGAATAGCCTTTGTATATAGAAAAATCTATATTATCTGGTTGTGTTATTTTTAAGGCTAACAAACTGCCATCACTGTCAATTTTTATTTCGTAAAAATATTTATTACCAGAAATTCCTGATAGAGCTTCGAATTTGTAAATAGTGTTTCCGTCATTAATTAAAGTTTTATCATTTTCAATTTGATAAACTTGAGAATTATTAATGCTTCCATCTGAGAAAATTAAATGCGTAAAAATTTTATCCGAAAAAGATACTGCAAAAACTTGGTCTGTGTCTCTACTTTTTGGCTCATCATTTTCTATATATAATATTTTATTAGCATGTACAGTTATTCCTTTAAGATTAGAATTTTGGGCGTTTGTATTAATTCCGAAGATTACTAGCAGCGTTGTTAGAAAGATTAGTTTCATGTTTTTATTGATTTAATTAGGCATGCGATATTCTATTTTCAACTCTCTCAATTAAATTTCTTTTTTAGATAAAGCGTATTAATTTTACTATTGATATAACTTTTATGATAACAACTAATATCAATAAGCTATCAAATCTATAATATATTTAAAAAGTATACAATACCTAATAATAGGTATGTCTAAATTTTAATTTGTTAACTACTTTAATTTCTTTAAATTTATATATAAATTAGATAAAATGTTTTCTTAGGTTAGTATTTTCTTATAAATGAATTTTATCCTAAGTAAGATTTTAAAAGATGAGCTCTAGATTTAGATTGCAAGGTTTTAATTGCTTTCTGTTTTACTTGGCGAACTCGTTCTCTAGATAAGTCAATTACTTCACCAATTTCTGCTAAACTAGAAGCAGAAGGTAGATTTATACCGTAAAACATTTTTATTACTTTAGCCTCTTTGTTAGAAAGGGTTTCTAAAGCCCTATCAATTTCTATGCTAAGAGATTGTTGCATTAGGTTTTTATCTGGTCTTGGAGATTCATCAGACTGTAAAACATTGTATAAGTTAGATTCTTCGCCTTCTTTAAAAGGCGCATCCATAGAAAGGTGTCTCCCAGAATTTTTTAAAGATTGTGCAACTTCCGTTTCTGTCATATCTAACTGTTTTGCAATTTCTTTATTTGTTGGCATACGTTGCTCATTTTGTTCTAAACGAGCATATATTTTTTTGATTTTATTAATACTTCCAATTTTATTTAAAGGCAAACGAACAATTCTAGACTGTTCTGCTAAAGCTTGCATAATCGATTGACGAATCCACCAAACGGCGTATGAAATAAACTTAAAACCTCGTGTTTCGTCAAAGCGTTTTGCAGCTTTTACCAAACCTAAATTGCCTTCGTTTATTAAATCGGATAATTTTAAACCTTGACCTTGATATTGTTTTGCAACAGAAACCACAAATCTTAAATTTGCTTTTACAAGTTTATCTAATGCTTTATCATCTCCTTTTTTTATTTTCAAAGCCAATTCTACTTCTTCATCTGCAGTAATAAGCCCAATTTTACTAATTTCTTGAAAATATTTTTCTAAAGATTTTGCATCACGATTGGTTACCTGTTTTACAATTTTAAGTTGTCTCATATGTTTATTTTGTGTTTTTAGATTTAAATGAAAGTAAAAAGTTTAAAAGCGATAAATTCTTTTAAAATAATAGGAAAGTATTAGCTGATGTGAAAAAAATTAGAAATCAGGAAGTTTAAAGTTGTTCAATCTATTAGGAGTTGTAAGATTAATTGGAGTAACTTTTGTGGGAAAAATAGGAGTGTTTTGCATCGATTTTTAATATACGAAAAAACGAGCGATTTTTCAAAGAAAATGCTCGTTTTGTGCTAATTTTAATCAAAAATGATTAAAAAATGGTGTTTTTTACTAAAATTTCATAGTAACCCCAACTAAAAAATTTCTTGTTGCTTGCGGAAAATATCCTTGAACTTCAAAAGATGTTGGTCCTGACCAATAATCTAAATAGGTATAACCTCTATCTTCATATTCTTTATTAAAGATGTTATTTACAACACCCGTAAATGTTATAGATTTAAAAATAGATGATGTTTTAATTTCATATACGAAATTTAAATCACTTGTAAAATAACTATCTAATTTAGAGGCTTCAGTATCTGTGTTACTTAAATATTGTTCTCCAACAAATTTAGATAATAATGAAACTTGAAAATTTTCTGTTGGATAATAAACAAGAGCATTACTTGCAATAACATCTGGAGAAAAAGCAATATTAGTTGTGCCAATATTTGTTATTGTTCCATCTCTATCTAGCATAAAATTGTTAATTTTATTACTACTTAAGGTTAGGTTTTGATTTATACTAAATTGGCCTGATACTTTAACATTTGCATCAATTTCTAAACCTAAACGATAACTATCTTTTACATTTTCACGTAAATAATCTCCAACATCATTTAAACCACCAGTTTGTATCAATTGATTATTATAAGACATATAGTATAGATTGGTGTTTAATTGTATCGTATTATTTTTTAAACGCCAACCAAGTTCATAATCATTTAAAGATTCGTATTTTACATCTTCTCCATTTTTATAATCATTTCTATTAGGCTCTTTATTTGCTTTTGCATAAGAAATATACAAACTATTATTTTTGTTAATTGTATGTGTTAATCCAATCTTCGGATTAAAGAAGTTAAATTTCTCTTCAACATTTAATGTGTTTCTATCAGAAGTTAAACCATCTGTTTTATAATTTACAAAACGTCCTTGTAAATCAACAAAAGCTTTAAATTCATCAGAAATATTAAAAGTAGCTTTTGAAAAAACGCTAAAGTCTTTTTTAGAGGCATCACTAAAATAATATTGATCTCTAATATTTGCAGTTGGAGCAAATTCTTTAGCCCAAATTACTTCTCCAAAATGGTCTCCTTTATAGTTACTGTAAGAAAAACCAGATACAATTTCTAGTTGTTCTTTTTTGTACGTTGTATTTCCATTAAATACATAAAAATGATTGTCTAACCAACGACGAACAATAACGTCTGTTGCAGGTTTTTCATCCCAAGTTACTGTTGTTGGGCTTACAATATTATTATATTTAGATACAGCACTTTCGCCTTTAAATTGTTCAAAATATCCTTTTCCACTTGTATAATTTAAACCAATATTAGTAGACCAATTATCATTTAATTTTTCATTCCAATGTAATTGATAATGATCTTGCCAATAGTTATCAGTTTCATTATCGTAAGTATATGGATTTTGACGTCTGTTTTCTTCTAATTGATCTGCTTCTAAACCGTACCAAGCTTGATAAGTTTTTTCGCTTCCACCAAATGCAAGTGCTTTTATTAATGTGTTTTCATCAGAATAACTTCCTTGTAAAAAGTAAGATTTTAAATCTGCAAAGGCTCTATCTACATAACCATCAGAATAAATATTAGATAAACGTCCTGCAAACTCAAAATGATCGTTTACTTTTCCTGTAGTAAATTTTACCGTATGCTTTCTAGTTCCGTAAGAACCAAAAGAATTAGAGATTTCTCCACCAGCTTCTTCAGAAATAGCATCAGTTAAAATATTTAAACTTGCTCCAAATGCACCAGAACCGTTAGTAGATGTACCAACACCACGTTGTAATTGTAAACTTTGAGTAGAAGAAGCAAAATCGCCCATATTTACCCAAAAAGTACCTTGACTTTCTGCATCGTTATAAGGAATTCCGTTTACAGTAACATTTACACGAGAAGCATCAGAACCACGAACACGAATGTAAGTATAACCAACACCAGCACCAGCATCTGAAGAAGAAATTACAGAAGGCATGTAATTTAATAACACAGGAATATCTTGACCTAAATTACGTTTTGCAATTTCTTTTTTAGATAAATTAGAATGTGTAACAGGTGCATCTGCTTTTACACGAACTGCAGAAACTAAAACTTCTTCTAAAACTGTTGAATTTGGTAATAAAACAATTTCGATTTCATCATTTTTGACCAAAGAAATTTCTTTAGTAATCGTTTTGTAGCCAATAAATGAAACTTTAATTGTGTACTCTCCTTTTATAAGATTTAATTGAAATTTACCATTAAAATCTGTAGAAGTTCCTTGGTTGTTTTCTTTTACCAAAATAGTTGCTCCTGGTAAAGATTCATTGTTTTCATCTACTACTTTTCCTTTAAGTGTAAATGTCTGGGCGTTTGCAAGTATACTTGCAAACAAGAATAAAAAAAGATGTTTTTTTTCATTTTAAAGAATTTAAAACGAATAAAAAGAGGTAATTATTCTTGTAATTAATATTGAATAATTAGTGTGTATAATTACATAAAAAGTAACAAACAAAATACTATTGTTTTACTTTAAATGCAATTATTTGTTTGCAAAATGGCGATTATCGCCTCCCTAAACAGCATTATCTGTTCTAGGTTCATTGGGTATGATCTCAGCCTTTTAAAAGTTAAAAGTTAAAAAGTTAAAAGTTGTAAAGCCTATTAAGACTAAAAACTAAAAACTAAAAACTGTAATTAGCACCCCTTTATGAGAACGCTGCAAATGTATATTGTAAAAATTTAATAGAAAACAAAAAAGTGATTTTATTTTTTTAGAAGCTATTTCCTGCTTTCCACTATATCTTTTTTACTTCTGTTCTCGATACAAATTTTTCATTCTTCAAAATTCACTCGAACTGACAGTAAAAAAGGATGCCGTTTCAATCTGGGCTAAGTCTCTTTACCAGCTTTTTTAATTTACTCGAATTTTGGTTTTTTTCTTAAGTTTTTTTTAAGCGAATTTCTTTTATTCTTTTCTGCATTTTTTAAGATAGAAGATTTACTAGGTTTAGTAGGTCTTCTTTTTTTTGGTCTAATTAAATTTGTTTTTATCAACTCTAAAAAACGTTTAATAACAATATCTTTATTTCTGTGTTGAGAACGAGATTCATCACAAAATAAAATTAATAGACTTTCATTTGTTAATCTTGATGAAAGCTTTGTTTTTAAAAGAATTATTTCATCTTCAGACAAAGAATTAGAGCTTTCTAAATCAAAAGTGAGTTCAATTTTAGAAGACGTTTTATTTACGTGTTGCCCGCCAGCACCAGAACTTCTAATGGCTTTAAAACTAAGTTCTTTTATAATTGTTTCTGAATTCATTTTTTTCTGAAAAGAGTGTAGAAATAGTTCAAATAAAATTGAAGATTCTTTTCTTTAATTTCTTTTTATTTAATAATCTAAATTAGTGCCAAAATCGTTATTTTGATGTAAAAAATGCATGTCTATATCTAATAAAGAATCAGAAAAAGAATGTAAGTTTTCTTTCTCAGAAATAATTTTATCAATAGCTTCAGTTGCATTTTTTAAACGCGTTTCTCTATCTCCTTTTAACAAAATATAAGGTCTGTTATGTGTTTTTAAAGCAGTTTCAAAAGCATTAAACATTTCTAAACGTTGTTCTGGTCTGTCTCGTAAATCATCTTCTTCCCAAGGTGTATCTATATATGTTAAAAGATATAAATCATATTTATTTTCGTTTGCAGCTTTGTTTAACAATTCATCAACAAAACCACCATAAAATTCTTCTGAATATACTTTGGTTTCTAGTAAATCGGTGTCGCAAATTAAAATTTTATCAGCTCTTTTAGCCAATTTATTTTCCAATTTCATTTGCCCAATTGCAATAGGAATTAAATCTTCTGCTTCACAAGTTTTACGTTCGTTATTCCATTTATTTTGTAAATATTCACGTGCATATTCTGGCGCCCAAACAGTGTGGTAATAACGTGCTAATTGACGAGAAAGTGTTGTTTTTCCTGAAGATTCAGGTCCAAATAAAACAACCTTTACAAGGTTGATGGGTTTTTGTTTAAGCTTTTTTTCCATGCTAAATAACCAGATATTGCTATAAATGTAAATATTAAATATTGAAAACTAGTAAAAGTAAATCCTTTATAAAAATATAATGGAGCAGAGATAATGTCTCCAATAATCCAATAAATCCAGTTTTCTATTTTTCGTTTTGCCATTAACCACATTCCTACAAAGAAAATTGCTGTTGTAACTGTGTCTACATAAGCAGTCCAACTTGTCCATTTTTCAAAATAAGAATACACAGCGTACACAAAAATAAGTGTTGCTATAAAAATGAAAACACTTAATTTTTTTTCTTTTGTTGTCGTTGTCGAAATCGGAGTTTCATGTTCGCCATCGCTTTTATATGTCCAAATATACCAACCATAAACGCTCATTATAAAGTAATAACCGTTAATTAACATATCTCCTAAAAGTTCCCATTTTAAAAGTAAGTAAACAAAAATTAAGGTGCTAATCATTCCTGTAGGGAAAACCCAAATTTTATTTTGTTTAGAATACCAAACTGATAAAAATCCAAAGATTACTGCAATAATTTCTAGTACAATGTCTATTGTTTCATAGGTTTTGTATTGTCCAAAAAGTGAATTAAAAATTTCTGACATTTATTTTATGAAGATTTTTTAAAAAATCAAAAGTAAGGAGTTAATTGTAGAATTCTATTATAGCTTGTCAAAAATGAAAACTAATTATTTATAATTGATACTAAATTTTTGATACTAATCTCTTTCATGTTTAAAATGATTTCAGAATTATTTAAGCCTTTTTCGAGTTCAATTTTATCATAATATAAGATACCTTTTTGTTCTCCAATTATAGTGATCCAAGTTTTACCACTTAAAGGAATGTTATCAAATTTTAGGTCATCTTTTAATCGACTATTATAAATAAATGACTTTAATTTATCATAAGTGAAATAGATATTGAAACCTGGAAATTTAACTTTTTTATCAAGTAAACTAAAAGTTATTTTATCCTTGATATTTATTAATTTATCAATATTTATATATCCAAGGTCATCGTTTGCTAAAAGAAAATATGCTGGATACTTAGATTTAATAAAAGAATTATAATTTTTAAACTTCGATAGTTTTTCATTCTGTTTTTTGAAATAATCTACAGAATCTTTCTTTACTATAGTTGAAACCCAAACACCTCCACCTTTGTAAATAGGGAAAATCGTATCAACTTGTTTCAGTAACTCCCATTTAATGTTCTGTAGAGAATCTGTATTTGTTTTGAAAACATCATTGTCAAGTAGCTTTCCTTCAGCTGGATAAACAACAATTTTTTTATTTAACTTTAAGTCAATTTCTTTTTCATCAGATTTAAAAGAAATATATAAAACCCCATTGGTTTCTAAAAGCTCGTTATCTGTAGTTATTGTGTTAATATTTTTATAGATAATTTCGTTAAAATCGTATAACTCAATTAATTCTAAAGATATTTTTTTATTTTTAGAAATAATAAAATCATTTCTATTAAAAGAGATTTTTGTTCCATTTTTACCTATAATCTGTTTAAAGGATAAAGTATCTAAATCAAAAATTTGAATTTTTTCAGTTTGAAACTTTTTAAAGTGATTTTCTGGAATAAAAATATGTTTTTCATCCTTTTGGCAGCCAGTAATAATAGCAACCGTAAATAAGAATATAAATAACTTTTTCATATTGATTGATTTTGTGAATGATTCTAATATCAATTAAGATGCCAGTAGTTACTAATACGCATAAACACAAGTAAAACCTTCAAACTCTAAAAACTCAATAGTATAAGAATCTGTTTTACCATCAAAACGAATTTCACCAATAGTTTTATTATCAGCAAAATTAAAATCATCAACATAAATATGATGCAGAAAACGGATTTTTTTCTTTCCGAAAATTTTGTATAAACTCTCTTTTGCACCCCAAACAATGGTTAATTTACTTATTAAAGCATCAACATTTGCAATGGTTTTGTACTCTTCAATTGGTGTGAATTTATGAGCAATCTTTAATATTTTTTCACGCTGTTTTTCAACATCAATTCCTACAGGTCTTTCATCAGAAAAAATAATTGCAGTAAAATTAAAAGAATGTGTAATAGAAATATAGCTTCCGTTTGTTAAATTAGGTTTTCCAAATTCGTCATAATAAACATCAGCATCGGTTAAATTAAGTTCTTTTAGTAAATGTCTAATGCTTAAAAAACCTTTTTGGTGCAAATTAGACTTCATAGCATCTAATCGTATTTTACTATTTTCAGATAAAGTAATTCCTGTTTTTAATTCATTTATAGTTTCTTCTATCTTCCAAATTAGGACTTTAGTAGTTTTGTTAATCGTTAATGTTTTGTAAAGAGCCATATTTTTAAAAATCTATGTTGTAACTTTGCAGTCGCAAAAAATAGAAATTAAATATACAAAATATGAGCACAAAAACCGCTACTTATATACCTTTTAAAGTAAAAGATATTTCTTTGGCAGATTGGGGAAGAAAAGAAATTAATTTGGCAGAAGCAGAAATGCCAGGATTAATGTCTTTAAGAGAAGAATTTAAAGATAGCCAACCTTTAAAAGGTGCTAGAATTGCTGGATGTTTACACATGACAATTCAAACAGCCGTTTTAATAGAAACTTTACAAGCATTAGGAGCAGAAGTTACTTGGAGTTCTTGTAATATTTTTTCTACACAAGACCAAGCTGCTGCTGCAATTGCTGCAACAGGAACGCAAGTATACGCTTGGAAAGGTTTAAGTGAAGAAGAATTTGACTGGTGTATAGAACAAACTTTATTCTTTGGAGAAGATAAAAAACCATTAAATTTAATTTTAGATGATGGTGGAGATTTAACAAACATGGTTTTAGATAAATATCCAGAATTAGCTGCAGGAATCAATGGTTTATCAGAAGAAACAACAACAGGAGTTCACAGATTGTACGATAGAGTTAAAGCAGGAACTTTACCAATGCCAGCAATTAATGTAAACGATTCTGTTACTAAATCTAAGTTCGATAATAAATATGGTTGTAGAGAATCTGCAGTAGATGCAATTCGTAGAGCAACAGATATTATGTTAGCGGGTAAACGTGTTACTGTTTGTGGTTATGGTGATGTAGGTAAAGGTACAGCTGCTTCTTTTAAAGGTGCAGGTTCTATTGTTACAGTTACAGAAATCGACCCAATTTGTGCATTACAAGCTGCAATGGACGGTTTTGAAGTTAAAAAATTAGAAACTGTTATAGCAAATTCTGATATTATTATTACAACAACAGGTAACAAAGATATTATTCAAGGTCGTCATTTCGAAGCAATGAAAGACAAAGTTATTGTGTGTAATATTGGGCATTTTGATAATGAAATTGATATGGCTTGGTTAAATGAAAACCACGGTAAGACTAAAGATACAATCAAACCACAAGTTGATAGATATAATATTAACGGTAATGATATTATTGTTTTAGCAGAAGGGCGTTTGGTAAATTTAGGTTGCGCAACTGGTCATCCAAGTTTTGTAATGAGTAACTCATTTACAAACCAAACTTTGGCTCAAATAGAATTGTGGACAAATAAAGATGCTTACGAAAACGACGTGTATATGTTGCCAAAACATTTAGATGAAAAAGTAGCAAAATTACACTTAGCAAAAATAGGAGTAGAGCTTACAGAATTAAGACCAGATCAAGCATCTTATATTGGTGTAACTGTAGAAGGTCCTTTTAAACCAGAACATTATAGATACTAAAATAGTTGTTGGTTTTTAGTCGTTAGTTATTAGTGACAACAACTCTAAACAACGTTGTCATTCCGAAATGAGCTTTTTTAAGCGTTTGAGGAATTTCATAAAATAGATAAATCCCTTTCATTCATTTGAAAGGGTTTTTCTTTATCTGTCATTTCAGCTTTTTTCATTTTCTGTCATTCCGAAATTAGCCTTTTTTGGCGATTAAGGAATCTCATTTTTTTGGGCGTTTTAACAGGCTTTCACTACTCGCTTTTTTGTTGAAAAAACAAAAAGAGCTCAAACAGATCGTTCAATCCTTAACGCGAATTTTAGTTTTTTTTTAAAATTTTATTAAGCTAAAATGTAACCAATCAAATAAATGTAAAAAAGACAATTTTATATTAAAATTGATTGATACAAGTACATTTAAAGGAAAAATTGGCTGTAATTTTAAATATTACTTCATTAGTTTATTAATTTTATTTTATCAGTTTGTATTTCTTCTTTTCTTATGATTTTTATTTATCAGCTAAAAACTCAACAGATCTTTTTTTTGAAGTTTTACCATCAATTTTAGAAACAGAAAATCTAGATTTTATTTTTAAAATTATTGGATAAATTATCCCTATAAAAGATAAACATACGCCTAAAATCAAGATATTATTTATGCTTGTAAAAGTATTACCTGCTGTTAAAATTCCTAAAATTAAAATTACAGAAATAGGCAAAGAAAGAGCAAGAATAGATAATGCAAAATTTGGGTCGAAAGTTTTTTCGCAGTTGTTTTCTTTTTGTTCTCTAAAATTTACTGCAGAAATATGAGCAAATGGCCAAAAACTAGCTGAGCTTAATGAAAAAGCAATCATTACTAAGATGTCTTTTTTTATAGAAATATCTGCAAAAAATACAATACCAGCAATTAAAAGTAACGTAAATCCTGCTCTTAAAAGTAATAAAGAAAACAATTGAAAAAATTGTTGTTTTTTAAACTTTACAGCCAAACCAATAAAAAGTAACACCAAAGGCGTCATTATATAACTCAATCTTGTGAGAGTACTTGATAAAAAGTTAGGAATTTTATCTAAAGTAATTCCAAAGGAAACTAGAATTAATGCTACTATTATAAAGATATTAACAGGCTCGTATAACAATGTTTTTGTTAGCGATTTTAGTTTTGTTTTAAGCGAGTTTGCTTCGAAATCTGCATTTTTATAATGCCATTTTAAAGCCACTAAATAAAGTAGAAATAAGACAAAAAACTTGTTTCCTAAATCAGCCATTGCAGCTTTTGCCAAAGAATTATCACCTAAAAATTCTAAAATAAAAGGAAAGCAAGATAAGCCAGGTGCTAAAGAAGGTAGTAATAATCTTGCACTTCTTCCTTTATCAGAATTTCTATTTATGCCAATTAACGAAAGCAAAACAGGTGTAATTGCAAAGAGAATTACATTTAAACCTAAAGCCAATATTGGAAAAAGGATTAAATTTCCATCAATTTTAACCTTTAAAAGCGCTATAAAAATGGTTGCAGGTAAAGCAATAGTTAGAATTAAACTTTTTATTCCATTCGTCTCATCTCCAACAGATATTTTCTTTTTTAAAAGAACTCCTATAAAAATAAACAGCAAAAATGAAATGGATTTTTCTAAAGCTCCATCCATAAATTAGGCAAAAATTTCTGTGATTGCGTTGGTAAAGGTTTTCATTTCATCCATAGTACCAATACTAACTCTACACCAATTTTTATCCCAAAATTTAAAAGCTCTTACAGCAACGTTTTTGCTATAAATTTCTTTTAAAAATTCTTTTCCTTCCATAGGAATTTCAAAGATGATAAAATTGGTTTCTGATGGTAAATAAGAGTATTTATTTTCTTTTAAATAAGACATTGTGTAGTTTCTTGCATTTGCAATTTTTGTTTTACACATATCTAAAAAATCGGTATTTTCTAAACTGGTAGTTGCAGCAGCTATTGATGGCCCAGTTATACCCATTCCACCTCTTGTAATTTTAGAAATAGAATCTAAAGTTTCTTTTTTACCAATTGCGTATCCAATTCTTAAACCAGCCATTCCATGAATTTTAGAAAAAGTTCTAGCAACAATTACGTTTTTACCTTCTGCAACTAAAGAATTCATAGAATCTTTAATTCCGTTTTTAGATAATTCAATATAAGCTTCATCTACAAAAACAGGCACTTTTTCAGAAACTCTACTACAAAATTCTTTCAATTTTTTTGCATCTGTTATAGAGCCAGTTGGGTTATTTGGGTTACAGATATAAACTAGTTTTGTGTCTTCGTCAATACCGGCTTCCATTGCATCTAAATCGTGCTGAGCATCATCTAATAATTTGTAAGATTTCCAATTACCACCAACAGATTTCGCAACCACAATTAAAGACATATAACTTGGGTCTGCACTAACTACATTACCTCCGTTTTGAAATAAAACCATTGCTACTTTTTCTAATAAATCAGAAGAACCAGGTCCCATTAATATTTGATTTGGGTTTATACCTTCGTTTTTAGCAATTTTAGCCTTTAAATCGGTTAAAGTTTTCCAAGAATATCTATTCCCTCCAAATACTTCTTTCTGAAAAGCTTCTGCAGATTTTGGTGGCGGTCCGTAAGGGTTTTCGTTAGCTCTTAAAATAGTTAAAGAATCTGCTTCTTTAATTAAAGGAGGTGTAAACTCGTTAAAATAGTTATTAGAATTGTATAGAAAGGTGCTATTTTCTTTTTGAGAAATTTCTACATTGCTACTCCAAATTTCATGAGGAACTAGTGCTAAAGCACCTAAAGTTAATGTTCCTTTTTTTAACCATTCGCGTCTGCTTAAGTTTGTTGTTTTCATTGTTGGATTTTATTTGAATTTACTCCAACTAAATTATAAAACTATTTCTTTTTATAGGTGTCAAAAATTTAATAATTGAGCTTATATTTATTGATATGATAATAAAAATAGCTATAATTAAAAATATTATATTGATAATTGACTAATATCTTTAAATTGATATGAAAAATGTATTGTGTGTTTTTTTGTGTATTACCCCAACCAACCATCTCTATCTAAACTTCTATATTGTATAGCTTCAGAAATATGATCTGGAGAAATATCGTTAGAATTGCCTAAATCTGCAATGGTTCTAGAAACTTTTAAGATCCTGTCATACGCTCTTGCAGAAAGGTTTAGTTTTTCCATGGCAGTTTTTAAAAGTGATAGACTTTCTGGAGATAATTTACAAAACTCACGAATTTGTTTTACATTCATTTGTGCATTATAATGTACGTTTTCAAAGCCTTTAAAACGTACTGATTGTATTTCTCGAGCTTCTGTAACTCGTTTTCTAATTGCTACAGATGATTCTCCTTTTCGTTTTTCAGTTAATTTTTCGAACGGAACGGGAGTTACTTCTATGTGAATATCAATTCGGTCTAATAAAGGACCAGAAATCTTACTTAAATAGCGCTGCATTTCTTGTGGCGAAGAGGTCATTGGTGAACTAGGATCGTTAAAATATCCAGAAGGACTTGGATTCATACTTGCAACCAACATAAAACTACATGGATAGGTTACTGTAAATTTAGCTCTAGAAATCGTAACATCTCGATCTTCTAAAGGCTGACGCATAACTTCTAAAACAGTGCGTTTAAATTCTGGTAATTCGTCTAAAAATAAAACACCATTATGTGATAAAGATATTTCTCCTGGCTGTGGATATTGTCCGCCGCCAACTAAAGCAACATCAGAAATGGTGTGATGCGGACTTCTAAAAGGTCTTTGAAATAGTAATCCGTTATTTTTTGTTTTACCAACTACAGAATGAATTTTTGTAGTTTCTAATGCTTCATGTAAAGTCATTGGTGGTAAAATACTTGGTAACCTTTTTGCTAACATTGTTTTTCCTGATCCTGGAGGACCAATTAAAATAATATTATGTCCGCCAGCTGCAGCAATTTCCATACAACGTTTTATAGATTCTTGTCCTTTTACATCATAAAAATCAAATTCTGGAAAATCGATGTTTTTATAAAATTCTGCTCTTGTATCTACAATTGTAGGTTCAATCTTTTTATCATCATTAAAATGATTGATAACTTCCATAATATTTTCTACTCCTAAAACTTCTAGATTGTCTACAATTGCAGCCTCTTTAGCATTTTCTTTAGGTAAAATAAAATATTTGTAACCTTCTTCTCTTGCTTTTATGGCAATTGGTAAGGCGCCTTTTATAGGTTGTAAACTTCCATCCAAAGAAAGCTCTCCCATAATAATATATTCGTGAATATTTGTAGATTTTATTTGATTAGAAGCAGTAAGAATTCCCATTGCTAAAGTTAAATCGTAAGCAGCACCTTCTTTTCTAATATCTGCAGGAGCCATATTTATGATGATTTTTTTACCAGGAAGTTTGTAGTTATTGTTGTTAAGTGCAGCAGAAATTCGATAAGAACTTTCGCTCACTGCTTTATCTGGCAAACCAACTAAATGGTATCCAATTCCTTTATCAATATTAACTTCTACAGTAATTGTGGTGGCTTCAATGCCAAAAACGGCTGAGCCATAAACTTTAACAAGCATTTTTTTTCTTTAAAGATAAAGAAACTTAACGAATAAAAAAATGCGAGCAAAATATTTTGCTCGCATTTTATACTAAACTTTTAGTTTTATTTGTTATTTCTACTTTCGAAGAAATGTAATTTTATGTTAAGCAGAGTTTCTACTTGCGTTAATATTACCAAATAAAGAACGCATTACCATTTTTTCGTAAATCTCAATTTCTTTCTCATTTCCTTCTGTTTTTTGAAGTTCTTGAATTTTCTTTAAAGCAAATTGTTGAATTGTTAACAAAGGTAAAACAATGTCTTCTCTAATGGCAATAGATGCTTTTCCTACTGGGTGATTTTCCATCAATTCTGTATGTCCTGCAAGTTTTAATAACAAACGTTTTGTGGTTTTGTATTCTTCATGAATCAATTGCCAGAATTCACCAAAAACAGGGTCATCTGCCATATAAGAAGTTAAGCCAAAGAACGATTTGGTTAAACTCATCATACTATTTTCTAGTAAGGTTTTAAAGAAATCAGACTCGTTGTAAAAGTCAACAATTTCATCAAATCTACCTTCGTCTTCATATTTTTTTAATGCAGTTCCTACACCGTAAAAACCTGGTACATTTTGTTTTAATTGACTCCAACTACCAACAAAAGGAATTGCTCTTAATGCAGAAAAATCTAAAGTATCAGAAGTTGAACGTTTACTAGGTCTACTACCAATATTGGTTTTAGCATAGTATTTTAACGTACTCATTTTTTCTAAATACGGTAAAAATTGTGGATGATTTTTAAAATCGACATAGGTTTTATAACTTAATGAAGCTAAATCTTCAATAATTTTTCTGTCTTTATCATTTAACTGATCTTTAGTAAACATGTCGTTTTTAATACCAGAACTTAATAATTGTTCTAAGTTATATTGCGAAGAATCTAAAGTTCCGAAATTAGAACTAATTGTTTGACCTTGAATTGTTAGCTGAATTTCTTTGTCTTCAATTGTTGGACCTAAAGAAGCATAAAATTTATGTGTTTTTCCTCCTCCTCTTGCTGGTGGTCCTCCACGTCCGTCAAAGAAAATTACATCAATATCAAATTCTCTAGAAACTTTTGTAAGCGCTTCTTTTGCTTTAAAAATTCCCCAGTTTGCCATTAAATATCCACCATCTTTTGTTCCATCAGAAAAACCTAACATAATAGTTTGCTTGTTTTTTCTTTTGGTTAAATGATATCTGTAAGCGTTATTTGTGTATAAAGTGCGCATTACGTCACTAGAGTTTTCTAAATCTTCTACAGTTTCAAAAAGCGGAATTACATCAACCGGTAATTCGTTTTCAAAGCCACATAAATGTAACATTGCAAAGGTTTGCATCACGTTTAATGCACTTTGATTATTACTAATAATATATCTGTTAGCACCACGTTCTCCATTTCTTTGTTGAATGGTTTTTAATGCATAAATAGATTCAATTGTTTTTACAGACATTTCATCTGTTAAAATTTTAGGATCAATATTACCTTTTACTAATGATAAAATTGCAATCTGTTCATCTTCTGATAAACGATGATAATTTTCTGGAAAAGTAGTGTCTCCAGTTGCAATTAAATCTGTTACAATTTGTGTAAATGCTTTATGATGAACTCTGCTATCTTGTCTAATATCTAGTGTTGCAAAGTGAAAACCAAAGATTCTAACTTTGTTTATAAAGTCGTTTAATTCTTCTACAAATAAAGATTGATGTTTGTTAATTACAATTTCTCTTGCAGCATAAAGTTCTTCTAAAAGAATTTTTTGAGAAAAATTAACTTTTGCATAACTTCTAACAACGTGTTTGTACAAACGTTTTTCTAAGCCAGCTAAAATTTCATGAACACCATCAAAAGTAAAACGTCTTTTTAAACGTCTTATATCTCTGTAATAATTTCTTAAAATGGTTTGACGCAATCTTTCTGCAACATCTAACGTAATTTGTGTTGTTACAAAAGGATTACCATCTCTATCGCCACCAGGCCAAAAACCAAGATCTATAATCTCGTTGTTCATTGTGCCGCCATCATATATATTTTGTTGAATATAATTGTATATTTTACTTACAGAGTGATAAAACACATTTTCTAAATACCAAATTAAACTTACCGCTTCATCAAAAGGTGTAGGTTTCGATTTTTTGTAAAATGGTGTTTTTCCTAATTGTGCCAATAATTTTTTAATAAGTAATAAATCATTATTTTGAATGGCTTTGTCTAAATCTGTAATAATACCTAAAACAGAACCAGGATAAAACTGTGTAGGATGCGCAGTTAAAACAATACGTACTTTAAAATCTTCTAAGTGTTTTTTTAAGTCTTCTTTTTTACCATTTAATATTGCCGTTTCTCTAGAGTTACGAAGTGTACCAAAACCATCCATATTATTTACAATAGGAAAAGCTGCATCTTCAACGGCATCAAATAAAACTACTTGTCGCTCGATGTATTGTATAAGTTGAAAGAGTAAATCTATTTTATCATTTTCTGTAGGATTTTGATCGTCTTCTGCAGGATTTTCTAAATATTTCTTAAAAAATTTTTCTACAATTTCTGATGGATTTAATCCTTTTTTAAATCCTTTATTACAAATTTTATGAAAAAGAGGTAATAAAACCCCAGTATTGTTAATGGTATCAAAAGGAAGTGTGATAAAAATACTGTTGTAAATTTGATATTTTGACAGTACATTATCGTTAAATCTTGTTATTTTTGGGAATCCAGACATTTCTTCAAATATTTATGATGTGAATTTACAAAAAAGCAAAAATAAAGAACCTAGGTTTTTGAGAATAATCGTTTAAATAATTGCGAAAACGATATAAATTTAATACGATTTTTTCTAAATGTATAAATTTTGATGAAGCCTCTTGTTTTTTATCTTTTTTAAAATAAATTTACGGTTGTAAATTGTGTTGTTGGTTTTGTAAATTCCAACGAGTTGGATCGTTTTTAAGCAAAAAACCTTTTAATAAATTTCTATCTTGATATCTTTGATAATCATCATAAATAAAAGCCGATGGTGTTTTACCTATATCTTTAAAATCAATAGAAAATTGATTTAAATCTAAATTAATAGCATCAACAAAAACAAAGCTGAAATTGGCTAATTTCAGCTTTTTATTTATTGCAGAGAAACTATTTTTGTCATTAGATAAAGCCGAAAAAGTATAAATACTTGCTGGTTTTTTTAATAAATTTTTATCAGATTTTTGTGCATTTATAGAAATACTAAAAAGAAAAAAGAATGCAATAAAAAAGTGTATATTTCTCATAATATTAGCCGTTTTAAGTTAATTTTAAAACACGACTAAATATACAATTATTTTTTATTAAAAGCCTGTAAACCTTCTTGCAGCCAATTATAAAATGTATCTCTATCGGTATATTGTTGTGTGTTATTTAAAACCTCTAAATCTGGACTTAATAAAACATAAAAAGGTTGTGATGCGTTTTTAAAATTTATTACCTGAAAAGTAGACCATTTATCACCTACAGTTTCTATCTTTTTAACCTTTCCGTTTTTCTTTAAAAAATCGAATTGTTCTTCTTTTGGTAACTCTTTTTCGTTGTCATCAATATATAGAGAAATTAAAATATAATCGTCTTTTAATGTTTGATAAATGTCTGGTTCGCTCCAAACATTTTCTTCCATTTTTCTACAATTTACACAAGCCCAACCTGTAAAATCTAATAAAATTGGTTTGTTAGTTTCTTTAGCAGCAGCAAGACCTTCGTCAAAATCTTTGTAGCAATTTAAGCCTAAAGGACAATTGCTTTCTTGCTCGTAAATACTATAAAATTGTGGAGGTGGAAATCCACTTAATAAGCTTAAATTCCAAGTAGGATTTTTTAAAACTCCAGGAGAAATATAAATAATAAAAGAGATGATTAAAACGCCAAATGAAATTCTAGAAAATGATAATTTTTTGATTGGAGAATCATGCGGGAATTTAATTTTTGCAAATAAATACAAGGCTAAACCTATGAAGATTACAACCCAAATACCTATAAAAACTTCACGTTTTAATAAATCCCAATGTGCCACTAAATCTGCATTTGATAAAAATTTAAATGCCAAAGCTAATTCTAAAAAACCTAAAACAACTTTGGTTGTATTTAACCATCCGCCAGATTTTGGTAAAGAGTTTAACCAACTAGGAAACAGTGCAAATAAAGCAAAAGGTAATGCTAAAGCCAAGCCAAAACCAGTCATTCCTGCGGTTAATTGTGTTGCGCCTCCATCCGAAGTTAAAGAACCTGCAAGCAATGAACCTAAAATTGGTCCTGTACAAGAAAATGAAACAATTGCTAAGGTTAAAGCCATGAAGAAAATTCCAATAATTCCGCCAACAGAAGAAGCCGAATCCATTTTGTTTCCCCAAGAACTTGGTAATGTTATTTCGTAAAATCCGAAGAAAGAAAACGCAAAAAAGACTAAAACCACAAAAAAGAACATATTTAGCCAAACATTTGTAGAAATTGTGTTTAAAATTTCTGGATCTAAATTATCTAAAAAATGAAAAGGGAGACTTAATAAAATGTAAATTAAAACAATAAAAACGCCGTATAAAATGGCATTAAAAACCCCTTTCTTTTTATTTTTTGATTGTTTTGTAAAAAATGAAACCGTTAAAGGAATCATTGGGAAAACACAAGGCGTTAAAAGGGCTAATAAACCACCAACAAATCCTAAGAAAAAGATACTGAATAATCCATTAGAACTTTCAGATTCTTTTTCTGTAGAATTTTTTAAAAGTGATGTGTTTTTTAAATTAAGCTGTAATTTATTGGTAAGATTTTTACTTTTATCATCAATAGAAACTTTCTCTTTTATGGTGTTTCCTGATAAAGAAAAACTAAAATCTTCATCAATATTTATACAAGCAGTTTCACAAACTTGACCAAAGAAATTTAATTTTATCTGTGTAATATCTTTGTTTGTAAGTTCAATTCTTTGTGTAATAAGTGCCTTTTCTTTAAATACAATTTCTACTTTCTCCCAAATATCAGAATATTTTTTAAACGTATCTTTTTCGTCTGCTTTTCCTACTAATTTATAGCCAGTTTCACCTTGTTGAATTGTAATTTCTAAAGGTAAAGAAGCTTCATCAGGATTGTATTGCGAATATAAATACCAACCTTTAAAAAGTGTTGCGCTAAAAACAATATCATATTCGGTTTCTGATATTTTTTTTACAGAAGTCTCTATTTTTATAGGCTCATCTGCCGTTTGACTAAAAGTAGAAAAAGATAAAAATAAAACAAAGATTAAAAAGAATTGTTTCATAAAAGTGAACTAATTTGTGTTATTATATTTTTAATTCGTCAAATAATGCTATTAATTTTTCATTAGAAGGTCTTGGCGCATTTGCAGAAACAATATTTCCTTGCGGATCTAATAAAATAAAACGAGGAATTCCTTTAATTGAATAATCTTCAATAAATTGAGACTCCCAATTATTGTCTGCAAATAATTGAATTCCACCTAATTCTTTATCAACAATCATTTTTTTCCATTTTTCATGATCTGCTTCTTTATCAATAGAAATGCTTACAAACTCAATATTTTTACCGTGATATAACTTTTCGATCTTTTTTAAAAAAGGAATTTCGCCAATACAAGGTCCACACCACGTTGCCCAAATATCCATATACACATATTTCCCTTTTAAATCATCTAACGAAGTTGTGCCGCCAGCATTATTTTCATAATCTGTAAATTTTGGTGAAGCATTTCCTTTCGTTAACGTTTTTAAATTCCTATAAATTTCTGTTATTTTATCATTATTGTATTGATTTGTAGATGCTTTAGAATATAATGAATAATAATCTTCTAAATTTTTTGTAAACGTAATTCCATATTTTGCATCATCAAATAATAGCTTATTTCTAATTTTATCACTTTTAATAGTAGCTAAGGTTTTTAAGTATGCAATATCACGTTCTATAGAATCTGCTTTCACTAAATCTGCAGTTTCATTTTGGTAATTTTTTGTTACTAGACTTCTAAAATTAGAAGAGAACTGAAAATCGTTTTCATTTTCATAAGTAAGATCTTTTAATTTGCTTGTAATTTTGTCTGATGCTTTAAAGCCGCCTTTTATTTTTGCAAAATAAGTATGATAACTTTCGTAATTAGAGATTGTAGCTAAATATTCATAATTAATATTTGAAGTTTCATTTTTTATAAAACTTTCAGGTAAACTAGTAGCATTGTATAAAAAGTCTTCTTGTGCTTTTTTAACCTTTAAAACACTAGTAATAAAGTCGTCTTCGTTAAGAGAATATAAGTCTTCTGTGTTAAGTTTTATATCTTTATTATTGATTTTTTTCTCAACTAAATAAGTACTAATAGCACTATTATTGCCTGTGAAAGTTAAAGTTGAATCAACTTTATTAGCATCATAGCTAAAATTTAATTTATCGCCTTCTGTTAAAAAAAGACTTACATTATTTTTGCCTTGTATTAAATAGAATTGATTACCGTTATTAATTTTTACTGTATCTGTAAATTGACCATTTTCTAAAGTCAATTCTTTTTTGTCACTCCTCTCATAACTATTGTAAAGTGTAATTTTTTCTGATGCCGCATTTTCAATTTTACCAGATAAAATGGCATAATCTACTTTTACCTCTTGTTTACAAGAGAAAATTGTTAATGCAATAAAAAATAAGGCTAATTTTTTCATATTTGTGTTATTTAAGTTGGTTTTAATTTTCTTTTAGGCTGATTTTTAAATTATTTTCATTTACAAATCGTCTATCTTGTCTGTAATTTATTACCCAAATAATTTCATTTTCATTGTTACAAAGCAACCAAGTGTTTTCTTTTTCTAAAAGAGATAATTTCTCATCTTTAAAATATTTGCTTAATTTCTTTTTTCCTTGCATTCCTAACGGATAAAGATAGTCACCATTTTGCCATTTTCTTACGATAAGTGGATATTTTAACAAATCTTTATCAAGGTAAATGGTTTGTTTATTTTCTGTTGATTTTTGCTGAACATCCTCTAAAATCAAATGAATCGGATTTATAATCTCTTTTTCATCTTGATAAATAAAATAATGTTCATCTTGATGATTTTTATCCTCATCTGTTTTACTTAATAATAAAAACGCTCTGTCTTTTAATAACCTGTGGGTTTTAGAAAAAACTTGTTTTCCAGATTGTGCAGAAACTAAGTTGTAAACGTCGTTCCATTCTGTGAAGTTGTATTCTTTTAATAACTGATACAAATATGCTTTCGGACTTGAAAGTTGATTTAATTTATCAATATTTATTTTTGTTACTTCGAGAGCAGTTGAAACATCGGTTTCAATTACTTTTTGTGAAATATCAGCAATTTTATCTTCTATAATTTGTTTGCTTTCCTGTAAATTTTCTACTGTTTTTGCAAATGTTTTTAATAAATTAGGATTTATTTCCTTTAAAACTGGAAGAACTTTATGTCTAATTTTATTTCTGATATATTTTGTAGATGCATTACTTTTATCTTCTCGCCAATCAATATTATTTGCTTTTGCAAAAGCTAAAATTTCTTCTCTAGAAAAAGCTAAAAGCGGACGAACAATATTGCCATTAATTTTCGGAATTCCTGTAAAGCCATCTAAACCAGAACCACGAGTTAAATTAATTAAAAAAGTTTCTAAATTATCATCTGCGTGATGTGCAGTTAAAACATAATCAAAATTGTTTTTTTTGATGATTTTCTGAAACCAATTATAACGCAATTCTCTTGCTGCAATTTGTGTAGAAAGTTTGTTTTTTTGTGCAAATTCTTGAGTATTAAATTTTATTGTAAAAATCTGATTAGACGTTTTTTGTGCTAATGATTTTACAAATTCTTCATCTAAATCACTTTCTTTTTCGCGAAGTTTAAAGTTGCAATGCGCAAGTGAAATATCAAAATTTAAATCAGAAAATAAATGCGTTAAAACAACAGAATCAATTCCGCCAGAAATGGCAATTAATAGTTTTTTGTCCTTTAGAAAAGGAAAATTAAGATTGATATGTTCTTTAAATTTCTGAAGCATTTACGCTTCAAAAATACGGAATTTATAGTTGAGAATTTAGCCAATTAACAACATCTTGTAGCATTTCTTCTTTACATAAATCATTTTGTAATTCATGATAACCACCTTCGTATAATTTAAGAGTTGTTTTATCAGAATTATTGGCAAATTCTTGAGTTCCTTTATAATCAATTATTTTATCGTCCGTTCCATGTAAAAGTAACATTGGTGTTTGTAGTTTGCTAGCATTTTTAATTGCCCATTGTCCTGTTTCAATAAAGGTTAAAGAAAAATTAGGGCTAATTTTATTATGTACTAAAGGATCATGTACATATTTATTAACTTCAATTTTATCTCTAGAAACATCATTTGCATTCAATTCATTTCCCATGGTTATAGATGGCGCAATTTTTTGCAATAATTTGCCAACAATTAACTTAATTTTTGGTGGCTGAAAAGCTAGTTTTAAAAACGGACTTGTAGCAATAATTCCTTTTAAATTATGTTTTTTTCTGATAGAATAATTAATAACAACATTTCCGCCCATAGAATGCCCATATAAAAAAACAGGTTTGTTTGGATACAATTCTTTTGCTTTTTCAATCGTTTTTGAAACACTTTCTAAAACCGCTTCAAAGTTTGGATTATGACCACGTTTACCAGAAGTTTTTCCATGACCAAAATGATCAAAAGCAACAACAGAAAAATCATTTTCATTTAATTTTTTTGCAACATGTTTATAGCGCCCAGAATGTTCTCCCATTCCGTGAACCAAAACAACAACAGCTTTTGTTCTTTTTGCCTCCCAAACTTGGCCGTAAAAAGTGGTCTTGTAAATGTTAAGATTAAATTCTTTGTGCATTTGTTTAATCTGGTTTTTCTAAAACGGATTGTATAGAATTGGCAATGTCTTTTGCGTAAAGAGAAATTTGTTCGCTAGCCGTAGAAATATCATCAGTTTTTTCTATTAAAGCAGGGCTAATTTTTAAGGCAATTTCTATAACTAGTTTTTTGTAATCTTTCTCTGATAATTTAATATTCATCTTGTTTTTTTGCCAAATTACAAGATAAATGCTTTTAAAATTACAAAGAAAAAATAAGAAAACATTAAATTATCGTAAACTTATTTTTACTTTTCATAAAGGATATGCTATTGCTTTTTTAACCAAACCCTAATTTCTTTGCGTAAAGAAACTTCTGGTTTAGGTAACGGAATGGATTTTCCAAATTGTTTACTTCTGTTAAACTTAGAGAACGTTATTTTTAGTTGTTTCCATTCTGCAGGATATACTTCTAAAAACGTATTGAACATATTTTGTTCTGTTTGTTTTTCTTGAATTTTATCAAAAATAAGTTTAAATTTTTCCTCTTGATCTATTATCATTTAGTAAATATATAAAATAGATTTCGCTAATTTAATAAAGTTAAAAAAAGATTTTTTATTTAGAATTTAATAGCACATATTTCATTGCTTTTGCTTTTAATAAACATTCTTCATATTCTTTTTCTACAATAGATTTTGCTGTAATTGCGCCACCAACCGAATATGAAATGTATTTTTTTTCTTCATTGTAAAGAATACTTCTAATAATTACATTAAAATCAAAATCGCCATTTGGTGTAAAATATCCAACAGAACCAGAGTATAAACCACGTTTTGTTTCTTCTAATTCTTCAATAATTTTCATTGCAGAAAATTTTGGTGCTCCTGTCATACTTCCCATCGGGAAAGTGCTTTTAATAATGTCTACAGGATGCGTGTTTTCTTCAACTGTAGAAACTACTGTAGAAATCATTTGATGCACTTGTTTAAAAGTATATACTTTGCAAAGTTCTTCTACTTTTACACTGCCTTTTTTTGCTGATTTAGATAAATCATTTCTAACCAAATCTACAATCATTACATTTTCTGCACGCTCTTTAATGTCTCTAGATAAATCTGATGCAATTTTAGCGTCATCAATCTCACTTAGTAAACGTTTTGCAGTTCCTTTTATAGGTTGCGATATAATTTTTGTTCCTTCTTTTTTAATATATCTTTCAGGTGAAGCAGATAAAATATACTGATGTTCATTTTTAAAAAAAGTTGCAAAAGGAGGCTCAGAAATTTTATTTAAATGATTGTAAACTTCCAACGGATTTATAGTGCTATTTTCTGCGTAAAATTCTTGACAAAAGTTAGCTTCGTAAAGATCCCCTCTTTTAATATCTTGTAGCAGTTTTGTTACTTTTTGATGATATTCATCTTTATGAATTCTTAGTTTTATTTTGATATCATTTTCAGATTTTTGGATTTTTGGATTTTTAGATTTTTGGATTTCTTCAAAATCACTTTCAATCTCATCATCAACCATTTTTAAATAATTGAATTCAATATCATTTCCTTTGATAAGAAAAAGTTTCTGAGGTTGAAAAAAATACAAATCGGCAAAATCTAAACCATCAAAATTTTTGGAAGAAAGTTGTTCAACATCATTTTTAACATCATAAGAAATGTATCCAAAAATATAATCGTTAGTTATAGTTTGATATTCTTTTAGTTTCTCAAAAGCGTTATAATAATCAGTTTTAATTGCTGTAAATTCATCAGCAGCTAAAGCACAATCAAAACTAGAATACTGTTGTTTATAGTTGTTAGAATCTAGCCATAAAACAGTATCAAATTGTTGAGACCAAGCCAATAAATTTTGTTTGAATTTATCAATATCATCAACAGAAAAAGTTTGGATTGTTCTTTGCATAATTGCCGCAAAAATACTTGAAAGTTTTCTAAATAAAAAAGACCTCACAAGTTTTTAAAACCTGTGAGGTCTAATATAAGATAAATAATTTTATGCGTTTAATGGTTTTCCATCCCAAGCAGCTTTTGCAGCTTCTTTAACAGCTTCTGAATATGTTGGATGACCATGACAAATTCTTGCTAAATCTTCTGCCGAAGCTCTATATTCCATAGCAACTGCAGCTTCCATAATTAAATCTGCAACACGCGCACCAACCATATGAACTCCTAAAATTTCATCAGTATTTTTATCTGCTAAAACTTTTACAAAACCATCTATATCTCCACTTGCTCTAGACCTTCCTAAAGCTCTCATAGAAAATTTACCAGATTTATAATCAATTTTAGCGTCTTTTAATTCTTGTTCTGTTTTACCAACTGCAGCAACTTCTGGCCAAGTGTACACAATTCCAGGAATTAAATTATAATCAATATGTGGTTTTTCGCCAGCTAAAAATTCTGCAACAACAACACCTTCTTCTTCTGCTTTATGTGCTAACATTGCGCCTTTAACAACATCTCCAATTGCATAAATATTAGCAATATTTGTTTGTAAATGATCATTTACATCAATTTGTCCTCTTTCTGAAACTTTAACACCTGCTTTTTCTAAGCCTAAACCTTCTGTATACGGTTTTCTACCAACAGCAACTAAACAATAATCTCCAGTAAAAGTAACTTCTTCGCCTTTTTTATTGTTTGCTTTTACAATTACTTCATCACCATTTCTTTCAACAGAAGTAACACCTGTGCTTACGTTAAACTTCATTCCTTGTTTCTTTAAAACTTTTTGAAGTTCTTTAGAAACATCAGCATCCATAGTTGGTGTAATTTTTGGAGCATATTCTACAACGGTAACATCTGCGCCCAAACGTTTGTATACAGAACCTAATTCTAAACCAATAACTCCACCACCAATTACCAATAAATGTTTAGGAACTTCTTTTAATTCTAAAGCTTCTGTAGAGGTAATTATGCGTTCTTTATCAATAGAAATAAAAGGCAAAGTAGATGGTTTTGAGCCAGTTGCTATAATAATATTTATTCCTTCAATTATTTCTGATGAACCATCATTTTTAGTAATTTTAACATGAGTTGCATCTTCAAAAGAACCTAAGCCTTCATAAACATCAACTTTATTTTTGTCCATTAGGTATTTAATTCCGCCTGTTGTTGTTTCTACAACTTTTGCTTTTCTTTCAACCATTTTTGCGAAATCGAAAGAAGGCTTTTCTACTGTAATTCCATGTTCTTCAAAATGATGAACAGCATCATAATAATGGTGAGAAGAATCGAGTAAAGCTTTAGAAGGAATGCATCCAACATTTAAACAAGTTCCTCCTAAAGTTGAATATTTTTCAATAATTGCTACTTTTTTTCCTAATTGAGAAGCTCTAACTGCAGCAATATATCCTCCAGGTCCAGAACCAATAACAATAATATCGTATTTCATGTTTGCGTTTATTTTGCGTATTATGTAACCTTTCGGTTTATTTTATAGTAATAGTTTTCAAAAATACGGATATTTTTACAGAATAAAGTAGGAATTTCTTAGATTTACTGTGAAATCAAATCTAAAAATATATACAATGAAAATTATAAAAAAAATAGCAATTATTTTATTAGTAGCTTTTGTCATTGCGCAGTTTTTTGGGCCAGAAAAAAATGAAGGAGATATTGCTTCTGTTCCGGTTTTTTTAGCAGAAACAAATCCGCCAGAAAATGTAAAAAAGATTTTAACAGAAAGCTGTTATGATTGTCATTCTAACAGTACAAGATATCCTTGGTATAATACAATTACACCCGTAAATTTTTGGTTAGCAGATCATGTAAAAGGCGGTAAAAAGCATTTAAATTTTTCTGATTGGAGTACTTATTCTTTAAAAAAGAAAGAACATAAAATGGATGAATTGTATGAAGAAGTTGAAAAAGGTGAAATGCCATTAGATTCTTATACTTGGACGCATTCTGAAGCAAATTTATCACAAGAACAAATAAACGAAATTGTTACTTGGGGCAAAAAAGTACAAACCAATTATCAGCAACAATTAAACTCTAAATAATTGAGTAAACAACAGGTTTTAATTATTGGGTATGTTTGGGTAGAACCAAATTCTTCTGCGGCAGGAAGTAGAATGTTGCAACTTATTAAACTGTTTTTAAAGCAAGGTTATAATATGACTTTTGCTTCTCCCGCTCAAAAAAGTGAAAAAGCATCTAGTTTAAAATCTTTAGGAATTGATGAAGTTTCTATTGATTTAAATAATGCTTCTTTTGATGATTTTATAAAAGAATTACAACCAACAATTGTGTTATTCGATCGTTTTATGATGGAAGAACAATTTGGTTGGCGTGTTGCAGAAAATAGCCCAAATGCAATCAGAATTTTAGATACAGAAGATTTACATTTTTTAAGAAAAACCAGACATCAACAATTAAAAAAGGGAGAAGAGTTTGCAACAGAAGTGCTATTAAAATCTGATGGTGCAAAAAGAGAAATTGCTTCCATTTTACGTTGTGATATGAGTTTGATTATTTCATCTTTTGAAATGGATTTATTAAAAACAGTTTTTAAGATTGATGAAAAAATCCTTTATTACCTACCTTTTCTGTTGGATAAAATTGATGAATATCAAATAAAAAAATGGAAGTCTTTTGAAGAAAGAGAACACTTTATTTTTATTGGTAATTTCTTTCATAAACCAAATGTTGATGCTGTTTTAACTTTAAAAAAAGATATTTGGAATAAAATTAGAGAACAGCTTTCAAAAGCAGAAATTCATATTTATGGAGCCTATTTAAATCAGCAAATACAAGAATTACACAATAAAAAAGAAGGTTTTATTATTAAAGGTTTTGCAGAAAATGCACAAGAAGTTGTTGAAAATGCAAGAGTAGTTTTAGCCCCTTTACGATTTGGAGCAGGCATAAAAGGGAAATTAACAGAAGCTATGATTTGTGGAACGCCAAGTGTTACAACCTCAATTGGAGCAGAAGGAATGTGCAATAATTTATCTTGGAATGGTTTTATTGAAGATGATTTTTCTAACTTTTCAGAAAAAGCGATTCAATTATATACAGATAAAAAGCTTTGGAAAACTTCACAGGAAAACGGAATTGAAACCATCAATCAAATCTATGATAAAGAACTTTTAGGTTCATCTTTTATCAACCAAATAAAAGAAATTCAACAGAATTTAGAACAGCACAGAACTCAAAATTTTTTAGGCAGTTTGTTACAACATCAAACTTTACAAGCTACAAAATATATGAGTAAATGGATTGAAGCTAAAAATAAGTAGGCTTTTTGTAAAGTTGCTCGCTAAGAACAATTATTCAATAGGAATATAATCTAAAGGCAAAGAATCTGCAAACTTTTCATAAGACCAATAACCTTCGTAAAAAACGTCTAAAGGATTTACTAAAGCTCCGTCTTTGTCTAAAATACTTGGAAATTTTAAAGGAATAATAGCAGAACTTTGTGGCAAAGGGTTTCTTATTTTACTAAATGCATTCCTTGTAATAAAACCTGTTTCTTCTAATTCTTTTGTGTAAACTACACTAATATTATTTTCAAAATCAAGATAAAAAACACCATTTTTTTGAGAAATAATTTCGTTGACAGGAATTTTAGATTTGTATAAATAATCTATAAATTTTGGTAGTTTAACCTTGTTTAAAGTTGATATAGCATTGGTTAAAGCAGTGTTTGATGTATCAATTATTTTAAAAGAATTTATAATTTCTTTATTTAATTGTACAAACTCTCTAGCTTTTTTAATTTCTTCTTCACTTGGTCTTTCTGGGTTGGGAACTCTTTTAAACTGATGCACTAAAAAGCCATCTTTGTACGTAGTATTTTTTACAAGAGATTGATAAAAATGCATTGAAGAACCGTTATATGCTTTTACTCTTTTTTTTCTCCATTTACGATGTTTTCTTTTGCTTCCATCTAAGTTTTTATATCTCGAATAACCCAAATAAGTAACTCGATTTTTGTTAATTGTAAAATCTTCTAATTCATACGTTATTTCGTAACCTAAACCCTTGTTTTTTATTATTAGAGGTTTTCTTGCAATAGCAGTAAGAACATTATTTTTTGCATCATAATCAAAATGTAAAACTTCCGGATTTAAAATTTTGCAATCTTGTGCTAGTTTTGTAGTACCAATAAATTCTTTTTTAAACCTAGAAACATTGTATTTCCAATCTTCATCATAAACTGTTTTTCTGATAATAATTTCGTTTAGTTTATTGTTTTCTTCTTCTAAATTAAAAATAAGTGGTTTTTTATAGGTTGATGTATTTAAGGTGTAGTTTATTTTTTTAAATCCTAAATAAGAGATAATTAAATCATGTTTTCCTTCTTTAATTTTTATAGAAAAATCGCCGTTTAAATCTGTTGTAGTTCCTATAGTTGTATTATTAAAATATACGGCAACACCTTCTAACGGATTATTTTTTTCGTAAACAGTTCCGGTTATTGTAACTTGAGCAATAGAAAAAAATGAAGTAAAAAATAAAAGAAATAAAAATCGATTTTTCATCTGATAAAAATAATCATTGAAAAATCGATTTCATTATAATCTATGTTAATTAGTGTTAACTTTAAACCAAACCCGCTCTTTTTAATAAAGCATCTGGTTTTGGTTCTTTGCCTCTAAAACGTTTGTATAAATCCATCGGTTTTTCTGTTCCACCTTTTGATAAAACGTTTTCTTTAAACTTTGTGGCTACTTCTTTGTTGAAAATTCCTTCTTCTAAAAAGTATTCAAAAGCATCTGCATCTAAAACTTCTGCCCATTTGTAAGAATAATATCCAGCAGAATATCCACCTTGAAAAATATGAGAAAAAGCAGTACTCATGCAATTTTCTGCAACATCTGGATATAATTTTGTATTTGAAAAAGCGTCATTTTCAAATTCTTTTATAGATGTAATTCCTGATGGATTTTGTCCGTGCCATTGCATATCTAACAACCCAAAACTTAATTGACGTAACGTTTGCATTCCCTCGTGAAAACTTGCAGATTCTTTTATTTTTTCAACATATTTCATCGGAATAACTTCGCCAGTTTCATAATGTTTTGCAAACAATTCTAACGCTTCTTTTTCGAAACACCAATTTTCTAAAATCTGACTTGGTAATTCAACAAAATCCCAAGAAACAGATGTTCCAGATAAGCTATTATAGGTTGTGTTTGCTAACATGCCATGAAGCGCGTGACCAAATTCATGAAACAAAGTTGTAACTTCAGTAAAAGTTAATAATGATGGTTTTGTAGCTGTAGGTTTTGTAAAATTACAAACGATTGAAACTTGTGGCCTTTCGTTAATTCCATTTTTAATTTGTTGTGATTTGTAACTTGTCATCCAAGCGCCATTTCTTTTCCCTTTCCTTGGATGAAAATCAGCATAAAAAACAGCAACAAAGTTTCCTTCTGTGTCTGTTACATTATATGTTTTAACATCTTCATGATATTTGTCGATATTAAAAACTTCTTCAAATTTTAAATCATATAAACGATTTGCAATTTCAAAAACACCATCAATTACGTTTTCTAATTTAAAATAAGGTTTTAAGATTTCCTGATCTAAATCAAACAATTCTTTCTTTAATTTTTCTGAATAATAAGAACCGTCCCATTTTTGAAGTTGATCAATTCCGTCTAATTTTTTAGCAAAATTTTCTAAATTTTCAAATTCTTTTAAAGCAGCAGGTTTTGCTTTTTCTAACAAATTATTAGAAAACTCAATTACTTTTTCTGGGGTTTCTGCCATTCTTTCTTCTAAAACAAAATGAGCATGCGTTTTATAGCCTAATAAATTTGCTCTTTGCTGACGAAGATTTACAATATTTAAAACTACGTTTTCATTATTGAATTCATTGTCTTGAAACGCTTTTTTACCAGCAGCAATTGCCATTTTTTTACGCAATTCTCTATTGTCTGCATACGTTAAAAAAGGAATGTAACTTGGATAATCTAAGGTGAAAATATAACCTTCTTTCTCTTTAGATTTTGCAACTTCTTTTGCAGATTCTTTTACGCTTTCTGGTAAACCTGATACGTCATTTTCATCTGTTAAATGCATTTCAAAAGCATGAGTTTCTGCTAAAACATTTTCGCCAAATTGTAAAGATAATTTAGAGAGTTGCGCATCAATTTCACGAAGTTTAATTTTAGCTTCTTCATTTAAATTTGCACCATTTCTAGCAAAACTTTTGTATTGCTTATCTAAAAGCATTTCTTGTTCTGGAGTTAAATCTAAATTTTCTCTAGTATCATAAACAGCTTTTACTCGTTTAAATAGATCTTCGTTTAAAGTAATATCATTGCTAAATTCACTTAGCCAAGGAGAAACTTCTTGAGCAATTTTCTGAATTTCATCATTTGTTTCTGCAGAATTCAAATTGAAGAAAATACTAGTAATTTTATTTAGTTTTTCGCCAGAAAAATCTAAAGCAACTGTTGTGTTTTCAAAAGTTGGAGCATCGGTATTATGTATAATTTCATCAATTTCTGATTTTGCAATTTCAATCCCTTTTTTAATTGCAGGTTTGTAATCTTCATTAGAAATTTTAGAAAAAGGAGGTGTATTAAAATCTTGTAAAAGTGGGTTCATTTTTAAAAAATGTATAATTGTTATTTGTTAAAAAGTGTAATTGTAGAAGAATAATATTATTTTCTAACTCTTTCAGAAGCTTGCTCAACTTTTAATTTTAAACCTTCTTTGTAAGCAATAATTTTATCTAAAACATATTTGTCTGAAGCACCAATAATTTGTGCTGCTAAAATCCCTGCATTTTTTGCGCCATCTAAAGCAACAGTTGCAACAGGAACGCCACCAGGCATTTGTAAAATAGACAAAACAGAATCCCAACCATCAATAGAATTTCTACTTTTTACAGGAACTCCAATTATTGGTAACGGACTCATACTTGCAACCATTCCTGGTAAATGAGCTGCGCCACCAGCACCCGAAATAATTACTTTTATTCCGCGTAAATGTGCGTTTTTAGAATAGTCAAAAAGTTTCTCTGGTGTTCTATGAGCAGAAACGATATCAACTTCTATTTGAATATCAAAACTTTCTAAAATATCTATTGCTTCTTGCATTATTGGAAGATCAGAATCACTTCCCATTATTATTCCTACCATATTTTTTCAATTATCAATTATCAGTTATCATTGATAACTGATAATTGTTTAATGTTAATTGTTTTTACTTATTACTCTAATTGTTTCTTTAACTTGTTGTGCTATTTTTCTAGCTTTATCAATATCAGTATTTACAATTGTAACATGACCCATTTTACGAAAAGGACGCGTTTCTTTCTTACCGTAAATGTGAGGTGTAACTCCGTCAATTTTTAAAATTTCTTCTATATTCTGATAAATTACATTGCCAGAAAATCCTTCTTCACCAACTAAATTTACCATAATTCCGGCAACCTTACTATCAGTATTTCCTAAAGGAAGATTTAAAATTGATCGTAAATGTTGCTCAAATTGATTGGTATAACTTGCTTCAATTGAATAATGCCCAGAATTATGTGGTCTTGGCGCAACTTCATTTACCAAAATATCATTGGTTTCTGTTTGAAACATTTCTACTGCTAATAACCCAACAAAATCTAAATCATTCACAACTTTTAAAGCCAATTCTTGTGCTTTTTTTGCAACAGATTCTTCAATTCTTGCAGGACAAATTACATATTCTACTTGGTTTGCTTCTGGATGAAATTCCATTTCTACAACAGGATATGTTTTAGTTTCTCCATCAGCATTTCTTGCAACAATTACTGCTAATTCGTTTTTAAACGGAATTAATTGCTCTGTAATACACTCAACATTTGGCAAAGATTCTAAATCAGAAAAATTTCTAACAATTTTTACACCATTTCCATCATAACCAAAACGTGCAGCTTTCCAAACAAAAGGAAAATTAATGATATCATTTTCTAAACAGTGATGTAATTCTTCTAAATATGCAAAATGAGAAAAAGGCGCTGTCGGAATTTGATGATCAAAGTAAAAATGTTTTTGTCTGGCTTTACTTTGAATAATGCGTAAATCTTTAGGTTTTGGATAAATCGTTAATCCTTCTGCTTGTAATTTATCTAAAGCATCAATATTTACGTTTTCTATTTCAATTGTTAAAATGTCTACCGTTTTACCAAAGTTGTAAACGGCATCAAAATCTAACAAATCTCCAACTTCAAAATGATTGCAAATTTGCGCACAAGGTGCATTTGGATTGCTATCTAAAATAGAAGTGTAAATATCAAATTTTTGAGTTTCGGTAAGAAGCATTCTTCCTAATTGACCACCGCCTAAAATTCCTAATTTAAAATCAGAAGAAAAATAATTTTTCACGTTTAATGTTGTTGTGTTTAAGCAAAAATAAGCATCTTATTTGGTAGTAAGCATTGTTTTATCTAGTTATTTGAAGTGTGCTGTTATTTGTTTGCATTACATTGTATTCTAAAGCAAAACACCCTTCGCCATCTATTGGAGAACCATTTAAAGAGTTGTATTCTTTTTTACTACAAGGGCAAATTAATTTTAAACCATCAAAAGTCATTTTATCGCTACAGTCTGCCTCTGGGCATTCTAAATCGTATGCTTTGTAAGAAGATGTACTTTTTATAATTAATAAATCTCTACCGTCTATAGTTGCTGATGCGTATCCTAACGGAACTTGTAAATTTAAAAACTGAGGATTGTTTAGGTTTATCGTTCCGCTTATATAAACATTAAGAAAGCAATTATTTATAATTGTTGTATTGTCTACACAGCCCGATAACAGAAGAAAACAAAAAGGGATAATAAGTTTTTTCATAATTTACAAATTATTACAAAATATGTAACGATGCAAATTTACAAATATTTTGTACATTTGTAATCTAATCTCATTCCTGTTAAGGCAATGGGATTTTTAAATTATAGAAATTATGAGTAACATATCTTATTATTCACCAGAGGGATTGAAAAAATTGAAGGACGAATTGCTACAATTAGAGCAAGTTGAGCGCCCTAGAGTTACACAAGAAATTGCTGATGCAAGAGATAAAGGTGATTTGAGTGAAAATGCAGAATATCATGCAGCAAAAGAAGAACAATCTCATTTAGAGTTTAAAATAGCTAAATTAAAAAACGTGGTTTCAAATGCACGTATTTTAGATGAAAGTCAATTAGATACTTCTAAAATATTGATTCATTCTATCGTGAAAATTAAAAATACTACAAACGGAATGGAATTTAGCTATACTTTAGTTGCTGATTCAGAAACTGATGTTAGAAATGGTAAATTATCTGTAAACTCGCCAATTGGTAAAGGTTTATTAGGTAAGAAAGTTGGAGATATTGCGGAAATTCAAGTTCCGAATGGAGTTATGAAATTTGAAATTATGGAGATTTCTAGAAAATAAAAAGTTTTAAACACAAATAAAAGTTTGAAGAAATTCGGGTTTTGGCAATGTCAAAATCCGAATTCTTTTTTATATTTACTATCAATTAATAAAGTTTTAAGATGAGCATATTCACCAAAATTATTACAGGAGAAATACCAAGTTATAAAGTAGCAGAAGACGCTAATTTTATTGCTTTTTTAGATATTAATCCGAATGCAAAAGGACACACTTTAGTAGTTCCTAAAAAAGAGGTAAATAAGCTTTTCGATTTATCAAAAGATGAGTATTTACAATTAATGGATTTTTCTTACAGAGTAGCAAAAGCGTTAGAGAAAACAGTTGCTTGTAACCGAATTGGAATGAGCGTAATTGGTTTAGAAGTACCTCACGTTCATGTTCATTTAATTCCTTTAAACGCAATGTCTGATATACAATTTTCTCAAAAAGTAAAATTGACAAATGAAGAATTTGTTAGTTTAGCAGAAAGTATTTCAGATAATTTTGAGTAATTATGAAAGGTTGGGTTAAAGTTGGATTAGGGTGGGGCGTTTGGATGTTTTTGGCTATGGCATTTATTTGGCCATTAATTGATGGAGAGGGAATTACACTAAAAACAGTCATTATAAAATTAATCTTTTGGATTATAGCAGGGCTTGTATTTGGATATTTATCAGCTAAATACAAAATAGCTAAAACCAAGTTTAGAAAGTAATCTCTTTGTCATTTCTGATGATGCAATAAAAACTAAACGCGATTTAATAAAATCTCAAAAGTAGTTCCTTTATCGATTTCAGATTTTTTTACAAATATTTTTCCATTATGATAATCTTCTACAATTCTTTTTGAGAGCGATAAACCTAATCCCCAACCACGTTTTTTTGTGGTAAAACCAGGTTTAAATATTTGCTTAAACATTTTTTTAGGCATTCCTTTTCCGGTATCAGAAACAGAAATTTTTACCTTTTTGCCAAAACTTTCTATTCGTAAAGTTAATTCGCCTTTTCTTAACATGGCGTCAATGGCATTTTTGATGAGGTTTTCTATAACCCAACCAAATAACTCTGAGTTTAATTTTATTTGAATATCTTCATCCGTAGTAAAAAAAGAAAATGAAATTTGTTTAGAACTTCTAGATTCTAAATAATCGAAAGCCTGTTTAGAAATATCTACAATATTTTCTTCTTTTAATTCTGGAATTGACCCAATTTTCGAAAATCGATTTGCAATAGCGTTCAATCGATGTACATCTTTTTCAATTTCAGTAATATAGGTGTCATTTACTTTTTCCATTTTTAAAATGGCAATCCAGCCAAGTAAAGAAGATAATGGCGTACCAATTTGATGCGCAGTTTCTTTAGCCATTCCAGTCCAAAGTTTATTAGTTTCTGCTGCTTTGTTAGAACTGTAAAACAGATAAATTACGGCTAAGAACAGTACTAAAATCAGTAAAAAAGCAAGAGGATAATAAGTTAGTTTATCTAATAAATCGGAATCTCGATAATAGATATAATCAGTTTTACCCAAATATTCAACCAAAATTGGTTGGTTTTGGCTTTTCATAATTGCCAGCTGTTCTTTTAAATATTCTGGATCTTTTTCTTTAATTGTATCTAAATTATTAGAACCTTTAATATTACCATCAACATCAACTAAAATAAAAGGAATATCTTTTGTTCTACTGATAATTTTTAAAGGTAATTCTGATATATTTTGATCTAATTCTTCAATACTTACGGTTCTTAATTCTTTAATAGCTTCGCCATGAATTTCCATTTTTGCTCTTTCAGCTTTTTTAAATTTCTGAAAAAAAGTATAGGTATTCCAAAGAATTAAAGAGACAATTATAAACGAAGCAGCAATTGTAAATCGTTTAAAAAATAGTGTTTTAGAGTAAACTTTCATCAAAACAAATATAAAGATTTCTAGTATATAACTCATTTCAAGATTTGATAGTATCTTTACATACCTAAAAATTTTTCAAATGCTTACTATAGATCCAAAAGAAATTTCTACAGGCAAATTACATGGTTATTTATTAGGTGCAATTGCGCCAAGACCAATTGCGTTTGCAAGTACAATTGATATAAATGGAAATCCAAATTTATCTCCGTTTAGTTTTTTTAATGTTTTTGGCTCAAATCCGCCAATTTTAATATTTTCTCCAGCAAGAAGAGTTAGAGATAATACTACAAAAGATACTTTAGATAATGTTTTAGAAACGAAAGAAGTGGTTATAAATGTTGTAAATTATGCTATTGTACAGCAAATGTCATTAAGTAGTACAGAATATCCAAAAGGAGTAAATGAGTTTGATAAAGCTGGCTTTACAATGTTGCCTTCGGATAAAATTAAACCCTTTAGAGTGGCAGAATCTCCAGTGCAATTTGAGTGCAAAGTAAAAGACGTGATTTTTACAGGAGATGAAGGTGGAGCAGGAAACTTGATAGTTTGTGAGGTTGTAAAAATTCATATTTCTGAAGCTGTTTTAGCTGATGATGGCAGCATCGATCAACATAAAATTGATTTAGTAGCAAGAGCTGGAGGTAATTATTATACAAGAGCAAAAGATGGTTTTTTCGAAATTTCGAAACCAGTTTCTACTTTAGGTATTGGAGTTGATGTAATTCCCATAGAAATTAGAAATAGTGCTGTCTTAACAGGGAATAATTTAGGCATGTTAGGTAATGTAGAGCAACTACCTACATTAGAAACTGTTAATAACTTTGGGAAAGATCATCCTGAATTTATTGGGATAGAAGTCACAAAAAAACATACATTTGCCAAACGGTATTTAAGTAAAAATGATGTAGAAAGTGCTTGGAAAGTACTTTTATTAAAATAGAAATTATGGAAGTTATTGGTAAAGTAAAAATAATTGGAGATGTTCAAACTTTTGGAACAGGTGGTTTTAGGAAAAGAGATTTGGTTGTAACGACTGATGATCAATATCCTCAAATGATAAGTATTGAATTTCACCAAGACAAAACAGATTTGTTAAACAATTATAAAGTTGGACAAGATGTAAAAGTATCTATTAATTTACGTGGTAGAGAGTGGATTAATCCAGAAGGACAGGCTAGATATTTTAATTCTATTGTTGGTTGGAGAATTGAGAATTTATCTCAAGGAACATCATCACAATCTGTGCCTCCAGTAGATAAATTTGAATCTGCTTCTAGTGTTTCTGATGAAGAACCAGATGATTTACCATTTTAGTAAATAAAATTAAATCATAGAATTTTTGATTTTGTGATAAAATAAAAGAGCGAATTCAGTTATGAATTCGCTCTTTTTTATATAATAAATTTACTTTCTTTATTCTGTTTCTAAAAAAAACATTTTAAGAAGTTGGTTTTTGCTTCTTTGGCGGCATTGGTCCGCGTAAATGAATAATTAATCCATTTAAAAAATTACGTAAAATTTGATCGCCACATTCTACATATTTTTCATGCTCTTCGTTTCTAAACAATGCACCTAATTCTCCTTTTGTAACTTTAAAATCTACTAAGGCACAGATTTTTACAATATCTGTATCTCTTAATTTGTGAGCTACTCTTAATTTTTTTAAAATATCATTATTTGTTAATCCCATAGTACAAATGTAAGTTTTTTAACTGACTACACTAAAAATTGCCCAAGCATAAATTGCAAATCTACCAAATCTAAATAAACCAAAAAGCACCACATTTTTAAAGGGATATTTTATCATTCCGGCAGCAACACATGCAATAGAAAAAGGAAGCGGTAATAAAGCACCCACTAAAATTAGAATTCCACCCCATTTACGAGTATTCTCTAAATTTTTAGCCATTTTAACTTCTAAATATTTTTTTACAGATTGTATTTTTAAAGCTGTTTTTCCTATAAAATAAGATATTAATCCTCCAGAATATGAGAGTGTTGCTAAAATTGCTAAATTTAAAATTGGATCATCTGTTTTTTTAGACCAAGCAATAAAAATTTCTGGTGGAATTAATCCTAATAAAGTTTCAGAAATAAAAAAAGTTATTAAAACGCCTAATCTAGAAAAAGTTTCGGTAAAATGATGTAAGCCATCATTAATATTATATACATATTTGTTAAATAAGAAAATAGCAACTACAATACCAATAATTGGTAGTATTGCTTTTTTTAAATTATTGCCAACAAATTGATAAAACCCCGTTCTAGCATAATAA
Source organism: Polaribacter sp. KT25b (assembly GCF_900105145.1). Taxonomy (NCBI): domain Bacteria; kingdom Pseudomonadati; phylum Bacteroidota; class Flavobacteriia; order Flavobacteriales; family Flavobacteriaceae; genus Polaribacter; species Polaribacter sp. KT25b. Next base: position 3,366,220 of record NZ_LT629752.1, on the reverse strand, counting down.
TTATGTATTAACGTTGCTTTTTCTTTTTTTGTTTTTATTCTTTTTTTTCTTTTTAACTTTCGCATTTTATGAGTTCTAACAAAATTAAAACGGATTGCAAAAATAAGAACAAAATCGTTATAAACATTGGTAAAAAATAAATATAAAGTATGATTTGGCTTACAGATAAAATTATTTTTCCTGACTATCAATTTACAACCAAAGACGGCATTATTGCTCTAGGTGGAGATTTATCTGTAAAAAGATTAGAATATGCGTATAAAAATGGCATTTTCCCTTGGTTTTCTGATGATGAACCTATCGTATGGTATTGTCCTTTTAAAAGAATGGTTTTATTTCCTGATGAATTAAAAGTGTCTAAATCCATGCGTAAAATCATCAATAAAAAAGAATTTGTAATTACTGAAAATATTGCTTTTGAAGAGGTGATTTATAATTGTAAAAACATTGATAGAAACGATGGTTTTGGAACTTGGATAACAGATGATATGCAACAAGCTTATATAAATTTACATAAAAAAGGAATTGCTAAATCAATAGAAGTTTGGTTAAATAATGAGTTAGTTGGTGGTTTATATGGCTTAGAAATTAATGGTATTTTCTGCGGAGAAAGTATGTTTAGTAAAGTGTCTAATGCGTCAAAAATTGCATTTATCCATTTAGTTAATAACCATGATTATAAGCTGATTGATTGTCAAGTTTATAATAATCATTTAGCTAGTTTAGGTGCAAGAGAGGTAGAAAGAGATTTGTTTTTAAAAATGTTAAAAGAGTAGTAGTTTTATTTTAAAAATAAAAAAACCTCGCAAATTTGCGAGGTTTTTAATAAGTATAGAATATAATGTTATCCTAAAGTAACTCTCTTAAAAGAACTTACTTCAACATCACCATATGTTTTAACATATTGTGCAACATTTTTCTTTTCATCTTTAATAAAAGCTTGGTCTAAAAGACATTGCTCTGTATCTAGAGTTGTGTTGTCAGAAATGAATCTTTCCATTTTTCCTGGTAAAATTCTATCCCAGATTTTTTCTGGTTTTCCTTCAGCAGCTAATTCAGCTTTAGCAGCTTCTTCAGCTTTAGCTAAAACTTCTTCAGATAATTGAGACATAGAAATAAATTGAGGAACATTTTTTAAAGTTTTTCCTAATCTACCTAATTCAATATTATCTTTTTCTATAACAGCAATTCTAGCTTCAGTTTCTGCAGCTACATAAGCAGGATCAAAATCTTTATAAGATAATGATGTTGCTCCCATAGAAGCAACTTGCATTGCAACATCTTTAGAAAGTGTTTCAGCGTTGTCTACAACAGCAGATAGACCTACTAAAGCAGCAATTTTACCAATGTGAGTATAAGCACCAACATAAGCAGCTTCAATTTTTTCGAAAGCTGTAATTTCTAATTTTTCACCAATAACACCAGTTTGTTCAACTAATTTATCAGCAACAGACATACCTCCAAAATCAGCAGCTAAGAAAGATTCCTTAGTATCATGATTTAAAGCGATATCAGCAAATTGACTACCTAAGGCAACAAAAGCATCGTTTTTACCAACAAAGTCAGTTTCACAAGCTAAAACGATTGCTACACCAGCAGTTTTTTCGTCGTTAATTTTTGTAACTGCAACTCCTTCTGTAGAATCTCTATCAGCTCTTTTTGCAGCAATTTTTTGACCTTTTTTACGTAAAATATCAATTGCTTTGTCAAAATCGTTACCAGCCTCAACTAATGCCTTTTTACAGTCCATCATTCCAGCTCCAGTAGCTTCTCTTAAGTTTTTAACATCAGCAGCACTTACTTTTACTGTTTCCATGTTACTTTATATTTTTAAGATTATAATTTATTGTTTATTCGCTGTCTTTTTCAACACTTTCTGTAGCTTCAGCTTTCGCTTTTACTTTTTTTGGTGCTGATTTTTCTGCTTTTCCTTCTTTTCCTTTTTCTTTATCAGATTTTCTTTCTGATAAACCTTCTGCAATTGCATCAGAAACATAAGATAATACTTTGTTTACAGATTTAGAAGCATCGTCGTTTGCTGGAATTACAAAATCTACTAATCTTGGATCAGAGTTTGTATCAACCATAGCAAAAATAGGAATGTTTAAGTTTCTAGCTTCTGCAACAGCAATGTGTTCTTTTTTGATGTCAATTATAAATAATGCACCAGGTAAACGAGTCATATCAGCAATAGAACCTAAATTCTTTTCTAATTTTTCTCTTTGACGATTAATTTGTAATTTTTCTCTTTTAGATAATGCATCAAAAGAACCATCTTGCTTCATTCTATCAATATGAGCCATTTTTTTAACAGCTTTTCTAATAGTTACAAAGTTAGTTAACATACCACCTGGCCATCTTTCTGTGATGTAAGGCATGTTTACTGCTTTTGCTCTTTCTGCAACAATATCTTTTGCTTGTTTTTTAGTTGCAACAAATAAAATTTTACGTCCAGAGTTTGCAATCTTTTTTAAAGCCTCTGCAGTCTCTTCTATTTTAGCAGCTGTTTTATACAAATCGATGATGTGTACACCATTTCTTTCTGTATAAATATAAGGAGCCATGTTAGGGTTCCATTTTCTAGTTAAATGCCCGAAATGAACACCACTTTCTAATAATTCTTGAATGTTTACGTTTGCCATTTTTTAAATGTGTTTACTTTCTGTTGTTAAATCAATATATAAGTAGTCTTTTAAGAGTCTTATATATTTAGATACTAAACTGTTAATTTTAATTTATAACAGTCTCTTAAGGTTAAAAAAATCTGAATATATGCTAAAAATGAATTCAGCATATATTGCAGTAATAAGATTAACGTTTCGAGAACTGGAATTTTTTACGTGCTTTTTTCTGACCGAATTTCTTACGTTCAACCATTCTTGGATCACGAGTTAATAAACCTTCTGGTTTTAAAATAAGTCTGTGTTCTGGTTCTATAGCAACTAAAGCTCTAGTAATTGCTAAACGAATTGCTTCTGCTTGACCTGTAACACCACCACCATAAACATTTACTTTAATATCGTAAGATGTTAAGTTTTCTGTTAACATTAAAGGTTGTTGTACCTTATATTGTAAAGTTGAAGTTGTAAAATAGCTTTTATAATCTTTTTTATTAACTACAATAGTTCCTGTTCCTTCCGAAAGATAAATACGAGCAACAGCTGTTTTTCTTCTACCGATTTTGTGTACTATATCCATTATTTATAATCGTTAAGGTTAATAGCTTTAGGTTCTTGACCTGCATGTTTGTGCTCTGTACCTGCATATACATACAAGTTTCTAAATAAAGCGCTACCTAAAGTGTTTTTTGGTAACATTCCTTTTACTGCTTTTTCAATAAGTCTTGTAGGATCTTTATCAAACATTTCTGTAGCAGTTAACGATCTTTGTCCTCCTGGATAACCCGTATGACGGATGTAAGACTTTTCAGTCCATTTTTTACCAGTTAGATTAATTTTTTCTGCGTTGATAATAACCACGTTATCTCCACAATCTACGTGAGGAGTAAAGTTTGGTTTGTATTTACCTCTAATTAGCTTTGCTATTTTAGAAGCTAGACGACCCAACGTTTGCCCGTCCGCATCAACTAAAACCCACTCCTTGTTTACGGTAGCGCTGTTTGCTGATACTGTTTTGTAACTTAATGTGTTCATAATTACACTATTAGTTTTTGTCTTATTAATAATATTTAACTTTTCCTTAAAAAAGGAGTGCAAATGTACTATTATTTATTTGATTGACAAATAGTGCTTTAGTTTATTTATTTGCTATTATCATATCTTTAATAATTTACAAGTTTTTAAGCAAAGAAGAAGCTGTTTTTGTAAAATAGCTGAATAATTTTTAGATAAAAATAAATGTAATATCAAGTTGTTTTACTGATAAGGAGAGTAATAATCTTTTAAAAGTAGTTGTAATTCGTAGTTTAGAATAAATAATGTTGGGGGAAATTGTGGGTTCATTATAAAATAAATCAAATTTTAAACTTTAAATCCTTGATATATTTATGTAACTTTAAAAATTAAGATAAGGATTTTTATATTTTACCCAAAATACTAATTTAAACAAATGAAAAGATGAGCTTAATTACAATTAAAAAGTCTAATAATGAATCTGAAATATTTATTTTAAAGGGTAGATTAGAATCAGAAGGAGTTAAGTGCTATTTGCGAAATCAATTTTCAACTCAAATAATGCCACAAATATCTTCAGTTGAACTTCAGATTTCTGAAGTAGATTCCGAAAAGGTTAAAGAAATTTTAAGTCAAATTAATCAAACTTAAACAAATTAAAAACATACATAAAACTGAAAAGTAATCGATATACCGAATTGAAAAAATATAACACAAAAATATAGCTTGCCTTTTTTAAAAAGGCAAGCTATATTTTTATTTTAAAAAGGAGTTGATTAATCAACCAACTTTATATAAGAAGCAACAACTTCACCTTTTTTTATTACTTTGTAAAAACCAGTGTGTTTGTCATATGCATCGCCAAAATCATCAATTTTAAAACCTTCAACAAAATAGACTTTATCATCTATACGAACAGCTAAACTGCATCCGTTTTCTGAATCTAATTCAAACTGACATTGTTCACAAGAAAATTCTGCGATTATTGTTTATTTTTTTGCCCAAGAATCACGTAAACCAACCGTTTTGTTGAATACTAAATTGTCTGTAGTAGAATCATCATCTACATTAAAATAACCTAAACGTTGAAACTGGAAACGTTCTCCAATTGTTGCATTTTGTAAACTTGGTTCTAAATAAGCTTCTATAATTTCTAAAGAATTTGGGTTTACAAATTCCATATAATCTTTGTCTTTATGAGAATCTGGTGCTTCATCTAAAAACAATCTGTCGTAAGCTCTAACTTCTGCTTTAATAGCGTGTTTTACAGAAACCCAGTGCAATGTACCTTTTACTTTACGTTTACTTTCTTCTGTATCCATTCCAGATTTTGTTAACGGATCATACGTACAATGAATTACGGTAATTTCTCCATTTTCATCTTTTTCACAACTTGTAGCTGTAATAAAATATGCATTTTTTAAACGAACTTCTTTACCTAATTTTAAACGGAAGAATTTTTTATTCGCTTCTTCTCTAAAATCTTCTCTTTCAATATAAATTTCTCTAGAAAAAGGAACTTCTCTGCTGCCAAAACCTTCTTCATAATCATTATAGCTAGCATCTAGCATTTCCTCTTTTCCTTCTGGATAATTATCGATAATTACTTTTACAGGATCTAAAACTCCCATAACTCTTTTAGCTGTATTGTTTAAATCTTCTCTAATTTTAAACTCTAAAAGAGCAACATCAATAATGTTTTCACGTTTAGAAACCCCAACAGTTTCTACAAAACTTCTAATAGCAGCAGGCGTGTAACCACGTCTTCTTAAACCAGAAATTGTTGGCATTCTAGGGTCGTCCCAACCAGCAACAATATTTTCTTCTACCAATTTAAGTAACTTACGTTTACTCATAATGGTGTAACTTAAATTTAAACGAGAAAATTCACGTTGTTTTGGTGGATTTGGATATTCCGATTTACTAAAATCAAAAATATGATCTCTAAACCAATTGTATAATTCTCTATGAGGTTTAAACTCTAAAGAACATAAAGAGTGCGAAATTTGTTCAATATAATCACTCTCACCATGTGTCCAATCATACATTGGGTAAATGCACCAATCATCACCAGTTCTATGATGAGATTTGTACATAATTCTGTACATTAAGGGATCACGCATTAACATATTCGGAGATTCCATATCAATCTTTGCACGCAAAGTATGTTCACCTTCTTTAAATTTTCCGTCTTTCATCCCTAGAAATAATTCTAAGTTTTCTGCAACAGAACGAGTTCTAAAAGGGCTATTTGTTCCAACTTCTGTTGGCGTACCTTTTTGAACTCTCATTTCTTCTGAAGATTGAGAATCTACATACGCTTTACCGTCTTTTATCAGTAAAACTGCCCAATCAAACAATTGCTGAAAATAGTCTGATGAATAACATTCATTTGCCCAAGAATATCCTAACCAAGAAATATCTTCCTTAATTGCATCTACATATTCTTGCTCTTCTTTTGCCGGGTTTGTATCATCAAAACGCAAGTTTACTGGCGCATTGTATTTTAATCCCAAACCAAAACTAATTCCAATTGCTTTTGTATGACCAATGTGCAAATATCCATTTGGTTCTGGTGGAAAACGAAAACGTAAATCCTCTTTTGGCATTCCGTTTGCCAAATCCTCTTCAATAATTTGCTCTAAAAAATTGAGCGATTTCTTCTCTTCAGACATCATTTTATTCGAAAAAATTAAGCTGCAAAATTACATAAAATACTTTATAGCAGCGGAATCTTTGTAACAAAATCTTAAATTGAGCTTCTAATAATTAAACACTATAAATTATGAGCAATCAAATAAGAAATTACTCGTGTCCTAAATGCAATAATAAAACCTATAAAATTGGTGAGTTAAGAGCAACAGGCGGAACATTATCTAAAATTTTTGATATTCAAAATCAGAAATACACAAGCGTAACTTGCGAGCGTTGTACTTATACAGAGTTTTATAAGACCAAAACAAGTGCAATAAGTAACGTTTTCGACTTTTTTACGAGTTAATTTTTTTGGGTGTTACTTTATCTAGAAAGCATTCTAGATTAAAGTCGTGCTTTACACTATATCTTTTTATTCGTTCCTCTTAAAAAGGATGCCGTTTCAATCACTAACACAACTGGCTTATAATTAATAAAAATCCGTTAATAAAAGTATATTTGCACTTTTAAAATACAAAATGGGAATAATTAAAGTAAACAATATTAAACTCTATGCAAATCATGGATGTTTAGAAGAGGAAGCAAAAATAGGTTCAGAATATAGAATTGATGTCGAGGTAAAGGCTAGTTTAAGAAAATCGTCTAAAACCGATGATTTAGTAGATACTGTAGATTATGTTCATTTAAATTATATAGTAAAAGAAGAAATGGCAATAAGGTCTAAGTTATTAGAAGAAGTTGCGCAAAGAATTTTAAATCGTTTTTTTAGAGAATTAAGAATGATTAAAAAAGCTACTGTTTCTGTTGCAAAACTAAACCCACCAATTGGCGGAAATGTAGAAGAAGTTGCAATTATTTTAACAAAAAAAAGATAAAATAAAAAAAGTCTTGCAGTACTTGTAAATTTGCGTAAATTTGCAATCCTTAAAACAACTGTCCAATTTATTGGGAACTAGTTTTAAAATAAAAAGGTGTCTTGGCCGAGTGGCTAGGCAATGGTTTGCAAAACCATGTACAGCGGTTCGAATCCGCTAGACACCTCGAAAAACGTTTCAAGAAATTGAAGCGTTTTTTTTATTTTCTTAAAAAATGTTACAATAATAATATTATCTAGTTATATAATCGAAGTACAAATTGGCTTCATTAGTATTATGTATAATAGATTATATAAAGGAATGGAAATTCAAGAAAGTAGAATTTTAAATGAGACAACAACAATTGTCCGCTTTAAAGAAGGTGTTTTACACTTAATACATCAAGAAGGGATCTTTAAAACACATTTTTTTGAAGAAGTGCCAATTTATTTCTTTGAAGGAGATAATATTCCAGATATGAGATAGATTTATTTAGAATTTTTGACGCTTTATGGTTGGGGAGTTAAGAACCATTTTTATTTTCTTCAAATTCTAAAAAAAGCATAACGAATTCTCATTTACTTTATGTTAAGCTATTTAAATGTGTATTTTTGAGTTGTGCTTAAAATGCTTCAACTATGAAAACCCAAAACCTACTCTCAGCTTTCTTAATTCTGTTTCTATTTTTTTCTTGTAAAAATGAAGATGTTAAAACAGATAATATTTATAAATTCAAAGAATATATAAGTTATACAACATCAGGAATCGTTTCTAAAACAGAAAAAATTACTGTAAATCTAACTAAAGAAGTAGAAAATTGGGAAACAGATCAAGATATTTCTTCGGATATAATTTCAATAAAACCTTTTGTAAACGGTAAGATTAAAACACTAAATAAACACGCTTTTGTTTTTATTCCGGATGAAGATTTAGATGCAGATACCGAATATACAGTTACTTTAAAATTAGGTAAACTTTATAAAAATATTCCTCAAGAATTTGAAGATTACACATTTCAGTTTAAAACGATTACACCTAATTTTACGATTAAAACAGGCGCTTTGCAATCGTATTCTAAAGAATATCAATATTTAGAAGGTGTTGTAAATTCTGCGGATGTAATTTCTTTAGAGAATGCTAAAAAGCTTTTAAATGCTTCACAAAAAGGAACATCCAAAAAAATAGTTTGGAACGAATCGTATAAAAACAACAGGGTTTTTGAATTCAAAATAGACAGTATTCAACGTTTTGAAGAAGAAAGTAAATTAGCAATTAGTTGGAATGGAAATTCAATAAATGCTGATTCAAAAGGTGAAAACGAAATTAGCATCCCAAGTAAAAATAATTTTAAAGTTTTAAGTGTAAAAATATATAATGAAAATGAACAATATATTTCTATTAATTTTTCTGATGCGCTAAAAAAACAACAAAATTTTGATGGTTTAATCACTGTAGAAAATGTAAAAACTCCTCGTTTTATTGTTGATGGAAATGAAATAAAAATTTTCTCAGAAGCTAGATTTCAAGGAGCTATTTTGGTATCAGTTTTTCAAGGAATTCAAAATTCTGATGAATATAAACTCAAAAACACCTATACAGAAACGATTTCTTTCGAGCAGAAAAAACCTGAGATTAGAGCAATTAGTAACGGAACAATATTACCAAATTCCAAAGATTTAAAATTCAATTTTGAAGCAGTAAACGTAAAAGAAGTTGATGTTAGAGTTATAAAAATTTATCATAAAAATATATTACAGTTTTTGCAAGAAGAGGACATAAATAGCAATAGTAATTATGCAATAAAAAGAGTGGGTAGACGTGTTGCAAAACAAACAATTACATTAATTGATAAAAAAGAAAATAACACCCAAAAATGGAAAGCTTTTAGTGTAGATATTTCTAAAATGGTTGCTACAGAACCTGGTGCAATTTATAGAATTGAGCTTAGTTTTAATAAAAATCAGGCGCTTTATGATTGCTCAGAAAATACATCTTCAACAGAAAATAATGACAATTTTGAAGACAGAGATTTTAATTTTAATGAATTTGACGATGAAGAAAAACGAGAAGAATTGTATTGGGATGATAAATTATATAGCTACAAAAACTATAGTTATAATTGGAGTCAGAGAAATAATCCATGTTATGACGCATATTATAATGAAGGCAGAATAATTTCTCAAAATTTGTTGGCTTCTAATTTGGGTGTAATTGCCAAAAAAGGAACAGATAACACGTATTTCTTTGCTGTTACTAACATTTTAAACACAAATCCTGAAGCGGAGGCAACTGTAAGATTGTTCAATTTTCAGCAACAAGAAATCGCATCAAAAAACACAAATATTGATGGATTTGTTTCCATCAAATCAAAAAAGAATGCAGCATTTGCAATCGTTTCTAAAGGAAAAAATAAAGCATATTTAAGGTTGTTGGATGGTAATTCTCTATCATTAAGTAAGTTTGATGTTTCTGGAAGCAAAACTCAAAAAGGCTTAAAAGGCTATATTTATGGAGAACGAGGCGTTTGGAGACCTGGAGATTCTTTGCATTTAACTTTTGTACTGAATGATGCTGATAATAAATTGCCGAAAAATCATCCTGTAAAAATGGAAGTTACCGATCCGAGTGGGAAATTAATTTATAAAAAAGTAGCCTCAGAAAATCTACATAATTTTTATACTTTTAAAGTAACTACGTTGCCAGAATCAAAAACGGGAACTTATTCAGTCAAAGTTTCTGTTGGTGGTGCAAAATTCTACAAATACTTAAAGATTGAAACAGTAAAACCAAATCGCTTAAAAATTAAGATTGATTTTGATGATGAAATCCTAACCAGTAAAAAACCAATTAACGGAACGTTAGATGTAAAATGGTTGCACGGAACGCCTGCTAAAAACCTAAAAGCGGAAGTGAAAGCAAAGGTTTCTTCTACAAATTACAGTTTTAAAAATTACGAAAAGTATGTTTTTTCTGATCCATCAAGAACTTTTGAATCCGAAGAATTGACTGTTTTTGAAGGTAAATTAGATGAAAACGGATTTGCAAAAATCAAGAGTAATTTAACGATTGATAAAAATGCTCCAGGAATGTTAAATGTTCAGTTTTTGGTTAGAGCTTTTGAAAATGGTGGCGATTTTTCTATGGATGCATTTTCTAAAAAATACGCTCCTTTTAATTCTTTTGTAGGACTAAAATCACCAGAAGGAAATAGATATGGTTCTTTTTTTACGGATGAAAATCAAACTTTTTCAGTGATTTCTGTAGATGAAAAAGGAAATCCAGTTCAAAGAGACGAATTAGAAGTAGAAATTTATAAAATTGAATGGCGTTGGTGGTGGAGTTCATCCGAAGATAATTTATCGAGATATACTTCTAGCACGTATCATAAACCGTATTTAACTTCTACAATTAGTACAAATTCAAAAGGAGAAGGAAGTTTTAAATTGCATATTCCAGAAAGAGATAGAGGTCGATATTTAATAAGAGTTATTGATAAAAAAAGCGGACATTCAACAGGAAGAACTGCTTATTTCTATAAAAATTGGTGGCAAAATTCAAGTTCTGGCGATAAAGAAGCTGCAAAAATGTTAGTGTTTTCTGCGGATAAAGAAAAGTATAATGTTGGCGAAACTGCAAAAATTACATTTCCATCAGGAAGTGAAGGTCGCGCATTAATCAGTATTGAAAATGGCACAAAAGTTTTGGAAACAAAATGGGTTAAAACTACAAAAGGAACGACTTCTGTAGAAATCCCGATTAACAAAAACATGGCGCCAAATGTGTTTGTAAACATTTCTTTATTGCAACCACATCAAGTTTCAGAAAACGATTTGCCAATTAGATTGTATGGAACAATTCCGATTTTCGTAGAAGATGCTGCTACTAAATTAGAGCCACAAATTGTGATGCCAAAAGAAGTTGCGCCAGAAAAGGAGTTTGTTGTAAAAATATCAGAAAAAAACAACAAAGAAATGACGTATACCTTGGCAATTGTTGAAGAAGGATTATTAGATTTAACACGATTTAAAACACCAAATGCCTTTGATGTTTTTTACCAAAGAGAAGCTTTAGGTGTAAAAACGTGGGATATTTTTGATGATGTAATCGGTGCATATTCCGGAAGTGTAGATCAAGTTTTTGCGATTGGTGGAGATGGAAGTTTATCAAAAGGGAAAAACCAAAAAGCAAACAGATTTAAACCTGTTGTAACTTATTTAGGTCCGTTTTTTCTAGAAAAAGGAAAAACAAAATCGCATAAAATTACCTTGCCAAATTATATTGGTGCTGTTAGAACGATGGTTGTTGCTGGAGATATTAATAATGAAGCTTTTGGAAATGCAGAAAAATCTGTTCCGGTTTTAAAACCTTTAATGGTATTGGCTTCTTTGCCAAGAAAATTATCGCCAAAAGAAAAAGTTACGTTGCCAGTTGCTGTTTTTGCAATGCATAAAAAAGTGAAAAATGTTAAGATTGAAGTAAAAACATCCAACGGAATTAAAATTATTGGCAACAAAACGCAAACAATCAATTTTGACAAACCAGATGAGAAAATGGTCTATTTTGAGTTGGATGTTTTAAAAGCAAATGGCATCAATTCTGTTGAAATTATTGCAACAGGAAATGGCGAAAAATCTACCCATAAAATTGAATTGGATGTTGTAAATCCGAATTTAATTACATCAAAATTAATTGATAAAACGGTAGAAGGAAATCAAACACAAACGATCAATTTTGACACTTTTGGAGTAGAAGATTCTAATGCTGCAATTCTGGAGTTATCTACAATTCCGTCTATCAATTTTTCTAGCAGATTAGCCTATTTAATTCAATATCCACATGGTTGTGTAGAGCAAACAACGTCGAGCGTTTTTCCTCAATTATTTTTGAATGATATTTTCGATTTAACTTCGGATAAAAAGAAGGAAATTCAAAAAAATATAGAAAACGGAATTCAGCGTTTAGGTAATTTTCAAAAAGCAAACGGAGGTTTAAGTTATTGGATGGGAGAAAATGATGTTGATGATTGGGGAACAAGTTACGCTGGTCATTTTTTACTAGAAGCAGAAAAAAAAGGATTTGTTTTGCCACTTACATTTAAGAGTAATTTTATAGAATATCAGAAAAAAGCAGCACGAAATTGGCGACAAGGTTACAATACATATTCATCCGATTTAGAACAAGCTTACAGATTATACACGTTGGCTTTAGCGGCTAATCCAGATTTATCTGCCATGAACAGATTGCGAGAATTTAAGCAAATTTCTAACGAAGCAAAATGGAGATTAGCTGCAACGTATGCTTTGGTTGGACAAAAAGAAGCAGGTGAAGAAATTATGAATTCGGCCAATTTAAATTTCTCTGGTTATAATTATTACAATTATGGTTCAGAAACTAGAAATAGAGCGATGGCTTTAGAAACCATGCTGTTAACAAATAATAAAAACGCAAAAGATGTTGCCAAATCAATTACCAAAGAATTGTCTAGTAACAACTATATGAGCACTCAAACTACCGCTTTTAGTTTGTTGTCTATTGGTAAAATGGTTGTTAAAAATGGAGGAAAATCTATCGATATTAAGTTTACTAATGATGGAAAATCAGAAACTGTAAAAACGTCAAGTGCATTTGTTCAACGAAGTTTAAAAGTAAGAAATGGTACTAATTCCATCACTTTAAAAAACAATGAAAACAATATTGTTTTTGCAAGGATTATCAATGCTGGGAAATTGCCTTTAGGTGATGAAATATCCGAAAGTAGAGGTTTAAGTGTTTCACTAAAATATATAGATTTAACGGGTAAGATTATCAACATAAATCAGTTAAAACAAGGTCAGGATTTTGTGGCAAAAATAACTGTTAGTAATCCGAAGAATGAGACTGTTAAAAACATTGCTTTAACTCAAGTTTTTCCTTCGGGATGGGAAATTGTAAACACACGTTTTACCGATTTTGGAACCACCACAAAAAGCGATGCACGTTATACAGATATTAGAGATGATCGCGTTAATTTTTACTTTGATTTGAATCAACAATCAAAAAAATCAGAAACAAAAACGTTTACCGTTTTATTAAATGCAGCTTATTTAGGAACGTATTATTTGCCAGGAATTCAAGTAGAAGCAATGTATGATAATGATTATTTGGTTAGAACAAAAGGGAGTTGGGTTGAGGTAGTTAAATAAAAAAAAGTTACGTCATTGCGAGTTTACGAAGCAATCTTTCTATTATAATAACAGATTGCTTCGTGCCTCGCAATGACAAAAAAATCATTAAAAGTTGAAAATAATAAATTATCTAAGACAACATAAAAAGAAAACAATATTTGTTGTTATTCTGCTGATTTTCTATGCGTTTTGTTTACCAAAAAAGTTATTTACGAAACCAACATCAACCGTAATTACAAGTGCTTCTGATGAATTATTGGGCGCTTTAATTGCAAACGATGGTCAATGGAGATTTCCTCATAACGACAGCGTTCCAGAAAAATTTAAAACCTGTTTAATTCAGTTTGAAGACGAATATTTTTACAAACATTTTGGATTTAATCCGGTTTCTATTTTAAAAGCAGTAAAACAAAATTTACAAGCAAATGGAGTTAAACGAGGAGGAAGCACAATTACGCAGCAAGTTATTCGCTTAAGTAGAGATGATAAACCAAGAACGTATTTTGAAAAAATAAAAGAATTAATTTTAGCCACGCGTTTAGAATTTCGATTTTCGAAAGAAAAAATACTCTCATTTTGGAGTTCTAATGCGCCATTTGGCGGAAATGTGGTTGGCTTAGATGCTGCTTCTTGGCGATATTTTAATAGAAAAGCAGCCAATTTATCTTGGGCAGAATCTGCAACTTTAGCGGTTTTACCAAATGCACCAAGATTGATTTATCCAGGAAAAAATCAACAGAAATTATTGGAAAAAAGAAATCGGTTATTAGAAAAGTTGTTGGATAAAAAAATAATCGATTCTCTTACTTTTGATTTAGCTGTTTTAGAAGAATTGCCTCAAAAACCCTATTCTTTGCCTCAAGAAGCACCACATTTATTGCAGAAAATAAATAAATTGAAAAAGGGCGAATATGTAAAAACAACAATTGATAGAAAGTTGCAAGAACAAGTAAATTCAATTGTAGAAAATCGATATAATATTCTTAAAAATAACGAAATACATAATGTTGCTGTGTTGGTTTTAGATGTAAAAAGCAGACAAGTTTTAAGCTATGTTGGGAATTCTAAAACAACTCAAAAACATCAAAAAGATGTTGATATCATTGATAAGCCAAGAAGTACAGGAAGTATTTTAAAACCTTTTTTATATGCAGCAATGTTAGATAATGGCGCTTTATTACCAAATACTTTGGTAGCAGATGTGCCCACTAATTTTGGAAGTTACAAACCAGAAAATTATGATAAAAAATATGCTGGCGCAGTTTCTGCGAAATTGGCGTTGTCAAAATCGTTAAATGTGCCAACTGTGAGGATGTTACAAGAATTTGGATTAGAAAAATTTTACAATTATTTACAAAAATTGCACTTAAAAGACATTAATAAAAACGCCAGTTATTATGGATTAACATTGGCTTTAGGTGGCGCAGAAAGCAACTTGTGGGATTTATGTAAAAGTTATGCGTCAATGGCTTCAACTATAAATCATTTCTCAGAAAATTCTAGCAGATATTTTAAAAATGAATTTTCTGAACCTACTTTTTTTAAGGATAATAAAATTGATTTTGGTAAAAAAACATCAGAAAAAATAATTTTTGATGCAGCTTCTATTTATCTAACTTTTGAAAGTTTAAAAGATGTAAACAGACCAAATGCAGAAGAGAATTGGGAGTTTTTTGATTCATCCAAAGAAATAGCATGGAAAACAGGAACTAGTTTTGGTTTTAGAGATGCTTGGGCAATTGGTGTTACCAAAGATTTTGTGGTTGGTGTTTGGGTAGGAAATGCAGATGGAGAAGGAAGGCCTGGTTTGGTTGGCGTGCAAACTGCAGCGCCTATTTTGTTTGATGTGTTTGATAAATTACCAAATTCAGTTTGGTTTGAGAAACCTTTTGATGAAATGACTCAAGTAGAAATTTGTACAAAAAGCGGTTATAGAGCTACAGAAATTTGTGAAGACATAAAGTTCGAATTTATTCAAAATTCTGGATTAAAAACTGCGCCTTGTCCGTTTCATGTTTTGGTAAATGTTGATAAAACAGCTTCTTATCAGGTAAATACTTCTTGTGAAAGTTTCGAGAGTATTCAGCAAAAATCATGGTTTGTTTTACCGCCATTGATGGAATATTATTACAAAGACAACAATCCGTTTTATAAGTCTTTACCAAAGTATAGAATGGATTGTTTAGGGAATTCTAATAATAGTATGAAGTTTTTATATCCAACAGAAAAAAGTACCATTTTTTTACCCAAAAACTTTGATGGAACTAAAAATGAACTCATTTTAAAAGTAGCACATTCAAATAAAGATGTTACCTTATTTTGGTCTGTAAATAACACATTTCTAGGAACTACAAAAGAAGTACATGATTTTGCCATAAAACCAACAATTGGTACTTATTTACTTACTGTTACAGATAATTTTGGAAATGAAATTCATCAGGAAATAGAAATAAAAGAATAATTATTTTCTTTTTTTAACAGCTTTAATTCATCGGAAAAATGGTTCCTTTTATCGAAAATAAATAGTAGAGATTAATGAGTGTCATATTTTTGTTTCATTATAAAAAGACACCTATTATGCTTTTAAAAACGAATCTTTCAGTAAAAGTTAAATCAAGCTTAAATTCAATTTCATTAGAGTTTAAAAACTTTTTAAATGAATATTCCTGTATAAACCTTTAGATTTTTTTAACAAAAAAACATCTTTTTTTCTTCATCTTTGTAAATATTAAAATCTCTTTAGTTTTGATGCTTCTATAAATCATTAATTGATTATTTTTATAGATAATTTTTAATGATTTTAATTTCTTATAATGAAGATATATCCTATAGAAACGGGCAATTTTAAATTAGATGGTGGTGCAATGTTTGGTGTTGTTCCTAAATCAATTTGGCAAAAAACAAATCCAGCAGATTCTAATAACTTAATAGATATGAGCATGCGTAGTTTGCTTATAGAAGATGGAAATCGTTTAATTTTAGTTGATACAGGTTTAGGCGACAAACAATCAGAAAAATTCTTTAGTTATTATTATTTATTTGGTGGTTTTTCTTTGGATGCTTCACTTGCAAAACATGGTTTTCATAGAGACGATATTACAGATATTTTTTTAACACATTTACATTTTGATCATTGTGGTGGAGTTATCCAAAGAGATAAAAATGGATTATTAATTCCGGCTTTTAAAAATGCAAAAGTTTGGTCTAATGATAAACATTGGAAATGGGCAACAGAACCAAACCCTAGAGAAAAAGCATCCTTCTTCAAAGAAAACATCAATCCAATAAAAGAAAGCGGACAATTAAATTTTATCCACAGAAATGCAAAAGATCAAGTTGGTTTTGATGTGTTATTTATGGACGGGCATACAGAAAAACAAATGTTGCCAAAAATAGAATATCAAGGCAAAACATTAATTTTTATGGCAGATTTATTGCCAACTGTTGGGCATATTCCTTTGCCTTACGTAATGGGTTATGATACAAGACCTTTACTTACTTTAAAGGAAAAAGCGGCTTTTTTAAATGAAGCTGCAGATAATAATTATTACCTTTTTTTAGAACATGATGCAAGCAATGAAATTTGTACAGTAAAACATACAGAAAAAGGAGTACGATTAAACGAAATTCATAAATTTACAAACATATTTAATTAAACAAGATGAAAACAAATAAACTATTTTTATATTCTGCTTTAGCAGTTTTATCATTTACAGGGTGTAAATCCATAGCAAAAATTTCTGTTCCAACAGGATCTACAGATGCTATTTCTGCAACAGCAAAAAAAATGCCGTTAACAGAAGCTGAAAGTCAAAATTGGCAGCATTTAGATTTGGTAAAGGATTCTATTCCGGGAATGAGCGTTGACAAAGCATATGAATTTTTAACAGGAAAAAAAGGAACTACTGTTGTTGTGGGTGTTATTGATTCTGGAACAGATTTAACTCATGAAGATTTAAGTGGAAACGCTTGGGTTAATTCAAAAGAAATTGCAGGAAATGGAATTGATGATGATAAAAATGGTTTTATTGATGATATTAATGGATGGAACTTTTTAGGATCGATCTATAAAGAAAATACTGAGTTAACTCGTATTATTGCAAACCCTTCTATTGCAGATACAGAAACAGCAGAAAGAGCAAAAATAGCTTATGATAAAACTGTTGAGGAAGCAAAAATGAACAAGCAAAGATATGGCCAGATGTTAGCTGGTGTTCAAAATGCTGATGAAACTATCAAAAAAGAGTTAAATAAAACAGAATATACTAAAGAAGATGTTTTAGCAATTACATCTACAGCGCCAGAAGTAGTGCAAAGTGTAACAGTTGCTAAGCAGATGTTTGGTTTTGGTTTAAATTCTTTGCAACAAGCTATAGATGAGCTTTCTAAATTAGTTGAAACTGCAGATGATTTATTAAGTGGAGATGGTCTTAAAAAGAATTATAGAACTGCTATAGGTGATGATGAAAACACTATGGAAGTTACTATATATGGAGATAATAAAGTAGGTAACACTATAAAATCTGAAGCTCATGGTTCTCACGTTTCTGGAATTATTGCAGCAGTTAGAAATAATGAAATAGGAATGAACGGAGTTGCAAATAATGTAAAAATTATGGCGGTAAGAGCAGTTCCTGATGGAGATGAATATGATAAAGATGTTGCTTTAGCAATTCGTTATGCAGTAGATAACGGTGCAAAAGTTTTAAATACTAGTTTTGGAAAAGGATATTCTCCAAAAAAAGAATGGGTTTGGGATGCAATTAAATATGCAGCTTCTAAAGATGTTTTAATTGTAAATGCAGCAGGAAATGATGGTAAAAATATTGACGAAGAATTAACGTACCCTAATGATTCTAAAGATTTAAAAACAGAAATTTCTGATAATGTTCTTACAATTGGAGCTATGAGTTCTAATTATAATGAAAACTTACCAGCAAGTTTTTCTAATTATGGTAAAGTAAATGTAGATGTTTTTGCTCCAGGTGTTCAAATTTACTCTACAACTCCAGGAAATGAATATCAAAAGTTTAGTGGAACATCAATGGCAGCGCCTTCAACAGCTGGTGTTGCAGCATTAGTGCGTTCTTATTATCCTAAATTATCAGCAAGTCAAGTAAAACATATTTTAATGAATTCTGGAACTTTAATTACTATTGATGTTGTGAAACCAGGTTCTCAAAGTAGAGCAAACCCAATAGGAGAAAAAGTACCGTTTACAGATTTGTCAGTTTCTGGTAGAGTAGTGAATGCTTATAATGCTTTATTAATGGCAGACAAAATGGTAAATGGTAAATAATCAACCTAAAAGACGATCAATTATGAGGAAATTTTTATCAATAATTTTTGCTTCTTTGTTATTTGCTTCTTGTAGTGAAACAAAAAACGTAATAAATAAGCAAAATGCTTCAAATGTAACATCAGCATATTGGCAACAGCATGTAGATTATACTATGGACATTGATATGGATGTAAACAACTATCAATACAAGGGGAAACAACAACTTGTTTATACTAATAATTCGCCAGATGAATTAGATAAAGTTTTTTATCATTTGTATTTTAATGCATTTCAGCCAGGTTCTCAAATGGATGTTCGTTCGTTAAATATTAAAGATCCAGATGGTAGAGTTGGTGATAGAATTAGTAAATTAAAACCAGATGAAATAGGGTATATAAAGGTAAATGAACTAAAACAAAATGGAGCAGCAGTTAGTTTTGAAACTGTAGGTACAATTTTAGAAGTTACTTTAAATAAACCAATTAAATCTGGTGAAAGTGTAACTTTTGATATGAATTTTGATGCGCAAGTTCCTGTTCAAGTTCGTAGATCTGGTAGAAATAACAAAGAAGGTGTTGCGCTTTCTATGGCGCAATGGTATCCAAAAATGGCAGAATATGATTTTCAAGGATGGCAAACTCCACCTTATATTGCTAGAGAGTTTCAAGGAGTTTGGGGAGATTTTGATGTAACAATTCATATTGATAAAAGCTTTACAATTGGAGGTACAGGATATTTGCAAAATCCGCAAGAAATTGGTCATGGTTATGAAGATAAAAGTGCTGCTTTAAGTTTACCAGAAGGTGATAAATTAACTTGGCATTTTAAAGCGCCAAGAGTTCACGATTTTGTGTGGGCCGCAGATCCAGCATATATTCATGATATTTTAAAGATTAAAAACGGTATTGATTTACATTTCTTTTATAAGAAAACGTTAGATGAAAAATATCTAAAGGATTGGAAAGATCTTCAGCCAAAAACGGCTGAGTTAATGGATTATTATAGCAAACATGTTGGGCAATATCCATACAAACAATACTCTGTAATTCAAGGTGGTGATGGTGGTATGGAATATGCAATGGCTACTTTAATTACAGGTCAAAGAGGTTTTGGAAGTTTATTTGGTGTTACAGCTCATGAAATGGCGCACACGTGGTTTCAGTTTTTATTAGCTTCCAATGAAAGTTTACATCCCTGGATGGATGAAGGTTTTACAACTTATATTTCTAATAAAGCATCAAATGAAATTCTAGAATCAGGTAAAGAAAACCCACATTCAGGTTCTTATAGAGGTTATAATTATGTAGTAAATAATAACTTAGAAGAGCCACTTACTACACATGCAGACAGGTATAATACAAATACTGCCTACAGTATTGCAAGTTATAGTAAAGGAAATATTTTCTTATCGCAATTAGAATATGTTATTGGTAAGGAAAATGTTGCAAAAGGATTAAAACAGTATTTTACTAATTTTAGTTTTAAACATCCAACACCAAATGATATAAAGCGTACTATGGAAAAAGTTTCTGGTATTGATTTAGGTTGGTATTTAAATGAATGGACAGAAACTACGCATACTATAGATTATGGAGTAAAATCTGTTGAAGGAAATGAAATTACCTTAGAAAGAATTGGTCAAATGCCAATGCCAATTGATATAGAAGTAATTTATACTGATGGTACAAAACAGAGCTATAATATTCCTTTAGAAATGATGAGAGGTAATAAGCCAACAACAGCTACAATTCTTAAAGATTGGGGTTGGGCGTATCCAACTTATACTTTTAAAGCTGCAAAAAAAGTTAAATCTGTTGAGATTGATGCCTCTAAATTAATGGCTGATATTAATGATGAAAACAATGTTTTTGAAGTAAAATAAATACAATTTTAAATTGATTTAAGACCTTTCAGATGTTAAAATTTGAAAGGTTTTTTTAATGAATAAATTCATCAATTTTATCATTTGGGATAAATCCTTTTAAGATTAAAAACACACCACAAATAATTAAAATAACGCCCATAATTCTTTTTATTCTGTAGGTTAAAGTGGGTGTCATTTTATCTTTTAGCTGTTTTGCTAAAAATATTTTACCTAAATCTGTAACAAAATACGCTAAAATAATTACTGCAAAATAAGTAAATATAGCATTTTGATCCATGTTTAAAGTTGGACCAATTACTAAAACTGTTCCTAGCCAAAAAGCTAAAACACCAATATTTATAAAGTTTAAAAAGTATCCTTTTAAAAATAATTTTAAGTAGTTATTTTTAACAATTGGTATTTCTATAGATTTTGTTGATTTTAGATTTTCTTTTTTATTCTCTTTATCAAGATAGGTAATTACACCATAAATAATCAACACTAAACCACCAATAAAAAATAAACGAGGATCGTCTTTAATTTTTTCTAACAAAGATCTACTGCCATAATAAGCAATTAAAATAAAAGAAATATCACCTAAAATAACACCTAAATCAAAAACAATTGCTGCTCTTGCGCCTTTTAAAATACTGGTTTGTATCAGCATAAAAAAAACTGGGCCAATCATAAAAGCCATGAAAAATCCTATAAGAATAGCATTCTTAAAATCGTAAATATCCATTGCCTAAAAATACTATTTTTTAATTGAAGGATAAAAAAAAGGGCGGAAAAACCACCCTTTCAACTAAGAATATTTTTTAAAAAACTGTATTTTAATCGTTATATAAACATTATCAAACAGTTAATGAAATTAGTAATTTAGAAGCTTTTAAACATCATCAAAATCAATCGTTATTTTTGATGTTGTTGGATATGCCTGGCAAGTTAAAACTAATCCTTCTTCAACTTCACTATCTGTTAAAATAGAGTTTTTAACCATCACAGCTTTTCCTTCTGTAACTTTAGCTAAACAAGAACTACAAACGCCACCTTGACAAGAGTAAGGGGCATCTAAATCATTACGCAAACTAGCAGCCAAAATATTATCTGTTTGTTGCATTATAAATGTCGTTTCTTCATCGTCTAAAAGAACTTTTACTTGAGTAGTTCCTTCTTTAATTTCAGAGATAGCTTCTTCATCTACAGAGGTTGAAAATAATTCAAAATGAATATTTTCCTCAGCAATTTTGTTACTTTTAAGTGTTTTAGAAACATCAAGAATCATTTCTTCTGGACCGCATAAAAATGCAGCGTCAAAAGTAGTTTCTTTGTACATATTCTTTACAAAATAGTTAGTAACGTTGCCGTCAATTCTACCTCTTAAATCGTTTTTTACATTTTCTCTACTAAAAATATAATGCAGTTTAAACCTACTAGAAAAAGATTCTTTTAATGCATTTAATTCAGTATAAAAAATAGTATCAGCAACAGATTTGTTACCATAAACCAATGTAAAGTTTGATGTTGGTTCAGTTTCTAAAACTGTTTTTACCATAGATAAAATTGGCGTAATTCCAGAACCAGCAGCAAAAGCAATATAGTTTTTGTTCGCTTCTGGATTCAATAAAAATCTACCTTCTGGAACAGAAATTTCAATTTCATCACCAGCTTTTAAATGGGTAGTTGCGTAGATAGAAAATATTCCGTCTTCAACTGCTTTTATTGCAACTCTAATTTCATCGCTTTTTGGAGTTGAGCAAATAGAATACGCTCTTCTTATTTCTTCTCCTTTAATTTCTTTTTGAAGTGTAATGTATTGCCCCGCAGTAAAATTAAATTCTGATTTTAAATGTGGAGGTATTTTAAACAAAACAGAAACCGCATTTGCGGTTTCTTGTTTTACTTCTTGTATGGTTACTTTATGAAATGTTGACATAACTTGTATTTTACACCAAATTATTTGCTATTAAATATTCGGCAATTTGAATTGTATTTGTTGCAGCACCTTTACGTAAGTTATCGGCAACTATCCACAAATTTAAGGTATTTTCTTGAGATTCGTCTCTTCTAATTCTACCAACAAAAACTTCATCTTTATCATGCGCATTTATTGGCATCGGATAAATGTTGTTTGCTAAATCATCTTCAACAATTATTCCAGGAGTTTCACTTAATAATTTACGAACATCAGCTAAATCAAAATCATTTTCGAACTGAATATTTACAGCTTCAGAATGCCCGCCTGCAGTAGGAATTCTAACAGCAGTTGCGGTTACAGAAAAAGAATCGTCACGTAAAATTTTCTTAGGTTCTTTTACTAATTTCATTTCCTCTTTTGTGTATCCATTTTCTAAGAAAACATCACAATGAGGCAATGCATTTCTACCTATTTTATGTGGATATGCCATTTCGCCTTCAATACCAGCTTCTTCATTATCTAATTGCTGAACTGCTTTTACACCAGTTCCTGAAACAGATTGATAGGTAGAAATAACAACACGTTTCATTTTATATTTTAAATGCAAAGGCGATAAAGCCATCACTAATTGAATTGTTGAACAATTTGGATTTGCAATAATTTTATCATCCGCAGTTAAAACATCACCATTAATTTCTGGAACAACCAATTTTTTGGTTGGATCCATTCTCCAAGCAGAAGAATTATCAATAACAGTAGTACCAACTTCAGCAAATTTTGGAGCCCATTCTAAAGATGTATCTCCACCAGCAGAAAATAAAGCCACATCTGGTTTCATTTTTACAGCATCAGCTAAGGTTACAATGGTGTATTCTTTTCCTTTATATGATAGTTTTTTTCCAGCAGATCTTTCTGATGCAACAGGAATAAATTCTGTTATAGGTAAATTGCGTTCTTCTAATACTTTTAACATTACTGTGCCAACCATTCCAGTTGCGCCAACTACAGCTATTTTCATCTTTTTTGGTTTTAGATTCCTTTTTTAGGAAATATATTTTACTTGTCTTTTAAGAAATTCTCAAAAGAATATTTGTTCTTAATTATGCTGCAAAGATGCTAAAAAAAAGGGTGAAATAAATCAGGTAAACTATTATAAATCAACTAAAGTTTAAAATTTTAGCATAAATTTTTCTGATGTTTAAAATTAAACAATTTGATATAATTTTACATTTAAAGAACTATATCTTTATAAATTAAAAATGATACTGAATTAAGCTGTGATGCTTAAAACAGTATCATTTAATACTTCAATTTAATTGTTAGATCTTAATTTCTTATTTTTCTTTTCCAAATAAATAACCATAAGGTAATCCTACAAAAAGTGCGCCACCAACAATATTTCCTAAAGTTGCCGGAATTAAATTTTTAAAGATAAAAGTAGTCCAAGTAATGTCTGCACCTTCAAAAATTGCAAGCGGAATAAAATACATATTAGCAATACTGTGTTCAAAACCAATAGCTACAAAAGCCATTACTGGTAACCAAATTGCAAATATTTTACCTATTGTATCTTTAGCAGCCATACCTTGCCAAATGGCTAAACATACTAGCCAATTTGCGCCAATACCTTTTATAAAAGTCACTAAAAAAGTGTGACTTGTTTTACCTTCTGCAATGTTATAAACAGAATTAATATAAGGTTCGCTATGTACAATATGTGTTAAATGTGTAATTACGTAAGCAAGAAAAAGTGCACCTATAAAGTTACCTGTATACACTAATCCCCAGTTTTTAAACATATCAGAAATTGGTTGCTTTTTTCTTAAAAGGTTTGGTATAAAGTAAGCGTTGTTTCCTGTAAAAAGTTCTGCGCCTACAACTACAACAAGTATCAGTCCGATAGGGAAAGTAGCGCCAAAAATAAATTTTACTAATCCTGGATTGTTTGCTGCCATTTCTGGAGATCCTCCTGCTACTATTATGGCTAGTAATCCGCCAAAGGCTACATAAGCACCTGCTAAGATTGCAAGAATTAATGTTTTTTTTGTTTTATATTTTCCTTTGTTTAAAGCTAATTGGTTAACTAAATGTATAACTTCTTTAGGGGTGTTCATTATTTTTTTAATTTTGAGCTTAATAAAAATTAAGTTCTAATTGATTTTTACTTTTTTAAAATAGTTACTTAAAATATCTGATGCTTCTTGTAATTCTTCTTTTGTGTTTTCTCTTGCATCTTTCAATTCATACTCCCAACCTAAAGCTTCCCATTTATGG
This sequence comes from Polaribacter sp. KT25b, assembly GCF_900105145.1. Lineage (NCBI taxonomy): Bacteria > Pseudomonadati > Bacteroidota > Flavobacteriia > Flavobacteriales > Flavobacteriaceae > Polaribacter > Polaribacter sp. KT25b. The sequence continues at coordinate 3,341,578 of NZ_LT629752.1, read as the reverse complement.
ATGCCTAATTTATGATAAGGTTGTAACTCTATTTGTTCTATGGTTTTGTAATCTTTAAAATGATTACCTAATTGATGTAATAATTCTGGAGAATTTGTAATTCCGGGAATTAAAACATAACGTAACCACATTTTTTTGCCAGATTCTTCTCTGTGTTTTGCAAAATTAAACGTAGTTTCTTTGTTTCTTTTACCTGTAAGATATTGAAAACCATCTTCTGTCATGTGCTTAATATCTAGCATTACCAAATCTGCATACTCGTCTAGCAACTCAATTGTTGGATGATTTAATAATCGTCCATTGGTATCTAAATTAGTATTAATTCCTTCTTCCTTTAATCTTTTAAAAAAAGGAATAAGGTTTTGAGCTTGTAGTAAAGGTTCGCCACCAGAAACAGTAACGCCACCTTTATCACCAAAATAAGATTTCATTTTTATGGCTCTTTGTACTAAATCTTCAATATGATGTTCTTCTCCTCCATGGGTATCAATCGTATCCGGATTATGGCAGTACAAACACTTTAATTTACAGCCTTGTAAAAAAATAACCATTCTAATTCCTGGGCCATCATGAGTACCAAAAGACTCAATTGAGTGAACGTTTAATATGTTTTCTAAAGTTTTAATTTTCGTAAGATTTAAGTGAATAAAAAAAGGGATTCAAAAAAATGAAATTACTTTTTTTAAAAGCAGGCTATATAAAACCGTATTTCTATTTTTTGAACCCCTTAACAATAATACATAAAAAAGGTTACATAGATTCGTGGAAAGAACGTGAAATAACTTCCATTTGTTGTTCTCTTGTTAATCTTATAAAATTAACTGCATATCCAGAAACTCTAATTGTTAATTGTGGGTGATTTTCTGGATGCTCCATTGCATCTAATAAAGTTTCTTTGTCTAAAACATTTACATTAAGGTGTTGTGCGCCATGGTCAAAATAACCAGTTAAAGTAGCTGCTAAATTGTCTATTCTTTCTTCTTCTGTAGCTCCTAAAGATTTAGGAACAATTGAGAATGTATTAGAAATTCCGTCTAAAGAATCTTTATAATCTATTTTAGCAACAGAGTTTAATGAAGCAATTGCACCATTATTATCTCTACCATGCATTGGGTTTGCACCAGGAGCAAAAGCAACGCCCATTGCTCTACCATCTGGAGTTGCACCGGTTTTTTTACCATACACAACGTTAGATGTAATTGTTAAAACAGACATTGTTGGTTCTGCGTCTTTATAAACTTTTAATTTCTTTAAATCATTATTAAAATCTTCAACAGCATCATGAGCAAAAATATCTACTCTATCGTCGTCATTTCCATACTTAGGAAACTCTCCTTCAATTTTAAAATCTACAGTTAAACCTTCTTCATTTCTAATAGGTTTTACTTTTGCATATTTAATTGCTGATAAAGAATCTGCTACAATTGATAACCCTGCAATACCATAAGCGATATTAATTTGTGGATTTGTATCAATTAAAGCCATTTGAGCTTTTTCGTAGTAGTATTTATCATGCATGTAATGAATAATGTTCATTGCATCATTATAAACACGAGCTACTTCTTTCATGGCAATTTTAAAGTTGGCCATTACTTTATCAAAGTCTAAGTATTCACTATTATCAGCTTCAATTCCATCAACCATTTTAGTTCCTGTGATTTCACATTTACCACCATTAATAGCTAATAATAATGTTTTAGCTAAGTTTGTTCTTGCACCGAAAAATTGAATTTGTTTCCCAATTTCTTGATAAGAAACACAACAAGCAATTCCATAATCATCAGAACCTCTTGAAGTTCTCATTAAATCATCATTTTCAAACTGTATAGATGAAGTATCAATAGCTACTTTAGAACAGAATTTTCTAAAATTTTCTGGTAATAAAGGAGACCATAAAACGGTAATATTTGGTTCTGGTGATGGGCCTAAGTTATATAAAGTATGTAAGAAACGGAAAGCAGTTTTTGTTACTTTAGATCTACCATCGTTTAACATACCACCAATAGCTTCTGTTACCCAAGTAGGATCTCCAGCAAAAATTTCATCATAAGCAGCCATACGTAGGTGACGTACCATTCTCAATTTCATTACAAATTGATCAATGTATTCTTGTGCTTCAACTTCTGTAATTGCTCCACTTTGTAAATCTCTTTCAATAAAAATATCTAAGAATGTAGACACATTACCTAAAGACATTGCAGCTCCATCTTGTTCTTTTACAGCAGCTAAATAAGCCATATAAGTCCATTGTACTGCTTCTTGAGCATTTTTAGCAGGTCTATTTAATTCTAAGTTATAATGGTTACCCATTACAATCATATCTTTTAGAGCTTTAATTTGTTCTGCAACTTCTTCTCTTAAACGAATAACAGCATCAGTCATTGGGCCGCCAATATTTGCTAAATCGTTCTTTTTAGCTTCAATTAATCTATCAATACCATATAATGCAATACGTCTGTAATCTCCAATTACACGTCCACGAGCATAATTATCTGGTAATCCTGTTAAAAAACCTAAAGATCTAAATTTTTTGATTTCTGCATTGTAAGCAGAGAAAACACCATCATTATGTGTTTTTACATATTTAGTAAATAATGTATTAATATCTTCGCTAGGTTTTAAACCTTGTTCTTCTAATGCTTTTTGAACTACTTTGTAACCTCCAAAAGGTTTCATAGCTCTTTTTAAAAGTGAATCTGTTTGTAAACCAACAATTACTTCATTTTCTTTATCTATATAACCTGCTTTAAAATTTGAAACACCAGAAATAGTTTCTGTATCTACAGAGTGAACTCCTCCGTTTTTTCTTTCAATTTCAGTTCCTATTTTACAAACGTTCCAAAGTTTTTGAGTTTTTTCACTTGGGCCAACTAAAAAACGATCATCACCATAATAAGAAACAATGTTTTGTATAACAAAATCTCTAACGTTGATAGATTTATTCCAAACTCCTTCGTTAAATGTAACTCTTTTTGGTTTTTCTAAGGTTAATTCTTGTACTTCCATTATTATATATTTTTTATGTATTCAATTATTGTTTATGCAAATTTACTGTTGAACCTTTTTTGAAAATATGATAAATATTAGTTTTTCAAATTATTTAAGAAAACGATTTAGTTGATTATGGCTTGAAAATCAATGAAATATAAGTGCTAAATTTTTGAAGAATTCAATTTTTTTAAATTAACTATATTTGCAAAAAAAAATATTTTGTTTAACCTAATTAGTATAGCATGCAACTGTACAATAAGTTAAGCGCAATAGAACGCGCTGCATTAATTGATGAAGCTGGCAAAGACCGCCTCACAATATCATTTTATCAATATTATAAGATAGAAAACCCACAATTATTTAGAGATAAGTTATTCCTAGAATGGAATGAACTCGACGTTTTAGGTCGAATTTATGTTTCTTACGAAGGCATAAATGCTCAATTATCTGTACCATCCGAAAACTTTTATGCTTTAAAAGATCAATTAGATAGTATTTCTTTTTTGAAGGATATTCGTTTAAATGTTGCTGTAGAACAAGACAATAAATCGTTTTTAAAGTTAAAAGTAAAAGTTAGAAACAAAATTGTTGCTGATGGTTTAAATGACGATACTTTTGATGTTACTAATAAAGGTGTTCACTTAAATGCCAAAGAATTTAATGAAATGTTGGCAAATCCTGATACGGTTTGTGTAGATATGCGTAATCATTACGAAAGTGAAATTGGTCATTTTGATGGAGCTGTAACTCCGGATGTTGATACATTTCGTGACTCTTTAGATATTATTGAAGAAGATTTAAAAGACAATAAAGAAGATAAAAATTTATTGATGTATTGTACAGGCGGAATTCGTTGCGAAAAAGCATCAGCTTATTACAAACACAAAGGATTTAAAAATGTTTTTCAGCTAGAAGGCGGAATTATAGAGTACACACGTCAAGTAAAATCCGAAGGAATAGAAAATAAATTTATTGGTAAAAACTTTGTGTTCGATCATAGAAGAGCAGAACGTATTACAGACGACGTAGTTTCTAATTGTCACCAATGTGGTAAACCTTGCGATACACATACAAATTGTGCTAATGAAGCATGTCATTTATTGTTTATTCAGTGTGATGAATGTTCAGAAAAGATGGAAAATACCTGTTCTACAGATTGCCAAGAAATTATAAAACTTTCTTACGAAGAGCAAAAAGAATTAAGAAAAGGAAAAGGAAATAGTAATAAAATATTTAAAAAAGGACGTTCTGAAGTTCTAAAATTTAAAAAATAATAGCATGCAAAAAATCGAATTAATGGCGCCAGCAGGAAATTTTGAATCTATGCAGGCTGCTTTAGACAATGGTTGTGATTCTATTTATTTTGGAGTAGAGCAACTTAATATGAGAGCAAGAGCTTCTATCAACTTTACGTTAGATGATTTAGAAGAAATTGCAAAAAGGTGTTCAGAAAAAAATGTAAGAACCTATCTTACATTAAATACAATTGTTTACGATCATGATTTATCAATAGTAAAAACATTGATAAAAAGAGCAAAAGAAGCTAATATTACGGCTGTAATTGCGATGGATCAAGCGGTGATTTCTATGGCTAGAGAACAGCAAATGGAAGTTCATATTTCTACGCAAATAAATATTACAAATATAGAAACGGTTAAGTTTTACAGTCTTTTTGCTGATACAATTGTTCTAAGTAGAGAGTTGAGTTTGCGTCAAGTAAAAAAGATTACAGAAGATATTGAGAAAGAGCAAATAAAAGGACCTTCAGGTAGATTAATTGAAGTAGAAATTTTTGGACATGGAGCTTTGTGTATGGCAGTTTCTGGTAAATGTTATATGAGTTTACATTCTGCAAATTCATCAGCAAATAGAGGAGCTTGTAAACAAAATTGCAGAAAAAAATATACTGTTATCGATCAAGAAACTGGTTTTGAAATGGAGTTGGATAATGAGTATATTATGTCCCCAAAAGACTTATGTACTATCGATTTTTTAGATCAAGTTGCAGATGCAGGAATCAAAGTTTTAAAGATTGAGGGAAGAGGAAGAGCGCCAGAATATGTTGCCAAAGTAATTAAATGTTACAGAGATGCAATTGATAGTTTAGCTGCAGGAACTTACGATAAAGAAAAAGTAATTTCTTGGATGCAAGAATTAGAAAAAGTCTACAATCGTGGTTTTTGGAACGGATATTATCTAGGTCAAAAACTAGGAGAATGGAGTAAAGAATCTGGTTCTCATGCAACACAAAAGAAAGTCTTTTTAGGTAGAGGAGAACATTATTTTGATAAAGCTAAAATTGGTCAGTTTAAAATTGATGCTTATGATGTAAATATTGGTGATACAATTTTAATTACTGGACCAACAACTGGAGCTCAAGAAATGGAATTAAAACAAATGTTTGTAAATGATAAACCTTCAGAAAAAGCCACAAAAGGAGATGAAGTTACTATGAAATTGGACTTCAAAATTAGAAGATCTGATAAATTGTACAAGATTGTTAAAACTGAATTCGCAGAAAACTAATGGTTGTAATTACGTTACAAAGAAATAAATGTATTGGTTGTAATTACTGTGTAGAGGTTGCTCCAGAGCAATTTCAAATGTCAAAAAAAGACGGAAAAACAGTGTTGTTGCATTCTAAAGAAAAGAAAGGTTTTTTTACCATAAAATCTTTTGATGAATCTATTTACGACTGCTCTGTAGAGGCAAAAAAAGCCTGTCCTGTTAAGATTATTGAAGTCAAACAAGTGTAAATAAATTATTGAGGTTAAATTTAAAAAAAAACTTTTTAATAGATAATTTATTAAAAACTAGACTTTAAGCACAAAAAAAAGCCTTTCTAGAACATAATTTTGTAAATTTCATCCTTTTAAATGAAATTAGACAAGAAAACTTATTTCACGATATAATTTTAATGTTAAACAAAACCCTCATAAAACATAAATCAATCTTTTTAGTACTTCTTTTTTTTATAAAAAGCACCACTATTTTTGCTCAAAATTATGAATTACTTTACAAAAAATTAGAAGGTGATTTGTTGTTAGGGAATTTTGGTGTTGTTATAAGATTAGTTGATAGTATAAATGCGGATAAAAATTTAACAAAAATTATTTCTAATGATTTTACTACTTTAAAAGTAGTGGCATTGTCAAAAAATAATAATTTAACAAGTTCACTAAAATTAATAAATCAAACATTACTAAATCCACAAGAAATAAATGAGCGATCATTAGTACGCCTTTATTTAGCTAAAGCACTAATTTTAGAGATTTACAACAAAAGGGAAGCCTCTGAATTAGAGTTTAAAAAGGTTGAAAATATTTATAAAACAAGACCTAAAGATAGGCTTTATGGGCAATACCTTTACAGAAAAGCATCTTATTTTAGGGTTATGAAGGCTATAAAAAATAATGATAGTTTGTCTTTAATTTATGTGAATAAAGGTATAAAATTTGGAGAGGAAAATAAGTTTTATGAGGTTAGTGCAACGTCTAAAATGATTTTAGCTTTTTTGGCAGAAAAAGAGAGTCAAGACCAAAGAACTTTTTTGTTAAAAAATTCTTTAAAAGATTTTTTATTGTCTAAAAACCAGCTTAATATTAGCAATATGTATAAGAATATAGGGTTTCATTTACTTTACAATAATAAATTAGATGAAGCTGATAAATATTTAGATTCTTCTTTGTTTATAATAAAAAAAAGAAAAGACTTACAAGTTTTAAGTTGGCTTTATGAAGCAAAATCTAAATTGAATCAAAAACTAAAAAGGATTGATTCTGCATTATTTTATTACAAGAAATTTCATGAAAATGAAATGCTAAAAAATGATAAAAAACAAGAAAGAGAAATATCATTAATAAATTATAAGAATCAAATAGAAGGTGAAAAACAAAAAAGTATTGTTTCAAAGAATTTATTAGAAGAAACTGAGAAAAAAAACAAGATTTTGTTTTTTTTATAATTGGTGTTATACTTCTTTCAATTTTTATTGGTCTTTTATATAGGAGATTAAATAAAAGAAAAAAGAAAATAGATATACAGAATAGTTTATTAGAAGAAAACATAACCAAAAAAGAAATATTGTTAAAAGAATTAAATCATAGAGTAAAAAACAATTTATCACTTATTATAAGTTTAATAAAATTTCAATCGCAAGAAATAAAAGAACAATTTTATAAAGAGAAATTTAAACATTTAGAAAATAGAATTAATACCATTGCTATTGCCCATGAGCAATTTATTTATTCTGATACAAAAACAGCAGGTGAGTTTTATAATTTAGAGGAGTATTTACAAAAAATAGCAGGTTTAGTAAATGTATCTTCAAGAAATGTAAAATATGTACAAAATATCGTAGCAATTCAACTTAATATTGATACAGCTTTGCCAATTGGTATTTTAATTAACGAGTTGATAAGTAACAGTATTGAGCACGCAGTTTCAAAAAACCCGCTAATAATAAATGTACAAATAAAAAAGAAACGTAATTTAATTTATATTACGTACGTAGATTCTGGCACTATTTTTAGTAAAGATTCAAAAAAGGATACACTTGGTTTATTTATTATTGAGAGCATGGTTGCTCAGCTAAATGGGAAAATAGAACGAGAAAAATCAACATTTAAAATAGTTTTAGAACATAAAAATTAAATTATGATTGATGAGGATATAAAAAGTGTATTAATCGTAGAAGATGAACTACTCATTGCTGGTCAATTAAAAATAGCACTTTTAAATCATGGTTATCTTTGTGCAGGAATTGCTATAAATTATAATTCAGCCAAAGCAATTTTAGAAACAACGAAAGTAGATTTGGTTTTGTTAGATATTAAAATCTCTGGAAGAAAAACAGGATTAGATGTGGCTTTACTTTTAAATACAATATATGGTATTCCATTTTTATTTATTACCTCTTATAATGATGCAAATTCTTTACATAAGATTAAAGAACTTTCCCCAAAAGGATATATTAATAAACCTATAAACGAAATTACTGTTCTAACTACAATCGATATTATTCTTAATGCTAAAAGATATGAAACGAAAAAATTTGTTAGTATTCATATCGGCGCAACAACATATAATATTAATCTTTCTGAATTAATTTATATTGAAGCAGAGCACGTATATGTAAGGTTGTGTTATAAAACAAAAAAGAGTTTGGTAAGAACATCTTTAACAAATATTGTAGAATTGTTACCAAATGAGAGTATCTTAAGAATTTCAAGAGGTATTGCTATCAATCCAAAATTCATAGAAAGTGTAACTTCAACTAGTATAAAAGTAAACAGAGAAGTTTTTAAATTATCAAAAAAATACGGAAAAGATGTTGAAAATTTTCTAAATATCTAAAAAACCTATCTAAATTTTACATTTTTAATTAAAATTAGATTTTCAGAACAAATCTCAACTATTCAGAACAAATTTATTATTCTAGTTTTGGTTTTCTTTAGTTTTATCTCCTATAAATAATATTAAAAAAGCTATGAAACTAAAATTACTATTTATTTTATCGATTATTATTGGGCTAAATGGATTCGTCCAAACAAGTTCTGCACAAGTTAGTGCAGAGAGTTTTAAATTTACTAGATTAACAAACTCATCTACACAAGGAGTATTTGCTTCAGGTTCTACAGTATACATTGGTACAACTTCAGGGTTGTTAATTTCTACAGATGGTGGAACTACTTTTACAACTAAAACTATTACAAATGGCTTAGGTGCCAACAATGTGAAAAATGTTTTTGTAGATGGTTCAACAATTTATGCTGCAACAAGTGGTGGAGTATCTGTTTCTACAAATGGTGGAAACAACTTTATAAACTATGCACCAGCATCTTTTACTTATGGAAATGACATGAATGATGTCTTTGCAGATGGAGATGCTATTTATGCACTTGCTTCTAATAGATTATGGATTTCTAATGATGCAGGAGCTACATTTATAGAGAAAACTGAAAGTGATGGAATAGGTTCAACTATTTTTAGAGAAATTGTGGCAAATGGATCAGATGTATATGTGGCAACTGATGGAGGTTTGTCAATCTCTTCAGATGGTGGAGCTACATTTATCAACAAAACAAATACAGATGGTTTAGCAAATGAAGGTGCAAATGGAGTATCATTTAGTAATGGAGTTTTATATGTAGCTTCAGAAGGTTTTGATCCAGTTGGTGGTTTATCAATTTCTACTGATAAAGGAAATACGTTTACTGTAGTACAACAAGCAGATGGTTTAGCAGCTAATTCTGTAAATACTGTTTATAGTTAAGGAGTTAATGTTTTTGTTGGAGTAAGTAGTTCTATCATTTCCGTTTCTAATGATAGTGGAGCAACTTTCACTAGATATGATTTTGATGATGGAATTATAGGAGTCGTAAATCAAATATATTTTGATAGTGGTAAAATTTATGTTTCTACAAACTAAGGTGTAGTTTTTGGAGAAGAAGCTTTTCCAGAAATAGATATAAAAGGTAATAATGTTTCTATTGTAAATGGAGATACAACACCAAGTACTATTGATAATACAGAATTTGGAGTTTCAGTAAATGCAGTAACAAAATCTTTTACAATAGATAATAGTGAAGGTTTTGCTGATTTAAGTTTAACAACACCTTATCCAAACTATGTTACAATTTCTGGTTCTTCAGATTTTGCAATTAGTGTTCAGCTAAACTCAAATATAATTGCAAAAGGTAATTCAAAAACTTTTCAAGTTACATGCACTCCAAGTTTAGAAGGAAATCAAGCAGCAATTGTTAGTATAGCAAATAATGATTCAGATGAGAATCCATATTCATTTTCAGTAAAAGGTAATAAAGGAGTATTCAGTAATTTTACAACAACTTTTGAGCCTCAAGTATATAATCCAAATGGATTAACAGGTATTGGTATATTCTCAAACGCAAATTTTGCAGATTTAGAAAATGATGGTGATTTAGACTTAATGTCTGGAGGAAGAGGAACAAGTTTTTATTATTTTGAAAATACAGGAGATGATGATGCACCTGCTTATGCAGCTGTTCAAAATAATCCTTTTGGATTAATAAATATTCCAAATAATCCTTCTGGATCATCAGATTCAGATTCATTTCCAACGTTTGTAGATTCAGACGGAGATGGAGATATGGATATTATTTCTGGAGATACTTATGGGGATTTCCATTATTATGAAAACACAGGTTCAAGTTCAGTTCCACAATTTGCGAATCCTGTAAAAGATCCTTTTGGATTGACAGATGAGATTACTTTTTCTTCATATCCAACTTTTGGGGATATAGATAATGATGGAGATTTAGATTTACTTTCTGGAGCTGCAAGAAGTTCTTCAGGGAATCCAGTTTTTTATTATTTCGAAAACACAGGTTCATCAACAGCACCACAATTTTCAGCACCAATATCAAATCCTTTTGGGTTAACATTATCTACACCTTATATAAGGATTCAGTTAGGTGATTTAGATTCAGATGGTGATTTAGATATTATGATTGGTGGAAGTGGAGGTAATTTTAGATATTTTCAAAATGGACCATCACCAAGCTACACACAAATACCAGATGCAAAATTTGAGCAAGCTTTAATAGATAGAAATATTGATACAGATGGTATTATTAATGGTAGAGCATTAACTTCAGATTTAGAAATAGTAACAGGTTTAGTAACTGTTGGATTGGAGATTGAAGACTTTACAGGTATAGAGGCATTTAGAGATTTAGAAGTGTTAAATATTTACAACAACTTCAATACGAGTATTGATTTATCAGGCAATGGAAAATTAAGAGAATTGTATGCATCCAATGAAACTAAAGATTCAGAAACGCTTTTAAATTCGCTAGATGTAAGTAACAATCCGTTATTAGAAAAGTTAGAAGTCTTGAATAATAACATTTCAACTTTGGATTTGAGCAACAATCCATTATTGACAGAAATAAACGTAGGAGGAAATAATTTAACAAGTTTAGATGTTTCAAATCAAACAGCTATATTAGAGTTAAATTTTGTGAGCAATGCTATTAGTACTATTGATGTAAGTCAAAACACAGCATTAACCTTTTTACAAGGAAATGACAATGGTTTAAGTACTTTAGATGTAAGTTTAAATACGAACTTAACAAGTTTAGCTGTGAATCAGAATCCTGAGTTAGGAAGTTTTTCAACAGCTGCTAATTTAAGTTTAGTGTATTTAAACGTTGCAGATACAGGAATTTCAAGTATCGATGTTTCTGCAAATACAGCTTTAACAGAATTATTTGTAGGAAGTAATAGTTTAACAAGTATCGATGTAAGTAACAATCTATTATTAAAAAGGTTAGGGGTAGCCTTTAATCAAATCACGAATATAGATGTAAGTGCGAATAACAAATTAATTTCATTTAGAGCAGAGAACAATGCTCTTGTGAGTTTGAATATAAAGAATAGTGCAAACAATCTAATACCAAGTACTTTTATAGCTTTTGATATTAGAAACAATCCAGCTTTAGAATGTGTGTTAGTAGACAATGCTACAGCAGCTACAGCTAATTGGGGAGTAAAAGATGCAGGAACCACTTTTTCAGACACAATTTGTTATTCCGCTTCCAATTATACGTAAATTCCAGATATTGCAAGAAATAATAAATTAGTAAGTGTAGATGTTTCAAATAGTACAAATTTGGAGGAATTATCTGTTCAGATGAATTTTATAACAAGTTTATCAGTCGCTAATAATCCAGTACTAAAAGTTTTAAATTGTGAAACAAATGAAATCTCAAGTTTAGATGTTACTACGAATCTATTTTTAGAGGAGATGAGTATTGGTGCTAATAATATCCCAAATATCGATATTTCAAATAATACCGAATTAACTACTTTAAATTTAAAAAATGCAAACAATGCTATTTTAGATAAGTTAGATGTTACAGGAAATTCTAATTTAAGCTGTATAGAGGTTGATAATGTTGCTGATGCTTTAGCAAAAGCTGATTGGAAGAAAGATGTAACAGCAACGTATAACGTTTCTTGTAAAGCGTTATCTAAAGAAGATTTCTTAAAAGAAAATGTTGCAGCATATCCAAATCCAGCAAGTTCTTTCGTAGAAATTTTATTATCAAATGGTTTAGAATTGAAAAAAGTAGAAATTTTTAATGCAACAGGTAAAAAAATAACTACGGCTAAAAACACTCTTTTAAATGTTGAAGAATTATCAGCAGGAATTTATTTTATTAAAATTACTACAGATAAAGGAGCAATTAATAAAAGAATTATAAAAGACTAAATACAAAGTGATAAAGTGGAAATAAGGAATTAGATTTTAATAATAATTTCAATTTTAAAAAGACCTCAATTTTGAGGTCTTTTTTTATGCTAAAAAATCAAACTTTAAACGAATTCTAATTCAATCAAAGCAAATTCTTAAATAAACAAAAATTACGCAAACATTACAATTACATTTGGTTTATCATTAAAAAAAATAGTTATAAGAACTTTGCATGAACCAGTTTTTTCATTCTTTGAGAATGCGTATATTTACGAATTAGTGAAGATTAGGTTGTGTTTGTGTATCAATCTGATAATCAATTTATGAACCAAGAGGTTTTTAGATTTTATGATGTGTTTTTTTAGTGGGTTTGCTGCTGAAATTAAATCATAAAGACTATCAACTATAAAAATATATATACTTACATGGCATGTGGAAGTTGTGGTACAACAGAAAATGGAGTACCAAAAGGTTGCAAGAGTAATGGTAATTGTGGTACAGGTACTTGTGGAAGTGGAAGCGAAAAATTAGCAGTTTTTGATTGGCTTTCTAACATGACTTTACCAAGTGGAGAAGAGCGTTTTAATATTTATGAAATCCGTTTTAAAAACGGAAGAAAACATTTTTTTAAAAATACAGAGAATTTAACAATTTCTATGGGAGATATTGTTGCCGTAGAAAGTTCTCCAGGTCATGATGTTGGTATCGTTTCTTTAAGCGGCGAATTGGTAAAAGTACAAATGAAAAAGCGTAAAATTTCTGTAGATCATGAAGATGTTAAGAAAATTTACAGAAAAGCTTCTCAAAAAGATATAGATATTTGGCAAGCATCTAGAGATAAAGAAGAAGAAACGCAAAGAAGAGGTAGAGAAATTCTTGGAAGATTAGGTTTGCAAATGAAACTTTCTGATGTCGAATATCAGGGAGATGGAAATAAAGCTACTTTTTATTATACAGCAGAAACAAGAGTAGATTTTAGACAATTAATTAGAGACTTAGCTAGCGCATTTTCTATTCGTGTGGAAATGAAACAAGTTGGCGCAAGACAAGAAGCTGCAAGATTAGGAGGTATTGGTTCTTGTGGTAGAGAATTATGTTGCTCAACTTGGTTAACAGATTTTAGAAAAGTATCAACTTCTGCGGCACGTTATCAACAACTATCTTTAAATCCCTTAAAACTAGCAGGGCAATGTGGAAAACTTAAATGCTGTTTAAATTTTGAGTTAGACACATATTTGGATGCTTTAAAATCTTTTCCAAAGCAAGATGTAGTTTTAAAAACAGAAAAAGGAGATGCAGTTTTTGTTAAAATGGATATCTTTAAAAAACATCTTTGGTACACATATAAAGAAGAACGATTTAAATGGTTTAGATTATCATTAGATCAGGTTCAAGAAATTATAGAACAGAATAAAAAGAACGAGAAATCTATTTCGTTAGAAGAATATGAATCTGAGATTGAAATTCCTGAAAAGGTTAATTTCGAAGATGCTGTTGGTCAAGATAGTTTAACTCGTTTTGATGTTCCAAAATCTAGTAAACGAAGAAAAAATAATAGAAAGAAAAAAGCTGTTGCTGTAGCAAATTCATCATCAGAAAATACTAGAAAACCTCAACAAAATAGAAAACCAAATCAGAATAGAAAACCTAGACCAGCTTCTAATGATGCAACTTCTACACAGAATGTTGCAAGAAGAAAACCACAGAGAAGAAAATCCAGACCTGTAGTTAATGATGCAAACATAACAAATGAAGTTGCTAAAAAGAAACCTCAGAAAAGAAAGCCAAGGCCTAATGCTGCTAATGCAAAAATATCAGATAATGTTACTAAACAGAAACCACAACAAAGAAAGCCAAGGCCTGTAGCAAAACCTAAAGGGGAAACAAAAACAAAACCAGAGGTAAACCCGAAGGTTAAAGGACAGCAGAATCAGCCAAAAGCTGAAGGAACTAGAGCAAATAAACCAAGAAGGAATAACAGAAATAGAAAAAATAATAAACCTAAAAATGGAGATAATTCTCAGGAGAAATAGAAGTTTTATTTATTTACTTGTGCTTCTTTTTTTTGTTTCTTGTAATGATAAAATAGAGTTTACAAAATATAAATCATTACCAGATGCTTCTTGGCAAGCCAATAAAAACATTTCTTTTGAGTTTACAGTAGTAGATACAATTTTACCAAAAGATCTATTTATCAATATTAGAAATAATAATAACTATCCTTTTAGTAATTTATATGTAATTACAGAATTAAATTTCCCCAACGGTAACAAAATTGTTGATACTTTGCAATATGAAATGGCAGATGAAACAGGTAAGTTTTTAGGCAAAGGATTTACAGAAATTAAAGAAAATAAATTATTCTATAAAGAGCAAAAAGTATTTCCTATATCAGGAAAATATAAGTTAAATATTCGTCATGCAATGAGAAAGAATGGAGAAGTTGAAGTTATTCCGTTTTTAGAAGGAGTGCAAGATGTTGGTTTTAGCATAGAAAAAACAAAATAAAAATGGCAACGAAAAAAACAACAAATTTTAAAAAATACCTTATATGGTTTTGGGGTATTGTCTTAGGTGGATTTACAATTATAATATTTACTTTTTTGTTTGCGTCTTGGGGTTATTTAGGAGAATTACCAACTTTTAAAGATTTAGAAAATCCAGAATCAAATTTGGCAACAGAAGTAATTTCTTCGGATGGCGTTACGATTGGTAAATATGCAAAAGAAAATAGAACTCCGGTAAAGTTTAACGAGTTGCCAGATAATTTGGTAAATGCACTAATAGCAACCGAAGATGAACGTTTTTATGAACATTCTGGTATTGACTTTAGAGGAACTACAAGAGCAGTTTTAAAACCTGGAAGTGGTGGTGCAAGTACAATAACACAACAACTTGCAAGAATGTTATTTACGGGCGAAAAATCTAGAAATAAGTTTAAAAGAGTACTCGAAAAAGTAAAAGAATGGGTTGTGGCAATAAAACTAGAAACCCAATATACAAAGCATGAAATTATTGCAATGTATTTAAATAAGTACGACTTTTTAAATCAAGCAGTTGGTATTCGTTCTGCAGCAAGAATCTATTTTGGTAAAGAACCAAAAGATTTAGTAGTAGAAGAATCTGCAATGTTAATTGGTATGCTAAAAAACTCATCGTATTATAATCCATTAAGAAGAGAAGCGCTAGTAAAACAAAGAAGAAACGTTGTTTTGCTGCAAATGGCTAAAAATGAATTTATTACGGAGTCAGAAAAAATTAATTTGCAACAATTACCGTTAAATGTAAATTATACTCCAGAAAGTCATAGTGATGGTTATGCAACTTATTTTAGAGCACATTTACAAAAAATGATGCGTACTTGGGTAAGAGAAAATCCGAAGCCAAATGGAGAACAATATAATATTTTTAGCGATGGATTAAAAATTTATGTAACGATAGATTCTAGAATGCAAAAATATGCAGAAGAAGCTGTTAGTGAACACATGGCTAATTTACAAGAATACTTTTTTAACGAACAAAAAAGAAATAAAACAGCACCTTTTTACGATTTAGATGCTGGTGAAATAGCTAGAAGTTATGAAAGAGCAAAAAGGAGTTCAGAAAGATATCGTCGTCTTAAAGCTGTTGGAAAATCAGCTAAAGAAATAGATAAAATTTTTAAGACAAAAACAGAGATGAGCGTCTTTACTTGGAAAGGAGACAAAGACACAATTATGTCTCCTATGGATTCTATTAAATATTATAAATACTTTTTACGATCTGGATTATTATCAATAGAACCACAAACTGGGCATATTAAAGCTTGGGTTGGTGGTATAGATAATAAACATTTTAAATATGATGCAGTAGCGCAGCAAAAAAGACAAGTAGGTTCTACATTTAAACCATTTGTGTATGCAACAGCAATTAATCAATTAAGAATGTCTCCTTGTGATGAGTTACCAAATACACCATATACAATTCCTAAAGGGAAATATGGAATTCCTAAAGATTGGATGCCTGAAAATTCTGATGGTAAATATGGAGGAATGATTACTTTAAAAGATGCATTAGCAGGTTCTGTAAATGTGATTTCTGCAAATTTGATGGATAAAGTTACCCCAGAAAATGTGGTGCGTTTAGCAAAAGCAGCAGGAATTGAAACAGATATTCCAGCAAATCCATCCTTAGCATTAGGAGCTGTAGAGTTATCATTATACGAAATGGTAAGTGCTTACAGTACATTTGCCAATAAAGGTTTACGAGTTAGACCTATGATTATTACAAGAATTGAAGATAAAAACGGAACTGTTTTAAAAGATTTTACACCACAAACACAAGAAGTTTTAAGTGAAGAATCTGCGTATGTTATTTTAGATTTATTAAAAGGGGTAACAGAATCTGGATCAGGAATTAGGTTGCGATCAACATATTCTTCCGCAGGAAAAGCTGCTACAGGTTTTCCATATTTATTTACAAATCCTATAGCTGGTAAAACTGGTACAACTCAAAATCAATCAGATGGTTGGTTTATGGGAATTGTGCCAAATTTAGCAACTGGTGTTTGGGCTGGTGGAGAAGATAGAGCAACACATTTTGCAGGTATTTCTAAAGGTCAAGGAGCAACAATGGCATTACCTACTTGGGCATTATTTATGAAAAAATGTTATGAAGATAAAACTTTAAATATTAGTAAAGAAGATTTTGAAAAACCAGAAGATTTAACCATTAATATAGATTGTATAGATAAATCTGATGAAGAAATAAACACAAATACTGGCGGAGATATAGATTTTTAATGTATTCTAAGTTTGTATTTTACATTGTGCCAAAATCAGTCATAAAACAATAAAAATGATAAACAAAAAAGTAAATAATGTTCAAGAAGCTTTAGTAGGCGTAGAAAACGGAATGACTTTTATGTTAGGCGGGTTTGGTTTATGTGGAATTCCTGAAAATGCAATTTCTGAGCTTGTAAAATTAGATGTTAGAGAAGTTACCTGTATTTCTAATAATGCAGGTGTAGATGATTTTGGTTTGGGTTTATTGCTTCAAAATAAGCAAATTAAAAAAATGATTTCTTCTTATGTTGGCGAAAATGAAGAGTTTGAGCGTCAAATGTTGTCAGGAGAATTAGAGGTAGAGTTAACGCCTCAAGGAACTTTAGCAGAAAAATGTAGAGCTGCTCAAGCAGGATTTCCTGCATTTTATACGCCTGCAGGTTATGGAACAGAAGTTGCAGAAGGAAAAGAAACGAGAGAGTTTGATGGAAAAATGTATGTATTAGAACCTGCTTTTAAAGCAGATTTTGCATTTGTAAAAGCTTGGAAAGGAGATGCTGCAGGAAACTTAGTTTTTAAAGGAACCTCAAGAAATTTTAATCCAAATATGTGTGGCGCAGCAACAATTACAGTTGCAGAAGTAGAAGAAATGGTTGAGGTTGGGGAGTTAAATCCTAATAATATTCATATTCCTGGAATTTTTGTGCAACGTATTTTTGAAGGAAAAAATTACGAAAAAAGAATTGAACAACGAACTGTACGTAAACACAATTAATTAATTGAAGTTGCATTACAGGCAATTAACTATTGTGAAGCTTTACAAGTAGAGAGAAAATATGTGATTTCTCGTCAATTATTAAATTCAGGAAAAAGTATTAAATCTCGAAATTAGAATTGATACATTTTTGAAATTAAATATTAATTTTTATAATATTGGTATTATCAAATTAACAAATTTTCAAATTAAAATTATGTTAGATAAGAATGGCATTGCAAAAAGAATTGCACAAGAAGTTCAAAACGGGTTTTACGTAAATTTAGGAATCGGAATCCCTACTTTGGTTGCCAATTATGTAAGAGAAGATATAGAAGTTGAGTTTCAAAGCGAAAATGGAGTTTTAGGAATGGGACCTTTTCCTTTTGATGGCGAAGAAGATGCAGATATTATAAATGCAGGGAAACAAACGATAACAACAATGCCTGGAGCAAGTTTTTTTGATTCATCTATGAGTTTTGCTATGATTCGTGGTAAACATGTAGATTTAACAATTCTGGGTGCTATGGAAGTTTCAGAAAATGGCGATATTGCCAATTGGAAAATTCCAGGTAAAATGGTAAAAGGTATGGGAGGAGCTATGGATTTAGTTGCTTCCGCAGAAAATATTATTGTAGCAATGATGCACACTAATAAAGCAGGTGAATCTAAAATTTTAAAACGCTGTTCTTTGCCTTTAACAGGTGTTGGTTGTGTAACAAAAGTAGTTACAAATTTAGCAGTATTAGAAGTTAAAAACAATGCATTTCATTTATTAGAAAGAGCTCCAGGAGTTTCTATACAAGAAATTAAAAATGCTACAGAAGGAACATTAGTTGTAAGTGGGGAAATTCTTGAAATGAATATTTAATATGAAATTATTTAAAAAAACATATTGGTTAATTTATCCAATATTAATTATTGTTTTTATGTCGATTTTTGATTTGGTTTATATTACAGATAACTTTATCTTAAAAATAGGAGTTTGTAGTGTTCTCGCTTTTATTGTATCTCCAAGAAAGAAATTAATTCTTACAGAAACAGGTAAAACAAAACAAATTACTTGGCTTTTTTTAAAGAAACCAATTAGTTTAGATTAATAATTAAAACAAGAATATCTTCCATTTTTGGGAAATTAAAAGAGTATAAATGAAAATAATATCATACAACGTAAACGGAATTAGAGCTGCATTAAAAAAAGGCTTTTTAGATTGGTTACAAGCTGCAAATCCAGATGTAATTTGTATTCAAGAAACCAAAGCACATAAAGAGCAACTAGATCTTTCTGAATTTGAAAACGCTGGTTATCCTTATCATTATTGGTTTTCTGCACAAAAAAAAGGCTATTCTTCTGTGGCAGTTTTTTGTAAAGAAAAACCAAATCATATAGAATATGGAACAGGAATTGAGTCTATGGATTTTGAAGGTAGAAATTTACGTGTAGATTTTGATGAAGTTTCTATAATGAGTTTGTATTTACCTTCGGGAACAAACTCGGAAAGATTAGATTTTAAGTTTACTTATATGGATGAATTTCATGAATATATTAATAATTTAACACAAGAAATTCCGAATTTAGTAATCTGTGGAGATTATAATATTTGTCATGAAGAAATAGATATTCATAATCCAAAAATGAAAGGAGTTTCTGGGTTTTTACCAGAAGAAAGAACTTGGCTTGGCAATTTTATTAATAGCGGATTTGTTGATAGTTTTCGTTTTGTAAATCCAGATGCGCAAGAATATTCTTGGTGGAGTTACAGAGCAAATTCTAGAGCAAATAATAAAGGTTGGCGTTTAGATTATGCGATGGTATCTAATCCTTTAAAGGAAAAAATTAGCAGAGCCTATATTTTATCCGAAGCAAAACATTCAGACCATTGTCCAATAGCATTAGAATTAGATATATAACTTATATGAACAAATTTTTATTCCTGTTACTTTTTAGTCTTTCTGTATTTTCTCAAAAACC
Organism: Polaribacter sp. KT25b; assembly: GCF_900105145.1. Taxonomy (NCBI): domain Bacteria; kingdom Pseudomonadati; phylum Bacteroidota; class Flavobacteriia; order Flavobacteriales; family Flavobacteriaceae; genus Polaribacter; species Polaribacter sp. KT25b. Next base: position 3,321,860 of record NZ_LT629752.1, on the reverse strand, counting down.
AAAGGGTGTTGTTTTAGAGCCAATTAGAGATACTTTATGGCCAGACGATAATGTGAAAAGAACAATTAAAGTTGCTAATATCATTGAAAAAGATACGTTTTCTAACCAAGATTTAATAATAATAGATAGTTTGTTGGTTGATGAAAAATTTAATTCGTCATTAATTGATAGTTTAGAGTTTGTTTTAAATGATATTGATATTACAGGTAATACTTCTACAGTTTTAACTACAGATTTATTAAAATTGCGTTTATCGCTTTTAAATGAAAAAACACCTTTTAATTTAGCGTACAATACTACCTTAGAAAAGGTAATTAATAGTTATTTATCATCTAGAAAAAAATATTTTCCTCAGTTGTTTGCAAGAGCTAAATATTACTTTCCTATGTTTGAGCAATATTTAGATGAATACGATATTCCTTTAGAAATGAAGTTTTTAGCAATTGTAGAATCTGCATTATTGCCACAAATAAAATCTAGAGCAGGTGCAACAGGTTTATGGCAATTTATGTATGGTACAGGAAAACAGTTCGATTTAAAAGTAAGTTCTTATGTTGATGAACGTCAAGATCCTGTAAAATCAACAATTGCTGCGTGTAAATATTTAAGTCAGTTATACAGAATTTTTGGCGATTGGGATTTGGCTTTAGCAGCTTATAATTCTGGTCCAGGAAATGTATCAAAAGCGATAAAACGCTCTGGAGGTAATAAAAATTATTGGAATATAAGACCTTATTTGCCGAGAGAAACAGCAAGTTATGTGCCAGCATTTTATGCTACTATGTATATTTTTGAATATGCAGAAGAACACAATATTTACTCAGAACTCCCTCAGTTTTTTAATTTTGAAACAGATACAATTCGTGTAAAAAGAACCATTGGTTTTGATCATATTACAGAAATATTAAAGGTAGAAGAAGATGTTATTTCTTTTTTAAACCCAGTTTATAAATTAGATATTGTTCCTTTTATTAAAGATCATAATTACGCAATAAGGTTGCCAAAGGATAAAATTATCGAATTCTTAGAAAAAGAAAAAGAAATTTATGCATTAGCAGAAGCAGATGAAGCTTCAAGAGAAAAGCCATTGCCTAAATATTTTGAAATGGATAATAGTATTCGTTATAAAGTAAAAAATGGTGATTTTTTAGGGAAAATTGCACAGAAATTTGGCGTGAGAGTTAGTGATATTAAACGTTGGAATTCGTTAAAAACCAGTCATTTAAAAATAGGACAAAGACTTACTGTTTTTTCTGGAAAATTGAGTGTAAATCGAACATCATCCACAATTAAAAAAGTCTCTACTTCTATAGCAAAAGGAGATTATGAAGTTTATACAGTTCAAAAAGGAGATTCTCTTTGGACGATCTCTAAAAAATTTAAAAATGTTTCTATAGAAGAAATTAAAAAGTGGAACAATATTTGGAGTGCTAAAAGTTTAAAAACCGGAACTAAACTAAAAATATATAAAAGCTAAACTCATGAAAAAAATTCTTTCAATTCTATTAATTACTTTTCTATTGTCATCTTGTGTTGGTCATGATAAAGTTATTTTAAAAGAATCTATAGGTAAAATTAACAAAGTAATGGTGGTTGCTAAAGTTAGCGATTGGACAGGAGATGTTGGTAAAGAAGTGCGTAATTCTTTCGGAGAATTAATGGTGGGTTTGCCACAACCAGAACCTATTTTAGATGTTTCTCAAGTTGCTCCTAATGGATTTAGTTCTATGATGAAAGCAAGTAGAAATATTTTAATTATTACAGAAAGTACTAATGAAGGTTTTACTGTAAAGAATAATATTTATGCACAACCACAAACTATTGTGTATGTGCAAGCAAAAGATGATGAAGGTATTATAAAACTTTTACAAAAGCACAAAAAACAAATTAGAAGTATCTTTTTAGAAGCAGATATAAAGTTTACACAAGGTATCTTTGAAAAAGACAAACAAGATAATTCGAATTATAAAACACTTCAAAATTTAGGCATTTCTTTAACGATTCCTAAGAAATTTAATACTGTAGATGATACAGGAGAATTTCTTTGGTTAAGAAACCATTTAACAAGCGGAATTGCAAAAACAGGAAGCAATAATATTTTGGTATATTCAATTCCTTTGGGTGATGAAAGTAAAGTTGCAGATAATATTGTGGCGGTTAGAGATAGTATAGGAGAAAAATATATACCTGGTACAGATGCAGAAACACAACACATGATTACAGAAGAAGCGTATACGCCTTTTACTTTTGATGCAACGATTGATGGAAAAAAAGCCTATGAAACTCGTGGAAAATGGGAAGTAAAAAATGATTTTATGGCGGGGCCTTTTTTAAATTATTCAGTTATTGATAAGAAAAATAACAGATTAATTGTTTTTGAAGGATTTACATACGCGCCATCAGTAAACAAAAGAGCTTTTCTTTTTGAGTTAGAAGCAATTGCAAAATCAATGAAAATTCAATAATAAAGTTTATAAAATATAATAAAGTCGGAAGTAATAACTTTCGACTTTTTTTATGCGATTAATTTTCAGAAAGTTATTTCCTATATTTGGTATTCAACTTAAAAACTTTTATCATGGAAATTAATTTTTACATCTTTTTTTTAGCGGCTTTAGTTCCTTTAGTAACTGGTTTTATCTGGTATGGTCCTTTATTTGGAAATACTTGGATGAAAGAAATGGGATTCACTAAAGAATCTTTAGCAGACAAAAATATGGCGCTGACATTTATACTAAGCTATGTGTTTAGTTTTTTAGTTGCTTTCTTTTTACAGTTTATAGTAATTCATCAAGGAGGAGTTTTTTCTACACTTTTAGAATCTGGTTCAACAGAATTACAAGGTGAAACTCTAGCTTATTTTGAAGATTTTATGGCTAAGTATGGTACTAATTACAGAACTTTTAAACACGGAGCTTTACATGGTACAATGTCTGGGGTTCTTTTTGTTTTACCAATTTTATCAATTATTGCAATGTTTGAAAGAAAAACTGTAAAATATGTTGCTATTAATGCAGGTTACTGGATAATAACTTTAGCAATTATGGGTGGTATTTTATGTGAGTGGGCATAGAATAATTCCTTTTTTAAAAAATAAAACCACGCATTTTGCGTGGTTTTTACAAAATTAAAAATAAGTTTAGTAACCAATTTTTGCTCGAACCCTTTTTAAAACTCCATTAGCAACTATTGTTGCTTTTTCTGCTCCAATTTCTAAGGCTTCATCAATTTCATTTTTGTTTTCCATAAAATGATTATAACGTTCTCTTATTGTAGAAAACTGTTCAAGAATCAACTCATATAAAGCTTGTTTAGCATGGCCATAACCATAATTTCCACCTTCATAATTTGCTCTCATTTCGGCAATTTGCTCATCCGAAGCCAATAATTTATAAAGTCCAAATACATTATCTGTATCAGGGTTTTTAGGTTCTTCTAAACCTTTACTATCTGTTTTAATAGACATTACTTGTTTTCTTAACTTTTTGTCTGATAAGAAAATATTGATAATATTATTTCTAGATTTACTCATTTTTTCACCATCAGTTCCAGGAACTAATTTTGTGCCTTTTTGAATTTCTGCTTGTGGCGGAACCAATGTTTCACCAACAATATTGTTAAATCTATTAGCAACATCACGCGTCATTTCTAAATGTTGTAATTGGTCTTTACCAACAGGCACAATTTCTGCATCATACAATAAAATATCTGCGGCCATTAACATTGGATAAGTAAATAAACCTGCATTTACATCTCCTAATCTGTCTGCTTTATCTTTAAAACCATGTGCTAAAGTTAATCTTTGATACGGAAAAAAACAGCTTAAATACCATGTTAATTCTGTTGTTTGTGGTATATCACTTTGTCTGTAAAATATTGTTTTACTAATGTCTAAACCGCATGCAAGCCAAGTAGCAGCAACACTGTAGGTGTTTTCTCTTAATAAATCTCCGTCTTTAATTTGTGTTAAAGAATGCATATCTGCAATAAATATAAAAGATTCATTTCCTGGACTATTTGCCATTTTTATTGCTGGTAAAATAGCTCCTAATAAATTTCCTAAATGTGGTGTTCCTGTACTTTGGACTCCGGTTAAAATTCTAGACATTACGTTATTTTTATCTTTTTTTTTGATTGAGAGATTCTAATTGTTCTCTGCAAGGGCAAAAATAAGGTTTTGTTTAAGAAAATCAATAAACAAAAGAATATTACTACTTTTGCTCATTATTTTAATTACTATTTAATTCTATCTGTGAAGTTTATAAAAATTCCTTTTCTATTAATTTGGCGAATTTGGTTTTACATTTTAATGATTGTAACCATTTTAATTTTGTCTCCTTTTTTGTTGATATTCACTTTTAAAGAAGAACAATATCATAATTTTTGGAAAGTTGCCAGAATTTTATCTAAAATTTTAATTTACGGAATGGGATTTCGTTTAAAGGTACAAAATGATCAGATAACAGAAAGTGACAAGAGTTATATGTTTTGCCCAAATCATGCATCATTAATGGATGCTTTTGTGTTAATTGCTTTGAGTAAAAACCCAATAGTTTTTGTTGGAAAACATGAGTTGGGTAAAATACCAGTTTTTGGTTATTTCTACAAAAAAGTAGTTATTGTTGTTGATAGAAATAATCCTGAAAGTAGAAAAAGAGTGTATAAAATGGCTAAGAAAAGATTGCATGACGGCACAAGTATGGCAATTTTTCCTGAAGGATTAGTGCCAACTGAAGATGTTGTTTTGGCTCCTTTTAAAAATGGTGCTTTTAGTTTGGCTATTGAGTTTGAAACACCAATTGTACCGCAAGTTTATTACGATTGTAAACGCTTGTTTTCTTGGGATTTTTTTAAAGGAAGTCCTGGAGTTTTTAGAATCCATCAACATAGATTTATAGAAACTAAGGGTTTAAAAATGGAAGATATGGAGAACTTGAAACAAAAAGTTTTTAAAATTATTGAAGACGATTTATTGAGTGATAAAAAATTTATGAACGATACAAATAGACCAAATAATGAGCGAGAGTTTAAATCACCGTTATAGTAATACCGAAGAGAAGTTAAATGTAATTTCTCATGGTTTTGGCTTAGTTTTAAGTGTTATTGCTTTTCCTTTTATAATATTTAAATCTATTGAATTTACTGGTTTTTGGAAACCCGTAAGTTTTATTATTTACGGTTTAAGTTTAATTATTTTATATGCTGCGTCTACTTTTTATCATGCAGCTAAAAATCCGAAGAAAAGAAGAAAACTAAATATTTTTGATCATTCTGCAATTTATGTGCTAATTGCTGGTAGTTATTCTCCGTTTTGTTTAGTTGGTTTAGATTCTAATTTAGGCTGGTATATGTTTTTATTTGTGTGGCTTTTTGCTTTAACAGGCGTTATTTTAAAACTCTTTTTTACAGGTAGATTCGATAAAATTTCTACAGCAATGTATTTATTAATGGGTTGGCAAGTAGTTTTTTTTATAAAACCATTAATGCAAAGTTTAACGCCAGAAGGTTTACAATTTTTAATTGGTGGAGGTGTTTTTTACTCAATAGGTGCTATTTTGTATTCCATTAAAAAAATACCTTATAATCACTTTATTTTTCACGTTTTTGTTTTACTCGGTAGTATTAGTCATTTTATAGCGATCTATAATCTTTAAAAATTACCAGTTTTTAAAAGGATTTTTGCTTAAACTAGAATTGTAATATTTTATGTTTCCTGTTACTTCTTTGCCTAACCAAGAAGGTTTTTTAAATTCTTCGTTTTCTGAAGTTAATTCAATTTCAGCAACAATTAATCCTTTGTTATCGCCGTAAAATTCATCAACTTCATACATATGATTGTCGCTTTTTACATAAAATCGTGTTTTATCAATTATTGAAGGTTCACATAATAAAAGTAATTGTTCTGCTTCAAGAATATCAATTTCTTTTTCCCACTCAAAACGTGTTGTTCCTGTTTCGTTAGATTTTCCTTTGATGGTTATAAAACCTTTATCATCAGCAATTCTAATTCTAACAGTTCTATTTTTATCAGAATTTAAATATCCTTGTTTTACCAATTTTTTCTGATAACATTCTTTTTTAAAATCTTCATTTTCTACTAAAAATTTTCTTTCAATTTCTAAACTCATAAAAAGGGATTCATTTTTGTACTAATATACCTGTTTTTATCGTTATTCTACAATAATTAAATATCTTTGAATTTATAAACACAAACATGAAAAAGTTAATTTTTCTTTTCCTTTTTTTAAGCTCGATATCTGTTTCTGCTCAAGTAGATTACAGCGATTCTTGGGAAGATTTCTATTCTTACAACAACGTAAAAGATTTTGTAAAAGTTGATAATATTATTTACGCTTTGGTTGATAACGCCATTTTTACTTTTAATGAAACGACTTTAGAGACTAAAAAACTTTCATCAATTCAGGGTTTATCAGGCGAAACTACGTCTTCAATTCATTATAATGCAACTTTTAATAGGTTGGTTATTGGTTATCAAAACGGATTAATTGAAGTAATTGATGAAGATGACAGTGTTACAATTTCATCAGATATTATAAATTTTAATCAAACGGGAGAAAAAAGCATCAATCATATTTCTGAATTTGGAAATACATTATATTTATCAACACCATTTGCAATTGTAGAATATGATATTGAAAAATTAGAATTTGGTGATACTTTTTTTATAGGCAACAGTTCAACATCATTATTAATAAATAAAACTATTATTTCTGATGGAAAAATTTATGCAGTTACAGAAGATGGAATTTTTATTGCAACTGTTTCTAGTAATCTTTTAATTGATTTTAAGAATTGGGACCAACAATTTAATGGTCGTAATTTTAGTAATATATCTGTTTTTAATACTAAAATTTATGTTACAGAAGGCTCTAGGTTATTCTGGCTTAACAATGGTGTTCTAACTCAAATTAGAGATTTTTCCGAAACCATAATTGGTTTAAAATCGTCGAGTACTAATTTAACAATTGCACTAAATAAAAAAGCAATTGTGCTTGATGTAACAGAAAATCAAATTGCAGAATTTATCTCAAATGTAGATTTCGATTTTACATTATTAAATGCTTTTTTTGAGAATAATAACATCTATTTAGCAACTAAAGAATTCGGAGTTTTAAAAACGAGTATAAGTCAAATAAATTCGTTTCAAGAAATTCATCCAGAAGGACCTTTGTCTAATGATGTTTTTTCAATAGCAGTAAAAGATGATAATCTTTGGGTTGTTTATGGTGGTTATGATGTTACTTATACGCCAATACAAAACAAACAAGGATTTAGTCATTTTAATGGAGAAAATTGGATAAACACAAAATTCAATCCAGATTTTCCTCTTATGGATTTAAATTACATCACTATAGACCCTAATGCAGAGAATAAAGTTTATATAAGTTCTTTTGGAGATACTGGCGCTATAAATAGTGTTTCAACCGGAGGATTATTAGTAGTAGAAAATGATGAAATTGAAACATTCTATAACCATTTAAATAGTCCTTTAGAAGATATACGATTAAGCGATCCAGGTTCTGTTACTATTAGAATAAGTGGTACTGCTTTTGATAGCCAAGGTAATTTGTGGGTTACTAATATTGGTGTTACAAACGAGTTAAAAAAACTTTCGCCTTCTGGGCAATGGTCTAGTTATGATATGTCATCTGTAAAAACAAGTACTGCTTTTGGTTTAAGTGAAATGGTTGTAGATAACTCTAACAGCATTTGGTTTGGTTCAAGAAGAAGTGGAGTTTTTGTTTTTAACGAAAATGGCAGTAGAAAAAAGGCGTTAATTGCAACGGAAAATCTTGGTAATTTACCAGATACGGATGTGTTAACTGTAGCTGTAGATAAAAGTAATAGAGTTTGGTTAGGTACAAGATCAGGAATGGTTGTGTACAGAAATGCTTCCGGAGTTTTTGATGCTGATGTGCTAAATGCAGAACCAATTGTTATAGAAGAAAACGGAGTTGGAGAACGTTTATTAGGAGATCAAAGAATTAATTCTATAAATGTTGATGGTGCAGATAATAAATGGTTTGGTACAGATAGTGGAGGTGTTTTATATACTAATCCGTCTGGGCAAACTACTTTAGCAAATTTTAGTAAAGTAAATTCACCTTTACCATCGAATCAAATTTTAAAAATTAGAACAGATACTTCTAACGGAAAAGTATATTTTGCTACAGAAAAAGGCATTGTTGCTTATAATAGTAAAGTAGCAACTTTTGGTGAGGTTTTAGGAGATGTGTATGCATATCCAAATCCTGCTTTAAAAAATCACGAAACTATTACTATTGATGGTAGAAACGGAACACATTTACCAAACGGAACCAACGTAAAAATACTAGATGTTGCTGGTAATTTAGTTTATGAAACCAATGTGGTAGAAGGGCAAGAATTGCAAGGAGGTAAAGTAGTTTGGAATAAAAAAAACTTAGCAGGTAAAAAAGTAGCCTCTGGTATTTATATTGTGCTTTTAGTTAACGATGATGGCTCAGAAACGTCTACAACTAAAATTGCAATTGTAAATTAATGGCAATTGTAACTACAAAAGCAATTGTTTTAAGTGCACTAAAATTTGGTGATACAAGCTTAATCGTAAAATGCTACACGCAAGAAGAAGGTGTTAAAAGTTATTTAGTAAGAGGTATTTTAAAACCCAAAAAATCTGGATTAAAAGCAGCGTATTTTCAACCATTAACACAATTAAGAATTGTTGCAAATCACAACAATAAGAACACTTTAAATTCTATAAAAGAAGTACAAGTAATTCATCCTTATAAAACATTTCATACAGATATTGTAAAACAATCTGTTGTACTTTTTTTATCAGAAGTTTTATCTAGCTCAATTCAAGAAGAAGAACAAAATTCTGCACTTTATAAATATTTAGAAACCGCTTTTATATGGTTAGATATGCATGATAAAGTTGCCAATTTTCATTTGTTATTTTTATTAAATTTAACTGGTTTTTTGGGCTTTTATCCTGATACATCAGAAATAAATAAAAAAGGATTTGATTTGTTAGATGGTGTTTTTTCTGATAATATTTATGAAAAAAATGTGATTTCGAAGAATGATTTTAATCAATTTAAAAAGCTATTAGGCATAATTTTTGATACACTAGAAAATGTTACTTACAGCAAAGTTGAAAGGCAATTAGTTTTGCAAGTAATTATACAATATTTTAAATTACATTTGGGTAATTTTAGAACCCCAAAATCTTTACAAGTCTTAGAAACCGTTTTTAGTTGATAATGAAGTATATTTTTTTAGTATTTATAGTTTTTTTTAGTAGTACAACTTTTGCACAAGAAATAAAAGTTTTAGACAAAAAAACAGGTAAGAAAATAAATAATGTTACTATTTTTAATAAGGATAAAACTATTAGTTTAACCACAAATTATTTAGGTTTAGCTGATGTTTCCTCTTTTAAAAAGGATGATGTAATTCTTTTTTCTCATTTATCTTATGCAAATTTTAGCTTAAAAAAATCAATTTTAAAGCAACAAAATTTTATAGTTTATTTAACCAAACATTCTGAGCAATTAGATGAGATTGTAATTTCTGTTTTTAAGAAAGAAGAAAAATCGAAAAGAATTGCAGAACAAATTGCTGTGCTTTCATCAAAAGATATTCAAAAAATTTCTGCACAAACTTCTGCGGATTTATTAGCTGAAATTCCAGGAATTAAAGTTCAAAAATCACAATTTGGAGGAGGAAGTCCGGTAATTCGCGGAATGGAATCTAACAGAGTTTTGTTAGTAGTTGATGGTGTTAGAATGAATAATGCTATTTATAGAAAAGGGCATTTGCAAAGTTCAATTACCATTGCGCCAAATTTATTAGATAAAACGGAAGTTGTTTTTGGACCTTCTTCTGTAATTTATGGTTCTGATGCTTTAGGTGGCGTGATTCATTATTATACAAAAACGCCTAAATTATCCGAAGAAAATAAAGTTTCTAGTCAATTATTTTCTAGGTATTCTACCGTAAATCAAGAAATTACAACCAATGTTTCTTCAGAATTAAGTTTTAAAAATTGGGCATCTTTTACAAGTATTTCGTATTCAGATTTTGGCGAGTTAACAGCTGGTAAAAACAGAAATCATGGTTTTTCTGATTGGGGAAAAGTGTTTTACTATTCAGAAAATGTAAACGGAAATTATAATGAAAATCCAACTAAAAACGCTAATCCAAATACATTAAGAAATACAAATTATAATCAAACAGATGTGTTGCAAAAATTCTTTGTTCCGTTATCTAAAAACACAGATTTAAAAATTAATTTACAATATTCTACTTCATCAGATATCCAAAGATTTGATCGTTTAACGGAGTTAACAGATTTAAACGATGTCTCTTCTTTAAAATTTGCAGAATGGTATTATGGCCCACAAAAAAGGTTGTTAATATCTTCTAGATTAGATATTAAACCTTCTGAAAATTGGTTAGAAAGTGGTTCAATTACCGCTGCTTATCAGAATTTACAAGAAAGCAGAATTCAACGAAAATTTGGTAGTTTAGATCGTTCTTATAGAGAAGAAAATGTAGATGTTTTTAGTGTGAATGGAGATTTTTCTGTGCCTTTAACAGAAGATAAAACAAGAACTTTATCCTATGGTTTTGAGGTTGCTTATAATGAAGTTTCATCCAACTCATATGGTAAAACTTTAAACATTTTAAACGGAGAAATAAATGGTTTTTCTGATGATTTTAAGGTGCAATCTCGTTATCCAGATGGTGGAAGCGATTATTTAAGTTCTGCATTATATGTAGATTACAGGCAAGATATTAATCCTAAATCAACTTTAAATTCAGGAATTAGATTTACAAATACAAACTTACATGCAATTTGGATAGATCAAACCTTTATACAGCTTCCAGAAATAGAAATTAGCTCAAACAACTCGGCAGTTACAGCAACTTTAGGTTACGTTTATAAACCTTCTAAAAATTGGCAATTAAACAGTGTTTTATCTTCTGGATTTCGCTCGCCAAATATTGATGATGTTGGTAGAGTTCGTGAAAAAAGTGGAGATGTAACAGTACCAAATATTGATGTAAAACCAGAATTTGCGTATAATGCCGAAATCGGAATTCAGAAATATTTTAATAATAGGAAATTTCGTTTAGGAGCAAATGTATTTTATACGTTATTAGATAATTATATTATTAGAGACAGTTTTACAATCAATGGAAGTGATCAAGTTTTATTTGATGGAGAATATGGCAACGCAGTTGCAAATCAAAATAGAGGAAATGCGTTTATAACAGGATATACAATTAGTTATTTAGGTAAACTTTCTAATACTTTTAATACATCAGGTTTTATTACGTACACAAAAGGAAGAACTTATGATACAGAAGAACCAATGTCATCAATTCCGCCTTTATTTGGGCAGTTTGAAATCAATTATAAAAAAGAAAAAATAGAAGTTGGAGCAGCTTTAAGATTTAATAGTAAAAAAGATATTTCTGATTTTAATTTTACAGAAGGAATTGATAATCATGATTTAACACCAATTGTTGATGCAAATGCTACGGATGATGTTGATATTTATTTTGGTACGCCAAGTTGGGTTACTTTTGGTGTAAATAGCCGCTATGCTGTAAGTGAAAATTTTTCTGTACAAGCAAGATTAAGTAATTTATTTGATGAACATTATATAGAATTTGCTTCTGGTGTTTCTTCTCCAGGAAGAAATTTATCGGTTTCTTTTGTTGCTAATTTTTAAATAAAATAGATAATTTAAAATAATTGATATTTTCAAGTTATGATAAGGATCTTACTTTCTTTTTCCTTCTTCGGTAAAATTATCAGATAAAGATCTTTCTGTTTTTATAATACTTACTAAAAGCGATAACATAACTAAAACCATTGGTTGCCAAGTTAATTCTTGCACAGAAATAGTTGCTAAAATTAAGGCCGCTAAAAATGAAATACCTGCATAGATAAGGAAATTTTTGTTAAATGTGCTGTTAGCAAATTTCCAAATATCATCATTTTGCATTGCCTTAAAAGTTCTATAACCATAAATGTTATTGATTTTTTTTGGCGGAAATTTCCAAAAAATAACACTCAATAAAAACAATAAACCATTTGTGGTTAAAACATATGTAATTGGATTCATTTTTTTCTAAATTTTTTAATTTTACTACTGCTACTGCTTACTTTTTAATCGGCCTTAACAATCCTTCTTGAGCAACCGAAGCAACTAATTTACCATCTCTTGTAAAAATATTTCCTTTGGATAAACCTCTTGCACCAAAAGCATTTGGAGATTCTACAACATACAACATCCAATCATCAAAATCGAAATCTCTAAAAAACCACATAGAATGATCTAAACTTGCCGTTTGTGTATTGCCAAAATTATATTCGCTTGCATTTGGATTAAATGCTGGATTTAGAATATTATAATCAGAAATATAGGTTAGGATTTCTTGTTTTGTTCTAAAATCCATTGCTTGTTTTTCGCCTTTTAAACGAAACCAAACTTGCTCATTTGGCGGTAAATTTTCTGGTTGTAAAGGATTCGGAATTCTAACAGGTTTAAATTCTATAGGTCTTTCTATGCTTAAAAAGTATTTCATAGGTTTTGGTAAAAAATCACCAAATTGTGCTAACATATCATCCCAACTTAACAGTTTTTCTGGCTGTTTTATGTTTGGATCAAATGTTGTTTGATGCTCAAAACCATCTTCTTTTCTGTGAAATGAAGCTGCTAAAATAAAAATAGTTTTTTCATTTTGACTTGCAGTAACTCTTCTCGTAGAAAAACTGCCACCATTTCTTACTTCTTGCACATTGTAATTTATAGGAATCGTTAAATCGCCTGCTTCTAAAAAGTAGGAATGTAAAGAATGTAGAAAACGATTTTCTGGTATTGTTTTATAAGCAGCATTTATAGCTTGTGCTAATACTTGACCGCCAAAAACATGCGGACTTCCAATAGTTACACTTTTACCGCTAAAATTATGGTTTCCTAAATCGTCTAAGTCTAAAAGGGCAATTAATTCTTTAGTGTTTTTCATGAGAAATTTCTAAATTTTTAAATGGAAATTTTTGTTGAAATGGAGTTGGTTGAACTCTTTGCAAAAATAACTTTAAAATTTTGTTTTTAATAGTTTTCTTGTGACGAAGATACATGGTTAAATCTTGCGGAACTGCGCCAACCGAACTTTTTATTTCGCTAGCAGTTCTACCAAAATTAATAATTTTCAGCTTTTTACTGATGGCAATTTCTATATAATCGTACAGCATTCTTTGGTAAATGGCGTGTTCTCTATTTAGTTGATAATCGATACCAACAAAGTGAGCGTCTAAAGAGTTTTTATTGATAATGCCCGAAATAAAACCTACAACTTTGTCATCTAAACAGTAAGATTTTAAAATGTAATTATCACCAAAATTTTCTTTTAGATTTCTATAAGTTTCTAAATTAAAAACACCTAAATTAAAACCAGCATTTAAAGCAACTTTTGTATACAAAGCTGTCATTTTTGGTAAAATTTCATCAAGATTTTCTAAAGTGATTTCTTTAATTATAATTGATGAACTTTGTTTAAAAGCTTTTTTTGCTTTTACTCTAAACTTTGTTTTCATTGAAGCCAAATAATCATCAAAATTTTGCCAATTTTCATGGATTTGAAGCTTCATGTTTGGTTCTACAGAAAATGGGTGATAACTAAAATCCTTTAAAGCATCCGTAATAAATAACGATTCTTTTGCAAAATCTTTTACAAGAAAAGCATCAATTTGTTTTTTTAGTTTTTTATCAGAATTTACAAAATGATTCATACTTTCTGCAAGTTCTTTAACAATGGCTTTTTTATCTTGATTTTCCTTTATAAAAACACCGTGTTCTCCACTCACAAATGTGTTTCCACAAATTAATAATTTTAAGGGTTTTTTATCTGGAAATACATGTAGTTTTCTACCAATATCTTTTAAAAATTCGAAATCATTTTTAATAGAATTTATATGGAAATCAATTAGTTTTAAACTAGCAAAAGCAGTAGGTTGATTTTCGTTATCAACCAAAACAATATAAGAAAAGCTGATTTCTGGATGGTTTTTTTCTAAGGATTTTAAAAAATCAGGATGAAAATAAATGTTTTTTGTACAACCTAAAGTCTCCCAAATTTGGGAAGGAATTTCATCAATTGAAGAGAAAAATAACGCGGTATTTGTGTTTGTGCAGCAAATCAAATTAATTCATATAATGTTTTAAGTTTTCTGGACCTTCTAAAACGGTTCTTTTTATTTGCAAAGTTCCGTTTTCTAGAGTAATAATATGCCATTTTATCAAACAGATTTCATTGTTTTCAATTTCTATTCCTGTAATTGATCTTGGATGCACACAGCTTCCATCATTAAAAAAAGGAATTTCGTTTTTAGCAGGAAAACGAGGTCTGTGTGTGTGTCCTGTAATCATCATTTGATTATTATTTTCTTGAATCCATTTTTCTAATTTATATTCTACTTTTATGCGTTCTTTAAAGTTTTGAGCGGGACTTGTTGGATCTGAAAAACCTAGAATTTGTAAGGGTTTCCAAAGTACTTTTACTAAGAAACTGCTAAATTTCCAAAAAACATAATTAAACCAATCTGCTTGATGACCATGTAATAAAAAAATCTTCTTTCCAGAATTTTCATCCTCTAAAATAATTGCTTCAGAAAATGATGCGCCAACTAATAATTCTTTTTTGGTGTCTGATATTGAGTCGTAATAATAGTGTAAGTTCTTACGAATTGTTTTGGGATATTTATATTTCATGTCATGATTTCCCCAAATGAAGTGTAATCTGTCATTTTCATGAAACTTTTTAAGCCACATATAAATATGTTTATTGGCCTTAAAAATATTTGTAAAGTTTCTGTTTTCCCATAATTCATCTCCATCACCTAATTCTATATAGGTAAAATCGTTGTTATAGTAATGTTCTAAAGCATGTTTAAACATGTTTCGGTTGTGCGCAAAATCGTCTGCAAAACCATTGTTTCCTCTGTGAGAATCGCTAAAAAATACAAACTTAGAATCAGTATTAAAACAAATTCTTTTGGCATTTTTAAAAGCACGAGAAATTCTGAAATTAGAAGACATCTTTATATTTTTTTGAAGATATAAAGATGCTAAAAAAAAGTGGTACTATAAATTTTACTTTATAGTTGGTGTTTTATTCTTCTTATATTTTCTTCCAAACCACAATAAAACGCCAGTTACTGGTAAAGTAGCTGTTAGTAAACTAACAAAAAAAGCAATAATTTTTCCTGTAATTCCGCCAATTGCACCAATATGAATGTCATAATTCATTCTTAATATTTTATCAGGAATTGTAGCATTTTCATATTTACCATAAATAGCTTCTGTTTCTATTTCTTTTAAAGAGTTTTGATCAAAAAAGCGAAAATCAGAATCATAAAATAAACCTTTACTTTTAGATACTTCTACGTAAATACTTTCTTCTTTTGTTTTTGGATAATGAAGCTCAAAACCATCTGCATTTGGACTCTCCTTTTGTAACCTAGGAATTAATAAATCTATTGGTTTTGTTGTGCTTGCTATTGCAATTGAATCTCTATTTTCGGGTACTTTAAAAACTACTGTTCGTTGTCCTCCAGTAGATTTATAAACCACATATTTAAGCCAGTCATAAGACATAAAAGAACCTGTAAATGCAATTATAAAAGCTAGTGAGCAAATGTAAAAACCAGTTACAGTATGCAAATCAAAATTTTTGCGTTTCCATTTTGTAGTTTTTTTCCAATCGAATTTTATGCGTTGTTTTAGGTTTTTACGTTTTTTAGGAATCCATAAGATAAAACCAGAAATAATAATTAAAATAAAAATTAAGATAGATGCTCCAACTACATTCTCACCAATTTTTTTTGGCAACCAAACACGCATGTGTCCTTTTAAAATAAAAGCAAAAAAACCAGTTAAATGATTATCAATTTGTATGATTTCTCCAGAATATGGATTTAAGAATACACTTTGATAAAATTCTGGTTCTGCATCATAAAAAATAACTTCTACAGCATCATTTTGCTTTTTAAAAACAGTGCCATGAACAGTGTTTTCAGGGAAAATTTTTTGCGCAATTTTTTTAGCTTTTGTAACGGTAATTATTGTCCCTTCTTGTTGTGCAACAGTTTTATAATCATCGTATAAACTTTCAATTTCTTCTCTAAAAGTCCAACAACAACCTGTAATTGCCACAATAAAAACGACAATACCTGTTGTTAAACCTAGTATTTTATGAAGCTGAAAGATTATTTTTTTTGTTTTCATAGAGTGTAATTATAACCACAAAAGAGCATCAAATAAATGATGCTCTTAATTGTTGATTTTTTTAAAATGTATATGTAAAGTTTGCTAAAACTGCTCTTGGAGGTTGTGGGTTTATCGTTGTCCAACCTTTGTAATATTCTTTATCAAATAGATTGTTAACTTTTAAACTAAGTCTGTATTTTTCTGCTTGATAAAAAATGGTTGAGTTTGCAATTGTATAACTTGGCAACATAAAATCGCCCGTTGAAACATAGTTGATAGCAAATCGTTCACTTGCGCCGTTGAAGCCAAAACCAATTCCAAAACCTTCTAAATTTCCTTCTTGAAATTCATAATTTGCCCAAAGATTATATAAAGTTTCAGGACCCGCTTCTAAAGGTCTTTTATTTAAAATTTCTGTGTTATCAGATTTTGTAGTTTCGCTATCATTATTGCTAAAACCAGCTCTAATATTTAGGCCATCAACAGGATTTGCATTTAATTCAATTTCAAAACCTTTACTTTCTACTTCACCACCTTGTATTTTGTTAAAAGGCGAAGAAGGATCTGTTATAACTCTGTCAATTACCTTAATATTATAGTAACTAATAGTTGCGTTTAATTTGTTTTTAAAAAGATTTGTTTTAATTCCGAATTCAAATTGATTTGCTTTTTCTGGTGTAAATGTTTTTAAAGTTTGCGCTCCAGCACTAGGATCTCCAACTAATTGTGGCGCTACATTTGTAAAACCATTTTGATAATTTGTAAAAAGAGATAGTTTTTCTTTTATCGGCTGAAACAACAATCCAACTTTTGGAGATAATGTAGTTTGATTATAATTATCATCATCCGTTGTAACATCGCCTTCGTTTACAAATCTATCTAATCTTAAACCAACCATTGCCGAAAAATTATTTGTTAAATCGATAACATCCGAAGCATATAAACTATAAATTTCGTTTCGAGATTTTGAATTGTTAACGCCTTGTGAAGCTAAGGCTGCATCTACACCAGAAGTTGATAAAGGATAAGCAGTTGTTTCTACAGCAGCCGTAAAAGGATGATCTCCATTTGTAGTTCCATCAGGATTTACGTTTCCATAAAAAGCATAACCAGTTCCATTATCTGTTTGCGTTGCAGAAAAATAATCTAAACCAATAACCATTCTGTTTCTTAAAGAAGCTATTTTAAAATCGCCAATAAAATTTTGTTGAATATCAGTAGTTTGTGTGTTTGCATTTTGCTTGTTGATGTATCTTGAAAAAGTATCTGTAGCAAAGGTCCCAAAATCATAAACATAAGAGTAATATCCTTTTGTAGAAGTTGTGCTTTTAGATAATAAAGTTTGTGATTTCCAGTTTTCTGATAATTTATAATCCATTTCTACTCTATAATTCTGATTCGGATTTTCTAGAGTTAAATCGTTACTTGTAAAGGATAATGAATTGTTGTATCCTAAATCTTCTAAATTTGTATTTTTTTGTGGAGCAGCCCTATTTAAGAACAAAAATGTAGGATTTGTTTGTTCTGCTTGTGTAATTTCTGCATAAAAAGAAAATGATAATTTATTATTTACTTTATAAGAAATTGAAGGAGCCACAAAAAAAGATTTCATAAAACCAGCATCTTGCCAACTTTGTTGAGAAGTATAAGCTGTGTTTAATCTAAAATAGATATTATCTTCTTCACTTAAAGCGGTGTTAAAATCTCCAATTATTTGATTCAATCCAAAAGAACCAGAAGTGAAAGAAATTTGTCCTCCAGTGCCAACAAAAGGCTTTTTAGTAACCACATTTATCAATCCTCCGTAAGAACTTACTGTGTTACCAAATAAAGTTGCAGAAGGCCCTTTTAAGACTTCAATTCTTTCAATATTAGCAGGATTTATTGTTCCGTTTGTTAAGCCGGGCAAACCATTTACTAATTGTGGTTGAACAGAAAAACCACGTAAAGAATAATATCCAGCGCCATCGCCACCACGTCCTGTAGAAGTCCAAAGTTGTTCTACACCAGCAGTATTTTTTAAGGCATCATCAAAATTTGTAACTAATTGAGATTCTATTAATTCGCTTGTAATTGTGCTGTAAACTTGAGTATTTTCTATATCTTTAAGTGGAAGTTTAGCAACATAAGCTGTTTTTTTTCGCGAGAATTTATTCGTTCTTTTACCTTCGATAATTACTTCGCTTAGAATTTCATTTCCTTCAAAGAGTATAATTGTTCCTAAGTTTTTAGTTTCTTTTTTTAAGATTGAAATTTTAATTTCTTTTGTTTTATAGCCTAAGTAAGAAATTGATAGAGTATAGTTTCCGTTTTCAATATTTTCTAATTTAAATTCTCCTTTTTCATTTGTTTGTGTTCCTTTGGTTGTTCCTTTTGCTGATATTGTAACTTCAGACAAGGCGTTTTTAGAGTTGTCTTTAATGATTCCTGTAATTGTTGAATTCTGACTAAATGTTATAAAAGTGGTTAAAAGTAATAGTGTGGTTAGTAATTGATATTTCATTTGTTTTTATTTAGATTAAATATAAATAACTTTTTTTTTGGCAAATATATTTTACAATAATGATGTATGCAAGTTATTTATAATAAATCTAAATAATATTTTTAAAGCTTGTGTTTTGAGGGAATATTGCCAATGTAATTTTCAAAAAAAGAGAAAAGAGTATATGATAGAAAAAATGCAAATGTTAAAAAAAGTGCTCCATTCATAAGACTTGGCTAAAAATAAGGAATTATAACATTTCTTTAACAATCTTGTCTTATAACTATCCAACATTCTCTATGTCATAAAACTATATTTGCAAAAATCATTAAAACTTCTTTTTTAAAGAAATTTAAACGAAACCAATTTATGAGAAAAATTATTCTTGCTAGTCTAGGAATTTTAACAATTATAGGCGCTATTTTTTTAGGAAAATATCTTGTTGATAAAAATCAAAAGCCAAAGCCTACATTTAAAAGACAAATAAAAACTGTTTTTGTAGAAAATGTTATAAATAAAGAAATTCCTATTATTTTAACTGCAAGCGGAAATTTAACTGCAAAAAATAAAATTGAAATTTATTCTGAAGTTTCTGGTGTATTAAAAACATCTATTAAACTATTTAAAGCAGGTACAAATTATAACCGTGGCGAAACGTTATTAAGTATTAATAGTGATGAGTTTTACGCTAGTTTACAATCTCAAAAAAGCAATTTAAATAATTTAATAACTGCTATTTTACCAGATTTACGTTTAGATTATCCGTCAGACTTTAAAAAATGGGAAAACTATGTAAATGAGTTTGATATGAATAAGTCTACACCTAAATTACCCAATTTTTCTTCGGATAAAGAAAAGTATTTTATAAACGGTAGAGGTATTGTAACAGCATATTATAATGTTAAAAATTTAGAAGTTCGTTTGTCTAAACATCAAATAAGAGCTCCTTTTACGGGAATTTTAACAGAAGCTTTAGTAAGCCCAGGAACTTTAGTAAGAGTTGGTCAGAAATTAGGAGAATTTATAGATCCTAAAGTTTATGAAATGGAAGTTTCTGTAAATTCTGAATTTGCAGACTTATTAAAAGTTGGTAATTCTGTTGCTTTGTCTAATTTAGAAAAAACAAAAAAATATACAGGAAAAGTAGTGCGTGTAAATGGTAAAGTAGACCAAGTTACACAAACTATAAAAGCTTATGTAGATGTTTCTCATAAAGATTTAAAAGAAGGTATGTTTTTAGAAGCAGATTTAGTAGCAAATTCTGAAACTGATGCTATTGAAATTCCTAGAAAATTATTAGTAGAAAATTCGGCAGTTTACACCGTAAAAAACGATAGTATTTTAACATTGGTAAAAATAAATCCAGTATACTTTGGTGCAGAAACAGTTGTTGTAAAAGGATTAAAAAATAACGATAAAATCTTATCTCAAAATTTACCGGGTGCCTTTGACGGAATGATTGTAACCATAAATAAAAAGTAATTAGATGAAAAAAATAATTACCTATTTTATAAAATACCCCGTTGCAGTAAATGTATTTATTATTGCATTTCTAGTTTTTGGTTCTATTGGTATTTTAAGCATGAAATCTTCATTTTTTCCACTTGTAGATTCAGAGTTGATAAATATTTCTTTAACATATCCTGGTGCTTCTCCACAAGAAATGGAAGAAGGCGTTGTTTTAAAAATTGAAGATAATTTAAAAGGAATTTTAGGTGTAGAACGCGTAACATCTGTATCTAGAGAAAATTCTGCTACGGTAAGTATAGAGATAGAAAGAGGAAAAAATATTGATATTGTTTTAACTGATGTAAAAAATGCAGTAGATCGCGTTCCTTCTTTTCCTTCTGGAATGGAACCTGCCGTAATTGCTAAAGTAGAAAATATAAGACCTACTATCAGTTTTACTGTAAGTGGAGATGGTATTCCTTTAAAAGCCATAAAACAATATGCTAGAGGTGTAGAAAATGATATTAGAGGAATAGAAGGAATTTCTCAAGTTTCGCTTTCTGGATTTCCAGATGAAGAAATAGAAATTGCAGTTAGAGAAAGTGATTTACGTGCTTATAACATGTCTTTTGCTGAAGTTGGAACTGCTATTCAAAATTCGAATCTTTTAATAACTGGTGGAAATATAAAAACCGCTCAAGAAGATTATTTAATTAGAGCAAGTAATCGTTCTTACTATGGTATTGAATTGCAAAATTTAATTGTAAGAACAGAAACTAACGGAAACATTATTCGTTTAAAAGATATTGCAGAAGTAAGAGATACTTGGTCAGAAACACCAGATAGATTATATTATAATGGCAATTTAGCTATAGATGTTACGGTAAGTAATACTAATAATGAAGATTTACTTACTACAGCAGATAAAATTAAAGAATACATTCATAAATACAATCAAGAAAATCAAAATGTACAATTAAATATTACGAGTGATTCTTCGATTTCTTTAAATGGAAGAACAAGATTATTAGTAGAAAATGGTATTGTTGGTATCTTATTAGTCTTATTCTTTTTAGCACTCTTTTTAAACTTACGTCTAGCAATTTGGGTAGCTTTTGGTTTACCTGTTGCCTTTTTTGGAATGTTTATTTTTGCTGCTCAATTTGATGTTACCATTAATATTTTATCGCTCTTTGGGATGATAATCGTTATCGGGATTTTGGTTGATGATGGAATTGTAATTGGAGAAAATATTTACCACCATTATTACGATTTAGGAAAATCTAAAATACAAGCAGCAATAGACGGTACGATGGAAGTAATTCCGCCAATTGTATCTGCAATTTTAACTACTATTATAGCATTTTCTACCTTCTTTTTTGTTGATGGAAGAATGGGAAATTTCTTTAGTCAAGTTTCTACTATTGTACTTTTAACTTTAAGTGTTTCTCTAATAGAAGCATTAGTTATTTTACCTGCACATATTGCACATTCTAAAGCTTTAGATAGAAAAAGATTAGAAAAAGGAGAAGAAAAAAAGAAAAATGTTATTGATACGTTTTTTAATAAAATAAACAAATTTGCAGATGGTTTATTAATGAAATTGAGAGATAAATTATACATACCATTTTTAAAGTTTGGTTTAAAATATAAAATATTAGCCTTTTCTATACCAATTGCATTAATGATTTTTACCAAATTTGCTATGGATGCTGGGGTAGTTAAACAATCATTTTTTCCAAGAGTTGCAAGTGATAGAGTTCAGATTGTACTAACAATGCCACAAGGAACAAATGATCAAATTACAGATTCTATTATTTCTTCTATAGAAGAAAAAGTTTGGCTTATTAATAAAGAATATTCTGCAAAACAATCGGGAGATTTACAAGTAATAGAAAACGTAATAAAAAGAGTTGGTCCGGGAAGTGCAAACGCTACCTTAACAGTAAACTTATTACCTGGTGAAGCTAGAGATTTTTCATCACCAGAAATAACAAATTCAATAAGTGATAAAGTAGGAAAAGTACAAGGAGTAGAAAGTTTAGTTTTTGGTTCGGGAGGAAATTTTGGAGGAAGTCCTGTAGCAGTTTCTCTTTTAGGAAATAATATAGATGAATTAAAAGCTGCCAAGCAAGAACTAAAACAAGAATTAGAAAGTAATATACTTTTAAAGGATATTGCTGATAATGATCCAGCAGGGATTAAAGAAGTTAGTATTACATTAAAAGATAATGCATATTTATTAGGACTAAGTTTACAATCTGTAATGGCACAAGTACGTAATGGGTTCTTTGGTATGCAAGCACAACGTTTTCAACGAGGGCAAGATGAAATAAAAGTTTGGGTACGTTATAATAGAAACGACAGATCTTCTATTAAAAATTTAGATGATATGCGTATTGTAACACCAACAGGAGTTCGAATTCCGTTTTCAGAAATTGGAAACTACACCATAAAAAGAGGTGATATTGCTATTAATCACTTAAACGGAAAAAGAGAAATACAAATCACGGCAGATTTAAGAGATTTAGAAACAAGTGCCGCAGACGTTTTAGATGATATTAAAGTACGTATAATGCCTAAAATTATGTCTAAATATCACTCTATTTCTGCGCTTTACGAAGGTCAAAATAGAGAAGCAAATAAAACAAAAGATTCATTAAATATTGTTTTACCAATAATATTATTATTAATTTATATTGTTATTGCATTTACATTTCGTTCTTATAGTCAGCCAATTTTATTAATTATTATGATTCCTTTTAGTATGATAGGAGTTGCTTTAGGACACTATTTTCATAATTTTCCTATTGGTATTTTATCCTTTTTAGGAATCATTGCCTTAATAGGTATTATGGTAAACGATGGCTTGGTCTTAATAGGGAAGTTTAATAATTATTTAAAAGAAGGAATAAAGTTTGATGATGCTTTAATTAAAGCAGGTCAATCTCGATTTAGAGCAATTTTCTTAACATCTTTAACTACAATTGCAGGTTTGGCACCTTTATTATTAGAAAAAAGTAGACAAGCACAATTTTTAAAACCTATGGCAATTTCTATTTCTTACGGAATTGCAATTGCAACCGTTTTAACATTGATTATGTTACCATTATTATTGTCTGTTTCCAATTCTATAAAAGTGGGTATAAAATGGCTAAAAACAGGAGAAAAAGTAAGTAAAGAAGAAGTAGAAAGAGCTATAATCGAATCTAAATTTGACGAAAATGAAGATCATTAAAAATACAATATTAGTAGTCGGTTTTTTATCGACTTTACAAGGATTTTCTCAAGAAATTCTTACAAAAAAGGAAGCGCTAGAAATTACCTTAGAAAATAATTTCGGGATTAAAATAGCAAACAATAATTTAGAAGTTGCAAAGAATAATACTAGTATTTATAATACTGGTTTTTTACCAACAGCTTCTATTTCGTCTGGTGCAAATTATAGTAATAATAATCAAACAAATACTCCGCAACAAGGAGACGCAACATCTACAACTGGTGCTGTAACCAAATCTTATAACGCAAGTATTGGTTTAAATTACACTCTTTTTGATGGTTTGGGCAGAAAATACAATTATCAGCAATTAAAAGAAACTTATAATTTAACCGAATTACAAGCCAGAGAAACAATCGAAAACACATATTTACAATTGTTTACTTCGTATTTTCAAATTGCAAGATTATCAGAAAATAAAACAAATTTAAACGAAGCATTGTCTATTTCTAAACAACGTTTATTGCGTGCAAAATATCAATATGAATATGGACAATCTACCAAATTAGAGTTGTTAAATGCAGAGGTTGATGTAAATAATGATAGTATTACTTTAGTAAATGCCAATCAGGAATTAAGCAACGCAAAACGTAGTTTAAACATTATTTTGGGTGTTGAAAAAGAGGTAGCTTTTATTGTTGAAACTGAGGTTAGTTTTAATAAAATGATGAATTTTCAAGATTTGAAACAAAAAACAATTTCCAATAACTCTACTCTTAAACAAAATGAAAAAAACATTGCAATTAGTGAGTTTAATATCAAAATAAATAAGGCAAATTATTTACCAACTTTAGACTTTAATACATCTTATGGTTGGAATCAGAATGATAATGAAAATCTTGCCAATGCCTTCCAGCCTAAATCTACATCATCTAACGGATTAAATGCTGGTTTAAGTTTGTCTTGGAATCTTTTTGATGGCGGAAGCACAAAAACAAGTGTAGCAAACTCGAAAATATTACTAGAAAATCAGCAAATATTATTAGAGCAACAAAAAATAACGATAGATAATAACTTAAAAAATACTTGGGAAAATTATCAAAACCAGTTGTTTATTTTATCAGCACAAGAAAAAAACGTGTTAACAACTCAAAATAATTTTGAAAGAACACAAGAACGTTATAATTTAGGGCAAATAACTTCTATAGAATTTAGACAAGCACAAATTAATTTACTAAATTCGAAAACGGCTTTAAATAATGCAAAATTTGATGCGAAATTAATAGAATTACAATTGTTGCAGTTAAGTGGAGATATATTAAACGTTAAGCTGTAAATAAAAACAACTCCTTAGATTAATCCCCCAATTAACCTAAGAAGTTGATAATATATTTCAAAAAAAATTCAATAATTAGTAATACGATGCAAATTTAAAGCGTAATAAAGCTATAAAGAATGATTTTTATCATATATTATAAAAACTTAACATATTAATTTTGCATTTTAATAAAAGACTTGATAATGAATTACTTAAACTTACCTTTGGTTTCTTGGATAAATGGAACAATAATGATTGGAATTTTTGCTTTAGTTGTTGTTGGCTTAGTTGCTGCTATTTTTCTATTGATGAATAGTGATAAACCTAAAAAAACTAAAGAATAATTTTATTATCTATCTAAAGTTAGATTCACTTTATTATTAGGTTTTGTTTTCTTAAATTTATAGAAATTATTCTAATAATAAAAATAGACTTAATGAATCAACTTTCTATAAATTTTGGGTATTTATTTGAAGATGCTCTTATCGAAGAAATAAACCAAATAGGTACTTACAAAAAGTTTGTTTCTGATACTACAATAATTGAAATTGGCGATTACATAAAATCAATGCCATTATTACTTAATGGTGCTATCAAAATTTTACGAGAAGATGAAAATGGAGATGAATTAGTTTTATATTATTTAGAAAAAGGAGATACCTGTGCAATGACACTTTCTTGTTGTTTGGGGCAAACAAAAAGTAAAATTAGAGCAGTAGCAGAAACAGATGTTGAGCTATTGATGCTACCGAAAGAGAAAATGGCAGAATGGTTAAGTACTTATAAAACTTGGCAATCTTATATTTTACAAAGTTATCATCATAGAATGGATGAACTTTTAGAAGCTATAGATACAATTGCTTTTTTAAAAATGGACGAACGTCTTTTTAAATATTTAAAAGACAAGGCAATGGTTACACATAATGATGTTTTACATGTAACTCATAAAGAAATTTCTGAAGACTTACACACTTCAAGAGTAGTTATTTCTAGACTATTAAAAAAAATAGAAAACGAAGGTAAAATAATCCTTTTTAGAAATAGTATAAAAGTTTTAGAATTGTAACATAAGTTACAGTATATAAGTTAAATACTTCTTATTTTTGTAATAAAAGATGAAAATATTTGTTCTTTTAGTTGCATTCGTTTTTTTGTTTAGTTGTAAGGATTCTCAAAAACCATCTTATGCTACTAAAAAAGTAACTTCTATTACTTCTGATGAAATAACTACTAGTTCTCAAGATCATTTAGGAAAAAAACTAATGCAAACAAACTGTTATGTTTGTCATAGTGTAACTGCAACTGAAGAAAACAGAATTGCGCCACCAATGATTGCCATTAAAAAACGTTATTTAATGGGTAATACTACAAAACAAGAATTTATCAATTCGTTGCAAAATTTCATTAAAAACCCAACAGAAGAGAATGCTAAAATGTATGGAGCAGTAAAGCGTTTTGGATTAATGCCAAAACAAGCTTTTCCTAAAGAAACCATAAAACAAATTGCAGATTATATGTTTGATTATGATATTGAAAAACCAGAATGGTTTGAGGATCATTATAATGAAGAACATGGAAATAGTAGAGGAATGCAAAATGGCAATGGAAAGCAGAATGGTAAAAGGAAAAAACAGCAAGGAAATGTTATTAAAAATCAATCGTATTCAGAAAGAGGGTTAAATTATGCTTTGTCTACAAAAGCAGAATTAGGCAAAAACTTAATGAGTAAAATTCAAAAAGAAGGTACTTTGGCTGCGCTTAAATTTTGTAATGTAAAAGCGTATCCTTTAACAGATAGTATGAGTGTTGTTCATAATGCAATCATAAAAAGAGTTTCTGATAAACCTAGAAACCCCAAAAATATAGCAAATTCTAAAGAGAAAGCATACATAAATATTTTTAAAGATGATGCAGCATTAAATAAAGAATCAAATCCAATTGTTGTAGAATCTGCAGAGAATGTAAAATTCTATTATCCAATTAAAACAAATAGTATGTGTTTGCAATGTCATGGTAAACCATCATCAGATATTAAGCCTGTAACTTTAGCAGAAATTAAAAAATTATATCCAACTGATTTAGCTGTTGGATATGAGGAAAATCAAGTTAGAGGAATTTGGAGTATTTCTTTCAATAAATAAAATATTCTTAGATATGAGTAATTTTACAGAAATTATAAATAAAGATAAACCAGTTTTAATAGATTTTTTTGCAGATTGGTGTGGGCCTTGTAAAATAATGAGTCCTATTTTAAAAGACGTTAAAGATACTTTAGGAGAAAAAGTTTCTATTATTAAAATTGATGTTGATAAAAACAAACCATTAGCAGCAAAATATCAAGTTAGAGGTGTACCAACTTTAATCTTATTTAAATCGGGTAAGCAAGTTTGGAGGCAATCTGGTGTAGTTCAGAAAAAAGAATTAGTTTCTATTATAAATAATAATTAGGGGGATTAATTGTCTATAATAGTGTTGGTTAGAAAGCATCTGAAATTATTCAGGTGCTTTTTTATTTAGTAATACAATCTAAACTATAAAAACCACCACAATTTTCAGTTCTTTTTTTAGAAAACTGTGTAATTAAATATGCGGTTGTTATAAGGTTTCTTAATTCGCATAAATCTACAGAAAGTTCAGAGTGATCATACAAACGTTTGTTGTCTTCATAAAGTACGCGTAATTTTTTCTCTGCACGTCTTAAACGTTCATTAGATCGCACAATACCAACATAATTAGTCATAATAGTTTTTACTTCATTTCTATCATGAGCAATTAAAATCTTTTCCATGTTTTTAACAACTCCACTATCGTTCCAAACAGGAACGTCTTTAGGTAATTTAGCTTTTTTAAACTTTTTAGAAACATTTAAAAAAGCATTATGAGCATAAATTAAGCCTTCTAACAAAGAATTAGAAGCCAATCTATTTCCGCCATGTAAACCAGTTCTAGTAACTTCTCCACAAGCGTATAATTTTTTGATAGATGTTTTTGCTTTTTTGTTGACATTTACACCACCACATATATAGTGTGAAGCCGGAACAACAGGAATATAATCTTTTTCTATATCTATATTTAAAGAAGCACATTTTTCTGTAATATTAGGAAAATGCTCTTTAAATTTTTTCATATCCAATTTAGTACAATCTAAATAAACATGAGGTTTACCGCTTTTCTTTAATTCATTGTCAATGGCTCTTGCAACAATATCTCTAGAAGCTAGTTCTTCTCTTTCATCATAATTATGCATAAAGAAGTTGCCGTTAAAATCTCTTAATTTTGCACCAAAACCTCTTACTGCTTCTGATATTAAAAAGGCAGGATATTCGCCTGGATTATACAAAGCTGTTGGGTGAAACTGAATAAATTCCATTTCAGAAATTTCTGCTTTTGCTCGGTAAGCAATTCCTATTCCATCGCCAGTAGCAACAGATGGATTTGTTGTAGTTTCATATACCTGTCCATTTCCTCCAGAAGCTAAAATGGTAAACTTACTTACAAAAGTTTTTACTTTGGCATTTTTTTCATCTAAAATATAAGCTCCATCACAAGAAATTTTGCCATTTCGTTTTGTCTTTCTCTTTTTTGTTTGATGTTCTGTAATTAAATCAATTGCATAATGATGCGTTAAAAAATCAATATTTGTTTGTGCATTAACTTGTGCTAGTAATGCGCGTTCTATTTCTGCACCAGTAATATCGGTATGATGTAAAATTCTATTTTGAGAATGCCCACCTTCACGACCTAAATCGTAATCTCCATTTTTGTTTTCATCAAATTCTGTTCCCCAATTTATAAGTTCTTGCAGTCTATCTGGAGCATTTTTTACAACCATTCTAACAACTTTTTCATCACACAAGCCATCACCAGCAATTAAAGTGTCGTTTATATGTTGTTCAAAAGTATCTACAGTTTTGTTGTAAACGGTTGCAATACCACCTTGTGCATATTTTGTGTTAGATTCACTTTGTTCGTCTTTTGTAACGATTGTAATTTTTGCTTCAGGAAATTTTAATGCTGTTTTAAGAGCGAAAGTTAATCCAGAAATTCCAGATCCAATTACTAGAAAATCTGTAGAAATTATATTTTTATCAGGTAACATTTTAAGGCGTTATTTAGAAAGTTCTAACATTCTATTAATAGGAATAATTGCTTGTTTTGCTAATTCTGCTTCCACTTCTATGTTAGGTAGTTCGTGTTTTAAACATAAATACAATTTTTTCATTGTATTCATTTTCATGTAAGCACATTCACTACAAGCACAAGTATTATCTTCTTTTGCTGGCGCAGGAATAATTATTTTATCAGGATTTTCTTGCAACATTTCATATAAAATACCAACTTCTGTTGCTACGATAAATTTCTTTTTATCGCTATTTTTTACATAATTTAATAAACCAGAAGTAGAACCAATATATTTGGCAACTTTAAGCATGTGTGCTTCAGATTCTGGGTGTGCAATTAATTCTGCATCTGGATGTTCTTTGTACAAATCTATCAATTTTTCCATAGAAAAAGCTTCATGAACCATACAAGCGCCATCCCAAAGTAACATTTCTCTGCCGGTCTCTTTATTTAAATAATCACCTAAATTTCTATCAGGAGCAAAAATAATTGGTTGTTCTTTAGGTATAGAATTTATAATTTTTAAAGCATTAGAAGAGGTACAAACGTAGTCGCTTAATGCTTTAATTTCTGCAGAACAATTTATATAAGTTACTACAACATGATCAGGATGTTGTTTTTTAAATGCAGAAAAATCTTCTGGCGGACAAGAGTCTGCTAAAGAACAACCTGCTAATAAATCTGGTAATAAAACTTTTTTATCCGGATTTAAAATTTTTGCAGTTTCTGCCATAAAATGCACTCCTGCAAAAACAATTACATCTGCATCTGTTTTAGCAGCTTGTTGAGCTAAGGCTAAACTATCACCAACAAAATCTGCAATTTCTTGTATTTCATCAATTTGATAATAATGGGCTAGGATAACTGCATTTTTCTCTTTTTTTAGTTTTAAGATTTCCTCAACATAATCAATATTAGGAGTTTCAATATCTAAAAATCCTTTTTCAGTTAGATTTTTCTTTGCAACATCTAAAATTTCCATAAAAAGTGTTTATTTTGAACTAGACTACAAATATAACCTCTATTTTGTAGGTAGTGAAACTATTCATGTTATTCTATGAATTTATAACGATAAAATAAGAAATGTTGAATTTATCTGAAGATTTTTGGGAAAATAAGTACAAAACAAATAAAATTGGTTGGGATTTGGGTGATGTTTCTCCGCCTTTAAAAGCTTATTTTGATCAATTAACCAATAAAGAGCTTAAAATTTTAATTCCTGGTGGTGGAAATTCTTATGAAGCTGAGTATTTATTTAAAGAAGGTTTTAAAAATGTTTTTGTGGTTGATATAAGTAATATTCCTTTAGAACACTTAAAAGAAAGAGTTCCAGATTTTTTAGAATCACAATTAATTCACGCTAATTTTTTTGATTTAGAAGGTGATTTTGATGTGATTATTGAACAAACTTTTTTTTGTGCAATAGATCCTGATTTAAGGGTAAAATATGCATCAAAAATGAAAGATTTATTAAATGAAGAAGGAAAATTGGTAGGATTACTTTTTGATGCAAAACTAAATGAAGATCATCCACCTTTTGGTGGAAATAAAGAAGAATATGTGTCTTATTTTAAACCGTATTTTTATGTTGATATTTTAGACTTATGTTACAATTCTTATCATAATAGACAAGAAATGGAGTTGTTTGTAAAACTGATAAAAAAATAAAAAAGAGCGAATCAATATTTGATTCACTCTTTTTAAAATTTCTTTTATTAAGTTTTTTGATTAAAATTTATACTGTAAAAAAGCAGAGAAATTACGACCAGGTTCTGTTACTGGAGTTCTTCCAAAGTTTGCTTGGTTTGTAAAAGAAAAATTTAAATGACTATTATAACCTTGGTCAAAAACATTTAAAACGGCTAAACCTAAAGTTACATTTTTAAAAGGTTTTCCTCCAAAACGTAAATCTAAAGTTTGATAACCATCTGTTTCTGTTTCTCCAAAACTTTCAGAAATATTATCTTGTTTAGAAACTAAATTATACTGTGCATTTGCCCAAATATTTTCTTTTTCGAAACCAAAAACAAACTTGGTTGTAAAAGGAGGTGTTAATGGTAAAGATTCGTCTAAATCTTTGTTTTTTGTGTGCACATAAGAAAACTCAGTTTTAAAGTTATAATTCTCTAAAAAGTTTAATTGAGTCATTGCCTCAAAACCTGTTTTATAAGCTTTGTCTAAGTTTTGAAAAACTTTTACATTTGTAGGATCTGTAGTTGGGTTAAACTTTCTGGTAATTGTTGGATCTACGATACCAACAATATAGTTTTCGAAAGCAGAATAATAAACAGAAGTTTCGAACTGAAAACTATCAAATCCGTTTTTTAATATTTCTAAACCTTTAATTCCTACTTCAAATTGATTATTTACTTCGGCTTTTAAATTAGGATTTCCAACATATTCATAAGGATCTTGACCAACAGTAAAATGATTTATAAAACGTTCAATCATATTTGCAGTTCTTGTTCCACGTCCATAAGCAGCTTCTAAGGTATAGTTTTCAGACAACACTTTTTTAAAAGAAACTGTTCCGCTAAAAGTGTGTTCTGTACGTTTTTCTAAATCATACATTGCTGCAAAATCTGCTTCAGGATCTTTTATGTCTGATGTTACATTATCATAACGAATTCCTGCTGTTAAAATAGATTTTGGAGATAAATTGTATCTTGCTTCTGTAAAAAAACCAAGGTCTGTAATTTGTGAATCTTGCCAAACTTTGTCGTTAAAAGTAACAGGAGTTGCTAACGTGTTTCCATTCATCATTTTTACAATTCTTGTTCTTCCTCCATCTCTTGCAATGTTCATTAAATCTATTCCAGAAAATACATCTAAATCTTTATTTGGTTGCCAATTCATTTCAAATTTTCCACCAATTGTTGTTGCTTCAACTGCAGATTCAGCTTCCATCATCATAAAAGTAGGTCTGTTGTTATTGCTCATTAAATGATCTACGTAACTATGATACCCTTTAACTGAAATTGATTTTACTACATCAGCAATATTTTCAATTTTGTAATCTACAGAAAGTATACTACTGTTATCATATTCTGTATCCATAGGTAAAGCTGCGTGTAAAACATCGCGTCCAAAAGATTGTCTCCAATCTAATTTTAAACGTTGATTTTTAGTGAAATTATAACCTAATTTAATTCCGTAATCAGAACTTTTAAAAGACGAAGGAATTTCTGTACCAAAACCATCTTTATAGTTTCCAAAATCGCGATAGCCAGCATTGGCAACAATGTCAAATTTCTCATTGATATATTGCAATTCAGCTAAATTTACTAAAGAGTTTCCATTACTTTCAAATCCGGAAGAAACTTTACCGTGAAAACCATAATCTTCATAATTTGGTTTTTGTGTAACCAAGTTAATAATTCCTCCAAAAGTTGCTCCATATCTTACTGTATAGGGTCCTTTTATAATTTCTATTTTAGAAATTTCTTCAGGAATTATATGTGTTGTAATTGGATCCATTCTGTTTGGGCACGCATGCATTGCTTTTGTACCACCATCATATTGAATGTTTAATTGTTCATATTGTGCGCCTCTAAAAGAAGGATCTATTGCATAGTTTCCTCTTTTAATTACTGAGAAACCGTTGATATTGTTAAATAAATCAGCAACATTTTTAGGTTGTACAATTTTCTTAGCATAATTGTTAGATGAAGAACTAAAAACAGGATCTTTTTTTAATTTACCTGTAATTATAATTTCATCAAGTTTTACTGCTTTTTTAATACTATCATTTTTAGTATTTTCTTTTGCTTGACTATAACTTGTAGCAGAAATTAACGCGCATAAAAGCACGCTATAAAATATTTTCATTGTTAATTGTTTTAATTATAAATATTTATTGTTTTATAGGAATTCTATAAAAATTAAAAAACAATTATACGTTTGGCGGATGAAAATAAGAATCTAATAATCTAAAATTATATAGATTTAAATAAAAGAAATTAGATTTTGTTTGAAAAATATTTGTATCTATTTCATGTGAAGAAATGTTTTGATTATATAGTAAAATGTCTTTAAAATCTATAAGTTGTATTGGTTGATTTTTTTCTTCGTCTGTAGTTTTAGTAACCTTTTTTAAGTGGCATTTACCATTACACTGCAATTCTGGTTTGTCTTTGTTTTCGCAATAAGCTTCAATAAAACCTTTGGTGTCTAAATTATAATATAAATACGTTATTGACACTCTTAAACTATTGTATAGTATAAGCGTGCTGAATATTATAGATAAAATTACTTTCCAGTTTTTCACAAATGCAAATTTAAAAGATGTATTTATCTTTTATTATGACTTTTATCATTATTGATTTTTATAAATACTATTTTATGTTTTCTAAAAATGATTTAAATTCATCTGTGTTATAATTTGCCATTCCTTTATGTGTTAATACAATATTTTCTTCAGTATCAATTATATAAGTAGTTGGCAACGCAGATGATTGTAACATTGTAGGTAAGTTTCCAATAAGCGTATAAATTGGTAAATTATAACCTTTACGTTTGTTAAAATTTTTTGCTTTTTCAAAATCTTTATCGAAAGATAAGAGTATAAAAGCCACATCATTGCCCATTTCTTTATGTAATTTGCTGATGCTTGGCATTTCGGCAATACAAGGCGGGCACCAAGTTGCCCAATAATTTAGAAATATTACTTTGTCTTTTAAATCTGATAAAGATGTAATTTTTCCATTGCTATCCATCAACTTTAAATTTAAATCTGCCTTTATAGTGTTAGAAATTGTTTTAGGAGTTTTTGTGTATGTAATTTCCTCAATATCAGGATTCATTAAACCAGTTGCCAATACTCCTCGTTGTACAAAACCAATAACCTCTGTATGTAAACCTGTTGCATAAAGCGTAATTATTATTAAGATAAAAACTCCATTCTGAATCCAAGTTTTCTTGGTGTTTTTATTTTTTTTCATGTTATTGGGTTATAATAAGTCTAATTTTAAATAAAGTATAATTTCTTTTCTCTACACGGTTTTTACAAAAATAATCATATAAAATTTTCTTCTAAGTAACATTTGTTGCATTTATAAAAACTATTGTTTTTTAAATTTGCATAAGTAAAATTAATGTTGATTACAGAAGTTGAAAAAGTAAGTCGAAATTTTAATAGATTAAAAAATAAAGATATGAATGTTATACAATTTGAAGATAAACCATTAGCACATTATTCTTATGCAATTATTAGTGGTAATGAAATGGCTTTGGTAGATCCGTCTAGAGATCCAAAACCATATTATGAATTGGCAGAAAAGCATCAAGTAAAAATTAAAGCCATTTTTGAAACACATCCTCATGCAGATTTTGTAAGTAGTCATTTACAATTGCATAAAGAAACTGGAGCTAAAATTTATGTTAGCAAATTAGTTGGTGCTAATTATAAACATGAATCTTTTGATGATGGTACTTCTATTACTTTAGGTGATGTTACTTTTTCTGCGATAAATTCTCCAGGGCATTCGCCAGATAGTATTACCATAATTGCTGTTGACAAAGAGAAAAATCACGCAATGTTTTCTGGAGATACTTTATTTATTGGTGATGTTGGAAGACCTGATTTAAGAGAAAAAGCGGGTAATATGAAAGCTAAAAGAGAAGAGCTTGCTAAAAATATGTATCATACAATGCAACATAAATTTACGCAATTACCAGATGCAACTATTGTGTATCCGGCTCATGGAGCGGGTTCTTTATGTGGTAAAAATATGAGCACAGATTCTCAAAGTACTTTAGGCAAAGAAAGAAAAGAAAATTGGGCTTTTCAAGATATGACAGAGTTACAATTCGTTAATCATATTTTAAAAGACCAACCTTTTATTCCTTCTTACTTCGGATTTGATGTTGATATCAATAAAAATGGTGCAGATAATTTTAATGCTAATTTTGGTGATATTCCAGTTCAATTTGGTATTACAGATTTTCCTTCTGATGATACATTAATTATCGATGTAAGAAATGCGGATGATTTTAAAAACAATCATCTAAAAGGAAGTATCAATATTATTGCAGAAACAGAAGATGATAAAATAGAAACTTGGTTAGGATCTATTGTAGAGCCAAATGAAAAATTCCATTTGGTACTAAATTCTATTGATGATTTAGATACTTTATTAAGTAGAATTGCAAAAATTGGATACGAAAAGCAAATACAATCCATCATTACTTTAGGAGCTCATAATTTTGAAACGAATAAATCATTAGATCTTCAAGATTTTAAAAAGAATACAGACCAATACACAATTATAGATATTAGAAATAAAAGTGAAGTTGATGAAGGTAAGATTTTTGAAAACGCTATTTCAATTCCACTAAATCAGTTAAGAGCTTCAAAAAATAAAATACCTACAGATAAACCCATTGTAGTGCATTGTGCAGGAGGCTACAGAAGTGCAGCAGGAAGCAGCGTTATTAACAATTTATTACAAAGTGATAACGTGTATGATTTAAGTGATAACGTAAACGATTTTAAATAAATAAAATCCTTTTTTTAGATGTTTTAATTAGCTTATAGATAAGAGAATACGTTAAATTTTTTACCATTAGTAATTGCTATATTAGTATAAAGTTTCGGTATGGCTTAAGTTACAAATGTTACAAAGCAAGTAGCATTTCTAAAGTAATTTTACATCAGATAACAATTAAAATAAACACACAAATTAAATTAAATACATTATGAATACTCAAGAAACAAATCAAGAACAAGAAACATTTGCAATGCCAAGAATTGGAGATAAAGCACCTCAATTTACGGCAGTAACAACTCAAGGAGAAATTAATTACCCTTCGGATTATAAAGGAAAATGGTCTATTTTATTTAGTCATCCAGCAGATTTTACGCCAGTTTGTACATCAGAATTTATGACTTTTGCACATTTAGAAGAAAAATTTGAGAAAGCAAATTGTAGTTTGATTGGTTTATCTATTGATGGTTTATACAGCCACATTGCATGGTTAAGAACTATTAAAGATAAAATTGAATTTAACGGAATGAAAAACATAGAAGTTAAGTTTCCTTTAATAGAAGATATTTCTATGAATGTTGCTAAAAAATACGGAATGATTCAGCCAGGAGAAAGTAAAACACAAGCCGTTAGAGCTGTCTTTTTTGTAGATCCTAATGAAACTGTAAGAGCAATTATTTATTATCCGTTAAGTTTAGGTCGTAATTTTGATGAATTATACAGAGCTTTAATTGCGATGCAAACTTCGGATAAATTTAATGTGGCAACACCTGCAGATTGGAATCCTGGTGATGATGTAATCGTTTCTCCTGCGGGATCTTGTGGAGTAGCAGAAGAAAGAATGACATCAACAGAAGACTTAGATTGTAAAGATTGGTTTTTCTGTACTAAGAAATTAGACAAAGATTTAGTTTTAGATAGTATCCTAAAAAAATAAATTTCCCAATTTTTTTTAAAAGAGGCTGTTTTTTAAAAGACAGCCTCTTTGTAATATAAGTTACAGATAGCTTTTAATAAAGGCTATAAATTTGACAAATAAATTTTTTTAAGATGGCAAAAGAACATTATTATCAAGTAAAAGTAAATTGGCTAGAAAATAGAAAAGGTGCTTTATCTTCTGATGTGTTAGATGAAAAAATAACAATTGCAACACCGCCAGAATTTCCTAAAGGAGAAGCAAATATTTGGACTCCAGAGCATTATTTTGTGGCAGCAATTAATGGTTGTTTAATGACTACATTTTTAGCGGTTGCAGAAAATTTTAAACTAAATTTTGTAGATTTTGAATCTGATGCAGAAGGAAAATTAGAAATGATTGATGGTAAATTTATGATGAGTGAGGTTATTTTAAAGCCAATTGTAACTATTTTTAATGAAGATGATGTAGAACTTGCTAAAAAAGTGGTAGCAAAATCAGAAAAGGCATGTTTAATTTCTAATTCTGTAAATTCTAAAATAAAATTAGAGATTACAATTAAAGTAAAAAAAGGTTAAAAATATAGATTTGAAAAGCACCTATTTCAAGTGCAAATTTCTTATTTTTATTGACGCTTAGAATAATTAATATTTTTATAATAATTTAAAAAGTTTTCTATGGAAGACATGCTCTTTTACGATAGAATGCAGTTTGCATTTACAATTACATTTCACTATTTATTCCCACAATTAACAATGGGATTATCACTTTTGATAGTTTATTTTAAATGGAAATTTCTGAGAACTAAAATTGATAAATACAATAATGCAGCAAAATTTTGGATGAAGATTTTTGCACTTAATTTTGCAATGGGTGTGGTAACAGGAATTCCGATGGAGTTTCAATTTGGAACAAATTGGGCAAAATTTTCTGAACTTACAGGAGGAATTATTGGTCAAACTTTAGCAATGGAAGGAATGTTTTCTTTCTTTTTAGAATCGTCCTTTTTAGGACTTTTTTTATTTGGTGAAAAACTCTTAGGACATAAACTCCATTTTCTCACAGGTTTTCTGGTCTTTTTAGGTTCCTGGGCAAGTGGTTATCTAATTATTGCCACACATTCTTGGATGCAATATCCTGTTGGTTATGAGATTTTAGAAAACGGAAAATTTGTATTAAATAATTTTGGAGCTTTATTTTCCAATCCTTGGTTATTACCTTCTTATTTACACAATCAAGCAGCTTCTTTAGTAACTTCATCATTTGTAGTTGCTGCAATTGGTGCTTTTTATTTATTGAATAATAAACATCATGATTTTGGGAAATTATTTGTAAAAACAGGCATTATTTTTGGTTTAGTTTCTAGTTTATTGGTGGCTTTTCCAACAGGTGATTTAGCTGCTAAAAATGTAGCAAAACATCAGCCAGCTGCTTTTGCTGCCATGGAAGGAATTTTTGAAACTGAAGAAGGAGGTTCGGAAATTGTTTTGATTGGGCAACCAAATATTTTAGAGAAAAAATTGGATAACAAAATTGCAGTTCCAAATATTTTAAGCTTTTTAACATATCAAGATTGGAATGCTGAGGTTAAAGGTTTAAATGAGTTTGACGAAAGTGTTCATCCAACAAATATTCCTGGGTTATATTATTCTTATCATATAATGGTTGGTTTAGGAACCATTTTTATAGGTTTAATGTTGTTAGCGACAGTGCAATTATTCCGAAGAAAACTATACAAAACAAAATGGATTTTATGGGCATTAATGTTTATGTTGCCATTTCCATATATCGCAAATACTACAGGTTGGTATACAGCAGAATTAGGTAGACAACCTTGGTTGGTGTATAATTTATTAAGAACATCTGCAGGAGCGTCGCCAACAGTTTCATCAGGAAATACATTATTTACTTTATTAGGTTTTATTGGTTTATATCTCCTTTTAGGAATGTTATTTTTAATGTTAGCAGGAAAAATTATAAATAAAGGTCCAGAACTAGAAAAACACTAATAAATTATGGAATTATTTTGGTATATCGTTTTAATGACAATGTTAGCTGTTTATGTAATTTTAGATGGTTATGATTTTGGCGCAGGAATTATTCATTTATTTTTTGCAAAAAAAGAAAAAGATAAAAAAGCAATTACAAATGCAATTGGTCCTTTCTGGGATGCCAATGAAGTTTGGTTAATTGCAGCAGGAGGTGTTTTGTTTTTTGCTTTTCCTACTTTATATGCATCTTCTTTTAGTGGTTTTTACTTACCATTAATTATGATTTTGTGGTTGCTTATTTTTAGAGCAATTGGTTTAGAATTAAGAGGGCAAGTACATAACAAAATGTGGGAATCTATTTGGGATAAAGCTTTTGGAATTTCTAGTTTATTGCTAGCTTTATTTTTTGGAGTTGCTTTAGGTAATGTTGTTAGAGGTGTAAATTTAGGTAATGTTGTAAATGGAGTTTCTACACACGAAGCGCATTATTTCTTTTTACCACTTTGGAATCCAACTTTTAGTCCACAAACAGAACAACTTGGTATTTTAGATTGGTTTACTGTTTTATTAGGTGTAATTGGTGTGGTAGCTTTAACAATTCATGGTGCTAATTGGATTATTTTTAAAACCAATTCAGACATTAATGAAAAGCTAAAAAAAGTTATTTTTAATTTGAATTTTGTGTTATTAGGTTTGGTAATTATTTCGCTTTTTGTTTGGCATATTATCGAGCCAAAACCGTTTCATAATTTCTTAGATAAACCTTGGTTATTTATTTTTCCAATGATCACTTTTACGGGATTATTTGGTCTTTTTAAAGTGAAATCATTTAAAAAACACGGATTAGGATTTTTATTTAGTTCTTTATTTTTACTTGGCGGATTAACTTCAACAGTAGCATCAATTTTCCCCAAAGTTTTGCCATCAACAAACAATATAAATCCAGATTTAACTTTATATAATGTTGCCGCAGAAGAATACGGATTGTCTGTTGGTTTATATTGGTTTCCAATAGCAGTTGTTTTAGTGGCCATTTATATGGTGATTCAGTATCGAGTTTTTAAAGGAAAAATGGATAATGTTGGTTATGGAGAGCATTAATTAACGTAATAAATGATATAATGACAGATACACTTATTTCAATCATTAGTATTTTTGTTGGAATGATTGGTGCAAATCTTTTAGCTGTTTTTTTAAAGAAATACTCGTTACAATTTATAGGAAATACAATAACAGGTATTTTTGGAAGTATATTTTTTATTAAAATGTTTAGTAGACTTGGTTTTGACCCGATGACAATTATGAAAACAGGAAATGTAAATATTGCTTTATTTACTGTAAATATGATCGTATCTCTTTTTGGTGGTGTAATTGGTTTATTATCCGCAAAATGGATAATTGCCAAAATGAATAAATAATTAGAAAAATAATCAAACATAAAGTGAGTTTGATTATTTTTTGTACATTTGTTAACCAATTGGTTAAACTGTTTAGTTAATGATGAAAAGTAAGAAAAACGAAAATACTGAAGGTCTAATTTTAGAAGCTGCAAAATCTATTTTTCAAACAAAAGGGATGGATGGTGCTCGTATGCAAGAAATTGCAAATGAAGCAGGTATCAATAAGGCGATGCTTCATTATTATTATAGAAGCAAACAATTGCTTTTTGAGGCGGTTTTTAAAAATGCCTTTTCATTATTAGCACCTCAATTAAATACTATATTAAACGATGATTCATCTATTGAGGAAAAGGTGAGAAATTTTTCATCAAACTATATTTCATTTATTGTAGAACATCCTTATCTACCAAATTTTATTATTCAAGAATTGAACAGAAATCCTGATTTTATTTTAAAAATGAAGGAAAATAGTGCATTTCCAAATCTTGAAAAATTTAAAAAACAAGTTGATTTTGAAGTTGAAAAAGGTGTTATCAAAAAGATAAAAGCAGCACAATTGTTTATTAATATTTTGGCATTAAATGTATTTCCTTTTATAGCGAAACCATTAATTCAAAACTTAATAAATGCAGATGATACTGCTTTTCAGCAAATAATAGAGGAACGTAAAACTGAAGTTGCCGATTTTATAATTAATTCAATAAAAAAATAAGATGAAAAAAATAGTATTCATTTTAATGCTAACAATTCTAAGCTTTGGTGCATTTTCACAAGAAAGTTTAACGCTAAATGAGTGTTACAATTTGGTAGAAACAAACTATCCTTTGATAAAACAACATCAACTATTAGAAAACCAGCATCAAATAGATAAAGAAATTATCTCGAATTCTAAATTGCCTCAATTTAATTTGGATGCACAAGCAACTTATCAATCGGATGTTATTGAATTTCCTGCAGCAATGTCTGGTGTTGAACCTTTAAATAAAGATCAATATAGAGCAACATTTTCTATAAATCAGCTTATTTATAATGGAGGTTTAACAGATGCTAATTTAAAAATAAAACAAGGGCAGTTAAAAACGAAGCAAAAACAGATTGATGCGAATATGTATCAATTAAAAACACAAATTAATCAGCTGTATTTTTCAATTCTATTAGCGCAAGAATCTTTCAAATTATTAGAAGCGAAAGAGCTTCAGTTACAATCTAAATTAAAGGAAGTAAAATCGGGTATTAAATACGGAACATTATTACCTGCTTCAGATAGTGTTTTAGAAGCCGAATTGTTAAAAATTAAACAGCAGTTTATTGAGGTTGAAAATAGAAAATCATCTTTAATCGAAACGTTATCAAGTTTGATAGGAAAGCCCTTTAATAGTTTAACAAAATTTGAAAAACCTTTAATTAGAACACAATTACAAAACGAAATTAACAGACCTGAATTAGAATTATTTCAATTGAAGAAAGAAGAGGTGAATAATTATGAATCGCTTATTTCAAAGAAAAACTTACCGAAATTAAATGGTTTTGCAACAGGTGGTTATGGTAATCCAGGATTAAATATGCTTGACAACTCTTTTCAAACATTTTATACAGTTGGCGTTAAATTACATTGGAATGTTTTTGATTGGAACACCAATAAAAAACAAAAAGAAGTAGTTGCAATAAATAAAGATTTTATTGAAAATGAAACGGAAGTTTTTAAACTAAATACCAATATAGAACTGAATAAACAACAAAAGGAAATTGAGAAAATTTCTGCATTTATAAATTCTGATTTAGAGATTATTAAACTTCGTAAAAAAGTATTGAAAACTTTAGAGTCTCAACTTAAAAATGGGGTCATTACTTCTTCTGTGTTTGTTACTGAATTCACAAATTTATTTGAAGCAGAAAATACCTTATTAAAGCACAGAATACAAATAGAATTAGCAAAAGCAAATTACAATACTATAAAAGGAGATTAAAAATATCCCGCTGATTTCGCAGATTTTCGCGGATAGGAAGAGAAAGAAATCTGCGAATATTTGCGGAATCAGCGGGAGCAAAAAATAAACAAAATGAAAAATTACATATTAGCAGTAAGTATTATTACTACAACACTATTTTCTTGCGGAAAAGACAACGGAAAAGCAGATGGTTATGGAAATTTTGAAGCAACAGAAATAACAATATCAGCAGAAAATAACGGAAAACTGATTCAGTTTACTATTGATGAAGGTGATAAATTGAAAAAAGATCAATTTGTTGGTTTTATTGACACTGTGCAATTGGCTTTAAAGCGTGAACAATTAGTCGTTTCTAAATCTGTAGTTAGTTCAAAATCCAAAGGAGTTTTATCACAGATTTCTGTGTTAAAATCAAAATTGAAAACTGCTAAAATTAATAAAGTTAGAATAGAAAACTTACTTAAAGAAAACGCTGGTACACAAAAACAATTAGATGACGTTTCTGGAGAAATTGATATTATTAAAAGTCAAATTAGGAGTGTCGAAATTCAGAATGCACCTGTTGTAAACGAGTTGAAAAATATTGATGTTCAATTAAAACAAATTGATGATCAAATTAAAAAAAGTAAAATTATTAATCCTGTAAACGGTACCGTTTTAACCAAATATGCAGAACCAAACGAGATTACTGCTTTTGGAAAACCTTTGTATAAAATTGCCGATTTAAGTACTATGGAATTGCGAGTTTATGTAAGTGAAACGCAATTATCAGACATTAAAATAGGACAGGAAGTGAGTGTTAAAATTGATGGTGAAGACATTATGAAAACGTATAAAGGAGTTGTGAGTTGGATAGCTTCTGAAGCTGAGTTTACGCCTAAAATTATTCAAACCAAAGAAGAAAGAGTTGCGTTGGTTTATGCAGCAAAAATTAATGTTGTAAACGATGGAAGTTTAAAAATTGGAATGCCAGCAGAAATGTGGATAACAACCGCAGAATGAGTATTAAAATAACGAACATATCAAAATCATATAAAAAAGTAAAAGCTTTAGAAAACATTTCTTTTGAAGTGAAACCTGGCGAACTTTTTGGTTTAATTGGTCCAGATGGGGCTGGTAAAACAACGCTTTTTAGAATTTTAACTACGCTTTTAATCGCTAATGAAGGTGAAGCAAGTGTTGCTGGTTTTGATGTTATTACAGATTATAAAAGTATAAGAAAGAATGTTGGCTATATGCCAGGGAAATTTTCATTGTATCAAGATTTAACCGTTGAAGAGAATTTAGATTTTTTTGCTACTATTTTTGGAACAACTATAGAAGAAAACTACGATTTAATTAAAGATATTTATATTCAAATAGAACCTTTTAAAGATCGTAGAGCGGGGAAACTTTCTGGTGGAATGAAGCAAAAATTGGCTTTGTGTTGTGCTTTGATTCACAAACCAAAAGTGTTGTTTTTAGATGAGCCAACAACAGGAGTTGATCCTGTTTCTAGAAAAGAGTTTTGGGAAATGTTGAAGCGTTTGCAACAAAAAGACATTACAATTTTGGTTTCTACACCTTATATGGATGAAGCTGCTTTGTGTGACAGAATTGCGTTAATTCAGGATGGAAAAATCCTAGAAATTGACACGCCAAAAGCAATTGTAAAACACTATCCAAAGCCAATTTATAATGTTTCCGCAAATAATATGTATCAATTAATAAATTGTTTAAATGATTTTGAATCGAATCATAGTGTATATCCATTTGGAGAATTTGTACATTATACAGATTGTAAATTAGATTTTAATCCGAATAAATTAAAGGAATATTTAGAATCTAAAAATCTAACTGATATTCAAATTGAAGAAACAGAAGCAACTATTGAAGATACTTTTATGGAATTAGCAAAATAAATTTCAGTTTGAGATAAGTAGAGGTTTATTAAGACATTTCGAATGTGTTCTATGAGACAAAATAAAAAATGAAAAAAACTAATAAAGTTATACAGGTAGAAAATTTAACCAAAATATTTGGTGATTTCACAGCAGTTAATGCTATTTCTTTTGATGTTGAAAAAGGAGAAATATTTGGTTTTTTAGGAGCAAATGGAGCAGGGAAAACAACTGCAATGAAAATGTTGATAGGTATTTCCACCCCAAGTTTTGGGAAAGCAAATGTTGCAAGTTTTGATGTGCATACACAAGCAGAAGATATCAAAAAAAACATTGGTTATATGAGTCAGAAATTTGCTTTATATGACGATTTAACTGTGAAAGAAAATATTACCTTTTTTGGAGGAATTTATGGTTTGTCAAGAAAGAAAATAAGAGAAAAAGCTGCACTTCTAATCGAAGAATTAGGTTTAGAAAAAGTTGCAAATTCTTTGGTGGGATCATTACCATTAGGTTGGAAACAAAAATTATCGTTTTCAGTTGCTTTAATTCATAACCCAAAAATTGTTTTTTTAGATGAACCAACAGGTGGCGTAGATCCCATTACTAGACGACAATTTTGGGAGCTAATTTACAAAGCAGCACACAATGGAACAACCGTTTTTGTAACTACACATTATATGGATGAAGCAGAATATTGCGATCGTGTTTCTATTATGGTAAATGGTAAAATTGAAGCTTTAGATACACCTAAGAAATTAAAAGAACAGTTTAATGCCGCAGATATGAATGATGTGTTTTTAAAATTAGCTAGGAGCCCATCCCCAACCCTTCCCAAAGGGAAG
Source organism: Polaribacter sp. KT25b (assembly GCF_900105145.1). Classification (NCBI taxonomy): domain Bacteria; kingdom Pseudomonadati; phylum Bacteroidota; class Flavobacteriia; order Flavobacteriales; family Flavobacteriaceae; genus Polaribacter; species Polaribacter sp. KT25b. The sequence goes on along the minus strand of NZ_LT629752.1, from coordinate 3,277,517 downwards.
GGAGCAGAATAATAAAAAACACTATAAAATTAGATAAATGAAAAAATTAAAGATACAGAAATCACGTAATACGTTTTTTCCCCTTTGGGGAAATTAAAAGGGGCTTATGAAAAGATTTATAGGCTTCATAAAAAAGGAATTCTACCATATATTTAGAGATAAACGTTCGTTGTTTATTCTATTTGGAATGCCAATTGCTCAAATTTTATTGTTTGGTTTTGCCATTACAAATGAAATCAATAATGTTGATATTGCTATTTTAGATCATTCAAAAGATGCAACAACAAAAGAAATTATCAATAAAATAGCTGCTTCAAAATACTTTAGCATCAATCAATTTATTGAAAAAGAATCAGACATCGAAGTTGTTTTTAAGAAAGGAAAAGTAAAAGCTGTTTTAAATTTTGAAAAAGATTTTAGTAAAAATATCATCAAAGAAAATAATGCAAATATTCAAGTAATTACGGATGCTACAGATCCAAATACTGCAAATACAATTAGTAATTATGTAAACGCTATTCTTCAAAGTTATTTAAAAGAACAGAATAAAAGTATCGCGCAAGTTTATCAAATTGTACCCCAAACACATATGGTTTACAATCCAGAGTTAAAAAGTGTGTATATGTTTGTTCCTGGTGTTATGACTATTATTTTGATGCTTGTTTCTGCAATGATGACTTCTATTTCTATCACCAAAGAAAAGGAATTAGGAACTATGGAAATTTTATTAGTATCTCCATTAAAACCATTTCAAGTAATTATTGGTAAAGTTTTTCCTTATATTTTTCTTTCTATAATTAATGCGATTGTTATTATTGTTCTGAGCATATTTATTTTCAAAATGCCAGTTCAAGGAAGTTTATTTTTATTAGGAATGGAAAGTGTTTTGTTTATTATAACAGCTTTGGCGTTAGGTATTCTAATATCAACAGTTTCTGCAACACAGCAAACAGCAATGATGATTTCTTTAATGGGATTAATGTTGCCTGTAATTTTACTTTCGGGCTTTATTTTTCCGATTACAAGTATGCCATTACCATTGCAAGTGATTAGCAATATTATCCCTGCAAAATGGTTTATCATCATTATAAAAGGTATTATGTTAAAAGGTGTTGGACTGCAATATATCTGGAAAGAAACCTTAGTTTTATTAGGAATGGCAGTGTTTTTTATAGCCTTAAGTGTAAAAAAATATAAAATAAGATTGGAGTAATATGAAAACTATTCTATTTATTATTCAGAAAGAATTCAAGCAAATATTTAGAAATAAAGGAATGTTGCCAATCATTTTTGTAATGCCTTTAATTCAGTTGATAATTTTATCAAACGCAGCAACTTTTGATGTTAAAAACATAAAATTCGGGTATGTAGATCACGATCATACATCAACATCTAGAGCATTAGTAGAGAAATTTAATGCTTCAACTTATTTTAATGTTTTAACAGATTTTCCTTCAGAAAAATTAGCAAGTCAAGCAATGTTAAATGGAGAGGTTGATGTGATTTTAGAAGTTCCATTGTCTTTTGAGCGTGATTTTCAAAAAGAAAAAAAAGCAGCTTTAGGAGTTACTATTAATGCTATTGATGGAGCAGCAGCAGGTGTTGAAAATGTGTATGTAACTCAGATCATTCAACGTTTTAATAAAGATTTAAAAGTAAATGTTTCTCAATTTGATAAGCAACAAAATCAACCCATACAAATTACTACAATTCCTTCATTTTGGTACAACAACACTTTGAATTACAAAACATATATGGTTCCAGGTATTCTAGTTTTATTGGTTACAATGATTACACTTTTTCTTTCTGGGATGAATATTGTTAGAGAAAAAGAAATAGGAACCTTAGAGCAAATTAACGTAACTCCAATTAAAAAAAGTCAGTTTATAATAGGAAAACTTTTTCCGTTTTGGGTGATTGGATTGGCTATTTTAAGTGTTGGATTAATTATCGCAAAAGTTATATTTAATGTGCCAATGGTTGGTAGTTTACTATTGATGTATTTTTATACAACTATTTATATTTTAGTGGTTTTAGGTATTGGTTTATTCATTTCAAACTTTACAGATACACAGCAACAAGCAATGTTTATAGCGTGGTTTTTTATGGTAATTTTTATTTTGATGAGTGGTTTATTTACACCAATAGAAAGTATGCCAAAATGGGCACAAACGTTAACAGATTTTAATCCTATTAAATATTTTGTTCAGGTAATGCGAATGGTAATGTTAAAAGGCTCTGGTTTTATGGATATTTTACCACAGTTATTAAAAACGTTGTTTTATGCATTTGTTATGAATGGTTTAGCTGTTTGGAGTTATAAGAAAACGAGTTAAAATTATGTAACATTAGTTACTGTGAGTTTATATTAAAAATAGAATCTTTACAAAGTAATTGTAAGATGATCTAAGTCATTTTATATTATGCTTTTCTAAAGTAATTTTGTTAATGTAAAATCAAAATAAAATGTCTAAAATTGTCATTTTAGGAGCAGGGATTTCTGGTCACGTTGCAGCTTCTCATTTAAGAAGAAAGTTGTCTGCAAAACACGAAGTTGTTGTGGTTTCTCCAAATAGTAATTATCAATGGATTCCATCAAATATATGGGTTGGAATAGGAAGAATGAAATCAGAAAAAATATTATTTCCTTTAGCGCCTTTATATAAAAAGAAAGGTATTGGTTATAAACAAGCAAAAGCAATTTCCTTTTTTCCTGAAGGTGATAAAAATGAAGCAAAACCTTATGTTTTAGCAGAATATGTTGTTGGTGAAAACAAAGGAACTCAAGAAAAAGTTACCTACGATTATTTGATAAATGCTACAGGTCCAAAATTAAATTTTGAAGCTACAGAAGGATTAATTCCCGGAAAAAACAAAACTTATTCCGTTTGTACATATACACATGCAGATCATGCTTGGCAAGGTTTAGAAACTTTAATCCAAGAAATGAAAAAGGGTAAAAAGGCTAAGATTTTAATTGGTACTGGTCATTCAAAATCAACTTGTCAAGGTGCAGCTTTTGAGTATATTTTAAATGTAGAGCAAGAATTACACAAACATAATGTGCGTGATATGGCAGAAATTACCTGGATTTCTAATGAGTATCAATTAGGTGATTTTGGAATGGATGGAATGTTGTTAAGTTATGGTAGTTTAACAATGAAATCTCATGAAATGATTGAAATGATTTTTGAAGATAGAGGAATAAAATGGATTCTTGAAGCTGGAGTAAATAAGATTGAAGACGGGGTTGCTTATTATGAGAATTTAGATGGAGAACACAAAACAGAAACTTTTGATTTTGCGATGTTAATTCCTTCATTTTCTGGTCATGGGTTTAAAGCTTACGATAAGAATGAAAAAGACATAACAGAAAAACTCTTTAAAGGTTTTATGCTTGTAGATGCAGATTATACACTAAAACCTTATGAAGAGTGGTCTGTAAAAGATTGGCCAGAAACATATCAGAATCCAAATTATAAAAACATTTTTGCGCCAGGAATAGCTTTTGCTCCTCCACATGCAATTTCAAAGCCTAGAAAAAGTAAAAACGGAACAGCTATTTCTCCTGCTCCACCAAGAACAGGAATGCCTTCTGGAATTACTGCCAAAATAGTAGCAGATAACATTATAGATTCTATCAAAAAAGGGAAAGAATCATTGAATCATAAAGGATCTATGGGAAATATGGGAGCAGCATGTATTGCTTCTGCTGGTTATGGTTTAACTTCTGGAAGTGGAGTTAGCATTACAACATTTCCAATTGTGCCAGATTATGAAAAATATCCAAATACTCAGGGTAGAAAATTAGGAAAAACGTTTGGAGAAATTGGTTTAGCAGGCCATTGGTTAAAACTAGCTTTACATTATGCGTTTATTTATAAAGCTAAAATGCGCCCTTTTTGGTGGTTAATTCCAGAATAAAAAATATAAAATTATGACACAAAGAATATCAAAATATCAAAGATTTAAAATGATGAATCCAATCATTCAGTTTTTCAAATTCATTTATTTAAGTATAAAAATAATGATTGTTGTAGCTGGTGGACATGGAGGAACTAGAAAAGTAAGCTGATGTGGTTATCAGTTTTGGTTGGTTTAGATGTTAAGTGGTTTTAATATCTTGAAAGAAGAGAGCTTAATGCTCTCTTTTTTTGTTTTATTCTCTAAAATTTTTCTTCTGACCAAGGTCATTGTAGCTACTTTATTTAATAAATATCTTTAAAAGCAAATTGAGTATTTGATTTTGGAAATATATATACATTATAATTTTTGGGTAATAAGCCTAAAAATACAGTCTTTTAAAAAAGGAAAAAGGATGCCAAGTAACAAAGGTTACAAATAGAGATTTATTCTAAACTTACTTTTGCAATAGATAATTGAAAACTATATGAAAAACACATTATACATAACAATAATTTCTTTGTTTGCAAGTACATTGTTTTTACAAGCACAAGAAATTATACCGATTTCTAAAGCTGATGTATTTGCTAAAGTAAAAGAGCATAATACAAGTATTAAAATTTCTGAAGAAGAATTTAACGCAGCTAAAGCAGATTACAGTCAAACAAATGCGGTGTTTTTGCCAAACATAACTGCGAGTCATACAGGTATTTCTACAACAAATCCGTTAATGGCTTTTGGGTCAAAATTAAATCAAGAAATATTAACTGCAAACGATTTTAGTCCTGCATTACTAAATGATCCAACAACAACAAGAAATTTTGCTACTAAAATAGAAATTCAGCAACCTCTTATCAATTTAGATGGTTTTTATCAAAGAAAAGCAGCCAGATCAAAAATGGAAGCAATGTCTTTAAAAACAGAAAGAACCCAAGATTATATGGTTTTTGAAGTTGATAAGGCTTATATGCAATTACAACTAGCATACAAAGCAGTTGAAGTTTTAGAAAAAGCTTTAGAAGCAGCAAATGCCAATAAAAAAATGGCAGATAATAGTTATAAAGAAGGTTTTTTACAAAGAGCAGATGTTTTAAATGTAGAAATACGCGTTACCGAAGTTAAAAACCAACTACAAACTGCAAAAAGTAATGTACAAAATGCTTCTAATTATTTGTCTTTTTTAATGAATGACAAAAGTGATTTTATTTATAAACCAACAGAAAATTTATCTGTTGTTAGTTTAAATGTTGCTGATAAAAAAATATCAGAAAATAGAAGTGATATCAAAGCAATGGAACTTGCTTTAAAAGGATATGAACAAATGAATAAAGCTGATAAAATGGCTTTTTTACCAAGATTAAATGCTTTTGGAAGTTACGAAATGTATGATAACAAAGTTTTTTCTGGTGATGCCAATGGTTACATTATTGGTGCACAATTAAGTTGGGACATTTTTCAAGGTTCTAAACGTTTTGGAAAAACCCAAAAAAGTAAAGCAGAATTAGAAAAATCAAAATTAGAATACAATCAGTATGTTTCTAAAAGTAATTTAGAATTAAACAAAGTAAAACGACAATTGATTGATGCTAAAAACAGATTAGAATTAACAAGTTTAGCAGTGCAACAATCTGAAGAATCTCTAAGAATTAGAAAAAATAGATTTAAAGAAGGTTTAGAAAAAACATCAGATTTGTTAATGGCAGAAACGCAATTTTCTCAAAAGCAATTAGAGTATTATCAAACTATTTTCGAATACAATTTTACACAAACTTATTTAGAATTTTTAACCAAACAATAAAACCTCTAGAATGCGCTACCAGATACAGAATCTTGTCTGTTAAGCGTAGTCGAAACCTAATTTAAAATAAATAAAATGAAAAAACATATCAATATAATTACACTAATTGCTTTATCAATTTTTATAACAAGTTGTGGTAGTGAAGATAAAAAAGCAATCGTTGATAATTCGCCAGCAATCAAAGTTGTTGTAAATAAAATTACAACAAATAATAACAATCAGTTTTTATCTGTAAGCGGAAAAATACAAGCAACAAATAGTGCTGATTTAAGTACTAGAATGATGGGTTTTGTAAACAAAGTACACGTAAATGTTGGCGATAAAGTAAAAAAAGGTCAGTTGTTAGTTTCTATTAATAATACAGATTTACAAGCAAAAAAAGCACAAGTAGATGCAGGAATTGTACAGGCACAAACTGCTTTTACAAATGCAGAAAAAAACTACAATCGTTTTAAAAATTTAATGGCAAGTAATAGCATTTCTCAAAAAGAAATGGATGATATGACAGCAAATTACCAAATGGCAAAAGCGGGTTTAGAATCTGCAAAACAAATGAAAAATGAGATTAATGCACAGTTTACATACAGCAATATTACTGCGCCTTTTAGCGGAATAATTACAAGTAAAAATATTGAAACTGGAGATATGGCAAACCCGGGAATGCCTTTAATTAGTTTAGAAACACCAAATAATTTTGAGGTAATTGCAATGGTGCCAGAAACAGAAATTTCTCAAATTAAAAAAGGTGCTGCAGTTAATGTTTTGGTGAAATCTATAGATAAAATGATTAAAGGAAAAGTTACAGAAGTAAGTTCTTCTGCTAAAAATACTGGAGGACAATATTTAGTAAAAGTGGCTTTAGAAAAAACAGATGTTCATATTTTATCTGGTATGTTTTCTACGGTTCAGTTTCCTGTAGAAAGAAAAGTGAAATCTGAGTTGGTTTTAATTCCTACAAAAGCAGTAGTTAAAAACGGACAATTATCTGGAGTTTATACGGTAAGTGAAAGTAATACAGCACTATTACGTTGGTTACGCTTAGGTAGAACTTACGGAAATGAAGTTGAAGTTTTATCTGGTTTAAATGCAGATGAATCTTATATAGTTTCTGCTGAAGGAAAATTATTTAACGGAGCAAAAATTACAATTCAATAACTAACATTCCGCGTTAAGGATAGCAATGGAAATCCTTTTTTTGCTGCCATTTATGGCAAAAAAAGATTGAAATGGATAGCCTGTTAAAACGCCCAAAAAAATAAAAAAAATGAAAGAAGGTTTAGCTGGTAAAATTGCAAAAGTCTTTATAGGATCTAAACTTACAGTCTTGCTAATGATCGTTTTTATGGTTGTTGGTGTGTACAGCTCGTTTTTAATTCCGAGAGAAGAAGAGCCACAAATTGATGTGCCAATGGCAGATATTTTTGTGGGATATCCAGGAGCAAGTCCTACAGAAGTAGAAAATAGAGTTGTAAAACCTTTAGAGAAATTAATTTCTAATATTAAAGGTGTAGAGTATGTGTATGCCACTGCTATGAACGAAAAAGCAATGGTAATTGTGCAGTTTTATGTGGGCGAAGATATTGAGCGTTCGTTTGTAAAACTGTATAATGAAATTAACAAACATATGGATCAAATGCCGCAAGGTGTTACGTTTCCGTTAGTTAAAACACGTGCTATTGATGATGTGCCAATGTTAGGTTTAACGTTGTGGAGTGAAAACTACAGTGATTATCAAATTAGCCAAATGGCGCAAGAGTTAGAAACAGAAATTAAGAAAGTAAATGATGTTTCTATTACACATAAAATTGGAGGAAGAAATCGTCAGTTAAGAGTTGTTTTAGATAAAGATAAATTGGCTGCTAGTGGATTAGATTTCTTATCTGTTTCCGAAATGATAAAAGCCAATAATACACAATTAAGTTCTGGTAGTTTTGATAAAAATGATACCGAATTTTTAGTAAATACGGGTAAATTTTTAGCTTCTGTTACAGATGTAGAAAACTTAGTTGTTGGTGTGCAGCAGAATTTGCCAATTTATTTAAAACAGATTGCAACTATTGTTGACGGACCAGAAATTCCACAAAACTATGTGTCTTTAGGTTTTGGTCAAGCAAGTGATAAAGCTCAAACTTATAAATCTGAATATCCTGCAGTAACGATTTCTGTTGCTAAAAGAAAAGGAGCAGATGCAATGAAAATTGCAGAAGTAGTTTTAGATAAAGTAGCTCATTTAAGAACTACTTTAATACCAGATGACGTTCATGTAGAAGTAACAAGAAATTATGGAGAAACAGCTTCTCATAAAGTATCAGAATTATTATTACACCTTATTGGTTCTATCATTGCAGTAACACTTGTAGTGATGTTAGCTATGGGTTGGCGTGGTGGATTGGTAGTGTTTTTATCTGTGCCAATTACATTTGCTTTAACATTGTTGAGTTACTACATGTTAGATTATACTTTAAACAGAATTACACTTTTTGCATTGGTTTTTGTTACAGGTATTGTAGTTGATGATTCTATTATTATTGCAGAAAACATGCACAGGCATTTTAAAATGAAACGCTTGCCTTTTAAACAAGCGGCTTTATATGCGATTAATGAAGTTGGTAACCCAACAATTTTAGCAACATTTACTGTAATTGCTTCTGTTTTACCAATGGCTTTTGTGTCTGGTTTAATGGGGCCTTATATGGCGCCAATGCCAATTGGAGCTTCAATTGCAATGATTTTATCTTTATTTGTAGCATTAACAATTACACCTTATTTAGGATATATTTTCTTAAGAGAAAAAGATAAAAAAGGAGGAGAAGAAAAAGTTGAAAAACCGTTAGAAGAAACGTTTATTTATAGAGTATACAATAAGTTTGAGAGACCTTTATTAGAAAATGCAACCAAAAGATGGTTGTTTTTAGGAGGAACATTCTTTGTTTTAATTGCAACTATGGGATTATTTGTAACCAATTCTGTTGCAGTAAAAATGTTGCCTTTTGATAATAAAAACGAGTTTCAGGTGGTAATAGATATGCCAGAGGGAACAACTTTAGAAAGAACAGGCGTTGTTACACAAGAAATTGCTCAGTATTTATCTACAAGACCAGAAGTAGTAAATTACCAAAACTATATTGGTACTTCTGCGCCAATTACTTTTAATGGTTTAGTGCGTCATTACGATTTACGTGGTGGAAGCAATATGGCAGATATTCAAGTGAATTTGGTTGATAAAGGAGAACGTGAAATTCAAAGTCACGGAATTGCAAAATTGTTAAGACCAGAAATTCAGAAAATTGCTAAAAAATATAATGCAAATGTAAAGTTGGTTGAGGTGCCACCAGGACCTCCAGTTTTATCAACCATTGTTGCAGAAGTTTATGGACCAGATTATAAAGAGCAAATTGAAATAGCGAATCAGGTTCAGAATATTTTAAATAATACAGATGATGTAGTTGATGTTGATTGGATGGTTGAAGCTGATCAAAAAGAATATCAATTTGAAATAAATAAAGAAAAAGCCATGTTGTATGGGGTTGCTCCACAGCAAATTGCATATACAATGAATATGGCTTTGTCTAATAGAGCAATTACAAACTTGTATGATGAAAATGCAGTAAATCAAATTGGCTTAGTTTTAACTTTGGATGAAAAAGAAAAATCTACTATTTCTGATATTTCTCAATTGAAAGTAAAATCAAAAATGGGAAATATGGTTCCAATTGCAGATTTGGTTGAAATTAAAGAAACGATTGCTCAAAAAAGTATTTATAGAAAAAACCAAAAACGTGTTGTTTATGTAATGGCAGATATGGCTGGGGAATTAGAAAGTCCTGCATATGCAATTTTAGGAATGGAAAAAGAGTTGAATAAAATTGAGCTTCCAGAAGGTTATAAATTAAACGAAATATATTTAGGTCAGCCAGATTTTGAAGACGATTACACCGTTAAATGGGATGGTGAATGGCAAATTACTTTAGAAGTTTTTAGAGATTTAGGAATCGCTTTTTTAGGCGCAATTATCTTGATTTATATTTTAATTGTTGGATGGTTTCAAAACTTTAAAGCACCTGTTGTAATGATGGTTGCTATACCATTATCATTAATAGGAATTATTATAGGACATTGGATTATGGGCGCATTTTTTACTGCAACATCGTTTATTGGAATGATTGCCTTGGCAGGAATTATGGTACGAAACTCCGTTTTGTTGATTGATTTTATCAACTTAAGGCTAGAAGAAGGTGTTCCGTTAAAACAAGCTGCAATTGAAGCAGGAGCTGTAAGAACAACTCCAATTTTATTAACTGCAGGTACCGTTGTAATTGGAGCTTTTGTAATCTTATTTGATCCAATTTTTCAAGGATTGGCAATATCATTAATGGGAGGAACCATTGTTTCTACAGTATTAACATTATTGGTTGTGCCTCTTGTTTATTATATGATAGAAAAGAAGAATTATAAATAGTTTTTCAGGTCGAGTGCAGTCGAGTTCTCAATAGCTTTGAGTTTTTTAATTAATTCTCGACTGTACCCGAATTGATATTAAAAATTTAATGATATGAAATTAGTTTTAGTTACAGCAGTAGAAGAATATCAGAAAGATGTTTTAAACATTTTTAAAAAAGCAAATATTGAAAACTTTAGTAGTTCTGATATTGATGGTTATAAAAATGTGTCTTCATTATTAATGGCTTCTAGTTGGTTTTCATCAGAAAAAAGTGGTAATGAATCTACAATGTTTTTCTCTTTTACAGAAAAAGAAAAGATTGATGGTTTGTTTATTTTGATAGATGAATTCAATAAAAATTTAAAAACAAACAATCCTTTAAAGGCGATTGTTTTACCCATAGAAAGATTTATATAAATTTAAAAAAAAGAATAGAAATGTTAAATAAATATTTTAGAATTATTGTAGGATTTATGGTTTTACTAATGGTGGCCTTAACCTATTATGTAAATATAAATTGGTTGTGGTTTGGTGTGTTTATTGGTGTAAATTTAATTCAATCTGCATTTACAAAATGGTGTTTGTTAGAAACTATTTTGATGAAATTAGGCATTAAAAAAGAAGGTGCAGGTTGTTCTGTAAAATAAATACAGATATTAAAATAATAAAAAAACTCACCAATCGGTGAGTTTTTTTTGTTTAGAAAAAAAACGAACATCTTTAGAAAAAACAAAATATTTATAATTAATTAAAATATTAAGTTTGTTTTTTTGTAAACGATGCTTAAAATTTATAAAAATATTGTATTTGTAGTACTACTAAGTTTTAGTGCTTTATATTCTCAAAATCCAGTTGTTGAGAACATGTCTAGTATCTCTAACCTACCAGACATTGAGTTTTATGATGTATTAGAAGACCAGGACCATTTTATTTGGTTAGCAGCAGATAAAGGATTGTATCGTTATGATGGAAAATCGTACAAGCATTTTAGTAATCCTATACAAAAATCGAATTCGCTTTTTCAACTAAAATTAGATAAAGAAGGGCGTTTGTGGTGTAACAATATAAATGGACAAATCTTTTATGTTGAAAAAGACCGTTTAAAACTTTTTTATGATGCAAATCTATTTGTAAAAGCACAATTATCACTTTATGTTATTTTAGAAAATAAGATTCGATTATTTACTACTCAAGGTGTTTTTGATATTTATAAAAAAGATAAAAAAGTTTCTAAAATACTTGATGGAATGGCATTAAGCATGGGTGAATATCAAAACGAAAGTTTTTGTTTTGCTGTTGATAAAGAAAAAAACAGAAAATTAAATAGAGTTTATAAAATTACAGAAAATTCTGTTAAAATAATTTTTGAGGTCGAGGGTAATAAACATATTCAATCACCAAAGGTATTTGCTTTTAAAGAAGAAGTTTTATTTACTTTTAAAAAAGAAGACTTTAATCAAATTTATCATATTAATAAAGAAAATGAAACATCTAAATTACTTATAACACCTTCAATTCTCAAACATTTAACTATTTATAATATAGTTAAAATTGAAGAGCATTACTGGTTTTTAACAACTTCTGGGGTGTTTGTTTTTAAACTTGAAGCAAAAAAATTAAAATTTGTAGAGCAACTTTTTGAAACAGAATCGATAACAGATGTTGAGGTTGATTTTAATAAAAATTATTGGTTTACTACCTTAGATAATGGCGTATTTGTTTCTCCGAGTTTAAGCATTAGGCGAGTTGCATTAACTACGTTAAAAGATAAAATTACTGCAGCTTGTACTTTAAATAAAAACAATTTCTTGTTGGGGACTAATACAGGTAAGTTGTTGTTGTATAATCATTCTAAGTTGGTAAAAACAATAGAATTACCAGGGTCAAAAATAATTGGAAATCTATTTTACGATGCAAATAAAGAAAAATTAATTGTAAGTATTAATGCATCAGAATCTTATATTGTAAATTTAAAAAATAATGCTGTTAAAGATGTGAAAAATAAGTTTTCTGTTGCAAAATCTTTTGCAAAAGTAGACCATCAAAATTTGTTTTATGGCAATTACAAAGAAGGTATTGTTTATAAAAACCCATATTTAACATCAGAAAAAAAGAGTATCCGTTCTAGTCGTGTAAAAACGTCTATGGTAACTAATAATAGCCTTTTTGTTTCTTATATTGATGGATTGTTTATCTATGATTTAAATACGTTTTCTTCGAAAGAGCTAAAGTTTAACAATAAAAGTGTGCTTGTAAATTCGATAGTAAAAACCAATAATACCATTTGGTTAGCAACACAACATAATGGTTTGTTACAATTAAAAAATAACAAATTACAACATGCGCCTTTTGTGGTTTCTGATAAAATTCAAATTAATGAGATGAAATCTGATGGCATTGTTCTTTGGATATCTACCGATGATGGATTGCATTATTATTCTTTGTTAACTCATCAAATTAAAAGGTTAAGTGCACAAGATGGTTTAAATGTTCTGATAAATAAATTTCTTGTTTTAGAAGATTATTTAATTGTATTATTATCCAATTCATTTTATATTTTACCTAAAAATGAAAGGTTTTTTAAAACCTATAAAACCGCAGCTATTAACATAGAGGCTGTTGCAATTAATGATAAAGATACCTTAGTGACCTCTAATTATAATTTGGCGTATTATAATAATAAAATTAGGTTAGATTTTAATTCTAATGGTTTTCAATCTAACAAACATGTGTCTTATCGATATAGAGTAAAGCAATTAGATACCGTTTGGAGCAAAGTACCTTTAAATAATCATTTTGTTACTTTTAACAGTTTGCCAAGCGGTACTTATACTTTTGAGCTTGAAGCAAAAAATATAAGTTCAGAAAAAGCCGTCTTATCTGATCCAATAACCTTTGTTATTCATAAACCTTTTTGGGAAACATATTGGTTTTTTACGATTGTTTTACTGTTGTTTTTTGGATTAATTTGGTTTTATTTTAAATGGAAATTAAAACAAAAAGAAAAACAACGTATTCTAGAAATTGATAAAATTCTAATTGATAAAAAAATAGCACATTTAAGATTAGAAAATTTACGATCGCAAATGAATCCGCATTTTATTTTTAATGCGCTAAATTCTATTCAAGATTATATTGTTTCTAACAAAAAAGAACTGGCAAGTTCGTATTTAGTAAAGTTTAGTAGATTGATTAGAATGTATTTAGATTACAGTCAGCAAAACGAAATTACTTTACAAGAAGAATTAAGCGCCTTACAATTGTATTTAGAATTAGAAAAAGTGCGTTTTGAAGACGAGTTGTCTTATAAAATTAAAATAGATAAACGTTTGCAAATACATCAAATTAAAGTGCCGTCATTGTTTATTCAGCCTTATGTAGAAAATGCATTAAAGCATGGCTTGTTACATAAGCTAAATAATAGAAAGCTAATGGTTGAAGCAAAATTAATATCGCAAAATAAAGTACAAATTTTAGTTGAAGATAATGGTATCGGTCGACAGCAATCAGCTAAAATAAAACGACAAAATCAAAAGCATAAACCATTTGCCACAAAAGCAAACCAAGAACGAGTTCATTTGTATAAAAACAAGTTAAAACGAGATATTAACATACAAATTAAAGATTTAAAAGATAAAAATAAGTTGTCATTAGGAACGAAAGTGATAATAAATATTTCTATACAATAAGCCTATGAAAGCCATAATTATTGATGATGAAAAACGGGCAAGACATTTATTGTCTAACCTAATTACGCAAAATTGTGCCAGCATTACAAGTATACAAGAAGCACAAGATTTAGCCTCTGGTGTTGATTTAATAAAAAAAACAAAACCTAATTTGGTGTTTTTAGACATAGAAATGCCCAATCAATCTGGATTAGATATTTTAGAATATTTTCCAAATCAAATTGATTTTAAAATCATTTTTGTAACTGCTTATAATCAATATGCTGTGGAAGCTTTTAAACTTTCGGCGGTAGATTACTTATTAAAACCTGTAGATATCATCGAATTAAAAGCGGCAGTTACTAAAGCAGAAAAGGCTATAAAATCTAATAATTTAAATGATCAGTTAAATAAATTGAGAGATTCATTAAAGCAACTTTCAATAGATAAAATTGCTTTAGAAATTCCAAAAGGAATTATGTTCGCTTCGCATAGTGATATCTTATATTTTGAAGCAGATGGTATGTATACAAATGTTCAATTAATTTCGGGTAAACATAAAACTATTTGCAAGCCTTTAAAACACTTTGTAGAACAATTAGAAAACAATGTTATGTTTTTTAAATGTCACCGTTCTTACTTAATAAACATAAAATATGTAGATGAATTGGTGAAAGATGATGGAAATTATTTATTGATGAATAATAAAAAAAAGATTCCTATTTCAAAATCAAAACATGATCATTTTTTGGAGATTATAAAAGAAACATTTATGTAATTGGTTAGCAAGCAGTACTCTGTAAATAGTGTTTTACTTCATTTTTTTGATGCCACTTATGTATTACAACTTTGTTTTAAACAATTTAATTCAAATAAAAACATTCAGAAAAAAAATAGGCTTATTCAGAAAAAAACCAATTGAAAGCCTATAGTATTGTAGTTGTTTTGTAGTTAATTAATAAAAAAATAACTACAATGAAAAAAACATTACTATTTTTATTGAACTACTTTTGTTTAGGCTTACTGTTAGTCTCTGCTCAAAATGTTACGATACCCGATGCCGCATTTAAGTCGCACTTACTAGCAAATACAGCTATTAATACGGATAATGATACAGAAATATCTGTTGCCGAAGCACAAGCGTTTTCGGGCGAATTATTAATAAATGGACTATCAATTTCAGATTTAACAGGTATTGAAGCTTTTATTAATATAACGCGTTTAGATTGTTACAGTAATAATTTAACAGCTTTAGATGTTAGTAGTAATTTGGCATTAACACGTTTACATTGTTCTAATAATCAAATAGAAACATTAGATATTAGTGCAAACACACAGATTACAGATATTCAATGTCATAACAATGGTGTTTTATACCAATTAAATATAGCTAATGGTAATAACAGTAACTTTAGCTATATGAAAGCCTATGGAAATAGTTTGTCGTGTATTCAAATAGATGCTGGTTTTACACCGCCAGCAGAAGCAGGTATATACAGTCAAGGTTGGACCAAAGGGAACTCTGCAATTTATGGTGTCGATTGTGTTGCGCTTAATCAAGAAGTAAACATTCCTGATGCCAATTTTAAAAACTTTTTAGTAAGCGATAACACTATCAATTTAAATGGAGATTCTGAAATAACGCTGGCAGAAGCTCAAGCTACAACCGAGTTAATTATGGACGGTATTGGTATTGCAGACTTAACAGGTATTGAAGCTTTTACCAATTTAACGCGTTTAGATGTACCAAATAATAGCCTAACTACTATTGACGTTAGTAACAATTTATCTTTAACACGTTTACATGCTGGTTTCAATAAGTTAACAAGTTTAGACATCCGTTTAAATACAAATATTAATGAATTGTTTTGTCATGAAAATAGTGGGTTAGAAACCTTGTTAATCTCTAACGGAAACAACAGTAATTTCATCTATATGAAAGCGTATAGTAATGCAAGTTTAACATGTATTCAAGTTGATGCAGGCTTTTCACCACCAGCAAACAGCGGTCAGTACGTAGTAGGTTGGACTAAAGATACTCAAGCAAGTTATAGCGAAAACTGTATACCAGCAGTATATTATGTAGATGCTAATGCAACCGGTGTTAATGATGGTAGCTCATGGACAGATGCTTTTACAAACGTAACAGACGCTTTAGCAAGTACCAATTTAAATGATGCTGTTTGGGTAGCAAAAGGAACGTATACATTGGCAGATAAAAATACACCAATAGCGGTTAGTACAAACGAAGTAGATATTATTGGAGGTTTTACAGGGACCGAAACAACCTTAGCAGATAGAGACTTAACAGCCATTCATACTACAAATGCAACCATTTTTACTGGTGATATTAATGGTGATGATGTTGATGGAGATTTCACTTCAAATAAAACAGATAATGCAGAGCGTTTATTTGAATTAAGAACAAGTAACGTCACTTTTGATGGTATTATTTTTGAAAACATTTACGATACTTCACAGTCTGGTGGTGTAGAAGAAAACGGTGTGATATTTATACCAAATAGTTTGAATTCTAATAACTTAAAAATTAAAAATTCGGTATTTAGAAATAACTACTCTAATGGCTATTTACTTAAAATTAGAAAATTTAATCAAGGATTACTTATTGAAAACACCAAGTTTATTAATAATACAATTGTAAACATGGGATTGGTTTATATACAATCTGATAGTACAAACCGTTATATTTTTACACGTTGGGCAAATGTTTTGGTAGCAGATAACGATATTAATCTTTCAGCACTAGACATTTACAGAGATGATTTTAACAATGGAAATACTTTAGATGTTGTTATAAATAATAGTACTTTTATAAATAACAACTACAATAATACTTTTGGTAATTCTATTTCGGCCTCAGGTGATGGAAGTGTAAACCTTAATATTAATAACTCTATCTTTTGGAAGAATACAATAAATGGTTCAGTGGCAACTAGAGATATTTCTAACGGTATGAATTCTACTTACGATGTGTTTATTAAAAATACTATCGCAGCAGTACCTTCAAACGCTGGAACTTCCGGAACGTTTAGTACAACAAACGTAACGACATTAAATTCCACAACTGATAATTTGAATTTAGATGCGAATTATAAACCAACATCAGCTTCAAATTATATTAAAGATCAAGGAGATAATACGCTTTACAATGTAAATCTATTTGGTAGTTTAGACTTATCTGGGAATGATAGAATTTTTAACACAACCATAGATTTGGGTGTTTACGAGTACAACTCTACCTTAGGAATGGAAGATGAAACTTTTATGTCAGAATTAAAGTTATACCCTAATCCTGTAAGTGATAGGTTGTTTGTTAGCACAATAGATCCGGTTGAAAGTATTGTTATTTATAACATAAACGGGCAATTAGTGAAGCAAGTTAATGTAATAAAGAATGGAGTAGATGTGTCTGAATTACCAGTTGGAGTGTATCTGGTAAAAATACAAACAAATACTAGTAATATTAATCAAAAACTTTTTAAAAAATAGGTTTATAGAATCCTACTTTACAACAAATAGCCCATTGTAAAAAAGTGGGCTATTTTTTATTTTTAAGATTAAAAAAAACTCAAAATTGAATTCAATTTTGAGTTTTTTAACTTAAACACTTTCTGTTATGTTTATAATGAATTTTTTATCAGCCTTCTTTTATTTAAATGTTTAGTTTCTATCCTCTATATCTACTTCTACGTTGTGGTTCAAACTTTTTACCTGAGTTTCCTAAACTATTAAATTTCCAAGTAAAACTTAACATTGCATATTGATTTAAAACAGTACTTGAAGAATCTTGAATATAATCTTCTGTTGCAACTCTTCTAGCATTTGTATTTTGATCTAAAATGTCATAAATCTTTAAACTTATTGCGCCATTATCTTTTAAAATAGAGTAACGCAAAGTTGTGTTCCAGAACCAAGCACTTTTTTGAAAACCATCTGCTATATTTGGATTGTAATTATAATTTACATCATTTAACCATTCAAATTTCTTTAAAAAATTGGTTGAAGTTGCAATTGTAACATCATGATTTGTAAAATCTTTATTACTAAAACTATCTATATCATAGGTGTTTTTACTGAAAGAAATAGTATAAGAAGGTCTTATTTGTAAAATATCATCCCAAGAAAAATCAAAGCCAATATTTGGAGAAATAGATACAATTTTACTAGAATATTGTACATCATTATTAAAGTTGATATTTTTACTATAGTCTGCAAAAACTCTAAATTCTGTTTTTAAGCTTCCAAAATCTTCCCATTTTTTTGTAGAACTATAACTTCCACCAGCTCGAGCGCTTATAAATCCATCTACGTTTGCGTATGTGGTTTCTCTAATTAATGTACTTGTATTAATTGTCGTTTTAGCAACAACTCTATCATTAGTAAAAGAAATGTTAGCGTAAGACCAAAAACCAGTTCTATTTTGCCAGTTAAAATTAGCAGCACCAAATCTTAAACTATGAGTTTTAGAAGGCGATAAAGCAGGGTTACCAGTAACTATATTAAGTGGGTTTGATTCATCTCTAAAAGGTTGTAATTGAGATAGACTAGGAGTTGAATTTCTAAAATTATATCTTAATCTATAGCTATTTGCTCTACTTTTTCTAAATCGAACATTCAAACCATATTCTAAATTATTAAATTCTCTTTCTAAATTTGTTTCAGGTCTTAGATAATCGGTGTTTTCAAGTGTTCTATTATTAAGAGCTATTTCTGTTGATGCAGACCATTTTTCATTTCTAAATTCTAACTCTAGACTTGGTCTACTTATTTTATCAGAATATTTAAAATCTGTACTTAAAAGTTCGCTAAAATCACTATAATCATTAGTGTTATCATCAAAATCGAATGTGCTTCGTTTATTTGTTGTTTTTGTGTTTCCAATAGTATATGCAGCATCTAAAAATAAGTTATTTGCTATAATAGGAAAACGATAGGTAATTTCACTAGCTAGTTCTTTAACGTTAGAACTACCATCTGAATATTGATCTCTTATGATTTGTTCTGAATCTGATCCATAGATATTAGTTTCAGATTTCACAAAATCATCAGTCAATGTTTTACTTAAATTAGCTGTTAATTCTACTCTTAAAAAGGCACCTTTGCTACCAAATCTTTTGGTTAAATTAATTTCATTATTAAAAGTTTCTTTGTCAGAATCTGCTATAGACCCAATTTGAGAATCATTGGTTAAAATTTTACTGTTGTCTAAGGTTTCTGATATGCTATTATATCTATTCGTATTTAAATTTTTATTAAAGTCACTTTCAATATCAATTCTAAAAGTACTATCAATTTCAACTTCAAAATCGATACTAGCATCATGACTATCACTATCGTTTAAAGAAGTGTTTTCTGAATTTCTATAAAAGCTAGTTCCATCAGATAAAAAAGTTTCTCTATCAGAGGTAGATTTATTATCCGAAGAACTGTTTTTGTAAAAATAATCTCCAGAAAACTCAAATATTTTTCCAAATGAATTTATATAGTTTGCGCCATAATTATTAGATGTTACAATACCTTGACCTCCACCAAAACTTCTATTATTACCGCCAAATTGTAATCTTTGATTACCAAAACTAAAACCTGGAGAATTAATATTATTTCCACCGGCTAAAAGTCCTATTCGTTCGCTTTGTTTAAAACGAGTAATCATTCCTGCATATTCATTTCTGTCATCTGTACCAGCGCCTGCAGCAACTTTACCAAAATATCCTTTGTTGTTTTCTTTTTTGATGGTAAGATTTATGGTTTTGTTTTCTCCATCAGAATCTTCTCCAGAAAAAGCTTGTGCGTTTGTTTTTGTATCAGAAATTTGAATTTTCTCAATAATATCTTTCGTTAAATTTCTGGTAGTAATTGTTGGGTCGTTTCCAAAAAAAGGTTTCCCATTTACTAAAATTTTATTAACAGATTTTCCGTTTACAGTAATGGCTCCTTCATCATCTACTTCTACGCCTGGTAATTTTTTAAGTAAATCTTCAACATTTGCATCTGCTTTTGTTTTAAACGATTTTACATTAAATTCTAGAGTGTCTTTTTTAATAGTTATTGGCGCGCTAGATTTTATTACAACACCATCTAAAACATTAGACCCTGTTAAAAGTAAAGAGCCAACATTTTGATTTTTAACATCAATAATTTTCGAGTATGGTTTAAAACCTATAAAAGAAACTACTAGTTTTATTTTAGAGTCTGATGTTTCTCCTTCTAGATTAAAAGCACCTTTTTCATTGCTAATTGTATACGAAACGATGCTACTATCTTTTAATCTTTCTAAGTGAACGGTTGCAGATTCTAGTAGTTCTTTATCGTCTTCGGATTTAATAATACCAGAGATTGTAAATTTTTTAGTTTGCGAAAAAGCAATTGTGCTTATAAATAAACAGCTTAAAAATAAAATTTTCTTCATTGTAAGTTTCATATAGTTAAGAGGTTGTTAAACCATTTTAGCAAAGGTTTAATTAAAAATGAAACCATGAATACCCTTTAACAGAACTTTGTGAATTATTTAACGTGGAATAGAGTTCTCTTTTTTTGTGATATTTTCTGTATAAACATTTTTTTTGTATTAAATTCTAAAAATTAAGTGTATTTTTTTTGGGTATATGTAAAAAAAGAGCATCAATTTTAATTGATGCTCTTTTCGTTGTTTTTAAAGATTAACTTTTATTTAAAATACACTTATGCTGTTTTTCTACATAATGGATCTGCCCCAATTGTGCCAATTAACGTTTCTAAATAAGTATCTGAATTTACATCAGCAAATAACTCTTTTACTTTTTCTAGACGGTCATTAATTTGCATTTCAGAAACTAAAAATTTGTTGTTTGAGTTTGCTATAAAATTTTCTAAATATTTAATTTGATTACCATAAAAAGCAACGTCAATTTGTTGTTTAATTTTTAATCTTTCTTTATACCAATCGCTATTTATAACATAATCTCTATTAAAATATTTACGTAATTCTGGATCACTAATATGTTTTCCTTCATAATTACCATAAGCCATTATGTGTAAAAGAATTTTTAAAGGCGGAATTGCAGCTTCTATACTACCATCTTTAAAGTAGTTTAAAGCAACTTTTTGTTGTGCTTCAACAATGTTTTTAATTCCGTCTACATAATCTTCTAAACCTTGTAATTCTGGTTTTAGCATTCTTTCGCTAAAAACAGCAGTAGGTTCATCAAAAATTCTATTTAAACATCTGTAAGAAAAAGTTTTTGTAATTCTATAACCTAATCTACTTGCTAAAATTGTTTCTCCTTCATATTCGAAGTCTTCAATTTTTTCTAAAGAACCATTTGCAATTAAGTTTGCTGGATTTCTATCTGCAGGTTCTAATCTTGCCCAAATTTCTGGAATTAACAAACTTACATCGTGGTCAATTTTATTTTCTGCACCAACATAACCAGCCGCTGTGCTAAATCCGTTAGATTCTGTTAAAATATGCGATAATAAAGCATTGTTTAAATCTGTTGTTGGCGTTAGCATATTAAAAGGTGCTTTTGTTAATGCACCTTCTGTTCCTGCTCCTGTTGTTGATGGAGATTTACCTGTTAAACTACAGATAAAATCCATAAATAATTCTGGTGCTTCTTGATAGTGAATGGGGTTGTAAACTGCCAAAGGTCTAATTCCTGCAGCTTTATCTACCGGATTATTTCTTCTACCTGGTAAAACAGCATTTACAACATGATGTACAGGTTCGTCTAATTTAATTCTTCTAACCAAACGAACTCCAATATCAGCTAAATAAGTAGCTTCGGTTTCGTTTACATTTAAACTTGGTTCTAAATAACGTGGGTTTTTTGTAGGTTCTCCATCTACAATTCTTGTATGAGAAGGAACTACGAAAAACTCTTCTTCTTTATCGCTTTTAACAATACTTTCTATAAAATCTTTAACAGGTTTTGTGTATTTGTCAAAGTTGATAGTATCTTCATACAATGCAATTGCGTCTGCTTTTTTTAGTAACTCGTAATTTGTTAAAAAACGACCTTCAGTAACCAAATCTAATTCAGCATTTTTATCATAACCTCTAACAACAGCTTCATCTGGTCTTTGAAATAAATGCGCTTCGCAATTGGTTAATAATTTTAAACTTTTATTGGTAAATTCTGGATTTAAATTTGATAATTCTGTTCTTGGCAACGTAATCGAAGCGGTAATATCATCTTCTGTTTGAATTTTTTCTGATGGAGAAAAATCTGAACGTAATTTATTCAACATCCAGTTTCCTTTTTCATTAAACCCAATACGAACATAGCTACCAACAACAGGCGTATTATTATAAAGTAAACCTGTACCTTTTTTACCGTTTATGATTTCTACAGACATGTAATCTTTCCAATTTAAATTACCATGAGCTTGTCTAAATAAACGTTTTACAAACAATACTAAAGAACGTATGTGAACAGGAATGTTGTTTAACATTTCATTAAATTCATCTGAATTTTGATCAGAAGGAGTTAATAATCTTACAGCAGAACTTAAAGTTCTTTCTTCACTTAAAAAAGATCTTGATATTGGTCTGTTTGGGTCTTTAATTTTCCAACGATTAGAATATACAAATTCTATAATTTCGTCTGCTTTTTTAAAATCTTCATCAATATTATGAATGTTAAAACTACTATACGTAATTGCATTCTGCATCGATTTAGAAATTTCAGATTTTCCACCACCAGAAACTGTACAAGGTTTATGGCAAAAAACACCTTCTGCAAACGTTTCTATAATTCGCCATAAATCGATAGATTTATGTTTTTCTAACTTTAATTTACTTCCTGTTGGATGTACATACGTTTTGTAAGGAGAAATCGTTAATTTTTGTTCTTTACCATTATGCATCCAAGTAATACTGTTTGTATTGGTATTTATATATGATGATTCGGGAATATAAATAATGTTTGGATATTTCTTATCTACCGCATAATTTTCTGGTTTTACATCAATTGTATCACCTAAAAGTTCTTTTACACCTTCGAAAGTATGCATAAAGTTATGAAATTCTGAATAATCTTTACCATCTACGGTATCTCCCATAACTCTTCTAGCAAATGCAATTGCGCCACCAGCATGCTCTTCTTCTACTAAACCAAATAAATTTGCAGAATAACTAATTTGAGTTTTAATTTCTTTTTTAGAATATCCGTAGTAATTATCAGCAATTAAAGTAATCACAACACCTCTGTCGTCTCTACATGTAATTTTAAAAGCGCCACCATTATTATATAATTCGTTTTCATCTGTCCAGCACATTCCGTCTGCTTTTTGACGTTCTGTTGCGTCATCAAAATGAGGTAAGCCAACATCTTTCTTTTTTAACTCTTTTAATTGCGGAGCTAAAATGATACATCCTGTGTGTCCTGTCCAATGTTCTGTGTCTAAAGCAGCATCATTATGCGCTAAATTAGGATCGCCGGCATTACCAAAAATAGATTCTACAAAATCTAAATTACTTACTAAATTTCCAGGAACAAAAAAGCGTACTTCCAAGGATTTTTCTGTAACAACACCTTTAACTTCGGGGCAAACTTTAGGTCTTAATAGCATTGAAGCCATTACTTTCGCTTGTTCTTCCTGGCTTGATGTAAATGGTAAAATTTTTAAATCTTCTGATGGATTAAAAGCTGCATTTAAAAAATGAGCAAAAGTTACTTTTGGTACTTCAAATTTATCTAACGGAACAGGTAAGTCGCCTTCCACAATATGAAAAGTTCCTTTTGTAGTTCTTTTATCGTTTAAAGGATTGTTTAAAATTCCTTGTTTTACTCTATTTGTAGTAACTAAATCACTTTTAAAAGAATTACCATCTGGAGGTAAACTAACTTCTCTTGCTTGTCCTTTTTTTGATAAAATTAAAGTGTTATTTGGTAAAACTATTGATTTGTTTATAGAAATATCTTTTAAATAATCATCTATAAATGCTTGTATTCTTGCGTCTACAGGAGAATGGTGATTTGCTAATAATCTCGATTTTTCTTGTAAACTTTTTATAAGTCCGTTTGTTAATTCTTCAAATTTTGGATTTAAAAATTTTTCAGAATTTTCGGGTTTATCTTTAAAAGTAGGTTGCCCTAATGAGGCTAACTGTAAGTTAATAAACTGGATAATGTCATTTCTTGTTTCTTGCATGGTTGTTGTTTTGTTTGGCTATAAAAATAATGTACAATTTTTACAGCTAAGTTGTTGAAATACTACGTATTTACAGTTTGTTAAAAATAGATCGTTTTAGTTAATTTTTGTTATAATTTCAACACTGTTTAAACGTTTAACCAAATGTAAGGAAAATTATTTAAATGCACTTAATCCTGTTACATCAAAACCAGTAATTAATAAATGAATATCGTGTGTGCCTTCGTAGGTAATTACACTTTCTAAATTCATCATGTGGCGCATAATAGAATATTCGCCAGTAATTCCCATTCCGCCTAACATTTGTCTTGCTTCTCTAGCAATATGTATTGCCATATCTACATTATTGCGTTTTGCCATAGAAATTTGTGCAGAAGTAGCTTTGTCTTCATTTCTTAAATTTCCTAATCTCCAAGCTAACAGTTGTGCTTTGGTAATTTCGGTAATCATTTCTGCTAATTTTTTTTGCTGTAATTGAAATTGACCAATAGGTTTGCCAAACTGTTCGCGTTCTTTACAATAACGCAAAGCGGTGTCATAACAATCCATTGCAGCACCAATTGCTCCCCAAGCAATTCCAAAACGAGCAGAATCTAAACATCCTAAAGGTGCACCTAATCCAGATTTATTTGGCAATAAATTTTCTTTTGGCACTTTTACGTTATCAAAAATAAGTTCCCCAGTTGCGGATGCGCGAAGTGACCATTTATTATGAGTTGTTGGTGTTGAGAAACCTTCCATTCCGCGTTCTACAATTAATCCGTGAATTCTACCTTCCTCATTCTTTGCCCAAACTACTGCAATTTGTGCAAAAGGAGCATTTGAAATCCACATTTTTGCGCCGTTTAAAAGATAATGATCTCCCATATCTTTAAACTTAGTTTCCATTCCTGCCGGATTTGAGCCATGATTTGGTTCTGTTAATCCGAAGCAACCCATCCATTCGCCAGAAGCTAATTTAGGTAAGTATTTTTTACGTTGTTCTTCATTTCCATATTTAAAAATTGGGTACATTACTAATGAAGATTGCACAGAAGCAGTTGAGCGAACACCAGAATCTCCACGTTCTATTTCTTGCATAATCAATCCATAGGAAATTTGATCTAAACCTGCGCCACCATATTCTTCTGGAATATAAGGTCCGAAAGCACCAATTTCTGCCAAACCACCAATAATTTGTTTTGGAAATTCTGCTTTTTGAGCATATTCTTCAATTATTGGTGAGACATCACGTTTTACCCAATCACGCGCTGCCTCACGAATTAATTTGTGTTCTTCGGTAAGTAAATCGTCTAAATTATAATAATCTGGAGCTTGAAATAAATCAGGTTTCATATAGTTTGTCTGTTTAAAATTGTTGTTTTTAAAAATTTAGAATCTTTATATTTGTATGATTTTTAACAAATTTATCAAACATTGTTTAATTTTATAACATTGTGTCAATTAAATAAAAGAATTAAATTTTATTAAAAATACATAATTTTTGAAGTTCGGTATGGTAAAGGATAGAAAATTAATTCTTTTCTACTAGATTTGTGGCAATGAAGCATACTTTAGGAAAAGAAGAGCGATTAAAAAGCAGAAAGTTGATTGGAAGGTTATATGCAGAAGGGAATTCTGTAAAAGCTTTTCCGTTAAGAATGATGTATTTGCAAACAGCACATACTTCTAATTTTCCTGCACAGGTTGGAGTTTCTGTTGCTAAAAGAAACTTTAAAAAAGCACCTGATAGAAATCGTTTAAAAAGATTGATGCGAGAAACCTATCGTTTACAAAAAGAAATTGTGTACGATAATCTTGAGAATCCGTATGTTTTTATGATTTCTTATATTGGCAGAGAAGAAAGACCGTATGAAGAACTCTTTACTAAAATGAATAAATTACTACATACATTTATTAAAGAAGTAAAAAATAAATCAGATGAAAAAATTTAAAACTAAAAAGACACTATTTGTAATTTTATTAGTTGGAACGATTTTTTTATCATTTTCATTTCAGTCTAAATTTTTTGAAGTTGCAAAACAAATAGAAATCTACAATACACTTTTTAAGGAATTAAACATGTATTATGTAGATGAAATAAATCCTGCAGAATTAACAACTAAAGCCATAAAAAACACCTTAAAAGATTTAGATCCATATACTAATTTTTACAACGAACAAGATGTAGAAAATGCTAAAATTAGAAGAGAAGGAGAATATGCAGGAATTGGAGTTGGCGTTTATTACACTAAAAACGGAATTGAAATAAGTGAGGTTTACAGAGGGTTTTCTGCGGATAAAGTTGGCTTAAAAGCGGGTGATATTATTGTTTCTGCCGAAGGACAATCGCTTAAAAATATGGAAAGAGATCAACTTTCTATGTTTTTAAAAGGAACTCCTGGTACAAAAATAGCTGTAGAAATTGAACGTCAAGGAAAAATCCTAAAAAAGGAAATTGCAAGAGAAAATGTAGAAATTAATCCGGTGCCTTTTTATGAAATGATTGATGAAGAAACAGGATATATTACCTTAACTCAGTTTAATGAAAAAGCTTCATCCGAAGTAAAAAAAGCATTTAGAGAATTAAAGAAAAAAGGGATGACAAAACTGGTTTTTGATTTACGCTCAAATCCCGGTGGTTCTTTGCAAGAAGCTATTAATATTTCAAACTTTTTTATTCCGAAAGGAAAAGTAATTGTTACCACAAAAGCGAAGATTAAAAAATGGAGTAACACGTATAAAACTGCAAATGAACCTTTAGATTTAGAAATTCCTGTAGTGGTTTTAGTGAATGGACGTTCTGCATCAGCATCCGAAATTGTAAGCGGTTCTTTGCAAGATTACGACAGAGCTGTAATTATGGGGCAACGTTCTTTTGGAAAAGGATTGGTGCAACGTTACAGAACTTTAACTTACGGAACACAATTAAAATTGACAATTTCTAAATATTACACGCCAAGTGGAAGATGTATTCAAGAGTTAGATTACACAAATAGAGACGATAAAACTGGGGTGATTCCTAAATTTTCTGATAAAGGAGTTAATGCTTTTAAAACGGAAAATGGAAGAACTGTTTTTGATGGTGGAGGTGTGTTGCCAGATGTAGAAATTAAAACATCAGAAAAAACAGAAGCTACAGATAATTTACTAAAATCTAAAGCTATTTTTAATTTTGCAATTGATTATTTTTATAAAAATTTAGAAATAGATAAGGTAGAAGATTATCAATTTTCAAATGCTGATTTTAAGAGTTTTACAAATTATTTGAAGATAGATACTACATTTGTTACAAAACAAGAGCGTTTGTTTGATGCTGCATTTTTATCCGCAGAAAATAAAGATATTTCTAAAGAATATCAGAAAATAAAAGAAAAATTATTTGAAGCTAAAATTTCTGAAGTTTCTAAAAATCAAGATATTATAAGTGTATTCTTAGAAGATGAAATTCTTGAAAAATACTATTACAAAGAAGGTGTTTATCAGCATCATTTAAAAAACGATTTAATAATAAAAGAGGCTGTTAAGTTGCTTGAAAACCAAGATAAGTACAAACAGGTTTTATCGGGGAAATAATTTTATATTTGTACTTCAAAAAAAAATATGTTAGAAACCAAAAATATAGAAAGAACAAGAGCGCAAGAGTCTACTAATGCTATAGAAAAATTATACATTTCTATGCGTCATTTATTTAGTAGAGGCTTTTATAAGCCAATGGGAGTTTCTGGTGAAACTTTACGAAAATCTCTTTTACAACTAAGACCAGAAATTTATGGTTCTATTGCAGAAGATAGAACAGAATTAAATGGGTTAGCGTACGTTATAGAAAGGCTTCCGGAAGGAATTGAAGAATGCCAGTTTATAAATTTAACGGCAGATGAAGGGTATAAAAACTCTCATTTTGAAGCAATAATTCCGCCAAAAAGAAGAAGAAATTGCTACAGAATAGACAAAGATCAAATGAATATTGAGATTACTAGAGGAAGATCTGAAATCTATGATATATTAACACATTTAACTTTTTTGTTTATAGAATCGCATAAAATTCAGGCGAGAGTTTCTCTAAATGAAGGAGAAGATTTTATACGAGAATGGAAATATTTAGAGGAAATTGTTCTAAATAAAAAACCAATATCAGAAAAAGATAAAGAGGTTTTAATTGTTCATTTAGGTAATATTTTAGGAAGAACTTTTGATGAAGTAGCTAGAATTTATAATGCTTTTAGTACAGGAACAAATCCACATAAATTTTTTAATTTAATTTATTGGTTAGGTAATTTAGCTATAAAAGAAGTTTTTGAAGACAAGAAAAGAACTGTAACTTTTAGTACTGTTTTAATAGAGGAAATTGGTCATCATATTTATGGAGAAATTTGGGCAAATGAGATTAAAAGCACATTAAAAAAACATAACTTATTAAAAAGACCTATACACATAATTAGTGCAAATATGCATAGTGTATTAAACTCAATTTATGCAAAAGGGGCTTTACCTAAAGAAGCAAAAAACCTTAAAGGTTTTGAATTGTTTCAATTATTAAGTAATGCCGATAGTAAACCATTACAGAAAAAAGTAAAAAATTATGCATCTGATAATGGCTTAATTTATATAGAAGATACATCTGGAACCAATATTAATGTGCAGATTATTGATACTGATAAAATAAATTTTGATGCTTCATCGTTTAAAAAAGAGCATTCTTTAAAAGAACACGCTGTAATTGTAGTGATGGATTATGCCTTTGGTGAACAAGCATATGAAACTATGGACGAATTATTGAAACCTTATGACGCAGAGGATGAGAAAGTTTTTTTAGACGTAAAGTCGGTTTCAGTTATGGGTAAAGCAGGTATTTTAGAAGGTGGCAAAGGAGATATTATGATACCAGATGCACATATTTTTGAAGGAACAGCAGATAATTATCCTTTTAAAAATGAACTTTCTAAAGAAGATTTAGAAGGTTTTGGTGTAAAAGCTTTTGATGGATCGATGATTTCTGTTTTAGGAACTTCATTACAAAACAAAGATCTTTTAAAGTTCTTTCACGATTCTACTTGGCATGTTATAGGTTTAGAAATGGAAGGAGCACATTATCAAAAAGCAATACAATCTGCTTCTAGAATTAGAGGAAATATATCAGAAAACGTAAAAGTACGTTATGCGTATTATGCATCAGATAATCCTTTAGAAACTGGAGCAACTTTAGCTTCTGGAGGTTTAGGGATGACAGGTGTTACACCAACGTATGCTATTACACAAAGAATATTAGAACAAATTTTTTAACAATAATTATTGATTTTTCAACCAAACTAAAATAATGTCAACAAATCATAAGAATAACGAAGAAGAAGTAGATTTAGGCTCCTTATTTGTAATTATAGGAAAAGGTTTTTCTAAGTTTTTTAATTTTATAGGAACTATTATTAAAAGAATATTTGATTTTATAATCTCTACTTTAATTTTCTTAAAGCAAAATATTATAAAAATTAGTATTGCAGGAATCATTGGATTGGTTGCTGGTGTTTTTTTAGAAGTAAAGACTCCAACAAGATTTGGATCTGATTTACTTTTAGAACCAAATTTTAAAAGTGCAAGACAACTTTATAATAATATTAATTATTATAACGATCTTGTTAAGCAAAAAGATACTTTAACACTTCAAAAAACATTTAATATAGATAAAGCTTCAGCAGCTTCTATTAAAAAGTTTGAAATTGTACCTTTAAAAGTAGATGGTGATTTAATCGATGCTTATAATAACTTAATATTATCTGTAGATACATTAACTATAAAAAGTTATGAGTATGCAGATTTTAAAGAAGCCTTTACAGATTATGATTATAAAGTGCATAAAGTAACGGTTATTGCAGAAAAAAATAATGTTTTTGATAAATTAGATAGTGTTATAATTTCTTCTGTTGTTAATAATAAATACTTTAATAGAATTAAAGTTTTAACAAATGAGAATTTAAACAGAACAGATTCTTTATATCGGGAGAATCTAACACAAATAGATTCCTTAAGAAGAGTTTACATGCAAGTTATGGTTGAGGAGGCAAAGAAATCTGTTACAGGAACAAGTATAGATTTAGGTAGTCAAAAAAAAACTACAAAAGAGCTAGAGTTATTTGATACGAATAGAAAAATAAATTATGATCTAGGAGTAATAGCTAATGAAAAATCTCAAAAATATGATGTTATTAATGTAATTTCTAATTTTCAGCCAATAGGATATAAAATAAAAGGGATAACAAAAAATTATGCTTTTTTATTAGCAATTTTAGCAGCAGGATTTATGATATTATTTTTACTTTTAATTAAGTTGAATACATTTCTTGAAAACTATAAAAAATAAAAGCAATGCAAACGGTTCTCATAACTGGAGGCGCAGGTTTTATTGGCTCTAATTTTATTCCTTTTTTTCTTGAAAAAAATCAAGAATTAAAAATTGTAAATTTAGATTTATTAACTTATGCAGGGAATTTATCTAATTTAAAAGAAGTAGAAAATACAGGTAGATACACTTTTGTAAAAGGAGATGTTTGTGATAGAGTTTTAGTAGAACAACTTTTTATTGAACATAATTTCTCTAGTGTTATACATTTTGCAGCAGAATCTCATGTAGACAATTCAATTAAAAATCCTGATACTTTTGTGAGAACAAATGTTTTTGGAACATTTAATTTAATAGATATTGCCAAGAACTATTGGATGAAAGAACCATTCAAATTTAAAAAAGGTTTTGAAACATCTCTGTTTCATCATATTTCTACAGATGAAGTTTATGGTTCTTTAGCAGAAACAGGATTGTTTACAGAGCAAACTTCATATGCACCAAATAGTCCTTATAGTGCATCAAAAGCATCATCAGATTTTTTTGTAAGAAGTTATTTTCATACATACGGATTAAATGTTGTTACTACAAATTGCTCTAATAATTATGGACCAAAACAACATGACGAAAAGTTGATTCCTACAATAATAAGAAAAGCAATTTCTAATGAAAATATTCCTATTTATGGTGATGGGAAAAATATTAGAGATTGGTTATATGTATTAGATCATTGTAAAGGGATTGAATTAGTTTTTAAAAACGGTAAAAAAGGAGAAACTTATAATATTGGAGGTAAAAACGAACGTAATAATTTATATATCGCAAATGTTATTTGCGAAATTTTAGATGAAATAAAACCTAAAGAAAAATCTTACAAAGAACAAATTAACTTTGTAAAAGATAGACCCGGTCACGATTTTAGATATGCTATTGATGCTTCAAAAATAGAAAAACGATTAGGATGGAAAGCAGAAGAAGATTTTGAATCAGGGATTAGAAAAACAATTAAGTGGTATTTAAAAAAATACAAAAAATAATGAAAGGAATAGTTTTAGCAGGTGGTTCTGGTACAAGATTGCATCC
Source organism: Polaribacter sp. KT25b (assembly GCF_900105145.1). Taxonomy (NCBI): domain Bacteria; kingdom Pseudomonadati; phylum Bacteroidota; class Flavobacteriia; order Flavobacteriales; family Flavobacteriaceae; genus Polaribacter; species Polaribacter sp. KT25b. The sequence goes on along the minus strand of NZ_LT629752.1, from coordinate 3,246,156 downwards.
ACTTACCTTGTCGGTAAGTAAGCAATTAATGCCTGTATATGACAAACCTATGATTTACTATCCTTTATCAACATTGATATCAGCAGGGATTAAAGATATTTTAATTATCTCAACCCCTCAAGATTTACCCTTATTTAAAAAATTATTAGGAAATGGAAATCAGATTGGATGTGATTTTCAATATGAAGTTCAAGAAGACCCAAATGGATTAGCAGAGGCTTTTTTAATTGGAGAGGATTTTATAGGAGATGATAATGTAGCGCTTATTTTGGGTGATAATATTTTTTATGGTTCAGGTTTGTCTAAATTATTAAAAGAAAATAATAATCCAGATGGAGGAATTGTATATGCCTATCATGTAAATGACCCAGAAAGATATGGTGTTGTTGAGTTTGATGAACATCAAAATGCAATTTCTATAGAAGAAAAACCTTTAAGACCAAAATCTAGCTTTGCAGTTCCTGGTATTTATTTTTATGATAATTCTGTGGTTGAAAAAGCTAAAAAATTACAACCAAGTAAAAGAGGAGAATTAGAAATTACCGACATAAATAAAGCTTATTTAAAAGAAAATAAATTATCTGTTAGAATTTTAGATAGAGGAACAGCTTGGCTAGATACGGGAACTTTTAAATCTTTAATGCAAGCAAGTAATTTTGTTGAGGTTATTGAAGAAAGACAGGGCTTAAAAGTAGGTTCTATAGAAGAAGCTGCTTTTTCGAGTGGCTTTATTACTCAAAAAGAATTAAAAGAACTAGCAAAACCATTTTTGAAAAGTGGTTATGGTAAAAACTTATTAGATATTAAATGACAGTAAAAGAAAGTCCTTTAAGAGGTTGTTTTATATTAGAACCAAATATTTTTGCTGATGATAGAGGAAGTTTTTTTGAAAGCTTTAATCAGAAAATATTTGAAGAGAAAATTGGGATGAAAATTAATTTTGTTCAAGATAACCAGTCAATTTCTAATAAAGGTACTTTAAGAGGTTTACATTTTCAAAAAGGTAAGTTTGCACAAACTAAATTAGTGAGAGTAATTCAAGGAAAAGTATTAGACGTTGTAGTTGATGTAAGAAAAGAATCAGAAACCTTTGGGCAAACTTTTTCTTGTATTTTAACTGGAGATAATAATAAACAATTATTTATTCCTAAAGGGTTTTTACATGGTTTTTCTGTGTTAGAGGATCAAACTATTTTTGCTTATAAATGCGACGCTTATTATAATAAAGCATCAGAAGATGGTGTAATTTATAATGATACAGATTTAAATATCGATTGGATGTTAAAAGATAAAGAAGTTGTTTTATCTAAAAAGGATTGTAAATTAAAAACTTTTAAAGAATATTTATGCTTGAAAGAACAGGAATTATAATACAGGCAAGAATTTCATCTACAAGATTGCCTAAAAAAATTATTTTAGAGATAGATGAGCAAATTACTTTTTTAGATATTCTTTTAGGTAAATTAAAAAAATTAAAGACTAATTTTCCTATAATTTTGGCTACTTCTAATTTATCAGTAGATGATGTTTTAGTTGAATTTGCCAGTAAGCATAAAATACAATTTTATAGAGGCTCAGAAGAAAATGTATTAAAAAGGTTTATTGATTGTGCAGAAGAAAATAATCTTAATACTATTGTAAGAGTTTGTTCAGATAATCCTTTTATAGATTTAAATTATATCCAAAAAATTATTACAAATTATAAAGGTGAAGATTATTTATCATATAAAATTAATAACTCACCTTCCATTTTAACACATTTTGGTTTTTTTACTGAGATTGTAAGCTTAAACGCTTTAAAAAAAATAGCTTCTAAAAAAGATAATCAATGTATTGAGCATGTTACAAATTGTATTTATAAAAATCCAAACCATTTTAATGTTCGTTTTTTAGAAGAAAATATTTTGAACAATGATATTAGGTGCACGTTAGATACTAAAGGAGATTTTGAAATACTTAAAGATATTTATTTTAATTTTATAAAAGAAAATCCAAATGCTGGATATTTAGAAATTATTAAATATATAGAAACCAGGAACGATTTGTTAGTTGCAATGAAAAAAATTATAAAAGAAAATACAAAATGACATATATAATTGGTGAAATAGGACAGAATCATAATGGATCTGTAGATTTATGTAAATTACTTGTAGATGTAGCTGCAAGACCTGTAAAAGATGATCTATTTGGTAATGATTTAAAGCAAATGGATGCTGTTAAACTTACTAAAAGAGATTTATCTCAAGAGTTATCTTCTACGCAAATGAAAAGCCTATATAATTCGCCACATTCTTTTGGTGAAACTTATGGGGAACACAGAGCTTTTTTAGAATTAAATGATGAAGAACATTTTGAAGTTTATAAATACACAAAAGAAAAAGGATTAGATTTTGTAGAAACTTTATGTGCTATAGGATGTTTAAGCCTTCTTAAACTTTTTACACCAGATAGGTTAAAAGTTGCCTCTAGAGATTTAACTAATTTACCGCTACTTTCAGCTTTAGCAGAAACTAAAATTCCTATTATTGTTTCTACAGGAATGTCTGGAGTAAAAGAGTTGGATCTTGCTTTGCAAACCATTAATAAATATCATAATAATATCTCGATTTTGCATTGCGTTTCAGAGTATCCTACTAGGTATGAAAATGTTAACTTAAAAACGATAACCTATTTAAAAAAACAATATCCACAGTATTCAATTGGATATTCAGATCATACTATTGGTATTTCTACTCCAATTGCAGCTGTTGCTATGGGAGCAGAAATCATAGAGAAACATATTACATTAGATAGAAATTTAAAAGGAACAGATCAAAAAGGTTCTTTGGCTATTGAAGGTATTTATAGAATGGTTAGAGATATTAGAAATTTAGACGCTTCTATGGGTGAAGAGAAAATGGAAATTGTAAATTCTGTTGAAAGCGCTAGAAACAAATTAGAAAGATCTATAGCTACCAATAAAAACTTAAAAAAAGGAAGCATAATTACAGAAGAAGATATTCATTTATTAAGTCCAGGAAATGGTGTTAAATGGGTTGATAAAAACCATGTTTTAGGAAAAGAGCTGATTAGCGACATTCAAAAAGATGAAATTATTTATTTAAAAAACATAAAATAATATGTTGCCTAAACTTATTTTAACTGATATTGATGGTGTTTGGACAGATTGTGGAATGTACTATGATGAAAAAGGAAATGAGCTTAAAAAATTTAATACCTATGATAGTGCAGGTGTTTTATTCTGCAAACTTTTAGATATTCCTTTTGGTATAATTACAGGAGAAAACGTAAAATCAGTAGAAAGAAGAGCTAAAAAACTAAAAGTAGATTATCTTTTTTTAGGGGCTAATAATAAGTTAGAAATTGTTAAAAAATTGACTAAGGAATTAAATATACAACTATCTGATGTTGCTTATATTGGTGACGATATAAATGATTATTTACTTTTAAAAAGTGTGGGTATTAGTGCTGTGCCCAAAAGTGCGCCAGTTTATATGAAAGAGATTGTAAATTGGCAACTAGAAAAAAAAGGAGGAGAAGGAGTTTTTAGAGAATTTGTTGAAAAAATATTGGCTGAAAATAACATAAATGTAATTGATCTTCTTAAGGAAAGTAATTTTATTAATGAATTTAATCAATAATAAAAGTTTTATTAAATAATGTTTAAAACTAGTCTTTTTTTTAAGCTATTAAATGTTTTTTTAAGAATAGGAGGTATTGGTACAAAGTTTCTGATCATTACTTTAATGTCTAAATATTTTGATGTTGATGTTTTTGGTAATTATGGGTTAATAACATCAATTATTACACTTTTAATATTTATTTTAGGTTTAGATTTTTACAATTTTAGTGTTAGAGATATTTTAAAGACAAATGATAAACAAGAAATTGTAAATAAAGTAATTCTAACATTTATTTTATATATAGTAGTTTATTTACTGTTTATTATATTAGGTTATTTTATTCTTGGTAATTTAAGCTATATAAAACCATATCTTTTTTTAGTGCTTTTTCTAGCTATAACAGAACATTTATCTCAAGAAATTTATAGGTTACTAATTGGTTTTAAAAAAGTATTGTTAGCAAATATTATATTATTCTTTAGAACCGTAAGTTGGAGTGCTATTATTACATTTTATTATTACAATAATAGTTTAATTACTATTGAAAAGATTTTTAATTTATGGTTGATTGCTAATGTTTTAACAATTGTTTATGTGCTTGTTTTTTCAATAGGTAAGAATTATGATAGTATATTAAAATTGAATTTAGATTTTTTTTGGCTTAAAAAAGGCTTAAAAATAAGTTCTGTTTTTTTTATAGCAACAATAAGTCTTAAGTCTATGGAATACGCAAATAGATTTATTGTAGATTTTTTTATGGGCGAAAAACTAGCAGGTATTTTCCTGTTTTATTCTAACATATCAATTTTAATTACAGTGTATGTAAATACAATTGTAATATCTTTTGAGTTGCCAGAACTTATTAAATCTATACGTTTACCTAATATAGATTTGCTTCTGAAAAAATTTAAGAAATCGCTGATAATACATGTTTTTATTTCATCTTTATTTATACTTTTAATTATTAAGCCATTATTATTATGGCAAAATAAGGTTGAGTTTGAAAACTATTTGCCGCTAATCTATTTTTTAATAATTGGTGCTGGATTGATGAATTACTCCTTACTTTATCACTTTAAACTTTATATTTATCATAAAGACAAAGCATTGTTAAAATCAATGGTTATTTCGGCTGTTTTAAGTTTGTTATTAACCATTAGTTTAACGTACTTTTACGGCATTTATGGAACAGCAACAGCTTTTGTAATTTCATCAATTATATTATTTTATATGAGATATTATGAAGCAAAAAAAATGAAATATGATTAATATTTATATAGGTTTGTCTAAAAATCAAATTTCTTCTTACGAATCAATTATAAGAGAAAAAAAAAAGACAAACTGTCAAAATATCTTAATATCTAATAAAACATTAAACAATGATGTAGAATGTTGGGATAAAGTTGTGTACGCAAAAGAATCATTCAATAATCAATCTTCTGGAAAATTATCCGCATTTACCAACATAACTCTTAAGATAAAACAATATAAAGAAATTATAAAAGAACTTACAATTTACAAAACAGAACAAAATATTACTTTATATTTTACCTACATAGAGGATATTTTAACCAATTTTTTACTTTTTTCTTTTAATAAAAATATGAGAGGTATTGTAGTAGAAGATGGTACTTTAAACTATTATCCTCATACAATAAAGTCTTTGTCACAAAAAAAAGTGATTTTAAAATGGATGTTGAGTAATTTATATAATGTTAGATTTAAATTTTATAAAGGGCATTCAAGTGGAATAGAATACGAAAATGTTGTAAAACAATATGTTAGGGTTCCTGAATTATCTCAGTTTCCAGAAAAATCTGTAAAACTAATTTATCCAACTAGAAAATTAAATGTAACAGATACCATTTTAATTATTGGCCAAGAAGGTTATATAAACCAATTAGGAGAAAGTAGATATATCAATAATTTAAAAGATTTAGGGAAGTTAATTCAATCAAAAAAATATTATTCTCAAATTGAAAAAATATATTACAAGCCTCATCGAAATGGAAAAAGAATAGATTTAGAACAATTAAAATCTCTTTTTTTAACTAAACAAGTAATTTATTTAGAGTCAGATGAGCCTTTAGAAGATTTGTATTTTAATAAATTAGGATCCAAATACATTTATTCATTTGATTCTAGTGCATTAATAAATATATATTTAGAATCAGAAGATGTTATTAAAAAGGAACTTAATTTTAATGTACTTTTAAGATATAATAATTTATTGAAACCTATTTTTCAAAAATTTAATTTTAATATTTATAAATGATTATTGCTTTTAACATACTAATTACACTTATAGCAATAATTATAATGTTATATCTTCTAGAAAAAGATCTCGGTCTTTTTTTATTGTCGATAATGATATTTGTTCAATATATTTGGATGTTTTTTTCATTAACAGTTATAGAATCTGGTATACATGTAGTTGAGCAAGGTAGAAACGGATACTTTGTTTTTAGTACTTTGGTTTTGTTGCTTTTTTTTATTACAACAATAATATCTTTAGTCTTTTTTAAAAAAATATTTACTCAATTATTTAAGAAAATTAACATTACTAAAATTAAATATGGAAAAATAAAAGAGCATCAAATAACAAGAGTAATTATAGGTTTTGTTCTTTTTCTTGCTTTTTTAAACCTATTTCTATCTCCTATACCTGTTTTTTCAGATAGTGTAACAAAGTTTAACTTTTGGGAATATGCAAAATTTCCTTTTTTAAAATCTATAGTTGGTAATGTAATGGCTTTTGTAGCCTTTGGGTCTGCTATTTTATATAGATATTATAAAAAAACCTCTATTTTTTTCTTTTTTCTTTATATTGTTTACTTATTGTTAATTGGACAAAAGTTTACAGGGTTTTTTATTGGTATTTCAGGAGCTTTAATTGCCTTTTATTTTTCATCAGAAGATAAAATAAAATTTAAACTGAAATGGATTTTTAATAAATATTTATGGATTTTTATTGGGGTTATATTTTTTTTAGCTTTATATAAGTATAGTATTGATAATCCTTTTAGAAATTTAAAAATGACTGCTTTAGAGGCAGTTTTTTATCGATTTTTTGGGTTACAAGGTCATGTTTTTTGGGGTGTAACAGATCAGTATATTTATCAGGGTAAAGCCAATACTTGGAATGTTTTAGAACTTTGGAAAGGAATGCATCATTTAATGTTAGAATTTTGGCCATGGAGATATCAAGACTTTATTTCTGTAACGACAAGAGGTGTAAGTTGGACAAATGCTTATCCATCAATTTTAATTAGAATTTTTCCTTTACCCTTAGCACTTTTTGCAAATTTTATTTTGATGTCTTTTGTTGCTCTCATGCAAACTTTGTTAACAGTTTTTATTAAAAGAAAATCCTTATTTGTAAGTCTTATTTTATTTCAGTTATTAATCTGGACGAGTTATGCATACACCATGGCGTATTTTAGTAAACTAACAATACCTGTTTTTTTTATTTTAGCCTTTTTTACATATAAATATTTGGTAATGAGAACAAAAAATGAGCAACAATGAAAAAAGAATTGATTTTAAAATTATCAAGTTATTTTTATTTTTTAATGATGTTTTTTTTACCAATATCATTATTATTGGATAATATTTTTTTAGGCTTATTGTTTCTAAGTGTTATATTAAATTCAAAAAAAACAATAAAAAACAATATCTTATATTACCTGTTTGCTTTTTTTACATTTACTGTTTTAAATGGTGTTTTAAATAGTTTTTTTGTAGTTGAAAAAGAAAATTATTTAAGATTATTGCCTTTGTTACTTATTCCTTTTAGTTTAGGAAATATCGATAATACTACAAAGTTAAAAGGACTTTTTTTTCTATCACTTGGCATTGTAATTATTCAATTAAACTCGGTTTATGGTATAATTAATTATTATTATTTTACCGAAGGTAAAAAATATGCTTTAAGAAATTATTATAAAGTTAATGAAATATTAAATTACGAAAGACCTTACCTTGGTTTCTTTTCTGCAATCAATATTATTATCTGTTTACATTATTTTGTTACTTATAAAAGAAAAATTTTAAGCATTGTAGTAGCGTTATTTTCTTTAATATTGATTATCGTTATTTCTGCAAGACTTGCTATTATTGTTGTAGCTTTAACAGGTTTAATAACAGTTTTTAAAATTTTTAAAACAAAAAATATTATAAAACCGTTACTTATTTTATTCGGAATACTATTTTTAGTACTCTTGAGTAAGAGTTCGTTAAAATATAGGTTTTTACAAATAACAAAAGATGCTAGACTTGTTACCTGGACAGGAGCTTCGGATATTTTTTTTAAAAATTCGTATTATATTTTTGGCTCTGGAAGCGAACAACAAACAAGAGATAATCTTTTAGAGCATTATAAAGATTATGATGGTTTTGATAGTGAGGCAGAACAAAACAGGTTTATTACTAAAAATTACAATACTCATAACCAATATATAAATGAATTATTACGAGGCGGGTTCGTTGGTTTATTTTTATTAGTAATTCCTCAAGTAATACTTTTGTACTCTAATTTTAAAAAAAATAATGATATTGCATTAATGTTCCTTTTTGCTATTATAAGTTTTAGTTTTGTAGAAAATATTTTAGATAGACAGGTAGGGGTTTATTTATATGCTTTACTTTTGTGCTTAACAGGAATTAATTACAAAGTAAAAGAATAAATGGTAAAAATTTTACATATTGCAAGACCTATTGCAGGTATAGGTGTTTATGTTTCTTTGCTTTCTAAATATTTAGATAGCTCAAAATTTTCAAATACTATTATATGTAATACTAATGAAGATATCATTGATATTGTTAATGACAATGGTGTAAAAATTGATCATTTTCATTGCGAGCTAAAAAGAGAGATTCGTTTTATATATGATATAAAATGCTTGATTGGGATTTTTAAAATTGTAAAGAAATTAAAGCCAGATATTATTCATTGTCATAGCTCTAAAAGTGGTATTTTAGGAAGAATTATAGGTTTTATCACAAATACTAAAACTTTATACACACCAAATGCATATTCTTATTTAAGTGCAGACGCAAAAAGTAAACGCTTTTTATTAAAAAGTATTGAACGTTTTTTTGGTCTTTTACCTGTTAAAACTCTAGCTTGTTCAACATCAGAATTAAATAGAGCTATTGTTGATTTATCAATAAAAAAAGATAACGTTACACTTTGGAATAACTCTATAGAAAATGAAATAATAACAAAAAATAGCGAATATTTATCTAAGCTTCCAAAAGATTTTATTTGTTCTATCGGAAGGCCTTCATATCAGAAACATACAGAACTCTTAATTAAAGCTGTTTTAAAAATTAAAGAAACTCAAAAAAACATTCATTTGGTTATTTTAGGAGTTGGATTTTATTCGCCAACATTAAATAAAATAAAGAAAAGCATTCTTTCAAATAATCTTTCCGAAAATATTACGTTAGTACCTTGGTTAGAAAGAAGTGAAGGTTTGGGGATATTAGATAAAAGTTTAATTTTTGTTTCTTCCTCAAGGTATGAAGGTTTACCTTATGCTGTTTTAGAAGCTTTGTCTTTAAGTAAACCATGCGTTTTAACAAATGTTGATGGAAATAAAGATCTTGTAAAAAATAATTATAATGGATTTTTAGTTGATGAAAATGCAGATGAACTAGCCCAAAAAATTGATAAGATTTTATCTGACACTGTTTTAAGAAAAGATATGGAAAAAAATGCTAGAAAAGAATTTGAAAGTTTTTATGATATTAAAAAAAATATAAAAACACTAGAAAAAATATATCTCTCTTTTATAAAGTAATTCTAAAAAAAAATAAAATTCATAAAATGATTTTGTAATTTTTTTGAATAATGCAATATATTTGCCTCCACAATAAAAAAAAGTTTGAAAAAAAGATATTCCTACTTAATAAAACCTTTCCAATTAATTATAGATTTAATAATCATTAACTTGGTTTTTTATTTTATTTATGATGCAGAATATCTAAACCTATTTTTTTTAGTTTATATATCATTTTTTTGGATAATTTCTTCTTATTTATTAGGTTTCTATAAAGTATTTAGATTTACCAGACTTTTAAGAGTGTTGAGTCTTTTAGTTAAACAATTTTTTGTTTTTATATTAGGGTATTTTGCTTTTTTTGGAATCTTTAGAGAAGGTCAAGTTGTAGATTATCAGTTTTTAGTTTTAGTAAGTATAATTATAAGTATATCAGTCATTAAGATACTTTGGCTGTTTCTGTTAAAAAAATATAGATCTTTTGGAAACAATCTAAGAACAACTATAGTTTTAGGATTTGATCAATCAGCTAAAAATATTATTAAACTATTTAAGAGTAAATCTAATTTAGGATATAATTATCTTGGTTTTTTTTCAAACAAAGAATACAAGAACAAAGAATATTTAGGTGATTTAGAAGATGTTTTTATTTATGCAAAGAAAAATGAAGTTGATGAGATTTATTGCTCTTTACCAGTTTTAACAAAAGAGCAAATTAAAAAAATAAATAAGTTTGCGACAGAACAAAATATAACATTAAAGTTAATTCCAGATTCAATAGAATTATATTCAAAAAACCAGAGTGTAGAGTATTATGATGATGCTTTAATGGTTTTAAATGTAAACAGACTTCCTTTCGAGTTTTCAGAAAATTTTTATATTAAAAGGATATTTGATATAATATTTTCTTTACTTGTGTCTATACTAATACTCTCTTGGTTAATACCAATTCTTTGGGTTTTAGTAAAATTAGAATCTAAAGGTCCATTAATTTTTAAACAAGACAGAGAAGGCTTAAATGGAGATCATTTTATATGTTATAAATTTAGGTCTATGAGAATTAATGATTTATCTCATAAGGTACACGCAACAAAAAATGATGAAAGAGTAACCAAAATTGGTGCATTTTTAAGAAAAACAAGTATGGATGAGTTGCCTCAATTCTTTAATGTTTTACTTGGTAATATGAGTGTAGTTGGGCCTAGACCACACATAGAAAGTCTTTCTTTAGAATATCAAAAGGAAGTAGAAGATTATTTAAAAAGGCATATTGTAAAGCCAGGTATAACTGGTTTAGCGCAAATTAGTGGTTATAGAGGAGAGGTGCAAAAAAGATCAGATATTAAAAACAGAGTGCGTTTAGATATTTTTTATATAGAAAACTGGTCTTTTCTTTTAGATATTAAAATAATTATTAAAACAATACTTAACGCTTTTAAAGGAGATGAAAAGGCATATTAATAAATGAAAGAAATACTCGATTTATCAGCGTCAATTGTATTATACAATGAGAATTTAGAAGAACTAACAAGTACTATTAATGCTTTTTTAAATGTGCCATTAAAAAAGAAACTCTACTTAATAGATAACACAAATAAAAAGCGTTTTCAAAATATTTTTAATCAAAAGGATGTAGAATATATTGCTGTTGGTAAAAATATTGGTTTCGGTGCAGGTCATAATATAGTTATAGATAGAATTAAAAATAATTCAAATTATCACTTAGTATTAAATCCTGATGTTAATTTTGAGAAAACTGTTATCCCTAATTTAATTTTAGAATTAAGTAAAGATGAAAGTCTTTCAATGATTGCCCCAAAAGTTTTGTTTCCAAGCGGAGAACATCAATATTCATGTAGAAGATATCCTCATTTTTTAGAATTGGTAGCTAGAAGATTTCCTTTTGTAAAGCCATTGTTTAAGCCAGCTGTTTTTAAGGGTCAATATAAAGATAAAGATTTAACAAATTCATTTTTTGCCGAGTACCTTGCTGGTTGTTTCCAACTATATAGAACCGACGATTTTGTTAAAATAAAAGGATTTGATGAACGTTATTTTTTATACATGGAAGATGTAGATATTTGTAGAAAAATTGATCAATTAGATAAAAAGAAACTTTACTATCCAGAGGAAGTAATTTTTCATGTTTTAAAACAAGGTTCAGCAAAAGACTTAAAATTATTTTTAAGACATTCTTCATCAGTAATTAAATATTTTGTTAAGTGGGGTTTTTAGCTTTTTTATTGTACAAAATAATTACTTAATTTTAAATAAAAAAGAATTTAGTAGCTTCAATTTTACATTTTAAGCCTTTATTTGTCTTAAAATAAAAGGAAAACATATTTTTAATTATTCTTTAAATAATTTCGAACTCATATTGGGTTTTTCTAATTTGGATGTAATTATAATACGTGTTTTTGTTGTTGGTTTTATCATTTTCTCTAAAATTTGGTGAATAATTTTATAGATTATTTTTTATTTCACTTTATAATTCTCATATTAGTAGTCTGTTTAACAGAAACATTTCTTTTGCTATGAAGAAAAGTTTCTAGTAGTTTTTATTACTATTTAGAAAAGAAAGAATTTTGAATTTGAAACATAAAAAATCCATATTTATAAGAGCTTTAATAATCTTAATTGATTTGCTAGTACTTAATGTTGTAGTATATTCAGTTTCTGATGAAAAGTATTTAAATTTTTCTTTTCTTCTTTATATTTCAATTTCTTGGTTAATAATATCTTATTACACTAAATTTTATAAAGTTTATAGATATACGCAGACAAGTAAGTTATTTTCGCTTTTGCTCTCACAATTTTTTGTTTTTTCACTAGCCTATTTAAGTTATTTTACAGTTTTTGAAGAAGGAGAATTGGTAGGGAATCAAATTTTAATTTTCTCGTTAACTATAATTCTTATTACATTCTTTAAAGTTTTAATTTTCTTTTTACGCAGAAACTATAGATCTAAAGGTAATAATTATAGAAACGTTGTTCATTTTGGTGAAATTTATTCTTCAAAAAAATTAGAAAACCTATTTCATTTTAAAAATGATTTTGGTTATAGATATATTGGTTTTTTTTCATCTAAAGAATATGAGTCAAAATACTATTTAGGTCATATAAAAACAGGTTTTAAATATATTGAAGAAAATGATATAGATGAAATATATTGTGATCCGGCAGAGATTAGTACAAGTATGTTAATTAAAATAAGCAAATATGCTGAGGAAAATGATTTGGAATTAAGATTGATGCCAGAAAATAATGCTATTTATAGTAAAGAACTTGTTCTAGAATATTTTGGAACTGTTCCAATTTTAAAACCGAAACCATTACCTTTTGAAAAAATTGAGACACATATTGTTAAAAGAGTTTTGGATATTTTTTGTTCTGCTTTCGTTTGTATATTTGTTTTAACTTGGATGCTTCCTCTTTTATGGTTAGTTATTAGATTAGACTCTAAAGGACCTTTGTTTTTTAAACAAAAAAGAGAAGGTATAGATGGTACTCAATTTTTATGTTATAAGTTAAGATCCATGAAAGTTAATAATGATGCAGATAAAGTATCAGCAACAAAAAATGATAAAAGAATAACAAAAGTTGGTGCATTTTTAAGAAAAACAAGTTTGGATGAGTTTCCGCAATTTTTTAATGTTTTGTTAGGAGATATGAGCATTGTAGGTCCAAGACCTCACATGAATCTTCATTCAAAAAAATTTATAAATGAAGTTGATAATTATTTATTAAGAAACTCCGTTAAGCCAGGTATAACTGGTTTGGCTCAAATTAGTGGTTATAGAGGAGAAGTGGTCAAAAAATCAGATATTAAAAACAGAGTGCGTTTAGATATTTTTTATATAGAAAATTGGTCGTTTTTTTTAGATATTAAAATAATTGCTCAAACTTTTTTTAAAGTTTTCATCAAAGAAGAAAAAGCATATTAAGTTACTGTATTTTAATCTTTAACACACTACATCTGTAGTTATGTGTTTTTAAAAATGGTAATTTTAATTAAAAATCTAAATTGACTTTCCTATTAAATTGAGTATCCAAAGAATTTAAAATATATTTGCAATCATAACAACACAACACACATGAATGTACTTATTTTAGGTTCTGGAGGTAGAGAACATGCCTTTACTTTAAAACTACTAAAAAGCAACAAGATTAATCAAATATTTGTGGCTCCTGGAAATGCAGGAACTCACAAAATTGCAACAAATATTAATATTAGTGTTTCTGATTTTATAGCGATTAAAAAAACTGTTTTAGAGAACGATATTAAAATGGTTGTTGTTGGTCCAGAAGTGCCTTTGGTAGAAGGTGTTCACGATTTCTTTTTAGAAGATAATGAGTTGAAAAACATTCCGGTTATTGGTCCAAAAAAAGACGGTGCTTTGTTAGAGGGTTCAAAAGATTTTTCTAAACAATTTATGCAAAAACATGGTGTGCCAACTGCAAGGTATCAATCATTTACAAAAGATAATTTAACGCAAGGTTTTGCTTTTTTAGAAACTTTAGATCCGCCTTTCGTTTTAAAAGCAGATGGTTTAGCAGCAGGAAAAGGTGTTTTAATTATAAATTCTTTGGATGAAGCTAAAACAGAATTAGAAGAAATGGTTTCTAATCAGAAATTTGGAGAAGCATCAACAACAGTTGTTATTGAAGAGTTTTTAAAAGGAATAGAATTGTCTGTGTTTGTCTTAACAGATGGAAAAAACTATAAAATTTTACCATCAGCAAAAGATTATAAAAGAATTGGAGAAGGAGATACTGGTTTAAATACTGGTGGAATGGGAGCTATTTCTCCAGTGCCATTTGCTGATAAAGCTTTTTTGGATAAAGTAGAAGAATTAGTAGTAAAACCAACAATTGACGGTTTACAAAAAGATGGAATTGATTATAGAGGTTTTATTTTTATCGGATTAATGAATGATAATGGAAATCCTTCTGTAGTTGAATATAATGTAAGAATGGGAGATCCAGAAACCGAAGTTGTTTTGCCTAGAATCGAGTCTGATTTATTTGAGTTATTTGAAGGTGTTGCAAATCAAACTTTAGATAAAAAATCTTTTTCTGTAACGGATAAAACAGCAACTACAATTATGTTAGTTTCTGGCGGATATCCTGAAGCGTATGAAAAAAACAAAGAAATTACTGGTTTTGATACTGTTGATGAATCTATTGTTTTTCATGCGGGCACAACTATTAAAGACGATAAAGTTGTAACAAGCGGAGGTAGAGTTATGGCAATTACTTCTTTTGGAAATACTATAGAAGAAGCTTTAGAAAAAAGTTATAATAGCATTGATAAAATTCATTTTGATAAAATGAATTTTAGAAAAGATATTGGTTTTGATTTAGTTTAAGATTTAAAACTATCTCGCTTTTTCTATTGTAAAAGAAAACTCAGAACCTTTGCCGTAGGTGCTTTTTAGAAAGATGTTTTCATTATGAGCTTCTATAATATGTTTAACAATAGAAAGCCCTAAACCAGAACCGCCTTGTTCTCTAGATCTACTTTGGTCTACTCTGTAGAAACGTTCAAATAAACGTGGAAGGTGTATTTTTTTTACGCCTTCTCCGTCGTCTATTACTTTTACAATAAATTTTTTATTATTATAGCTTTCTACACCAACGATTGTTGTTCCGTTTGGTTTTCCATATTTTATGGAGTTAACAACAAGGTTAATAAGTACTTGTTCTATTTTTTCTGAATCTGCTTTTACAAAAACAGGGAACTCATAAATTTTATCAAATTGAAGTGTGATGTTTCTTTTTTTTGCCTTCATCTCAAACAAATCAAATACATTTTGAATGAGTTCAAGAATATTAAAAACTTCAAAATTTATTTTCATGCCATCATTTTCCAATTTAGTAATCATGTCTAAATCTTTAATAACAGCCACCAATCTTTCTACGCCCTTATTAGCTCTGTCTAAATACTTCATGCGTATTTGTTTGTCATTAACAGCGCCTTCTATTAGCGTTAAAATATAACCTTGTACAGTAAAAAGTGGTGTTTTTAGCTCGTGGGCAACATTACCTAAAAAATCACGTCTAAAAGAATCTATTTCGGTTAGATTTTTTATTTCTAGTCGTTTACCTTCTACAAATTTTTCCATTTTTCTAGAAAGTATTTCAATGTCTGTTGTAGCACTTTCTTTTTTTAAATCCTTTACATTTAAAAATGAAATATCTTCATATATTTTTTTTAAACGTCTGTAGATAAAGTGTTCTGTTCTATATTGAATAATTAAAAAAGAAATAAAGAAAAGAGAAAGAATAGAAATAATAATAGTAAAAACATTAGAATGTGAGCTTATAAAAAAATAGCATATAGCTGTTATAATTACAGAAAGCAATGTTAAATACACTGCAGACCAAAGAGCATACGAATATGTTTTTTTTGTTTTCAAATTATGTTTGTTATTCTGCGCCTTCTAAAACAAACTTATAACCAACTCCTTTTACAGTTTTAAAATGGTCATCACCAATTTTTTCACGAAGTTTTCTAATATGAACATCAATTGTTCTTCCGCCAACAACAACTTCGTTTCCCCAAACGGTATCTAAAATAACTTCTCTTTTAAAAACTTTTCCTGGTTTAGAAGTTAGCAAAGAAAAAAGTTCAAATTCTTTTCTTGGAAGCGAAATTTTAGTTCCTGCTTTATAAACAACATATTCATCTCTATCAATAACAATGTCTCCCACTTTAAAAGTTTCATCACTTTCCTCTTCATTTTTTAGTCTTCTTAATAAAGATTTTACCTTGCTTACTAAAACTTTTGGTTTAATAGGTTTTGTAATGTAGTCGTCTGCACCAGCTTCAAAACCAGCAACTTGAGAGTAGTCTTCTCCTCTAGCTGTTAAAAATGAAATAATTACATTTTCTAATGATTTTATTTTTCTAATTTTTTCACAAGCTTCAATCCCATCCATTTCTGGCATCATGATATCTAATAAAATTAAATGAGGGGTATTTTTTTTTGCAGCTTTAATTGCTTGTAGGCCATTTTCGGCAGTAAAAACTTGATATCCTTCATTTTTAAGATTATACCCAACAATCTCTAAGATATCTGGTTCATCATCAACTAATAAGATTTTAATATCACTTTTATTCATAATCTTTTTGAAAATTAAATATCAAAAATACAGATAATTCTATTATAAAGACAAGTTCTTAACAATCATTTAATCTTAAATTTTTTTAGTTACTTTTTAATAACATTGAGGTATTCTGAAAAAAATATAATAACTTTTATTAAATTAACAATCAATTAATGTTTTGTTAATCAATGTAAAAGTCAATTATTTATTATATTTACGGCTAATTCAAAAACAAATCACACATGAAAAAAAATTACATTTTTACTTTATTAATTACGCTTTGTTTAACCGCAGTTTCTTTTGGGCAAGAAATGATTTTAAACGGAGGTTTAGAAAATTGGGATGATGATACTACACCAACAAGTTGGACTAAAGCAGAGGTTTTAACAAAATCTACGGATGCACATTCTGGTTCTTTTTCTGCAGTTAGAGATGGAGGTTCTGGAACAAAAGATTTAAGTCAAACAATATCAGGTGTTATTCCTGGTAATAGCTATACTATTAGTTTTTGGTATAAAGTTACTGCTGGAGATGAAGAAGATGTTAGAATTTGGTCAAATTGGAAGTCTGGAGACACTTTTGTTTACCATGTAGGAGATGTAAATGATCGTTCAAATGATCCATTAAGAGGTCCAGAGGATGGTTATTTAGATGATGGTGATGGTGTTTGGACTAAGCATGAGGTTACAGTAACTGCTCCCGCAGATGTAGATTCTTTTTACTTTGAAGTAAGATCTTATTCTAATTCTACTACTTATTGGGATGATTTATCATTTGTAAATAATGGTACAGCATCAGTAAAAGATAATTCTATTGAAGGTTTTGCAACATATCCAAACCCAGTTACAAATAATAAATTTACAGTAACTAGTTCTAGTTCTAATAGAAAAGAAATCGCAATATTTAATGTTTTAGGAGGTAAAGTGTTTTCTTCAACTGTTTCAGGAGTGAAATCTACAGTTGACGTTTCTTCAATTTCATCAGGAATTTATATTTTAAAGGTTACTGAAGATGGTAAAACAGCTACCAAAAAATTAGTTTTAAAATAGACTTTAATTATTCTTAATAGAGTTTTTTTACTCTAAAAGCTCCAAATTAATTTTTGGAGCTTTTTTATTTTTGTATCTTTAGCTTGAAAGAGAAAAAAATAATTAGCTATGAATCTTACGTATAATATAAATGATATCCTTTTTCTAGATATTGAAACCGTTCCTGAAGAAGAAAGTTGGAATTCACTTTCTAAGACAACTCAAGAATTATTTGAAAAGAAAACACAATATCAGCGTAAAGAAGAATTTACTGCAGCCCAGTTTTATGAACGCGCAGGAATTTGGGCAGAATTCGGAAAAATAATATGTATTTCCGTTGGCTATTTTGTAGATGTAAAAGAAGTGAAACAATTTAGAATTACCTCTTTTTTTGGTGATGATGAACACCAGCTTTTAACTGATTTTAAAGTTTTATTAGATAAGCATTTTACTAAAAAAGCAAATATTTTATGTGCTCACAATGGTAAAGAATTCGATTTTCCTTTTATAGCAAGAAGAATGATTGTACATCAAATAGAATTGCCTAAAAAACTAAATTTATTTGGTAAAAAACCATGGGAAATTCCGCATTTAGATACCTTAGAATTATGGAAATTTGGCGATTATAAACACTATACTTCATTAAAGTTGCTTACATCAATTTTAGGAATTCCTTCTCCAAAAGACGATATTGATGGTAGCGAAGTTGCGAGCGTCTATTACAAAGAAAAAAATATTGACAGAATTGTTACGTATTGCGAAAAAGACACCATTGCCGTTGCTCAAATTTTATTGCGTTTTAATAATGAAGTTTTATTAAAAGAAGAAAATATTGTTAGCGTTTAGTTTTTGATTTAAGATTTATCCAAAGAAATATTATTTTTTACAAAGGTAAAATTAGAATACTTTAAGTAATTCGGTGTATCAAGTTATTCTTCCATTTTCATAGAAAGCTCAAACCAACGTTCTTCTTTTGCGTCTATTTCGTTTATAATTTCTTGTAATTCTTCAGATTTTTTTGCGATATCATCTGGTGCAATTTCTACATTTAAAAACTGATTTTCTATAGTTGCTTTTCTTTTTTGAAGTCTTTCTATTTCAATTTCCAAAGCTCCAAATTCTCTCTTTTCATTAAAAGATAAAGTGTTTTTTGTTGCTTTTTTTTCAGTTTCTTTTAGTGCTATTTCTACTGGTTTTTCTTCAATTGTTTCATCAGAATCAGAACTATCATACGCTCTAAAATCAGAATAATTTCCAGGAAAATTTTCTACAACACCTTCTCCTCTAAAAACAAATAAAGCATCAACAATTTTATCCATAAAATATCTATCATGAGAAACAACTATTAAGTTTCCAGGATAATCTAGTAAGAAATTTTCTAATACATTTAGCGTTACAACATCTAAATCGTTTGTTGGCTCATCTAAAATTAAAAAGTTAGGATTCTGAATTAAAACTGCACATAAATACAAACGTTTTTGTTCTCCTCCGGATAGTTTTTCAACAAAATCGTATTGTTTCTTTTTGTCAAACAAAAAGCGTTCTAAAAGCTGAGACGCAGAAATTTTTCTTCCTTTTGTTAAAGGAATAAACTCTCCAAATTCTTTTATAACTTCAATTACTTTTTGTCCTTCTTTAATGTTGATTCCAGATTGCGTGTAATATCCAAATTTAACAGTTTCACCCACTACAACTTTACCTGCATCAACTTCGTTTTTTTGAGTAATGATATTTAAAAAAGAAGATTTTCCTGTTCCGTTTTTACCAATAATTCCTATACGTTCTCCGCGTTTAAAAACGTAATCAAATCCGTCTAAAATCTTTTTATCGCCATAAGATTTGTATAATTTATGAAGCTCTAAAATTTTGCTTCCTAAACGTTCCATATTAATTTCTAATTGTACTTTATGGTCGTTTCTACGTTGATGAGCTTTTTCTTTTATTTGATAAAAATCATCAATTCTAGATTTCGATTTTGTAGTTCTAGCTTTTGGCTGTTTACGC
This sequence comes from Polaribacter sp. KT25b, assembly GCF_900105145.1. Taxonomy (NCBI): domain Bacteria; kingdom Pseudomonadati; phylum Bacteroidota; class Flavobacteriia; order Flavobacteriales; family Flavobacteriaceae; genus Polaribacter; species Polaribacter sp. KT25b. Next base: position 3,226,608 of record NZ_LT629752.1, on the reverse strand, counting down.
ATCCAAGCTAATTCTTTTTTAAAAAGATTTTTTGCTTTATCAGTTGTAACTTGTTCAAGTTGAATTCGTTCTTCTCTTTTTTCTAAATAATAAGAATAATTTCCTTTGTATTTATAGATTTTACCTTCGTCTAGTTCTAAGATTTCGTTACAAACACGTTCTAGAAAATAACGATCGTGCGTAACCATAAATAATGTTATTTTTTCGCTTGCAAAAAATGATTCTAACCATTCTATCATTTCTAAATCTAAATGATTTGTTGGCTCATCTAAAATTAAAAAATCGGGTTTACTAATTAAAACAATTGCTAACGATAATCGCTTTTTTTGACCTCCAGAAAGTGTAGAAATTTTTAACGATAAATCGTCTAATTTTAATTTTGATAATATTTGTGTGTATTGTGTTTCAAAATCCCAAGCATTATATTGTTCCATCAACTCAAAAGCTTTTTGATATGCTTCTGTGTCATCAAGATTTTTTAATGCTTTTTCGTATTTATTAATTACAGAAAGGATAATATTATCCGTAGCAAAAATGGTTTCTTCGATGGTTAAATCAGGATTTAATTCATCATTTTGAGCTAAGTATGCAATAGAAATATCTTTTCTTTTTACTACTTGCCCAGTATCTGGCACATCTAAACCTGCAATAATATTAAGAATTGATGTTTTTCCTGTTCCGTTTTTAGCAACAAAGGCAACTTTTTGGTCTTTATTTATTCCAAAAGAAATGTCTTGAAACAAAATACGTTCACCATAAGATTTAGAAATGTTTTCTACTGAAAGATAATTCACAAGTATTATTTTTTGCAAAGAAACAAAATCAATAGCTAATTTTAAGGTTTTAAAAAAATCATTTTTAAAGTCTTATTATATGTTAAGATAGTAGTGTTTTTGTTTTGAAACTATTTTAAAGGTCTGTTAATTAATAGTATCTTGCGTTTACTAAATTGAAATAAAAGTATATGAAAATTATAGTGCCAATGGCAGGAATTGGGTCTCGTTTAAGACCTCACACACTTACAGTACCAAAGCCTTTAACAGTTATTGCAGGGAAACCAATTGTACAACGTTTGGTAGAAGATATTGCTTCTGTAATAGATGAAAAAATAGATGAAATTGCTTTTGTTATTGGTACAGCTGCTAAAGGTTTTCCAAGTGATACAGAAGAAAAATTACTAAAAATTGCGCAAAAATTAGGCGCAAAAGGTTCTGTTTATGTGCAACATGAAGCTTTAGGAACTGCGCATGCAATTTATATGGCAAAAGAATCTTTAAGTGGCCCTTGTGTTGTTGCTTATGCAGATACTTTGTTTAAAGCAGATTTTACGTTAGATGTGAATGCAGATGGCGCAATTTGGGTTAGTAAAGTTAAAAATCCTAGTGCATTTGGTGTTGTGAAATTAGAAGACGGAATTATTACAGATTTTATAGAAAAACCAAAAGATTTTGTTTCTGATTTAGCGATTATTGGAATTTATTATTTTAAAAGTGGAGATAAATTATTAGAAGAAATTCAATATTTAATTGATAATGATTTAAAAGAAAATAATGAATATCAATTAACAAATGTATTAGAATCTTTAAAACAACAAGGCGCAAAATTTATTCCAGGAACAGTAAGTGCTTGGATGGATTGTGGTAAAAAAGACCCAACAGTAGATACCAATAAACAAACTTTAGGTTTTGAATATGCTGCAGGAAATAATTTAGTTTCTGCGGATGTAGTTTTGAATAATTCAGAAATAATTCAACCTTGTTATGTTGGTAAGAATGTTGTTTTAAATAACACCAAAATTGGCCCTTATGTTTCTATTGGAGAAAATAGTGTTGTAGATAATTCTATCATTGTAAATTCATTAATACAAACTAATGTAGCAATTTCTAATGCAGATTTAAACAATGCTATGATAGGTAATTATGCAAAATATAATGCACAATATACATCTGTAAGTATTGGCGATTATACAGAATTAACGTAAATGATAATTAGAGAAAAAAATAAAGATAAAAGAATAAGGAGAATATTTGTTTCTAAAAGAAGCTTTCTATTCTCTTTGTTCTTTATGCTACTCTCTACAAATTTTTTCTCGCAAGATAGTATTCCAGAAAAAGAAGATTTAACAGAAGAAACAGAATTAAAGTTTCAGCAATTTTTTTTTAGAGCTTTATCAGAAAAATCGATAGGAAATTATAAAAAAGCCATTGAAAATTTAGAAAGTTGCAATCAAATTTTATCAAACGATGTTGCAGTTTTTTTTGAATTTTCTAAAAATTATCTTTTTTTAAAAAATACATTATTAGCAAAAGAATATATCGAAAGATCTTTAGCAAAAGAACCTAATAATATATGGATGCTTACGCATTTAGTGCAAATTTATATAAAAGACAGAAATTTTGAAGAAGCAATTAATACACAACACAAAATTGTTGCTATAAATCCGAAGAAAAGAGAGTTTTTAGTTAGATTGTATGTGTATAATAGTCAAATTAGAGAAGCATTTTCTTTAATGGATTCTTTAGAAAAAGAGAATGTATTATCATCCTCTTTGAAAAGATTAAGAAATAGGTTAGAGGTTAGAAAAGAGTATTTAACTAAGAAAAATCTAGTTCAAAAAGATGTAAAAGAAGAAGGTTCTTCTATAGGTTTAAATGAGTTAATTAATCAATTTAAAACTGATAAATCTTATAAAATTTTAGAAGATATTTTAAATAAATCAACAGGAAATTATAAGAATTTATTAAAATTTAGTGAAGAAGGAATTGCGCTTTTTCCTGCTCAACCTTTTCTATATCTTATAAATGGAAAAGTTTTAAATGATACCAAAAATCACAAAAATGCGTTACCAGTATTACAAAGTGGTATTGATTTTGTTATAGACAATGAAATGGAGGTAGATTTTTACTTAGAAATTGCAAAAGCTTTTAAAGGCTTAGGAAATGATAAAGAAAAAATAAAATACCTGCAAAAAGCTAAAAATTTGAAAAATAAATAAATGAAGTTTTTAAAATACATGCTATTTTTAACGATTGTTTTAACTTCTTGTAAAGCAAAAAAAAATATGATTGATGCCAATGCAATTGCTAAAGATTTTTCTGCAAAAAAAGTAGCAAAAAAACATGTTGCAGCCAATTTTGATAAAAAAACAATAGACTCTAAATTAAAAGTAAACTATAATAATGGTAAAACAAATCAAAGTTTAACGGTTAATTTACAGATAGATAAAGACAAGGTTATTTATTTAAAAGGAACCAAATTTATAACTGTTTTTAAAGCTAAAATTACACCAACTTCTATAAGTTATTATTCGCCTTTTGCTAAAAATTATTTTGAAGGAGATTTCTCGATGATTAAAAAATTATTAGGCGTAGAAATTAATTTTGAACAATTACAAAATCTATTTTTAGGTCAATCTTTACTTAATGTAAGAGAAGAAGATCAAACAGTAGAAATTGTAAATAATAGGTATATTTTATCGCCAGAAGAGCAAGCAGAATTGTTTGATATTTTCTTTGTAATTAATCCTTCGCATTTTAAATTAGATGAACAATCTATTGTAAATGTTTCTAAGAATTTACGATTAGATGTAAAATATCCTTCGTATAATTTAATTGATAAAACTGTTTTTCCATCAGAAATTAATTTAAAAGCCAAGAAACCTGGTTCTTTTACGGATATTGATATTATCTACAAATCTGTTGAATTTAATAAGAATTTAAGAATAAATTTTGATATACCAAGTGGTTATAAACGTTTAGAAATTTAATGAAAAATCGTAGTTTTTATATCTTTTTATTTTCAGTTTTTCTGATAAATAGTGCTGTTTTTAGTCAAACTAGAAAAGAGTTAGAATTTCAACGCATTAAATATAAAACAGTAATTGCTCAATTAAATACGTTGCTCTTTAATGAAAAGGAAAAAGAAAAAAACGCTTTAGATGATTTAAGAGATCTTCAATTAAAAATTGATGCTAGAAATAAGTTAATTGAAACTATAAATTTAGAAACAAAACTTTTATCAAGAGAAATTGTGGCAAATCAAAAGGAAATAAATAAACTTGATAAAAAACTTACAGATTTAAAAACAGATTATGGAGACATGATTTTTAAATCGTACAAAAGTAAATCGCAACAAAGTAGAATGATGTTTATATTGTCTTCGCAAAACTTTTATCAAGCTTACAAACGTTTAGAGTATATGAAACAATATACTGCTTTTAGAAAAAAACAAGGCGAAGAAATTATTGTTCAAACAACTATTATTAAAGGTTTAAAGGATTCTTTATTAGGTCAGAAGAAAATAAAAGATGCTTTACTTTTATCAGAAATAAATGAGAAAAAAGAAATTGAAAAAGATAAAAGCAGGCAAGAAGGATTAATAAACGAGATAAAAAGAAAAGAAGGTAAGTACAAACGAGAATTGCAAAATAATATAAAAGAAGACAAAAAAATTGCTGCAAAGATTGATAAAATTATCAAAGATGAAATTGATAAAGCAAACAGATTGGCGTTGGCAAAAGCTAAAAAAAATAATGTTGCTGCACCTGTAACTACCAAAAAAAATGAGTTTATTTTAACTCCCGAAGCAAAAGCATTAGCAGCCGAATTTGAGCAAAACAAGGGTAAGTTGCCTTGGCCGGTTAGACAAGGTTTGGTAGTTAGAAGATTTGGAGAACAACCGCACCCAACTTTTCCTGGAATATCTATAAACGGAACAGGTTTGCACATTGTTACTAGTAAAGCTAGTAGTGCAGAAGCTATTTTTAATGGAGAAGTTTTAAATATTTTATTAGGTTCTGGAGGTACAAAAAATGTATTAATTAGACACGGAAATTATATTACTTCTTATAATAATTTAGAAAATACTTTTGTTAAAAAAGGAGATAGAGTTGTTACTGGGCAAGAAATAGGTAAAATTTTTACAGATAAAGTTACTGGGAAAACTACCTTGATTTTTGTCCTTTTTAAAAATACCACGCGTTTAAATCCGGCTTCTTGGATGTTACGAAGATAATAAGCTTTTCTTTATTTTAAGAATTAGTATCTTGAGGATAGTATTTAATGTTTTTTTGAAGAATAATTGAATTAGGAACTGTAATTAATTCGTTTTCGGCTGTTTTTAAAGTGATAAAAAAAGCACCAATATCTCTTATTTCTCCACTCACTTCATTATCTTTTTCTAAAATTGTAATTGTATCTCCAATTTTTACGGGGTAGTTTACAAATAAAATTAGGCCAGCTGTAATGTTTGATAAAATTGACCATTGAGCAAAAAAAGCAATTCCTAAAATGGTTAAAAAAGAAGAAATATAGATTAACAATTGTTTCTCGTCTACACCCCAAATAAAAGAAACAATTACAATTATTAAAACATAAATAAGTATTGTTATTATCTTATTTGTTAGCATAATTCTAGCTTGTTGAAAGCCAAATTTTAATTGAATTTTCCCCAATGATTTTGTAATTAAGAAACGTAGAGTAAATGCAGCTATAATAACTATAAAAGTTTCTATAATTTTAAAATGATTTAAGAATTCCATTTTTTTAGGTATTAATTAAATAAAGATTTTAAAGCTGTAGCATCGTGAGGATTTAATTTACCTGCTAAAACTAAACTTAATTGTTTGCGTCTTAAAGCACCTTCAAAACGTTTTTTTTCTAAAGCTGTTTCTGGTATAATTTGAGGAACTACAACAGGTTTTCCTGTTTCATCTACAGCAACAAAAGTATAAATACCTTCATTTACTTTTGTTCTGTGTCCAGATTGTCTATCTTCTGTCCAAACATCAACATAAATTTCCATTGAAGATTTAAAGGCTCTAGAAATTTTTGCTTCTATATTAACAACACTTCCAACAGGAATTGCTTTGTTAAATGCAACATGATTTACAGAAGCTGTAACCACTATTCTTCTAGAATGACGTCTAGCAGCAATACTACAAGCTCTGTCCATTCTTGCCAATAACTCTCCTCCAAAAAGGTTGTCTAAATAATTAGTTTCTCCAGGTAAAACTAAATCAGTAAGTATTGTTAATGAATCTTTAGGTGTTTTTGCTTCCATTTAAAAAAAATTTCTGCAAATATAGGCATAGACTCTAAATAAAGGTTACTTTTTTACCAATAACCAGGCGTCTGCAGAAATTGTTTTTTGTATTTTATACAAACTATTAATTGCATCATTTTTATCAGCAAAGCTATTAAAAGAAACTTCTGTTAAACCCCATTTATTAATACCAATAATTTTAGCATTATAACCTAGTTCTTTAAGTTGATTTACTTTTTTCTCAGCATTTTCTGTAAACTGAAAAGCACCAGCTACCACATGATAAGGTTTTACAATTTCTACTTCTTTAACAACATTTAATTCTATAGTTGGTAAAGGATTTGCAATTACAAAAGTAGCAGATTGTATTTTTTTCTCTAAAGCTTTTTCTTGATTAGCTAAAATAGTTTTTTGTTTATTTTGTTGATAAACATTGTTGCCAACAAAACTTAACGTTAATAAAATAGCCGCAGTTGCAGCATATTTTATAAAAGTAGGAATCCCTTTTTTACTTTCGGTATTCGTAATAGGAATTAAAGGTTTTACTTGTTCTTGATATCTTTTTACAGATGTAGATTCTAAAGAAGATAAACCAAAAGAAGTTGAAAGGTAATTAACTTTTGCATTTGGTTCAAAAATAATTTGTCCTTCTTCATTTAATGATAAAACACCAATAGAACCAATTTGTAAAGATTCAGTTTGTATTTTGTTTTTCCAATCAGAAACCGCTAAATCAATTGCATTAGAAGCTTTTTCAAAAGAAATATTTTCTGATGTTGCAATGTAATTAGCCAATAAACCGTCATTCTTTTTTAAATGACTGTTAAAGGTAATTTGCTTTTTTGGCGGATAAAAAGTATGCGTAGCTTCATCTATTGTTGCACCAATTTTATTGGTTACAAAACCTCCAAAATTAGGCACAATTATACAATTATATCTATATAATAAGTCGTTGATGTAGTTCGCTAAATTCATATAAACAAATATAGAAATTTTGATGTTTTGAAAAACGAATTCTCATTAATTTTATCAACAAATATTTTATATCTTGGTACTCAAATTGTTAAATATTGAAAGAAGAAAAATTACTTGCAATTCTGCGATTGCAAAAAAGCAAAGCTATTGGCGATATTTTAGCCAAGAAGCTAATAGCTAATGTTGGTGATGTAGAAAATATCTTTAAAGAAAAATCAACTAGTTTGCTAAAAATTAACGGAATAGGAAATCACGCAATTAATCATTTGTTTGATAAGAAAAATATAGAACTTGCAGAACAAGAACTTTTTTACATCCAAAAAAATAAAATAGCCTATTCTTATTTTTTAGAGGATGATTATCCTAAAAACCTTCATAATTGTATTGATAGCCCAATATTATTATTTAAAGATGGTAATATCAACCTAAATAATGATAAAATAATTTCTATTGTTGGCACAAGAAATATGAGCTCTTATGGGCGTGATTTTTGTAATAAATTAATAGAAGAAATTGCTGAATTTAATCCAATAATTGTAAGTGGTTTTGCTTACGGAGTTGATATTTGTGCACATAAAGCTGCTGTAAAAAATAAGTTGCAAACAATTGCTGTTTTAGCGCATGGTTTTGAGCAAATTTATCCAAAAGTGCATAAAAAATATATCAATCAAGTAAATGAAAATGGTGGTTTTTTTACTGAGTTTTGGCACGAAGAAGATCCTTTGAGAGAAAATTTTCTAAAAAGAAATAGAATTGTTGCTGGTATTTCTAAAGCAACAATTGTGATTGAAAGTGCAGCAAAAGGTGGCTCTTTAGTTACTGCGGATATTGCCAATTCATATAATAGAGATGTATTTGCGTTGCCAGGTAGAGCAACAGATATTTATAGCAAAGGCTGTAATAATTTAATTAAATACAATCAAGCAAATTTGCTAACATCCTCTAAAGATATTATTAAAATGATGAATTGGGATTTATCAGAAAAACCTAAAAAAGCAATTCAAAAGCAATTATTTGTTGAGTTAAATACCACCGAACAAATTATTTATGATTATCTGTTAAAAGAAGGAAAACAATTATTAGATGTTATTGCCATAGATTGTAATATTCCATTGTTTAAATTATCATCAATCTTATTGCAAATGGAATTAAAAGGAATTATAAATCCTCTGCCAGGCAAGATGTTTGAAATTGTTTAAGAGGAAAATCTATGCAATTATTAATAAAAAGTTTTTTTTGGTAGATTTGTGTTTTTAACTAAGATTGTCTTTAGATAAGAAACACTAATCTCTTAATAAATAAGCTATGTCTGAATTTTTAAAAACTAAAAAAAAAATTAATACTATTAGGGATAATGTATTTTCCGTTTTCAATAGGTATTAGTGTAGTTCATTATTTTGGATTAGGTGATGATTTACTAATATTTTCAACTTTATTCTTATCGATTATTCTAGTTAATATACAAGGTCTAAGAGTATTTAATCCAAACAATAAAAAGTTAAAATTTATATTATTTTCATTGCTGCCTTTAGTTCTTTATTTGTTGTTTTTAATTATTTACAAAGAAAATTATTTTATACTATACAAAGTTTTAATAGTAATTCCTTGCCTATTTAGTCTCTTTCAAATTTTTAAAAATTTTAAGTTTGGTAACAATTAATTTTTCGTGCTCTTAAAAATTCCAAGAAAAGTAAACTTTTTTAATTGATTTTTTTGTTTTCTGAAAAATACCCATAAAAATATATAAGAATTAAAAATTTATGATTATCATCCATTTTATTACAAAAGGAATTATAAATCCTTTGCCAGGAAAGATGTTTGAACTTGTTTAATTATGCTTATTTTTGAAACTATGAAGTCGGAAAGAAAATTAATGTCTAAAAAGAAACCAACTTTTCCTATTAATGGAATGTTGAATGAGTATTTAAAAAAGTATAAAAGAAACGTAAAAATTCCTATTTTTTATGATGATTTATTGCGTTTTCAAGGCTCTGTTACGGTGTATGATAAAAATGATGAAGACACACTTTGGGTTCGTACATATTATTCTGAGTGGGATAGAGTAGAAATAGATAATAGTTTAAAAAAAATATACATGATGTTGCTTTCTGATGGAAGCGACGAAACCTTACCGTTTTTAAATGTAGATGCAATAGATTATTGTACGTTTGGTAATTCTAAGCCTTTTAGAGTAAAAGTTAGAAATATTTTAAATGATAATTATACTTATTTCTATGTAAAGAAAGCAGATGCTTCTCGTGTTTATGGTTTAGAATTAGAGCATATATTATCTCCACATAATATTAATTTTTTAGTGTACAAAGACACATTAATAGAAGAACATATTGTAGGGATTCCAGGAGATGATTTTATAAAAAATTTCTTACCAAAATGTACAGAATCAGAGAAATCTCAAATAGCAAAAGAATTTGTAAAATTTAAAGAACGTTGTTTAGTTCGCTTATTAGGTGATATGCGTTCTTATAACTATGTAGTTACACCAACACACGACTTTTATCATATTGTTTATAAAATTAGAGCCATAGATTTTGATCAACAATCTTTTGAAGGAAACTTAAAAGTTTACAATCTTCAGTTTATGAAAGAGAATTTTAAAATGGTAGAAATGGTTAGTAAAAAACTGCAAAATAGTTCTATTAATCAATACAAAATAGAAGAACGTTCTTTTATGGCAAAGCGTATGATTACTGCGCCAAGAAGAACTGAGTGGCTTTTAAACTGCATGAAAAATGATACCATTTCTTATCCAGAAAATGTAGCTTTATTAAAAAATCAACTTATAAAATATGTTGGTGATGTTAAGTTTAAAGAATGTACAAATATGGGAGAGATTTTAGAAGTTATTTTATCTTTTGTGAAACGAAATTACTTAGATATTAGAAATAAAGATTTGTTTTAGAATACAGGTTTTTAATATATCATGCTTTCTCTATTTAATTTTTCTGTTATACTTAATAGAGATGTGATTTTAAAAAAAAAATTACTTTTTACTCCTAATACTCTCAATAATAACTGTTGATAAAATTAAGCCACCACCAATAAAAGTATTAAAACTAGGAATTTCATTTACAAAAATATAGGCAATTATAATTCCGAAAATTGGCTGAACACTACTAATAATACTAGCTGTAGCAACAGAAAAATGTTTTAGAGAATTTACCATCATTGTGTGGCCAATTGCTGTAGTTAGTAATGCTACTAATATTAAAAGAGGAATTTGACTTTGTAGGTTTGTAAAATCACTAAAAAATAAAACAGGAATTAATAAAACAGCAACTACAATCATCTGATGCAACATTAACATGCTTCCGTTATAATCTTTTACGTGTTTTTTAATGGTTAAATTTCTAAGCGCATAACAGAATGCAGAAAATATCCCAAATAAAACACCTTTTAATTGATCGTTTTCTATAGACAAATCTGGTACAAGAATATATACGCCTATTAACACTAAAATAGCAAGAAAAATATGAATAGGATTTAACTTTTGCTTTGTAAAAAAAGGTTCTAACAGGGCTGTAATTACAGGAAATGTAAATAAAGTAAGCATCCCTAAAGCTACATTAGATAGTTTTAAAGCAATAAAGTAAGTAACCCAATGTGCTGCCATAAAAAAGCCGCTAATTACAAAAGAGTAAAAATCTTTTCTAGATTTTATTTTTAAATCTACTTTTTTAATTCTGCAAAAAGTATACATAAAAATACTTGCTAAAATTGCTCTAGAAAAAATAATTGCTTCAGCTGGTAAAGCAATATATTTTCCTAAAACACCAGAAGTACTTACAAAAAGGGTTCCTAAAAGTAAAATTGATAAGTTTTTATTATGTGAATTTTCCATTAAATTTTATTTCTTTTTTTTCTAATAAGAAAAGCAATAACCATATAAATAAATCCAGGAAGTACAATCCAAGTAACTTCACTACGAATAACTAGCATGCCTCTTTCACTAAAAAAACGTGTAATGCCAAGTGGTGAAGCTTTTATTGGTCTCCAAGGAAAAAAATAACGAGTATTATTAAAAGGGGTAAAAAAAGCAACTCCATTTCCGCCATCGGTAAAAGCATCTAAAATTGAGTGAAAAGCTCCACATAAAAAGAAAAACAATATTAAAATAATTCCTTTTTTACTAAAAAAAAGTTTCTTGTAAAAAATAGCAGTTACTAATATTGCTAATAATAAAGCAAAAAATAACGAATGCGTAAACCCTCTATGCCCCCAAAAACTATTATACGGAATGCCAAATTGAAAGCCAATTACATCTATATCTTGAATTATTGCGCAAACAATTGCTATTAAAATTAATTTCCAATTTCTACGGTTTCTAGAAAAACTTTTTCCTAAAGCGATAGAGGTAAATGCGTGCCCAATTAGTGAAGCCATTCTATATTTTATTCAATATTGATAATGCAGTTTTTACAGAATCGATTCTTATAAATGTAATTAATAAACGTAAACCATTTTTAGTTTCTTTCTCTTTCATTACACAGCTTTTAGGGTTTTGTTGAACGTATTTTAGCATTCTAGAAAAAGCTTCTGTTTGATAAAAATCACTTTGTTGATTAGATACAAAATAACCAATCATTCTTTTTTGTTTTAAGATAATTTTTTCTAAACCTAAATCTTTTGCCAACCATTTTATTCTTACAGAATCTAATAAATCTTCTACTTGCGTAGGAATTTCGCCAAATCTGTCTATGATTTCAGTTTCAAAAATTTGCAACTCATTTTCGTTGTTTAAGTCGCCTAATTTAGAGTATAAAGCCAATCTTTCTGTTATTGAATTGATATAATCATCAGGAAATAAAATTTCGAAATCAGTATCAATTTGTACTTCTTTTACAAATTCTTTTGGTTTAGAATTGTCGTTAGGGTAGAGTTCTTTAAATTCATTTTCTTTTAACTCTTCAATCGCTTCTTGTAATATTTTTTGATAGGTATCAAAACCAATGTCATTGATAAAACCACTTTGTTCGCCACCTAATAAATCTCCTGCTCCACGAATTTCTAAATCTTTCATGGCAATATTAATTCCGCTTCCTAAATCAGAAAATAAAACCAACGCTTCAATACGTTTTCTAGCATCATCTGTCATCATATGATAAGGAGGTGTTATAAAATAACAGAAGGCTTTTTTGTTGGAACGCCCAACCCTACCACGCATTTGATGTAAATCTGACAAACCAAAATTATTGGCATTATTGATAAAAATTGTGTTAGCATTTGGCACATCCAATCCACTTTCTATAATTGTAGTAGAAACTAAAACATCAAAATCTCCGTTCATAAAACCAAACATTAATTCTTCTAGTTTTTTACCTTCCATTTGACCGTGACCAATACCAACTTTTGCAGAAGGAACCAGTCTTTGTATTAAGCCAGCAACTTCTTTGATATTTTCTATTCGGTTATGAATAAAGAAAACTTGTCCGCCACGAGAAACTTCGTAAGAAACAGCATCTCTTATTGTTTCTTCGCTAAAGCGGATGACATTACTTTCTATTGGATGTCTGTTTGGAGGAGGTGTTTTTATTACGGATAAATCTCTTGCAGCCATTAAACTAAACTGTAAGGTTCTTGGTATTGGCGTTGCAGTTAAAGTTAATGTATCTACATTTTCTTTTAAAGTTTTTAACTTATCTTTTACAGCAACCCCAAATTTTTGTTCTTCATCAATAATTAATAAACCTAAATTTTTAAATTGTAAACGTTTATTTGTAAGTTGATGTGTACCAATTATAATATCTACAGAACCATCATTTACACCATCTATGGCAGCAGTTTTTTGTTTAGCGGTTCTAAAACGGTTTAAATAATCGATTCTAACAGGAAAATCTTTTAATCTTTCTGAAAATGTTTGATAATGTTGAAAAGCCAAAATAGTGGTTGGTACTAAAATGGCAACTTGTTTGCCGTTATCTACCGCTTTAAATGCAGCTCTTACGGCAACTTCTGTTTTTCCAAAACCAACATCACCACAAACCAATCTGTCCATTGGTTGTTCTTTTTCCATATCTAATTTTACATCTTGCGTAGCTGTAAATTGATCAGGTGTATCTTCGTACATAAAACTACCTTCTAGCTCATGCTGAATGTGTGTGTCTGGTCCGTATGCAAAACCTTTTTGCAGTTTTCTTTTGGCATACAATTGAATTAAATTATATGCAATATGTTTAACTCTTGCTTTGGTTTTTTGCTTTACTTTTTTCCATGCACCAGAACCTAATTTATATATTTTAGGTGCTTTACCATCTTTACCATTGAATTTAGAAATTTTGTGTAGCGAGTGAATACTTACATACAAAATATCTCTTTCTCCGTACACTAATTTAATAGCTTCTTGTTTTTTACCCTGAACATCAATTTTTTGTAAACCACCAAATTTTCCAATTCCATGATCCATATGAGTTACATAATCGCCAATTTCTAATTTGTTGATTTCTTGTAAAGTAATGGCTTGCTTTTTAGCATAACCGTTTTTTAATCGGAATTTATGATAGCGTTCAAAAATTTCGTGATCTGTATAACAAACCAATTTATTGTCTACATCTACAAAACCTTTGTATAAAGGAAAAACAACAGTTTCGTAATGTACTTCTTGTTCTGCATCATCAAAAATATCATGAAAACGTTTTGCTTGTTGTTCGTTGGCGCAAAAAATATAATTTGTAAATTTTGCTTTATGGTATTCTTCTAAATTATCAATTAATAAATTAAATTGTTTATTAAAAGAAGGTTGGGCAATGGTGTTGAATTCAATTTTTGTGTTTTCAGATTTCTGGTTCCCAAAATTAACTAATGTAAAATCTTGTAATTGATTTTTGATAAAAGCTCCATCACAAAATAATTCTGACGGTTTTGCATGTTTTATTTCTTTAGATAAATCTAAAAAAGCTTCTTCAGCTTTGTTAAAAAACTTGTCTAAATTACCAACGATTAAATCAATATTTTTATAAAAAATGACTGTTTTAGATGATATGTATTTTAAGAAACTTTCTCTATTTTCTTCGAGCGTTTTGTTTTCTACATTGGGCATTATAGAAACTTTGTTTAGTTTCTCTTTCGATAATTGAGTTTCTACATCAAAAGTTCTAATACTATCAATTTCATCACCAAAAAATTCGATTCTGTAAGGTTCATCATTAGAAAAAGAAAAAACATCTATGATTCCACCTCTAACCGAAAAATCACCAGGTTCTGTAACAAAATCTACGCGTTTAAATTTGTATTCAAATAAAACTTCGTTTACAAAATCTAAAGATAAATTTTCACCAACAGCAACTTTTAATGTGCTTTTGTCTAATTCTTTTTTGGTAACAACTTTTTCAAATAAAGCAGTTGGATAGGTAACAATTACTGCTGGTTTTTTACGCGAATTAATTCGGTTTAAAACTTCTGATCGCAATAAAACATTGGCGTTATCTGTTTCTTCTATTTGATAAGGTCTTCGGTAAGAACCGGGATAAAAAAGTACATTTTTTTCACCTAGTAGTTGTTCTAAATCATTTAAATAATAAGCTGCTTCTTCTTTATCATTAAAAATTAAAAGGTATGGTTTTTCTGATTTTTTAAAAGTTTCAGAAATAACAAAAGACAATGAAGAACCAATCAAATTCGATATTTGAAAATGATTTTTGTCTTGTTGAAGGGCTTTATTTAACTGCGCAACATTCGCAGATTTTTGATATTGATTTACAATTTGCTGCTTACTCAACGTAAAATATTTTAAGCAAATGTACTATGTAATTGTATAAAAAGCCAAATTACTGACTTAATTTTCAATTAATGTATAAGTTTTCTGGAGATAAATTTAAAAGTCAGTTTTCTCATTTATACACTTCTATTGGTTTATAGTTTTAAATCAAGAAATATGAATAGAAGATTATGGAATATGAAACATTAATATTCCATTGTATAGAAAAATTAATTTATGTTTTCTGTGTAAAAACACTCTAAATTAATAGATTATCTTCATGTTCTTGTTTAAAAATGGTTTTTTTAAGTTTATAATATGATTATTTTTAATATTAATTTTTATTGAATTGATTGTTTTTGCGCCTTGTTTTGTTTGTTAATTATTTTATTTTCAATAGTTTATGATTTTTGTTAAAATGTCTATTGATAATTTTTATTTCACTAAGAATACAATATATTTGTTGTGAAAACGCTTATACTTTAAGTAGTTTTTAATATTCTTCTTAACCTCTAAGAATGACAACATGAAAAAGAAACTAAAAAACAAATATTTTTTTATTTTATTTATATTTTTTACAATAGTTATACAAAGTCAAGATATCAATAACAAATGGGTTATAGGTATTGGAGCAGGAGGTGTACTCTATTCTGAAGCAGATGGACCCTCAATAGGATATAGATATTCAGAACAGTTTCCCAGGCTTTCTATTGCAAGATATATGTTTAAAAATGTAACTTTTGCAGGTGCAATTTCAACACATATAGATGTTAATAGAAAATATACAACATTTGATGGTGAAGCAAGATATGATTTTGGTACATCAGAAAATAGACTTTCTCCTTACGTTTTGGTAGGAGGTAGTTTTATTGATCAGAAATATCTTCTTCCTGTTATTAATTTTGGAATTGGTGGAACGCTTTGGATTTCTGATAGATTTGGTTTAAACGGGCAACTAATGTATAAGGTTAATCATTTAGGATTTCAAAGTCAAGGTTCTCATATATATGGTTCTGGAAATCTTGTATATCGATTTGATTTTGGCAGTGGAACCAGCAGAAAAAGAGGTAATAGACGAAGGTTGTGGGAGAGAAAACACTAATTTTTATTTATTTTTAAATATTTATTTAAAATACTTTTCATCTTTTTACTGTTGATAAAACTATCAATTTGTAAATCGATTTCTAATTTTGGATTTAAAATTGTGGTTGTTGGGTAACTAATTTTTCCATCAATAGAAGCTAATGCAATAGCTAATTCATGAATTCCTGTATTATTTCCAGATGGTTTGTAAACAAATGTTTTTCCTAAAAAAGTGATGTCTTCTTTTTGCTCTGCATTAAATTTCACGAAGTAGAATTTATCATTTAAAAGGTTAATTATTTCCTTGTTTTTAAACGTTTTCTTTTTCATGCCAAGGCAAATTTTGCACCAATCTGTATACGTAAAAACAACAATTGGTTTTGGTTTTTGCTGATGTAATTTTTCAACTTCAGAAAAAGTATAGGTATTTAGTGTCTTTTTTTCTGATTGTGCATTTGTTGAAAAATAGCCAAATAATAAAAATAAAAGTAAGAATTTTTTCATTTAAAAAAGTGTGTATCTTAAACCAATAAATGCTCTAATTCCTTGATTTGAAGCATATACATAACTTGGGTCAAAAGCTAATTCTGGGTTTGCTTCTGTGTCAACACCAACATCAAAAGGATTATTTGCGCTGTTAATACTGTTTGCTGCGGGTGTAAAGTTTAATAAGTTTTTTACACCTCCATAGATTTCCCAACTATTTGTAAATTTTTTAATTAATTGAATATTTTGAACGCTGTACCAAGGCGAATATTCTGCTCTTGTGTCATTTTCACCTAATAAAGGTAAACGCATTGGTCCATATAGATTTCCTGTATAATCAACCGTAAAATCATTATTAAATTTATAGGATACAGACCAAACTCCACTAAAACTTTCAGTTAATAATTGTTTCGTTTTAATATTATTTTCGGTCACAGAAACATCCATTAAAGTTGCACCTGCATTTATAGCTAAACCACTGGTAAATAAAATATCTGCATTTAAAGAAATTCCTTGGGAAACCGAATGTCCATTTAAGTTTGCGTAAATAATTTTGTTAGAATCAGTTTCGTAATCTGGTAAAATTCTATTGTCAAAATAGGTGTAAAAAGCACTTGCATCTAAAGTAATAAAAGAGTTTTCTGTGTTAATTTTTTTCACATAATTCAAGTTTGCGTTCCAAGAAGTTTCTGGGTCTAATTCGCCATTAAATTCTACTTCTCTAGCCCCAGTTAAAGCTGCATGATCTTCCGTAAAAATATTGGCAACTCTAAAACCATTTCCTATACTTGCTCTAAAAATATTAGAATTATCTCTAGAGTTCCATTTATAATTTATCCTTGGAGAAAAAATATTTCCATGAGCACTATTGTAATCCCATCTTGCACCTAGCAACAGTTTTTTTCTTTTATTTAAACTGATTTCATCCTGAAGAAATACACCTGGCAAATGAGTTTTTGAAGGTTGATTTATAGCTCCATTTTTATCAATAGTTGCAAAAGTATTGTCATCATAAAAAGTATATCTGTAGGCAATACCTACTAATAAATCATGTTTTTCTTTAATTTGCTTGTTGTAAACAAACTGCCCAAAAGCAATTAGTTGTTCTGCATCATAAGCATCTGTTCCGTAAAAAGAATCTTGATAATGTCCATTTGCACTAAATTGAAAATTAATATTTTCTGATGTTGGTAATTGATACGTTCCAAAAGTTTCCCATCTATTGGTATAAATACTTTCACCATATTTTATATCACTTCCTCTAAATTCGCGTTCCCAATCCATTTCTCCTCCCCAACGATCTTCATAAACATATCTACCAGCAATTGTAAATACTTTATTGCTTTCTCTTTCAATATTGATTTTATTGAATAATGATATTCTATTTTGCAGTGTTAAATCTGTAAAACCATCATTATTGTTGTCAATTCTATTCTGATAATTAAAATAATTAATTCCTAGTAAACCTTGTGTTTTTTCTGATAATTTATAGCGTAAACCAATATCAGTATTAATTTCTCCCCAAGAACTTGCAAAAGTATCTGTTGTTAATTTTGGTGAATTTGATGGTTTTTTTGTGATGATATTTATTATTCCTCCAACAGCTTCAGATCCATATAAAGTAGACGCAGGTCCTTTAACAACTTCTACTCTTTCTATTAAAGCTTGCGGAATTCCTGTTAAACCATAAACCGTAGAAAGTCCGCTAACAATAGGCATTCCATCAATTAAAACAAATGTGTAAGGGCCTTCTAATCCGTTGATGTGAATATCACCAGTATTACAAACATTGCAGTTTAGTTGTGGCCTAACTCCGTTTACATTTTGCAAAGATTCAAAGATTGACGGAGTAGGATTTTTCTTAAAAAATGTTTTGCTATAAACTTCTACAGGTACAGGACTGTTTGTTTTAGATACAGGTTTTAAAGTTCCAGAAATAACAATTTCATCTAAAGAATTGTCTTCTGATAAAGAGAAATTTCTAATTATTTTTTGATTATTTAAAACTGATATTTTTACAGATTTTGTTTTATAACCAATGCTGCTAATTATAAGCGTATAGTTTCCTTTTGGGATATTTTTTAATTCATAATAACCGTTTTCATCAGAAGCTACTCCGATTTTAGTTTTCTTTAAATATATATTTACATAAGGTAAGGCTTCTGCATTGTTAGAAATTTTACCAGAAATAGAATTTTCTTGAGAAAAAAGAGAATTTAAACCGAAAAGAGCTATAGATAAAATGAATATTTTTAGCTTCATGTAATTGTATTTTTATGCAAATATAGAAATATTTTTAGATAAGACTAAAAAATTAATTAATTAAGTCAAAATTATGTATCTTTGTATTTTAATTTATGAGATGTTTAGTCAATCGGAAGAAAATTATTTAAAAGCAATCTATCATTTAAGTTTAATTTCTAATAAGGGAATTAGCACAAACTCAATTGCAAAAAAGTTAGAAACAAAAGCTTCTTCTGTTACTGATATGATAAAAAAATTATCAGATAAAGAAGTGGTTGTTTATAAAAAATATCAAGGAGTAGCTTTAACCGATTTTGGAAGAAAAGAAGCTGCTAGCATTGTAAGGAAACATCGATTGTGGGAGGTTTTTTTAGTTGAAAATTTAAATTTTTCTTGGGATGAAGTGCATGATGTTGCAGAACAATTAGAACATATAAAATCACCAAAATTAGTAAAACAGCTAGATGCTTTTTTAGGTTTTCCTACGCATGATCCTCATGGAGATCCAATTCCTGATGAAGAAGGGAATTTAAAAATTGTTAAAAAAAGTCTATTATCAACTTTGTTAAAAAATGAAGCAGGAGTTTGTGTTGGTGTAAATGATTCTTCATCAGATTTTTTACAATTTTTAGACAAAAAAGGCATAACTTTAGGCAAGCAAATAACGGTTTTAGAGAAAGAAGATTTTGATGATTCTTTGTCAATTATGATTGAAGATAAAAAATTATCAATATCACATAAAATAGCTAACAATTTATATATTCAAAAAATATGAACACCTACAATCCTACAGTAGCTCTTTTAGTGTTTTTTGGCGTCATTTTAGTTTTATTTTTTATTTTTAATCCTAAAAACGGGCTTTTTTTTAAATACTTAAAAGCGCGTAAAGAAAGTGAGAAAACAGCTATAGAAGATGTTTTAAAACTACTTTATCACGATTCAAATATATCAAAAAACACCATTTTTAATGAATTAGATTTCAGTCACGGTTTGTTAATGGAAAGCATTGAAACAATGATAGAAACTGGGTTAGTGAAAAAAGAAAATGAACTTTTTTCGTTAACGAAAGACGGACATGAATATGCGTTAAGAATTATAAGAGCGCATCGTTTATGGGAAAAATATTTATCAGAAAAAACAGGTTTTCATAAAGAAGAATGGCATAAAAGAGCAGAACGAAAAGAGCATGAACTTTCTAGTGAAGAAGTAGAAGATTTATCAACACTTTTAGGAAACCCAAGATATGATCCTCATGGAGATCCAATACCTACAAAAACAGGTAAAATTCATGAGAAAAAAGGGATTTTGCTATCAGATTTACCAGTTTTTAATTTTGGTAAAATTATTCATATAGAAGATGAGCCTATTGCAATTTATAAGGAAATATTAGCAAAAAATATCCATTTAGATTCTCAGGTTTATGTGAAAGAAAAAAGTAAAAATCGTCTTGTTTTTGAATCAGAAGGAGAACAGTTTGCTTTAACACCAATCGTTGCAAAAAACATTACAGTTATTTCTTTAGATAAAGTAGATGTTATTGAAAAAGATACCATGCGTTTGTCTAATTTAGAAAGTAACCAAAAAGCAATTATTATTGGTATTTCTAAAGAATGTAGAGGAGAAAATAGAAGAAGATTATTAGATTTAGGTTTTGTAAAGGGAGCAACGGTTAGTATTGATTTGTTAAATCCGCTAGGAGATCCAAAAGCATTTTTAATTAAAGGAACAGCAATTGCATTGAGAAATGATCAGGCTGTGAAAATTTTAATTACGAAAACATAAAAAAATGACAGCTACAAAATCAGCTTGTGACACTTGTGCACATCATAGTTTAGAAGGAGTTAAGAAATTAGGAGTAGACACTTCAAATGTCGACTTTGTAATTGCGTTGGCAGGAAACCCAAATACAGGAAAAAGTACTGTTTTTAATGCTTTAACGGGTTTAAGACAACATACAGGAAATTGGCCTGGAAAAACAGTTACCAGAGCAGAAGGAGCATTTGAATATCAGCAAAAAAAATATAAATTAATAGATTTACCAGGTACATATTCTTTAATGTCTCGATCAGAAGACGAGGAGGTTGCAAGAAACTTTATTCTTTTTGGCAAACCAACATTAACGGTTATTGTTGTTGATGCAAGTAGGTTAGAGCGTAATTTAAATTTGGTTTTACAGATTTTAGAAATTACTTCAAATGCTATTTTGTGCTTGAATTTAATTGATGAAGCCGAAAAAAATAATATAAGTATTGATTATAGAAGTTTATCAAAAGAATTGGGAATTCCTGTTGTGCCAACAAGTGCAAGATCTAAAGAGGGAATTCCAGAATTAATTGCCACAATTGGTGATTTGGCAAACGGGAAAATCGTTTGCAAGCCACACAAAATAAAAAGTATTCCTAAACATGTAGAAGAGGCAGTAAAAAAAATGAGTGATGCTATTAAAAAAGAATATCCAAATGTTGCAAATAGCAGATGGTTAGCTTTTAGGGTTTTGGAAGGAGATACACATATTTTGGAAGCTTTAAAAACAGGTGCTTTTATTTAATTTTTAAGAAATGGAAACAAATAACATTGATAAAATTATAGAGTTGTCAAACGAATTACGTTGGCAAATTGGCGATGATTTTCATGATGATTTAACAGAAGCAATTTATGCTGATGCTTCAAAAATTGTAGAGAAAACAGTTGTAAAAGACGGTAATAAAGGCGCTTCTTATTTAAATGCAAAAATAGATAAAATAGTAACTAGTAAGATTTGGGGTTTTCCAATTATGCTTTTATTATTAGGTTTGGTGCTTTGGTTAACGATTATTGGTGCAAATTATCCATCATCAATGTTAGCTAGTTTGTTATTAGATACTGTACATCCGCTTTTAAAAGAAGGAGCAGCATTCTTGAATTTTCCTTGGTGGTTGTCTGGTTTTTTAATTGATGGTGTTTATTTGGCAGTTGCTTGGGTAATTGCGGTAATGTTGCCACCAATGGCAATCTTTTTTCCGTTATTTACGTTGTTAGAAGATTTTGGTTATTTGCCTAGAGTTGCTTTTAATATGGATGCACTTTTCAAAAAATCTGGAGCACATGGTAAGCAAGCTTTAACAATGACAATGGGTTTTGGTTGTAATGCTGCAGGTGTTGTTGCTACTAGAATTATTGATAGTAAAAGAGAAAGATTAATAGCAATTATAACTAATAATTTTTCATTATGTAATGGTCGTTGGCCAACACAAATTTTATTAGCTACCATATTTGTTGGAGCTGTTGTGCCATCTGCATATTCAAGTTTAATTTCTTTGGTTGCTGTTGTAGGAATTGCCGTTTTAGGAATCTTTTTTATGTTTTTCTTTTCTTGGGCTTTGTCTAAAACAGTTTTAAAAGGAGAGGTTTCTACCTTTAATTTAGAGCTTCCGCCATATAGAACTCCAATGTTTTGGAAAACCATTTATACTTCTTTAATTGATAGAACATTAATTGTTTTATGGAGAGCAATTGTTTTTGCAGCGCCAGCAGGAGCAGTAATATGGTTGGTTTCTAATATTTTTATTGGGGATGAAAGTATTGCTGTACATTTAATTCATTTTTTTGATGGATTTGGATTTTTAATTGGGTTAAATGGTGTTATTTTATTAGCATATATTGTTGCAATTCCGGCGAATGAAATTGTAATTCCGTCTATATTAATGTTAACGGTAATGGTAACAGGAGCGGTTGGTGGTGCTGGAGCAGGGGTTATGTTTGAGTTGGATTCTGTTACTGCAACTGGCGATATTTTAAGAGCTGGTGGTTGGACACTCTTAACAGCAATAAATGTGATGTTATTTAGTTTGTTACACAATCCTTGTAGTACAACAATTTATACCATTTATAAAGAAACTAAAAGTGTAAAATGGACTGTAGTTGCATCTGTTTTACCATTAATTGCAGGTTTTATCGTTATCTTTTTAGTTACTCAAATTTGGCGAATTATAGCGTAATTGTAAAAATAAAACGAATAATTAAGTCAAATTTAAACGCTTAATTTTTGTATTTTGCAATAAAATAAATTGTGCAAGAATTATCAACTTTTCATGTTTATAACGCTTCTGCTGGAAGCGGAAAAACATTTACACTCGTAAAAGAATACTTAAAAGTTTTACTAGATTCTGAAGATATTTTTAAATTTCAGAAAGTATTAGCAATTACATTTACCAACAAAGCTGCTGGTGAAATGAAAGAGCGAGTGCTGTCTAATTTAGAAGATTTTGCTGATGGAAAAGAGAATGATTTATTCAAGATTATTATCAATGAAATTGCAGTTGATAAACCTACAATTCAAATCCGAAGTAAAAAGATTTTAGAAGTAATTTTACAAAATTATTCAGCTTTTTCTATTACTACTATTGATAGTTTTACACATAAAATTATTAAAAGTTTTGCATATGATTTAGGTTTACCACTTAATTTTGAAGTAGAAATGGATGCAGTTTCTTTGTTAAATGAAGCTGTAGATATATTGATTTCAAAAATTGGAACTGATAGAAAACTTACCAAACTTTTAATAGATTATTCTTTGGATAAAACAGATGATGATAAATCTTGGGATATCTCAAGAGACTTAAATGAGTTTGCAAAAGTACTTTTGAATGAAGATGATATCAAGCATTTTAGAGCGCTTTCTGTTAAGAATTTAGAAGATTTTACTAGTTTGAAATCGAAACTATTTACACATCAAAAAGAATTAAAAGAAGCGATAAAAAAAGTTGGTGAAGATTGTTTAGAGTTGATAGAAAATAATGATTTAGTGCATAAGGATTTTATGCGAGCTACAATTCCTAAATTCTTTACTGATTTAAGTGTAAAATCTGTAAATATTGATTTTTTAAAACGAAGTGAAACAATAGAAAGAGCAATTGATAATCATCAATATTATGCAAAATCAACAAAGGATGACATTGCAGCGATTATAGAAAATATAGTTCCAGAAATTGTTAGTTTTTATCAAAAATCAAAAGAAATTTATAGTCAGTTTTTGATGAATAAATTAGCGCTAAAAAACATCATTCCTTTAGCGGTTTTAAATAACATCAATCAAGAATTAGAACAGATTAAAGAAGATAATAATATTCGATTAAATTCAGAATTTAATCAGCTAATTTCTGATAATATTAAAGAGCAACCTGCGCCTTTTATTTATGAAAAAATTGGGCAACGTTTTCAGCATTATTTTATTGATGAAATGCAGGATACTTCTGTGTTGCAATGGCAAAATTTAATTCCTTTAATTGATAATGCTTTGGCGCAAGAAAGTAGTAATTTATTGTTGGTTGGCGATGGAAAACAAGCAATTTACAGATGGAGAGGAGGAAAAGCAGAGCAGTTTATTGAGCTAGGTTCTGATGTTGAAAATCCTTTTCATATTGGTAAGGAAATCAGAAGTTTAGAAACTAATTTTAGAAGTTATTCAGAGGTCATTAATTTTAATAATTCCTTTTTTCAACACACGGCAAATTTTCTTCAAAATGAATCGTATAAAAACTTATTTATTGAAGGAAATAAGCAAATTGAAAATGCTAAAAAAGGCGGATTTGTTTCACTTACTTTTTTAGAGGATGAAAAA
The DNA here is from genome assembly GCF_900105145.1 of Polaribacter sp. KT25b. Taxonomy (NCBI): domain Bacteria; kingdom Pseudomonadati; phylum Bacteroidota; class Flavobacteriia; order Flavobacteriales; family Flavobacteriaceae; genus Polaribacter; species Polaribacter sp. KT25b. The sequence continues at coordinate 3,202,468 of NZ_LT629752.1, read as the reverse complement.
GATAAAGAAGAGAAAAAACTAAGATATCCGAAGAAAGTTTTAGAGAAAATTAAGCATTTAAAAAATGATTTTTCTTTGAATGAAATTTGCATTTTAACACGTACAAAAAAAGACGGAGTTGCTGTTGCAAATTACTTATCAGAAAACGGAATTGATATTATTTCATCAGAAACGTTATTGCTGCAAAATAGCGCAAAAGTCAATTTTATTATTGATGTTTTAAAGGTTCTAGAAAATCCTAATGATGAAGAAACCCGATTTGAAATGCTGTATTTTTTGCATCAACATTTACAAATTGGAAGTCCAAAACATATCTTTTTAAAAGAGTTTGCAAAAGCGGATAATCAAACCATTTTTGAGTCTATAAAAAGTTACGGAATTTCATTTGAAATTGCTACTTTTCATCAGTTACCATTTTACGAGAAAATTGAAGATATTATTAGAGGTTTCAATCTCGTAAATTCTTCTGATGCGTATGTGCAGTTTTTCTTAGATGTTGTGTTAGAGCAACAGCGAAAATCTACGGATGTTGCTGAGTTTTTAGAGTTTTGGGAAATCAAAAAAGACAAGTTAAGTATTGTTGCTCCAGAAAGTAAAAATGCGGTTCAGATTATGACAATTCATAAATCTAAAGGATTAGAATTTCCTGTAGTAATTTTTCCTTGTGATGTTGATATTTATAGACAAATAAATCCGAAAGTTTGGTTAGATGAATTGCCAGAAAATTATGATAATTTCTCAGAGTTGTTAGTGGATTATAATAAAAGTTTGAGTTATGTAAATAATACAGGTTTAGAGATTTATAATCAACAAAGAGAAGAGTTAGAATTAGATAATTTTAACTTGTTATATGTTGTTTTAACGAGAGCTGTAGAGCAATTGTATGTAATTACAGAAAAGAAAATTTCATCCAAAGGAGAAGAAAATACGGATTTTTATTCTGGCGTTTTTATCAATTATTTGATGCAAAATAATCTTTGGAATGATGAACTTTTAGAATATACTTTTGGTGATGAAAATCGAGTTAGTAAAAAAGAAGAAGAAAGTTCTTTGGCAGAAATTCACGAAAAATTTATTTCAACTCCATGGCAAGAACATAATGTAGTTTTGTTGACAAGTGCATCAAAATTATGGAATACAACACAAGGAGAAGCTATTAATTTTGGAAATTTGTTTCATGAAATGCTCTCGAAAATCATCACAAAAAAGGATGTAGATAAGGTTGTTGAACAGTACCAGCAACAAGGTTTTATTGATGAAAATCAATCAAAAGAAATGATCAGTAAAATTAATGCTGTGGTAAATCATCCAGAATTGATAAACTATTTCTCAGAAGCAGTCATTATATATAATGAAAGAGAAATTGTGGATTTTGATAATCAAATTATGATTCCTGATAGATTAATTTTTACAGATAAGAATGAAGTTGTTATTATTGATTATAAAACTGGAAATCAATCAAAAGAGCATCACCAACAAGTTTTAAAGTATGAAAGAGTTTTAAAATCGATGAATTTTAAAGTTGGTAAAAAACTACTTATCTACATAAATGATAAAATTGATATTATTGAAATATAATCAAAGAAAATAAACTTTGTAACTTTGTGTTTTTTAAATCGATAAAAAATGTACGGAAAAATTAAAGATACTTTAAAAAAAGAGATTCAAGAAATTAAAGAAGCAGGTTTGTATAAGTCTGAAAGAATTATTACGTCTTCACAAGATGCAGTTATAAAAATTTCTACAGGCGAAGAAGTAATAAATTTTTGCGCAAATAATTATTTAGGATTATCAAATCATCCAGAGGTAATTCAGGCAGCAAAAGATACTATGGATACGCATGGTTTTGGGATGTCTTCAGTACGTTTTATTTGCGGAACTCAAGATATTCATAAACAATTAGAGGCAAAAATCGCAGAATTTTACACTACAGAAGATACTATTTTATATGCAGCAGCATTTGATGCAAACGGAGGTGTTTTTGAACCACTTTTAACAAAAGAAGATGCAATAATTTCTGATGGTTTAAATCATGCTTCTATTATTGACGGTGTTCGTTTGTGCAAAGCAGCGCGTTATAGATATAATAATAATGACATGGCTTCTTTAGAAGAACAACTAATTGAAGCGAATAAACAAAATCATAGATTCAAAATTATTGTAACAGATGGTGTTTTTTCTATGGATGGAATTGTTGCTAAATTAGATGAAATATGTGATTTGGCAGATAAATATGATGCTTTAGTTATGGTTGATGAATGCCATGCAACAGGTTTTATTGGCAAAACAGGAAGAGGAACTGTTGAGTTAAAAAATGTAATGGATAGAGTAGATATTATTACGGGAACTCTAGGGAAAGCTTTAGGAGGAGCAATGGGAGGTTATACAACTGGTAAAAAAGAAATTATTGAAATTTTACGTCAACGTTCTAGACCTTATTTGTTTTCTAACTCTTTAGCACCAGCAATTGTTGGCGCAATTTTAAAAGTATTCGATTTAATTTTTGATGATACAACATTACGTGATAAATTAGAATGGAATACCAATTACTTTAGAACAGAAATGGAAAAAGCAGGTTTTGATTTAGTAGGTGCAGATGCAGCAATTGTTCCTGTAATGTTATATGATGCAAAACTATCTCAAGAAATGGCAAATTTACTACTAACTGAAGGAATTTATGTTATAGGTTTCTTTTTTCCAGTAGTTCCTAAAGAGAAAGCAAGAATTAGAGTTCAACTTTCTGCAGCGCATGAAAAAGTACATTTGGATAAAGCAATTGATGCTTTTACTAAAGTAGGTAAAGCATTGGAAATTATTTAGAATTTAAAAAAAAATCGTTTATTTAATAATATTTTGTAACTTTATCTTTGTTAATAACTTTTAAGAACTTACTTTTGCTTATTATAATAACGAACTTTTAATTTAAAAAATTTTGATAATGAAACAATTAAAAATGGCTGTGATGGCTTTGTTTACGTTAGTAGCATTTAGCAACGTAAACGCACAAGATGCAAACAACCCTTGGGCTGTTGGTTTTGGTGTAAATGTTGTAGATTTTTACAACGGAAGTGATTTTGGGGATCAAGTAGATGATTTATTAGGTAATAAAGACTGGAATTTTTTACCGTCTATTTCTAGAATTACTGCAGAAAAATACTTAGACAAAGGTTTTTCTTTACAATTAGCAGGGTCTTTAAACAAGATAACTTGGTATGAAGCTGAAGATGATGTAGATGCTCTATATTACTCACTTGGTGCAAACGTGAAATACGATGTAAACAACTTGATAGGTGATACTTCTCAATGGTTTGATCCTTACGTTTATTTAGGAGGATCTTATGTTTCTTATGATTCAAATGGAGAAGGTATGCTTAATGTAGGAGTTGGTTTTAATACTTGGTTTAATGATAACTTAGGTTTGAGTTTTCAACATGGATCGATTGTAGGTTTTGCTGATAATGTAAAAGCTCACTACCAGTCTTCTTTAGGTTTAGTAGTTAAATTTGGAGGTACAGATACTGATGGAGATGGTGTATATGATAAAGAAGATGCTTGTCCAGAAGTAGTAGGATTAAAAGAGTTTAATGGTTGTCCTGATGCTGACGGAGATGGAATAAAAGATTCTGATGACGCTTGTCCTAATGTAGCAGGTTTAGCAGCTATGAATGGTTGTCCAGATTCTGATGGAGATGGTGTTGCAGATAAAGATGATAAGTGTCCTAATGCTAAAGGAACTAAAGCAAATAAAGGTTGTCCTGATTCTGATGGAGATGGAGTTGCTGATAAAGATGATAAATGTGCTAATGTTGCAGGTCCTGCAGCTAATAATGGATGCCCTTGGCCAGATACAGATGGTGATGGTGTTTTAGATAAAGATGATAACTGTAAAGATGAAGCAGGACCAGCGTCTAATAATGGATGCCCTGAAGCAGCTATGACAGAAGCTCAAATTGCAACTTTAGCTGAGTACAGTAAAGGTCTTGAATTTGCTTTTGATAGAGCAGAAGTAAACAAGAAAACAGCTGAGAAATTAGATAAAATATTTGATTTAATTAGCCCTATTAAAGATGTGATTTTTGTTATTGAAGGTTACACTGATAGTATAGGTGATGCAGGTTATAATCAATACTTGTCTGAAAGAAGAGCTGTATCTGCTAAAGCTTATTTAGTTAAAAAAGGTTTTGATGCTAATAGATTAGAAACTTTAGGATTTGGAGAAAAGAATCCTATTGCAAATAATAATACTAGCGCAGGTAGAAAAGATAACAGAAGAGTTGATGTTAAGTTAACTGAGTAGTCTTTCTTATATATTAGAATAAATAAAAACTCTGCTCTTTTTTGAGCAGAGTTTTTTTATTGCTTTTTTTTAATTAAAAATTCTTTTTAATTAAAAAAAAAAGTACCTTTGCACCTTTGAAATTAAAGTGAATATTGCATGAGAAGGTGTATATTTCACATATTATACTAATAATTTAATTAGATACAAAATGTCTACAGCTAAAGGTAAAGTTTCTCAAATAATTGGGCCAGTTATTGATGTTGAATTCAATACAGAAAATGAACTTCCTAGAATTTACGATTCATTAGAAATAAAGAAAGAAGATGGTTCAATTTTAGTATTAGAAGTACAACAACATATTGGTGAAGACACTGTAAGAACCATTTCTATGGATGCTACAGATGGATTAAGTAGAGGAACTGAAGTAACTGCTACAGGAAATCCAATACAAATGCCAATCGGTAATGATATTTACGGACGTTTATTTAACGTTACCGGAGATGCTATTGACGGTTTAGGTAATTTGCCAAAAGAAGGAAATGATGGATTGCCAATTCACAGATCTGCACCTAAATTTGAAGATTTATCCGTATCTACAGAAGTTTTATTTACAGGAATTAAAGTTATTGATTTGATTGAACCTTATGCAAAAGGTGGTAAAATTGGATTATTTGGAGGAGCTGGAGTAGGTAAAACAGTATTAATTCAAGAACTAATTAATAATATCGCTAAAGGACATGGTGGTTTATCTGTATTTGCAGGTGTTGGAGAAAGAACTCGTGAAGGAAATGATTTACTTCGAGAAATGTTAGAGTCTGGTATTATTAAATATGGTGATGACTTTATGCATTCTATGGAAGCAGGTGGTTGGGACTTATCTAAGGTAGATAAACCAGGAATGAAAGATTCTAAAGCTACTTTCGTTTTCGGTCAAATGAATGAGCCACCAGGAGCTCGTGCTAGAGTTGCTTTGTCTGGTTTAACTATAGCAGAATACTTTAGAGATGGAGCAGGAGAAGCTCAAGGAAAAGATGTGCTTTTCTTTGTGGATAATATATTTAGATTTACTCAAGCTGGTTCAGAGGTTTCTGCACTTTTAGGGCGTATGCCTTCTGCGGTAGGTTATCAACCAACTTTAGCTACAGAAATGGGTGCAATGCAAGAACGTATTACATCAACTAAAAAAGGTTCTATTACATCTGTACAAGCGGTTTATGTGCCTGCGGATGATTTAACAGATCCGGCACCAGCAACAACATTTGCGCATTTAGATGCTACAACAGTATTGTCTCGTAAAATTGCTGAGTTAGGTATTTATCCAGCAGTAGATCCATTAGATTCTACTTCAAGAATTTTATCGGCAGAAATTTTAGGCGAAGAGCATTATAATACAGCAACTGCAGTAAAAGAAATTTTACAACGTTATAAAGAATTACAAGATATTATTGCCATTTTAGGAATGGAAGAATTGTCTGAAGAAGATAAATTAGTAGTTCATAGAGCTAGACGTGTACAACGTTTCTTATCTCAACCTTTCCATGTTGCTGAACAATTTACAGGTATACCAGGAGTTTTAGTAGATATTAAAGATACTATTAAAGGTTTTAATATGATAATGGATGGTGAGTTAGATAAATATCCAGAAGCTGCATTTAACCTTAGAGGTTCTATTCAAGATGCAATTGATGCTGGAGAAAAAATGTTAGCAGAAGCTTAAAATAGTTGATAGTTGCTGGTTTAGACTAACAACTATCAACTAAAAACTATATAAATATGTTTTTAGAAATTGTAACACCAGAAGCTATTTTATTTTCTTCAAAAATTGATTCTTTTTCTGTACCTGGTATTGATGGTGAGTTTCAAATGTTGAATAATCACGCACCAGTAGTTTCAGTTTTAAAAGAAGGTAGAGTTAAGATTCACATGCATACACAACAGCATTTAGAAATTGATATTATTAGTGGTTTAATTGAGCCTCATATAGATGATGATAAGATTTTAACACTTGCTATTAAATCAGGAACTTTAGAGTTAAAGGATAATAAAGCCATTATTTTAGCTGATTAATAAAGAGTAGCATTTCTTAATAATTAAAATCTCAAAATAGTTTTCTGTTTTGAGATTTTTTTTGTCTAAAACTTTAATTTAAGACATAAAAAAAACACCTTTAAAAAGGTGTTTTTTTTAGCAATTTCCCCTAACGAATTAAATAATTATATTCTTATTAAAGAACACTTCAAAAATCGGAAAAATAAATGAGTATTTCACTTAGGAAAAACCCCTTAATTTATAGGGGAAAAACCCCTTTTTTTTAGTTTTATTAATTTTGTATAATTATTTATGTTGTATTTTGTGAATTATTAATAAAAAACTACTAATATCATGAAAACTAAATTAATAAGGCTTTTAACTTTTTTTGTATTATCAATTTTATTTTTTTCTTGTAAAAGTGAACTTAAACACGAAGAACATATTCAAAATAGTGAAAGACCAGTACAAGCAATTTCTTACACAGAAATGGCAAGTATGTTTAAAGAATATGACAACGGTCAAAGAATTGTTTTAAATGAATATATTACTAAAAAATCCAAAGGGAAAGATAGTGTAGCTACAATTTCTCAATTTTTTAGTTTATCAGAAATTAAACAATATATAGCTTATATAGAAAGATTGTCTAAAGAAAAAGATATTGATCTAACCGGAATTAGAATATTTACTTCTGCTTATCCATCAGATTATAAAATTAAAGAATATCAAAATAGAATGTGTTTTATTTTAGCGCCAACAACAAATATTGGTGATCAAAAAAATATAGCTTATGAGCCTTTAAAATCTGGTAAATCTAAACCAGTAGCTATGAAGAGTATTTTAGATAAATATGCAGATGAAACTACCAGAAATGTTAATAGAGCTTCTTTGTTTTCTTTAAAACTAGCTCTTCGTGATAGTAGCTCTGCTTTAAATAGGGGAGAAGTTAATCCCCCAAATTAGAAACTATGTTGGGAGATTTTTATAGTTATTTTGAATATGCTTCTTTAATTTTTGCCTTAATTTATTATACAAAATATAAAGAATATAGTTTTTATAAATATTTTATCCTTTATTTATTGTTTATTGTAATTTTTGAAAAATTATCTTCCTTAGATACACCTAAAGATAATTGGTATGAATGTTTTAACAATGGGGTTAAAATTCTGAATATATTTACTTTTTTTGAATTTAATTTAGTCGCCTTAATTTATCATAGTTTGTTAAAAGAGAAAATTTCAAAAAATATTCTACTTTATTTAGTGTTATTTTTTAATATCATTTATCTTTTTAGTTTTTATTTTATTAAATTACAAAATTATACTGTGGTATTAGAAGGTATTGTAAATACTGTACTTGTAATTCTTTATTTTAGAGAACTGTTAAATTCTGATAGAATATTAAATTACAAGAAATTGTTGCCTTTTTGGGTGTCTGTTGGGTTTTTATTATTTTATTTAACATCAATACCTTTTTTTACTTTGGTATATTCTAGTTATTTTAATTCTAGAATAATGTTTCCTATACTTTATTCTATTATTATTGTATTTCATTTGTGTTTTATATATGGTTTAATTTCATGCAAGAAAGTGAAGGGATAGTTTTAATAGTTTCAACTTTATTAGTGCTTTTTATTGTTATAGCTCTAATTGTTTTGTTTACTGTTTTTCAAAAAAAGAAAAATTCATTGGTGGAAGAACGTAAGGAAGCGTTAGAAAAGTTTGAAAGAGAAATAACAGAAACTCAAATAGAAATTAGAGAAGAAACACTTAGAAACATTAGTTGGGAGTTGCATGATAATATTGGTCAACTTTTAACCTTAGCTAAAATTCAACTGCAAAACGCTACAGAAGAAAATATTAAAGATGTTTCAGAAACTATTACAAAAGGATTAACAGAAGTACGTGCTTTATCAAAATTAATTAATCCTGAAGCTATTAATAATATCGAATTAAAAGACGCAATTCAATTAGAAATAGACCGTTTTAATCGTTTAAATTTTATAGATTCGAGCATTATTGTTTTAGGTGATAAAAAGAATATTGATAAAAAACACAGCATTATTATTTTTAGAATTTTACAAGAATTTTTTTCAAATACTATTAAGCATTCAAGAGCATCAAACTTAAAAGTAGTCTTAGATTATAAAGAAGATTTTCTTAATATTATAGCTCAAGATAATGGAGTTGGTTTTTCTTCGGATGTTAAAAAGGATGGAATTGGTTTGATAAATATTAAAAAAAGAGCTCAGCTAATTGGTGCAGAGATTGATTTTGAATCAGAAAAGAATATAGGAACATCATTAGAAATACATTATAAATTATGAAACAATTTACAGTTGTTATTGTAGATGATCATACATTATTATCACAAGCAATTCAAACAATGGTTAATACTTTCCAAAAGTTTAAGGTGTTGTATACGTGTAAAAATGGAAAAGAATTATTAGAAAAATTTTCTGATCAAAAAAATATACCAAATATTGTTTTAATGGATATTAATATGCCAATTATGAATGGTGTAGAAACTACAGAATGGATTACTAAACACCATCCAAAAGTGAATGTTATGGCACTTTCTGTAGAAGATGAAGAGTTTACAATTTTAAAAATGTTAAAAGCAGGTGCTGCTGGATATTTATTAAAAGATACAGAAAAGTCTGTTTTAGAAAAAGCTTTAATTGAAATTGCAGAAAACGGGTTTTATCATACAAAAAGTGTAACCACTATACTTATGAATTCTCTTTCTGGTAATGAAGTTAAAGAAATTGATATAAATGATAAGGAACGTCAGTTTTTAAAACTTTCTTGTACAGAATTAACGTATAAAGAAATTGCAGATCAAATGAATTTAAGTCCGAAAACTATTGACAATTATAGAAATAGTTTGTTTTCTAAATTAAATGTAAAAAATAGAGTTGGTATGGTAACATATGCAATAAAAAATAAAATTTACACTCTCTAAAAATGTCGTAAATTTGCAGCATGGAAGAAACTAACAGACAAAGAAAAATTGCAGGAGTTCTGCAAAAAGATTTGGTAGATGTGTTGCAAAAAGCAGCGCAAGATGGTATGAAGGGCGTTATTATTTCTGTTTCTAAAGTACATGTTACTTCAGATTTAGGAGTAGCAAAAGTGTATTTAAGTATTTTTCCATCAGTAAAAAGAGATGAAATTATAAAAGGTGTGGTTTCTAACACGGTTTTAATTCGTCATGAAATGGCAAAAAGAACTAAAAATCAATTACGTAGAATGCCAGAGTTATTGTTTTTTGGCGATGACACACTAGATTATATAGAAGAAATTGACAAGTCTTTGAGTGGTAAAGATGAAGATCCTATTAAAAATCCAGAAGTTTTACCAAAACGTAAAAAAATATAATCCCATTCAACTCATTTGAGTTTTCCTTTATACATAGCTAAAAGATATCTATTTACAAAGACTAGTAGTAATGCCATAAACATTGTTACTATAATTGCTTCATTTGGAGTAATTGTGGGGTCTTTGGCGCTTTTTATTATCCTTTCTGGATTTTCTGGTTTACGTACTTTTAGTTATAGCATGTTAAATGCTTCAGATCCAGATATTAAAATTACATCTGTAAAAGGTAAATCTTTTTTTATTACGGATGAAGTTAAGCAAGTTCTAAAAAATAATCAATTGATAGCAGCGACTTCTAAAGTTATAGAAGAACGAGTTTTTTTAGAGTATAAAGATAAAAGTGAAATTGCTTACATAAAAGGTGTTGAAGATAATTATTCGCAAATTACACAGATAGATTCTGTTTTAAGTCAAGGCGTTTGGTTAGATACAACTTATGTAAACACAGCAGTTATTGGTAGAACTATTGCAATAAAATTATCTTTAGGTGTTAGAAGTTATGGCGAACAATTACAAATTATGGTTCCTAAACCAGGAACAGGATTTATAAACCCTACCAACGCATTTTATAAAACGGAAGTTCAAATTGTAGGTTTGTATACAGGTACAGAAGAGTTTGAAAGTAAATATGTTTTTGTAGCATTACCGCAAGCTAAAAGATTATTAAATTTTAAAGAAAATCAAATTACAGCATTAGAATTAAAATTGATTGATGATAATTTTGCTGATGCTGTTGCAAATGAACTTCAAGAAAAATTAGGAAACAGTTATAAAGTACAAACCAAAGAGCAATTGAATGAAGTTTTTTATAAGGTTATAAATACCGAAAACTTTGTTTCTTATCTTATCTTTACATTAATTGTAATTATTGCCTTATTTAATGTTATTGGTACAATAATAATGATGATTATTGATAAAAAAGACAATTTAAAAACCTTATTTAGTTTAGGAGCAAATGTAAAAGAAATTAAAAAAATATTTGTTCTTCAGGGATTTTTACTCACCTTTTTTGGAATGATAATAGGTTTGACTTTAGGAATTATATTAGTCTTTATTCAACAGCGTTTTGAGTTATTTATGATTACAGACAACTTGGCGTATCCAGTAGAATTTAGAATCTCGAACTTATTAATTGTTATTTTAACAATCACTATTTTAGGTTTTATTGCGGCTAAAATTGCTAGTAGTAGAATCTCTAAAGAGTTTATTGAAAATTAAATTTTATGAAAAGGCTATCACTTTTTTTTTCTTTTTTTATTTTTATTTCTGTAGGTTGTAGCTCAACAAAGAATACACCAAAAATTGAAAAATTTACAGAATTGGATGCTACAACTGTTAAAACCTTGATGAAAGAGTATTCTATCGATGTTCCAAATAATTGGTATTCTTATTTGGAAGGTCATAATCATTTAAGTCATTCTCCTAAAGAACTTCTTTTAAATAAATACGTACCACAAACAAACTTATATATTTTTAAGAAAAAGGCTAAGAAATACACTAATATCAATGATTTAACAATATACTTTGTTAAAAAGCTGGAAAAAAAATATCAGAATTTTAATTATGATTTAGTAAAAGGAAGTCTTCCATTATATGGTAGATATAACTTCATTATTTACAAAACGAACTATTTTAATAAAGATTATACTACTTTAAATGCTATAATTTTAAAAGACAATTATTATTATACAATTACCTATCGTGCTTTAAGTAATGACTATCAAAAATACGCAGATGATGTTGTTAAAATGATTCATTCTTTTAGAATAAAAGAATAACTATTTATATTCAGGAATAATCATATTCCCAAAAGTTTCTTCCACTTCATCAAAAGCAGCAAATACATCTTTTGCATCATCAGAAGTAACCATTTTCATTCTATATTCTTTAAAATGCGGAATTCCTTTAAAATAATTTGTATAATGTCTTCTAGTTTCTACAACACCTAAATGTTCACCTTTCCAATCAATTGCCATTTGCAAATGTCTTCTAGCCATTTCTGTTCTTTGAGCAATTGTAGGTTTTGCTAAATATTCACCAGTTTTAAAATAGTGTTTTACTTCATTAAAAAACCAAGGATAACCAATAGCAGCTCTACCAATCATAGCGCCATCTAAACCAAATTTATCACGCATTTCCATCGCTTTTTCTGGAGTTGTAATATCTCCATTTCCAAAAACAGGAATGTGCATTCTTTGGTTATTTTTAACATCAGCAATAGGTTTCCAATCGGCATTACCTTTATACATTTGTGCACGCGTTCTACCATGAATAGAAATTGCTGCACAACCAACATCTTGTAAACGTTCGGCAACTTCAACAATTCTTATAGAATCATGATCCCAACCTAAACGTGTTTTAACTGTTACAGGTAAATTGGTGTGTTTTACCATTGCTTCAGTTAATGAAACCATTAAATCGATGTCTTTTAAAATTCCTGCGCCAGCACCTTTAGAAACTACTTTTTTAACAGGGCAACCAAAATTAATATCAATAATATCTGGATTCGATTTTTCTACAATTTCGATAGTTTGTAGCATCGATTCTAAATTTGCACCAAAAATCTGAATTCCTACAGGGCGTTCTTTTTCATAAATATCTAATTTCATAATGCTTTTTGCAGCATCTCTAATTAAACCTTCGGATGAAATAAATTCTGTATATACAACATCCGCGCCATTTTCTTTGCACAAAGCTCTAAAAGGTGGATCAGAAACGTCTTCCATTGGTGCTAATAACAATGGAAAGTCTGGTAATTCTATGTTGCCTATTTTTACCAAATTAAAAATTTATTTCAGATTCAACTTCTTTTTCTCCTCTTTTTACAAGAACTTTACTTTTGTCGCCCGCTTTAAAAACCGATAAAGCACGCATATAACTCATCATATCAACAACAGTGCTGTCGCCTAATTGAATAACAATATCGCCTTTCTGTAAACCTGCTTTTTGTGCTGGTTTATCTTCGGATATTCCATCAATACGCATTCCTTTGCCATCAAACATATAATCAGGAATTACGCCTAAACCAACTTTAAATCTTGGTGTTTCTTCGCTTTCATTTTTTGTTTTTCTAAAAGCTAATTTTCCATTATTATCTAAATCAGTTATAATATTAAAAATATAATCAGAAATTAAATACATTCCTTCATAATTCAGTTTTTCAGAATCATCACCAGGTTTATGATAATCTTCATGTTGACCAGTAAAAAAATGTAAAACAGGCATGTTGTTTAAATAAAAACTTGTGTGATCGCTTGGTCCAACACCAGATTCTTTCTGAATTAATTTAAAATTATCGTTATGAGATTTTAAAGTTTGCTTAAATATTGGAGATGTTCCTGTGCCATAAACTGCCAAAGCAGAATCTTTTTTTAAACGACCAACCATATCCATATTAATCATATATGAAACTTTTTTTGTGTCAATTGTTGGGTTTTTTACAAAATAATTAGAACCCAATAAACCCATTTCTTCACCAGAAAAAGCCATAAAAAGATAATTATTACTTGTGTTTTTTCCTTTTAGTTTTGAAGCTAAATTTAATAAAATTGCAACTCCAGAAGCATTATCATCTGCACCATTATGAATGGCTTTTATAGAATCTCTGTATAAAGAACCTTCGCCACCAAAACCTAAATGGTCAAAATGAGCGCCAATAATTACCGTATTTTCTGCTTTATTGTCTATAAAACCAATCACATTATTCCCTGTAATTGTGCCATCACCATTTACATCAAATTTTACTTGTTCATGAGGATTTGTTTTTGGTCTAAAAGTAAAAGGTTGCAGGTAACCTTCTGTACCTTTTTTAGTTAACCCTAATTCTTTAAATCTTTTTACAATATAATTTGCAGCTTCTTTTTCTCCTTTTGTGCCTGTTTGTCTTCCTTCTAACTTGTCTGAAGCTAAAAAGGTAACATCTTCTTTTATTCTAGTTTCCTGATTAATTGAAGGTTTGCAAGAAATTAAAAAACATAAAAAGATTAGAAATAGGATGTTTCTCATGATGATAAATATTATTTTTGCAAAACTAGAGAAATATTATCACTTATTGAAATCTACAAAAAATGAAATTTAAATTACATTATTTACTTCTTATAGCTGCTGTATTAACTACTGCTTGTAAAAAAAGCAAAAAAGAAGATGTTGATGCAAAATCTGGCGAAACTAAAAAATGGGAAGGTGGTTTAATTTATCCAGAAGAAGTTCACTTTAAGTCGATGAAACAAATCACTTTTGGAGGCGATAATGCAGAAGCTTATTGGAGTTTTGATGACAAACAATTAATTTTTCAATCAAATAATAAAGATTGGGGCGTAGATTGTGATCAAATGTTTTTAATGAATGCAGATGAAACTTTTAAAGACTCGAAACCACCAATGATTTCTACAGGTTTTGGGCGTACAACTTGTGCTTACTTTTTACCAGGAAATAAAGAATATGTATATGGTTCAACTCATTTATCTGGTAAAGAATGCCCAGAAGCACCTTTAAGAAGAGAAGGTAAATATGTGTGGCCAATTTATGAAAGTTACGATATTTTTGTGTCAGATTTAAAAGGGAATATTACCAAACAATTAACGACAGAACCAGGTTATGATGCAGAAGCAACAGTTTCTCCAAAAGGAGATAAAATTGTTTTTACATCGATGAGAACAGGAGATTTAGAATTGTTTACCATGAATATTGATGGTTCTGATGTAAAACAAATTACAGATCAATTAGGGTATGATGGTGGTGCTTTTTTCTCTCCTGATGGAACAAAATTAATCTTTCGTTCTTCTAGACCAAAAACTCCAGAAGCAATTAAAGAATATCAAGATTTATTAAAAGAAGGATTAGTTCAGCCAACAGAAATGGAATTATACATCTGTAATGCTGATGGATCTGAATTACGTCAATTAACAGATTTAGGAAACGCAAATTGGAGTCCGTTTTTTCATCCTTCAGGAAATAAAATTTTATTTTCATCAAACTTTGAAGCAGAAAGAGGTTTTCCTTTTAATTTATATCTGATAGATTTAGATGGTAAAAACTTAGAAAGAGTTACTCATGGAGAAACTTTTGATGCTTTCCCAGTGTTTTCTAATGATGGTAAAAAGTTAATTTTTTCATCAAACAGAAATAACGGAGGAGGTCATGATACAAACTTATTTATTGCGGAATGGCAAGATTAATTCAAAATTAAAAATATGGGAGCAAAAGAAAATATTTTAAAGAAAATTCATTCTTTAATTAGTACGAAGTATAAAAGCCCAACAGAAGCATTTCATTTTTATGATGAAGATAAAGACGGGAAATTAAATAAGGATGAAGTAAAAAAATTATTAAAAAGTGCAGATATTAGTGGATTATTAAGAGGAGTTGTAGCCGGTGAGTTAATTAAAGGTTATGATAAATCTGGTGATGAATGTATCAATTTAGACGAATTTAAGATTGCAATTGCAGAATTAGAAAGAGATATATAATTTTACCAAGAAGAACATAAAGTATAACAATTGTGTTAAATTTATTTTATTTGACAAGGAATGTAAATAACATATCTTTGTAGGTTAAACGCAGTAAGAAAAACAAAGAATGAAGAATATTAGAAACTTTTGCATTATCGCACATATTGATCATGGTAAAAGTACGTTAGCAGATAGATTGTTAGATTTTACTGGCACTGTAACCTCTCGCGAAAAAAAAGAACAGCTTTTAGATAGTATGGATTTAGAGCGCGAACGTGGTATAACCATTAAATCGCACGCAATTCAAATGGATTATATCTATAAAGGAGAGGAATACACTCTAAATTTAATTGATACTCCAGGTCATGTAGATTTCTCTTACGAAGTTTCTAGATCAATTGCAGCTTGTGAAGGCGCTTTACTAATTGTAGATGCAGCACAAAGTATACAAGCACAAACAATTTCTAACTTATACTTGGCTTTAGAGAACGATTTAGAAATTATTCCTGTACTAAATAAAGTAGATTTACCTTCTGCAAACCCAGAAGAAGTTACAGACGATATTGTAGATTTATTAGGTTGCAACCCAGAAGAAGTAATTCACGCTAGTGGAAAAACAGGTTTTGGAGTCGATAATATTTTAGCAGCAATTATAGATAGAGTACCTGCTCCAAAAGGAGACCCAGATGCACCCTTACAAGCCTTAATTTTCGATTCTGTTTACAATTCTTATCGAGGTATTGAAACCTATTTTAGAGTTTTAAACGGCGAAATTAAAAAAGGTCAAGAAATTAAATTCATGGCAACTGGTAAAAATTATTTTGCTGATGAAGTTGGTACTTTAAAACTAACTCAAGTCGTTAAAAAATCTGTAAAAACTGGCGACGTTGGTTATTTAATTACAGGTATAAAAACTGCAAAAGAAGTAAAAGTAGGAGATACAATTACAGATGCATTAAACCCAACAATAGAAAGAATTGATGGTTTTGAAGATGTTAAACCAATGGTTTTTGCGGGTATTTATCCTGTGGATACAGAAGATTATGAAGAGTTGCGTTATTCTATGGAAAAACTACAACTTAATGACGCTTCTTTGGTTTTTGTACCAGAAAGTTCTGCAGCATTAGGTTTCGGTTTTCGTTGTGGATTCTTAGGAATGTTGCACATGGAAATTATTCAAGAACGTTTAGAACGTGAGTTTAATATGACAGTTATTACAACTGTACCAAACGTTTCTTACCACGCATATTCAAAGAAAAATCCTGAGGAAGTTATTATTTTAAATAATCCAACAGATTTACCAGATCCATCGAGATTAGATAGAGTAGAAGAGCCATTTATTAAAGCGTCAATTATTACAAAGTCAGATTTTATTGGTCAAGTAATGAGTTTGTGTATCGAAAAAAGAGGACAAATTATCAATCAAACGTATTTAACAACAGAAAGAGTTGAACTTATTTTCGAAATGCCTTTGGCAGAAATTGTTTTCGATTTTTACGATCGATTAAAAACAGTTTCTAAAGGATATGCTTCTTTTGATTATCATCCTATTGGTATGAAAGAATCTAAATTAGTAAGAGTAGATATTTTATTAAATGCACAACCTGTAGATGCACTTTCTGCACTTTTACATGCAGATAATGCTTATACAATTGGTAAAAAAATAGTTGAAAAATTAAAAGAATTAATACCAAGACAACAGTTTGATATTCCTATTCAGGCAGCAATTGGTGCTAAAATTATTGCTAGAGAAACTACGAAAGCTTTGCGTAAAGATGTAACAGCAAAATGTTATGGAGGAGATATTTCTCGTAAACGTAAATTATTAGAAAAGCAGAAAAAAGGGAAGAAAAGAATGCGCCAAGTTGGTAATGTAGAAATTCCGCAAGAAGCATTTATGGCAGTCTTAAAATTAAATGATTAAAAAGGATGAATAAAAATCAAATTATTGGCTTATTATTGGCAATTATTGGAGTAACGTTAGGTTTACTTTGGAAAAAACCTGAATATGCGGATGTTTTAGACTTTCTATTTGGAGTACTTGCTGCTATTGGATTAAGTATGGTCTTAAAATTTTTACCCATAAAAAGAAAGAAAAAATCAGATTCCTAAATTTTAATATTTAGACTTTATATTACATACAGAAATCCTTTTTGAGAAATCAGAAAGGGTTTTTTATTTGAAGCTATTTCCTGCTTTCAATTATATCTTTTTTTGAGAAAAACAAAAAAAGGATGCCATTTCAATCAGGGCTAGGTTTTTTTACTAGCTTTTAGTTATTTTAAGTAATTAGTGTTTTTTAAAAATCAATTATAATAAAACACTTCACAGGTTTCTAAAACCTGTGAGGTCTTTCTCAAAAATATACTTTAATTATTATCCTGAATTCTATTTTCTTCATCGTTATTAGAATTTCTGCTAGACTTTTTCTTTCCAAATTTAGAACCAAAACTATACACTAATCTTAGTTGAATATTTTGTCTAGAACCATTACTTTCAACGGCTGCAATTCCATTACCGTAATCGATATTACCAACAAAACCTCTGTTTAGCATTTTGTTAAAACCAAGATTTACTTTTAGTTGATCGTCTAAAAACTTTTTACCAAAAGAGAAATCTAATTCTGCCAACCAATCAACTTCAATTTGCCCTTCTAAAGCTCCTGTTCCGTAATTTCCACTTAATTCAAGGTTTACATCCCAAGGCAATTGATAACTTGCTTGAACAAACCAAATTAAGTTCCATTTATTTAAATCAACATCAACATCAACATCAAAAGCAGAAGATTTATAGTCTTTATTTGTGACAATAATACCGGTGTAACCTTCTAAACCTTTGGTAAAACTTAAAGGTGCGAATAATCTAAAATTCCAATTTTCACTATTTTCAATATTTACATCTTGTTGTCTAATTTGTTTGGTTTCATTGTCTTGTTTTATCAACTGGAAAATAATATCCTCAGTTTTACTATAGCCAACAGTAAAAAAAGGTTGACCTTCATACGTTAAATTAAACTGATAATTATTAGTGTAAGAAGGCGTTAAATTAGGATTTCCTACTCCTGCAGAATAAGGGTCTAAATACGTTTCAAAAGAATTTAAACTATTATAAGAAGGTCTTTGAATTCTATAACTATAAGATAAACTTGTTCCTAAAACTTCGGTTAATTTTCTGCTAATTGATGCACTTGGAAATACTTTTTTTATCGGTCTTTTTTTAATGGCTGTTTTTTGTTCACCATCTTCCATGTAAATAGAAGTTCCATCAGTATTACTATTTTCGTAACGTAATCCACCAGAAAAAGACCATTTTCCAGCAGTTGCATTTACTTTTGTATATAAAGCAAAAATGTTTTCATCAATTAAAAACTGACTACTTGCATTTTCATCAAACTCAAAATCACCAGCTGTATTATCACTAAAAGTTTGTAAATCGTTATCTGTATTTACATTTGCAAATCTTGTTCCAGCACTTAATTTTAAGTTGTCAGAAAATGTTTTTGAATAATCAGCTTTATACGTTTTTATAGAATATTTGCCATCTTGAATATATTTTCTTTCATCAAAAGAAACTGTATTTCCAAAAGCTTCAGATAGAATATTAGTGTTGTCATTAGCATAATCTACATAATTAAAATCAATTACTAATTTATCTGTGTCCGTTTTGTATTCATAATAAGGATTGATGTTAAAGTTTTTTCTTTCTCTATCAAAACTGTTTTCAGAAAGTAACGTATTTGTGTTATTTACATCAGAAATAATTGTTGTACTACTTGCAATTCTGTTAGAATTCCTGGTACTTAAACTCCCGCCAATTCCAAAAGAATTTTTGTCATTTATGTAATAATCTATATTTCCACTTACTCTAAAATTTGTAGGATCATAAGGTTCTTTAGTAAGTTGATTGTAGTTTTCATCGCCAACAGTTCTGTTTAAATACAAATCTTCTCTCCAGGTTGGTTGAGAAAAAGTGGTGCTTGCTTGCCAATTTAATTTGTTTTTATAACTGGCGATAGAAAAACCTGTTCCGTATTCAAAACCTTCATCTTCACCAACCCACAAATTTGTACTTCCGTGAGTTCCTAAATGTACATTTTTCTTTAAAATAATATTGATAATTGCGCCAGAACCAGAAGCTTCGTATTCTGCTCCAGGTTGCTCTACCAGTTCAATTTTAGAAATATTATCCGCAGGAAAATCACGTAATAAAGTTTCCACATCCATATATTCAGTGGTTTTTCCGTTGATTAAAATTCTAACACCGCTATTTCCAGCAATTGTAATTCCGTTATTCGTAACTAAAACTCCAGGAATTTTACGCATTACATCTTGTAAATTGGTGTTTATCATTTCAGAATTTTCTAAATCTACAATTAGTTTTTCTGCAGTTTGTTTTATGACAGGTCTTTTACTTTTTACAACTACTTCGTTTAAAAGCTGACTTTCTTCCTTCAAAGTGATGTTAATTGTTTTGTTAGAATTTAATTCAAATTCGGTAATATTTTGAGTTTCAAAACCCAGCATAGATATTTCAACTTTATATTTTCCTGAAGAAATGTTTTCTAGTTTGTAAGTTCCTTTATCATCAGAAACAGTTCCTTTTGGATTTTCTTTACTTCCAATTTCATATAAAATAATATTTGCAAAAGGCAATGCCACATTTTGCTGATCAATAATTTTACCTGAAATGGTATGCTGTGAGAAGGTTGCTAAAATTCCGAAGAATAAAATAAAAATGCTAGTTGTAAAAAATTTCATTTGGTTGATTTTAATTAAAAGACATCAAAAGTGCCTAATTTGTTACAGTAGAAAATTAAAATTTGTTGAATTCGGTTACATTTCTAGAAAACAAATAAAATTTCTATCATAAATAAAAGACGCCGTTAAAACCAAAAAAGTTGCCTACAAAAAAAATACTCTTGATCAAATCAAGAGTATTTAAATATAATTTATTTCTAAGTTGTGTGTGAAATACATAAAAGTGTCTGCGACACTAATCTCTTCCTCCTAAAACTTGCATTCCCCAATATAATAACATTGCTAAAGAACCTAAAGCAGCAACTAAATACGTTCTTGCCGCCCATTTTAAAGCATCCGTTGCACCCGCTAATTCTTGTTGAGAAACCATGTTTTTGCTTTTTAACCAAGCCAATGCTCTGTTACTAGCATCATATTCTACAGGTAAAGTTATAAAACTAAAAAGTGTTGCAAAACCCATAAATATTAAACCAGTAATGGCAATGTAAAACCCAATTCCGGCAGAACCAGTAGCTGAATCATAAGTAGCGCCTAAAATAATTCCACCAATTACTAACCATTGAGAAAATTTAGAAGTAACACTTACAATTGGCACTAATTGAGAACGCATTTTTAAATAACTATAAGCTTGTGCATGCTGAACTGCGTGACCACATTCGTGAGCAGCAACTGCAGCAGAAGCAGCATTTCTTTGGTTAAAAACAGCTTCACTTAAATTAACTGTTTTATCAACAGGATTATAGTGATCTGTTAATCTACCAGGAGTAGAAATTACTTTTACATCAAAAATGCCATTATCTGCAAGCATTTTTTCTGCAATTTCAGCGCCACTCATTCCGTTTCTTAATTGAATTTGTGAATATTTTTTAAATTTACTCTTTAATTTATTACTAACTAACCAGCTTATTAAAGAAATAGCACCGATTAAAATATAGAATCCTATCATATATTATATTGTTTTAAATTTTTATATCATTTTTGTTCGATAAATTTACAACATAAATTATTCCATTTTTAATTTGGATGAAAAAAATGTCATAATGTCAAAAAAACCAAACATATTACTCGTTTATACAGGCGGAACAATTGGAATGATTAAAGATTATAAAACGAATGCTTTAAAAGCGTTTGATTTTAGTCAGATTTTAGAAAAGATTCCAGAATTAGAGCAACTAAATTGTGTTATAAAAAGCATTTCTTTTGATGTTCCAATAGATTCATCAAACATGAACACTCTATATTATAAAGATATTGTGTCTATTATTGAAGATAATTATCACGATTTTGATGGATTTGTTATTTTAACAGGTTCAGATACGATGTCTTATACTTCATCCGCTATCAGTTTTATGATAGAAAACCTGCAGAAACCAATTATTTTTACGGGATCTCAACTTCCAATTGGAGATTTAAGAACCGATGCAAAAGAAAATTTAATAACATCCATAGAAATTGCCAGTGCAAGAAAAGAAGGGAAGCCAATTATTTCTGAAGTCTGTCTATATTTCGAATACAAGTTATATAGAGCCAACAGAACCACAAAAATTAATGCAGAACAATTTGAAGCATTTGCGTCTATGAATTATCCAAACTTAGCAGAAAGTGGTGTGTATTTAAACTTTAGAGATCATTATATTTATAAACCATCAGAAGAAAGAAAGGAATTAATCATCAGAAAAAATCTAGTAACAGATATTTTAATTTTAAAATTATTTCCAGGAATAACAGAAAAAGTTGTTAAAAGTATTTTAAATACTGTAGATTTAAAAGGAGTTATTTTAGAAAGTTATGGCGCTGGGAATGCTCCAGATGAAGTTTGGTTTCTTAATTTATTAAAAGAAGCGATTTCTAAAGATATTAGAATTATTAATGTTACACAATGTTCTGGCGGAAATGTAATTCAGGGGCATTACGAAACTAGTATAGAGTTAAAACAAATAGGAGTTGTAAGCGGAAAAGATATTACAACAGAATCTGCTGTAGCAAAATTAATGTATTTATTAAGCGAAAACTTAACCTTAGATAAGTTTACTTATTACTTTGAAAAACCTTTAAGAGGCGAGATTTCTGATAAATAAACCCACTAAATTTTACGGATTTCTGAAAAATGAATGGTTTGCATAAAAAAACTGCTGAATAAATAGAAATTGAACAAAAAAAATTTTTTTATGCATAACATTTTTTGTTACTTGGCGGTCTCTAATGCAAAAAAGTTAAGATTCTAAAAACTTAAAAAATTTAAGTGTCTTAATTTTTCTCTATTTGAGATGAATATTATATCTTTAACCCGTTAACTATTAAAAATTAATTTATATCTAAGATGAAAAAAGTAGTAAATGTCTTATCTGTAACAGGATTTATGTTTTTTGGAGCTATTCAATCAACTTTCGCTCAAGAAGCAGCGGCAACAGAAGCAAAAACGTTTCACCAAATCTTAAAGCAAAACTTTATAGATGGTGGCCCAGGATTCATGGGAATTGTATTAGTAGCATTAATCTTAGGATTAGCTATTGCCATTGAAAGAATTATTTATTTAAACATGGCAACAACCAACACTAAAAAATTATTAGCAAATGTAGATGATGCTTTAAGTTCTGGTGGTGTAGAAGCAGCAAAAGAAGTTTGTAGAAATACAAAAGGACCAGTAGCATCTATTTTTTACCAAGGTTTAGATAGATTAGACGAAGGTGTAGAAGAAGCTGAAAAAGCAGTTGTTTCGTATGGAGGTGTTCAAATGGGACAATTAGAGAAAAATGTTTCTTGGATTTCTTTATTTATTGCATTAGCACCAATGCTTGGTTTCATGGGTACTGTAATTGGTATGATTGGAGCATTTAACGATATTGCGGTTGCAAATGATATTTCTCCAGCAGTTGTTGCAGGTGGTATTAAAGTTGCATTATTAACTACAGTATTTGGTCTTATTGTAGCTATTATTCTTCAAATTTTTTATAATTATATCGTTGCAAAAATTGATAGTATTGTAAATAGTATGGAAGATGCTTCTATCTCTTTGATAGATTTATTAGTAAAGTATAAAAAATAAAACTCAATATGAAAAGTAATAAAATTTTAAATATTTTAATTGCTGCCATAGCTCTTATTGGAGGTGTTCTTTTCATAAGAGTTCTTATGGAAGATTCCGTAGCAATAGAAGAGAGTGTAGATTTACAAAATAGTTTAGTAAGTCCATTAATATCTTTCTCTTATTGGTTATGTATCGCAGCTGTTGTAATAACAATTGGACTCGCTTTTTGGAGTTTAATTAGAAACCCAGAAAACCTAAAGAAAACTTTAGGAGGATTAGCAGTATTAGCAGTTCTTTTGTTTGTGGCTTATTTCTTATCTGATAGTAATGTAGTTTACGATGCAGCAGGAAAAATACAACCAGGAGGAGAAGAAGGATCTGCAACTAATCATTGGGTAGGAGCAGGAATATGGTATAGTGTTATCTTAGGTGGTATTGCTGGTGTATTCTTTGTTTGGGATTTAATTAAAGGATTAATCAAATAAATAATATGGCAAGAAGAGAAAATCCAGAAATTAACGCAGGTTCTATGGCAGACATTGCTTTTCTGTTATTAATTTTCTTCTTAGTAACAACGACAATGAATGTAGATTCAGGTGTCTCTAAGAAGTTATCAGAAAAACCGCCAGCAGATTACGTTCCGCCAATTATTAAAGAAAAAAATATATTTGTAGTTCTTATAAACAGAAACAATGAGTTACTGGTTGAAGAACAAAGAATGGATATAAAAGATTTAAAGAAAGCCGCTGTAGAATTTATAGATAATGGTGGTGGAGTTGGAAAGCCAGGAGAAGATGGTTCTCCAGGTAAACCTTGTGATTATTGTGAAGGAGCTAGAAGCGAATCTTCTTCAGATCATCCTAACAAAGCAATTATATCAGTTCAAAGTGATAGAGGTACAGAATATGGTACTTATATCAAAGTGCAAAATGAGCTTCTAAGAGCATATACAGATCTTAGAAATAGGTTATGTAGAAAACGTTATGGTATGTCGTTTGATGAGCTTGAAGAGGCTTTTAAAGGAGACAAAACTAATGAGGCTTTAAAGAAGAAAGTTGAAGATATTAAAACATCATATCCTCAAATTATTTCTGATGCAGAACCAACATCATAATTAATATTAAAATATAACATATGTCTAAATTTAGAAAGAAGAAAAAAGGAATACCAGCCGTAAATACTGCTGCTCTACCGGATATCGTTTTTATGTTATTATTTTTCTTCATGGTAACAACTACTATGAGAGAAACAGACTTAAGAATTGAAAACCCAAGATTACCAAGTGCTTCTGAAGTTAAAAAATTAGAACATAAAAGTTTGGTATGTACTATTTATGTTGGTAAATCGAAAGATCCTAGCAGAGATGGAGTTGGTTATAATAAAATTCAATTAAATGATAAGATTGCTTCTGCAGAACAAGTTCCTGCATTTATCATAAATGCAAGATCCAAAGTGTCTGAAGCTGAAGTTCCATTTATGACAACTTCAATCAAAGCTGATAAAGAATCTAATGTTGGAACTATAACTGATATAAGATTAAAATTAAGAGATGTAAATGCTCTTAAAATTAGTTATTCTGCATCTAAAGGTGGAGGTAATTAAATATATAATTTAGTTTTTAAAAAAAGGGTAATTCATTTGATTTACCCTTTTTTTATGCCTTAAATTCATTTATTCTGTAAAAGTATATTATACTTTTTTATTAATTTTATCTAAAACATAATAAATACTTAATGGTATTAGTATTTATTATGTTATACATTATCTGTTAAATCTTTAAGTTATAAAGTATTTATTCTTATAAAATCGATATATTTGGAAACCTAAAAATAATCTGACTTTTAATGAAGTTATTATACATTAATTTTTGCTTACTTACATTGTTCTTTTTTTCTGTAAAAAGTTATACCCAAGAAACTTTACCTATTTATCAAGATTATCTTTCTGATAATGTGTATTTAGTACATCCTTCTGCAGCAGGTATTGGAAACTCTAGTAAATTGCGTTTTACTGCAAGACAACAATGGTCTGGCATACCTAATGCACCAGCTTTGCAAACTATGAGTTTTCATACTAGGTTAAGTGAGGATTCTAATGCAGGTTATGGATTTGTTCTATTTAATGATAAGAATGGATATCATTCTCAAAAAGGATTACAAGGAACTTATTCGTATCATTTACCAATGAGTAATGGTACATATTTTAATCAACTTTCTTTTGGATTGGCGTTTACTTTCGTACAAAATCAATCAGACCAAAGAACTTTTACAGGAGATCAAGCTGTTTCAGCTATTATTGAGAGTACAAGTTACTACAATGCAGATTTTAGTGTAGCATATCATTTAGGTGGATTTTCTTCTTATTTTACTGTTAAAAACTTATTGCTAACTGCTAAAAATAACTTAAATATTCAAGAACCTTTAGATTTAAGAAATTATATTTTTTCTACTGGATATTATTTTGGTGAAGATCTTGTTGTGCAATTTGAACCTTCTGTAATGTTGCAGTTTAGAGAAAGTACGGGAGAAAGAATCGCCGACTTAAATATTAAAGCATATAAAAATATTTCAAAAACTCAATTATGGGCAGCCTTGTCTTATAGAAAAAGTTTTGATACAAATGCTATCGAAAATTCCCAATTTATATCACCAATAATAGGTTTAAATTTTGAGAACTTTATGTTTTCATACACATATACAAATCAAATGAATGAAACAGTTTTAACAACTTCTGGATTTCATCAAATATCTCTTGGTTTAAATTTATGGACGAGAAAACAAAGAGCATCAGCTTGTCCTAATATTAATTCTGCTTTTGGAAGTTTTTAAAAATCTAATTGATTGATTTTTATTTTTTTTCCATATTTAGAAATTAGCATTTCTAAAACCTTTTTATCTTTATTTATATAAAATTGATGATTTCCATCTTTAGATGTATTGTTTAATAATTGTTTTTTTTCTAAAATAGTTTTTGTTTGTCTAGCTACGGCTTCTCCAGAGTCTATTATTTGTATTTTATCTCCAACTATTTCTCTTATCACAGGTATTAAATAAGGGTAATGTGTGCATCCCAAAACTAAACAATCTACTTGTTTTTTAAGCATTGGTTCTAAATAAGAGGTTAGTAACTCTTTCATTTTAGATGTATCAATGTCACCGTTTTCAATTAATTCAACTAAACCAGTTCCTATTTTTTCTTTGACAGTTATTTTTCGACTGATAGTACTTGAAGTTTTTTCAAATAATTTACTATTAAGTGTTCCTTTAGTGGCAAGAATTCCAATAATATTAGTCTTAGTTTTTAGTGCAGCAGGTTTTATTGCAGGCTCAATACCAATAAAAGGAATTGAATATTTTTTCCTCAATATTTTAATAGCATTTGTTGTAGCTGTATTGCACGCAACAACAATTAATTTACAGTTTTGTTTTATTAAAAATTCGGTATTTTTTATAGACAGATTAATTATCTCTTGTTTGCTTTTTTCACCGTAGGGAGCATTTCTACTATCCGAAAGATATATTGTATTCTCATTAGGTAAAAGTGTCTTAATTTCTCTCCAAATTGATGTTCCACCAATTCCTGAATCGAAAATACCAATTGGAAAATTATTTGATTTCATACTTGTAAAAATAAAAAAAACCTACTTGTTAAAGTAGGTTTTTAAATAATATAATTTTGATTAAAATTATTTATTTTCAGCAGTAGGTCTAGGTAAATCTTTTAATAAACCTAATTTAGCTTTTACAGCATCATATAAATCTTCACCCTTTTTAACTATAAGAGAATTTTCTTCTAAAACATATAGTATTCCTTTAGATGCTGCAATTTCATTAATTGCTTTTTGAGCCTTTTCAGAAATTGGTTTTAAACCATCTTGTTCTCTTTGTTGAATATCTGCAGCTGCAGTTTGTCTTAATTGCTGATATCTTGCGATCTCTTGTTGTACCTCTTGTGCTCTAGATTCATTTATTTGCGGAGTTTGAGAGTTTTGCTCAGCAGTATACTTTGTTCTTTTTGCTTCTATTTTCTTACCCATAGTTTCAATCTCATCTTGGTAAGTTTTACCTAACTTTTCTAAAGTTACTTGTAGAGCTCTAGCTTCTGGCATATTTACAATAACTCTTTGGTAGTTTATATGCCCTATTTTTTGTGCATTTGCAACACCACCTAAACCTAAAGTAAATACAGCGATTAATAGTAACGTTTTTAAATTTTTCATTCTTGTTTTAATTTAATTATTATTTTGACTTTCTTGATTTAATTATTTTCGTTTTCCTCTTGTTCTTTCTTCTCTTCTTCTTTCTTTTTTCTAAGAGCTTCTTTTTTCTCTCTTAAAATTTTTCTTTGTTCTTCTCTTTTCTTTATAAGAGCAGCTCGTTTTTCTGCTATTGCATCTTTTTTAGCTTTATTTTCGGCAGCTTTTTTAGCTAACGCTTCTTCTTTTTTATTCTTTGCGTTTTCTTTTTGTTCTAATAATTCTTTTTGTCTGTCTGTTAGATCTTCATTAGGAGTATTTGATTTTTTGTTCATCAATTCCTTTTTTTCTTTTGATAATCTAGTTCGATCGATGGTAGATAAAACAAGCTCGCTAATATCGTATTTTTTATTTGAATATAGCATAACCAACTCACTTGATTTATCAAATACAAAATCATATTTTTTTCTTGCTGCTATACTTTGTATTGCATTATAAACTTGATCTTGAATTGGCTTAACTAATTGTTTTCTTACTAAAAACATATCGCCATTTGGGCCAAAATATAAAGACTCTAACCTTCTTAATTCAACTTGTTTAATTTCTATTTCTTCTTCTTTTTCTTCAATTAAATCTTTCGTTAAAATTGCTTTTTCATTTGCTAAGTCAGATTTCAAAACCTCGATATGACGTGCTTGTTTATCTAAATTGTTTTTCCATTTAGCTACTTTTGCATCTAAAGTATTTTGTGCTTGAATATATTCGGGAACATTTTCTAGAATATATTCCATATCAATATATGCAATTATCTGATTTCTTTGTGACCAAAAATTTGTTGCTGTAAATAAAAGAACGACTAATAAAAATATTTTTTTCATTTGTATAGTGTATTAGAAAAAACCGTGCCAAAAAAACAATGACATTACAAATGTACGGTTTTCCTAGAATTGTCTTCCGATAATAAAATGTGTTTGCCAGCCAGATTTTTCTGTTTCTCCAGGTAAAGGATCAAACCCATGAGCAAAATCTATACCTAGTAGACCAAATGCAGGCATAAATATTCTTACACCTAATCCTGCTGAACGTTTTATTTCAAACGGATTAAAAGTGTCAAAATTGTCATAAGAATTACCACCTTCTAAAAATCCTAGTGTATATATCGAAGCAGCAGGAGAATCTGTTATAGAATATCTTAATTCTAATTGAAATTTATTAAAAATTGTACCACCTTCAGAAGATGATAATCTATTATTTTCATAACCTCTTAATCCTACAGTTTCTCTTCCATCTAGCTGAAATTGAGAAATACCATCTCCACCTACATAGTATCTTTCAAATGGATTTTGACCTAATTCAGAATTATAGTATCCTAAATATCCCATTTCTGCATTAGTCATTAAAACTAATTTATCTGTAAATGCTGTATACCATTTACCTTTAGCAGTAAATTTATAATACTCTAACCATTTATATTTTTCTTGTGGATCTAAATTGTCATAATCTTTATTTGTAAATAAAGAATAAGGCAAAGTCGCTTTAACAGCTAGTGAAAATTCTGATCCATATGTAGGGAAAATTAAACTAGGTCCTGCAGAGTTTCTGCTAATAGCTGCATTATAAGATAAGTTATTTAATGTTCCTTCATTTAAAATATCTGTTCCTACTTGAAAACCATAATTATTTAGTTTGAAGCTTTGGTAGCTAATAGTTTGAGAAAGTTGAAAGAAATCATCAGGCCAATTTAAACGTTGCCCTAAACCTATAGAAGCACCAATAATACCTAAACTTTGATCTTTATTTACATCACCTGTTGTGTAATCATACTGATATTGATTAGAAGAATAAATAGAAAATGACAATGATTTTGGTTTTCTACCTCCTAACCAAGGTTCTGTAAATGAAAAACTATATGTGTTAAATGTTCTACTTGTTTGTAGTCGTAAAGATAAACTTTGACCATCTCCCATAGGTAATGGTTTGTATGCGTCTTTATTAAATAGGTTTCTAATAGAAAAATTATTAAAAGATAAACCTAAAGTACCAATGAAAGAACCACCTCCATAACCACCTTGTAATTCTATTTGGCTACCACCTTTTTCTGCAACAGTAAAATCTATGTCTGCTGTTTTATTTTGATAATCTGGAACAACATCTGGAGTTACATTTTGATCAAAGAAACCTAATTGACCAATTTCTCTAATAGATCTAATAATTGCACTTCTACTAAATAAATCTCCTGGCTTAACACGTAATTCTCTAAATATTACATGATCATTTGTTTTGTCGTTTCCAGAAACAGTTACTTTTTTAATTCTTGCTTTATCATCTTCTCTAATTCTAATTTCTACAGTTATAGAATCATTTTGTACTTTAGTTTCTACTGCATTTACTTGAGAAAACAAGAATCCAGAATCTTGATACATGGTTGATAAATCTTCGGATGTTGGGCTTCCATCTCCTTTTACACGTTCTTTTAAAACAGCCCCATTATAAACGTCTCCTTTTTCTATCCTTAAAATAGCTCTTAATTGATTGTCTGAATATTCTTTATTCCCTACAAATAAAATATCAGCAAATCGATACTGTTTACCTTCTTCTAAATCAATATTTATATTAATTGTATTATCATCATTCCAAGAAATATTATCACTTAAAATACGAGCATCTCTAAACCCTAGTCTACTATATTTGTCTAAAATACTTTCCAAATCTTCTTGATAATCTTCTTCTATATATTTAGATCCTTTCCAAAAACGACCAATAAATTTTCTTTTGGTGTTAGACATTACTTTTCTAAGTTTTTTGTCTGATAATTCTTTATTACCTGTAAAAACTATGTCTTTTATTTTTATTTTAGATCCTTTATCTACAAATACATTAATATTAACAGAATTAATATCTGAAGAGTCTTTTTGTACATCTAAATTAACTTTTGTTTTTAGAAATCCTTTATCTGTATATTTTTTAGTAATATAGTTTTTGGTAGTTACAATTAAATTGTCTGTAAGCATGGCGCCAAGTTTTAACTCGGCATCTTTTATAAGTTCTTTGGCTTTAGATTTTTTTACACCTGTAATTTTAACCTTATTTAATTGAGGTAGTTCTTGTACATCAAACTGTAGATACACTGTTTCTCCATCTAGTTTTGCTAGATATACATCTACATTACTAAACTGTTTACTTTCGTATAGTTTTTTTATAGAACTTGTAAGTTTGTCTCCTGGTAACTTTATTGTTTGACCGTCTCTTAATCCGGTAAAAACTTTTACTGTTTCTTCGCTAAATTTCTTTAAACCAGTTACAGTTATGCCACCTAATATGTATTCCTTTCCTTTTTCGAATGAAATATTGTTGTTAATTATGGTGTCTTTTACTGTTTGTGCAGTAGAATTAAAAGTAAATAATAGTGCAAAAGGCACTAATACAGCAGAAAATAATTTCTTAGAAACTTTATTCTGTAAGTTGTTCGCTAGTTTTTCCAAATCGTCTTTCTCTGTTCTGATATTCTATGATTGCATCATAAAAATGTTCTTGTCTAAAATCTGGCCAAAGTATATTTGTAAAATATAATTCGGCATATGCCATTTGCCATAATAAGAAATTACTAATGCGTTGTTCTCCACTAGTTCTTATCATCAAATCTACATTGGGCAAATTAAATGTATATAAATGGTTATTAATAGTATTTTCATCAATATTTTCTAAATCGAGCTCTTTATTAACAACTTTTTTAGATATGTTTTTGATTGCTTTAACAATTTCTTCTCTTGAGCCATAACTTAGTGCTAAAGTTAAAATGATTCTAGAATTATTTTTTGTAAGTTCACGTACTTCTGTTAAAGTTTTTTGTGCGTTTTCTGGTAAACTTTCAATGTTACCAATTGCATTTACTTTTACTTCGTTTTTTTGAAAAGTAGGTAGTTCTTTTTTAAGAGATTTAATAAGAAGCTGCATTAAAGCATCTACTTCCATTTTAGGTCGATTCCAATTTTCTGTAGAAAAAGCATAAAGAGTAATTGCTTCTACACCAATTTCTGCAGCAGATTCAATAGACTCTCTTACAGCTGTTAGTGCGTTTTTATGACCAAAAATTCTATTCATTCCTTTACCTTTTGCCCAACGACCATTACCATCCATAATAATGGCAACGTGTTTAGGAACTCTCTGTAAATCGATGCGTAGTTTTTTATCCATATAATTATAATCCGTTAGTGTAACAAGCAGGTCGTCCAAAAGTATAAATTAATGAAAAACCTGTAAACATATACCAATCATTACCTGTGCCTTCAAAATCTAGTTTTGCTATTTTATCTGTTGTGTAATCTAAATCATCTTCAAAGGTATATCTAAATTTTGCTTCTAAAGCAAAAGCAAAAGAACCAGATATTTTTGATTTAAATCCTATGCCAAAAGGGACTGAAATTGAGTTTTTAGAATCAAATTCATATTGGTTTGGCTGTGGTTCTGAAACAACATAATTGTAGTTAAATGCTGCTAGTTCTAAAAGAATATAAGGGGTCCAAGTTTTACCAGGTGTTGATAAATCGTATTCATAAAAATTATATTCTAAACCTACAGCCAATTCGTTTATTGTATTTTTAAAGTCTAAATTTCTATCTCTTTTAAAATCTGTATCTGCATCGATATCATTAGCCTCAATAGGTAAATAACTATAAGTTGCTCTTAAGGCTATTCTTGGGTTCCAATTGTATTTAAAAAAAGCTGCCCCAGCGATTTTATTTGGGTAAATGTAATCGGTTCTGCCAATATCTCCAACATAATTAGAGCCACCAATAGTTATTCCTGCTTCGTACATTTGCCCTAATGTAATATTAGAAGAGCATATAAAAATAAGTAATAAAATACAGTTTTTCATCCTAAAAAATAGCGTGCAAATATAGGTATTTCAATTTGCTTTAAAAAGTTAATATTCAGTCTTTTTTGAATAACAACTATTTTTCTGTTTTATTGTAATTAATTCGTTAAAGATTGGTTTCATTTCTTGTATCTTCTCCCCATAATAATTTACTTCGTAAGGTTTTTAGAAAAGATTGATTATTGGGAGTAATACTTTTAATTGTAAAATTTGCTTTTTCTATATAAACTTTAGTGTTTTTAGGTACAGAGCTTATTCTCGAATCTAAAGAAATTAAAAAATCTTTTTCTCTAGAATCTATAGTGAGTTGAATGCTTGTTTCATCAGAAATAACCATAGATCTTGCACTTAAATTATGTGGTGCAATTGGTGTGATAACTAGGTTTTTTGAGCCAGGAGAAATTACTGGGCCATTACAGCTTAAAGAATAACCTGTAGAACCTGTTGGTGTGGCAATGATTAAGCCGTCTGCCCAATAATTTGTTAAATATTCTTTGTTTAAACAGGTTCTAACGCCAATCATAGAGGTGGTGTTTTTTCTTGCTATTGTAACTTCGTTTAAAGCAAAATTAAGTTCGTTAAATTGTTCTAGTTCGGGTATTGTTTTAATAGAAAGTAGTGTTCTTTCTTGAATTTTAAATTCGCCTTTTAAAATTAGTTCTACACTTTCTTTTATAGAATTTTTGTTGATAGTTGCTAAGAAACCTAATCTACCTGTATTAATACCTA
This sequence comes from Polaribacter sp. KT25b, assembly GCF_900105145.1. Lineage (NCBI taxonomy): Bacteria > Pseudomonadati > Bacteroidota > Flavobacteriia > Flavobacteriales > Flavobacteriaceae > Polaribacter > Polaribacter sp. KT25b. The sequence goes on along the minus strand of NZ_LT629752.1, from coordinate 3,169,746 downwards.
AAATAGGAATTCCTAAATCTCTTATATAAGTTACAGCTCTTAAAATGGTTCCGTCTCCTCCTAAAGTAAAAAAGGCATCAAAAGAATTGTTTAAATCAGAAAAATGTGAAAAAGTATTATATTTTTTTTCTAAAACATTTTCTTCAACTAATAATTTGTAAAACTGTTGTTCAATTAAGCAGCTAATATTATTTTCTTGGAGTACATCTAGTAAAATTTGAATTTCTTTCTCTGCAGAAATGGAATATGATTGACCGTAAATTGCAACTTTCTTCATTTTTTATTGATTGTCTTTTAAGAAATACACGAACTAAATTTAAATAAAACCATCAGAAATATTACATTTCTAGATATTTTTGTAAATATTCAGATCTGTTTTTTAAATCTTCTAAATAAATATCATTTTCATGGGTTGAAATAATTTTGTAATCATATCGTCTAAAAGTATGCATTATTTCATTTATTTCATCAGCAACTATTTTTAATGTAAGTTGAACAAAGCCATTCTTTCTTTCAGAAATATAGCTTCCTAAAATTTTGCCACCATTTGTTTCAGTAATTTGTGCAATTTCACTCATAGAATAATCATTTTCTAATTTTTCTACAATTAAAATTTTGCTTTCTTCAAGCATAAAAGGGCTTGCTGCAAAAACTTCTAAAATATCGTTTAAATCGTAATAACCAATGTAGTTTTTATCAGCATTTAAAACCGGAATTATAGTTGCATTATTATCTGCAAAAATCTTTATCAATTCTATAACTGTTGCTTTTTCATCAGCAAAAAAAGGATTTAATAAATAGGTGTATTCTTCTAAAGTGTCTTCTTTATTTTCGATAGTTTGCGCATCTTCTTCTGCAAAAGATCCCAATAGTTTATCGTTATCTACAACCGGAAAATGAGTTATAGGAAAGTTTTTAAATAAATTTTGTGCACTTTTTACACTATCGTTTAAACGAAATGCTGAAATATCTTTTAATATGTAATCGTTTGTGTTCATTATCTACGAATATAGGATAAAATGATTTAATGAGTTACCTTTGCTGCCTAATTTTATATAATGACAAAGTTAAGTGTAAATATTAATAAAATTGCAACTTTACGTAATTCAAGGGGTGGAAATGTGCCGAATTTATTAAAAGTTGCTGCTGATATTGAAGAATTTGGTGCACAAGGAATTACAATTCATCCAAGACCAGATGAACGCCATATTCGTTATCAAGATGCTAGAGATTTAAAAAACATTGTTACAACAGAGTATAATATTGAAGGAAATCCTGTAAAATCTTTTATGGATTTGGTATTAGAACTTAAGCCAACGCAAGTTACTTTAGTGCCAGATGCTGTAAATGCAATCACTTCAAATGCTGGTTGGGATACCATTAAACATCAATCTTTTTTACAAGAAGTTATTGCTGAATTTAAAAATAACGGAATTAGAACTTCAATTTTTATTGATACGGATGCAAAGTTGATCGAAGCTGCTGCAAAAACCGGTGCAGATAGAATTGAATTGTACACAGAAGATTTTGCAACTCAGTTTGATTTAGGAAATAAAAATGTGATTAAATCGTATACAGAAGCTGCAATTTTAGCGCATAAATTAGGTTTAGGTATTAATGCTGGTCATGATTTGAGTTTAGATAATATTCAGTTTTTTAAAGAAAACATTCCTAATTTAGACGAAGTTTCTATTGGTCATGCACTAATTGCAGAAAGTTTGTATTTAGGATTAGAGAACGTTGTAAATATGTATTTACATCGATTAAAGTAGTTAGTAAGCAGTGTTTTAGCTTGAATCTATAATAAGTAGTTTAAAATTGTAGTCTTAAATTTTACTAAAAGTTTGCGAAATTTTATAATTTCTCGGTGAAATTCTGTAAAATATACTTACAATAAAATAATTTTGTGCATCTCTGCGTAAAAATACAAAAATGAAAGAAAATAATATTTTACATTCCATAATTCAAGGCGAAGGAAATCCGTTATTAATTTTACATGGGTATTTTGGATCAAGCGATAATTGGAAAACGTTAGGAAATAAATTTGCAGAAGATTTTCAAGTTCATATTATTGATCAACGAAATCACGGAAGAAGTTTTCATGAAGATGAGTTTAATTATGAAGTTTTAGTAGCTGATTTGTATAATTATATACAGTTTCATCAGTTAGAAAAAATCTATTTAATTGGGCATTCTATGGGAGGAAAGACAGCAATGTTATTTGCTGTAACCTATCCAGATTTGGTTGATAAATTAATTGTTGTAGATATTTCGCCTAAAGAATATCAGCCACATCATAATGCAATTTTAGCGGGTTTAAATTCTATTGATTTTTTAATTCAGAATTCAAGAAAACTGGTTGATGAGCAACTTTCTAAGTTTATTCCAGAGTTTGGAGTTCGTCAATTTTTGATGAAAAATGTGTATTGGAGAGAAAAAGGAGTTTTAGATTTTAGATTTAATTTAAAATCATTAACAGAAAATAATGTTGAAGTTGGTAAAGCTTTGCCTGTTGGTTCTGTTTTTAGAAAACCAACATTGTTTTTAAAAGGAGAAAAATCTGGTTATATTTTATTATCAGAACAAATAATTATTGATACTTATTTTCCTAACAACAAAGTTGTAGAAATTGCAAATGCTGGTCATTGGTTGCATGCAGAAAATCCGAAGCAATTTTATGATGAAGTTTGTAATTTTTTAAAATAGATAAAAAAGAAAGAGCCATTAAATAATTTAATGGCTCTTTCTTTTTATAAATAATATTCAAACTTTTTTAAGGATTTGTAGACCATAAAGCAGCACTCTTAAGCATTGCTCTTCTTGGTAATTTTAATCCGGCAACAATTAATTCTGCAAAATCTTCTGGTTGTAAAACACTGTCTTCAGAATCTTTATTTGCTATTCCTAAATTGATAGACATATCAGAAGCAATTGTACTTGGTGTTAATGTGCAAACTCTAATATTATTTTTACGCACTTCTTTCATTAAGGATTCTGACATGCCAATTACAGCAAATTTTGATGCAGAATATGCAGAAGTACTTGCGTTACCGTTTAAGCCAGCAGTAGAGGATACGTTAATAATATCACCTTCGTTTTTTGCAATTAAATAAGGTAAAACTTCTTTAGTAACATAATACATACCCATTACATTGGTTTGTATAATTTGGCTCCATTGCTCAACTTTCATGTCGTTAAAAGTGCCAAAAGCTGCAATACCTGCATTGTTTACTAAAATATCTACGGTTTTAAATTTTTCTATAATGCTTTTAATTCCTGTTTTTACTTCTTCGTAATTACCAACATCAAATACTGCATAAATGGCTTTAACCCCAAGTTTTTCAATTTCAGAAACTGTAGCTTTTAAAGTAGCTTCATTTCTGCCAGTTATTGCAACGTCAATTCCTTCTTTTGCAAATGCTATTGCTGTGGCTTTACCTAGACCTTTACCACCTCCTGTTATGATTGCTTTTTTACTTTTCATTTTTTGTATTATTCTGTACTTTATTTTTTATAAAATCTAATGTAAAGTTAAGAAGTTTAAATAAAGTTTCAGAATTTTTAAGATGAAGTTAACAATATTTTATTATTTAAGAATTGAAGTGATTTATATTTTTAGATAAGTTGTATTTGTTAAATTTAGATAACGCAATTAATGTTAATGAAGATTTGTTGTGTAGAAATAAATCTAGTTAAATAGCAAATATTATTTTTGATATAATCTAATTTTAAGATCAGAAAATAAAAACAAATAGAAAATTGGTATAGTTAAAGAGTTTTGTCTAGATAAGAGTAAAAAGTTGTTCTTAAAACTAAGATTTAATATAGATTTATAAGTATGTTCTTTGTAGTTTAACTCTAAGTAAGCATAAATTAGGTTAAACAATTTTAAGAATTTATATGCAAAAGTAAAATGAGAATCTATTGGTCGTAAAAAAAGTCTAGATATTAATTTATTGGATTGATAATTCTTTGTAAAACTTCTGCAGAGATTGGTTTTGTAATAAAATCTGAAATTTGATCGTATTTTTTTGATCTTTCTAAATCTACAGGATCAATAGAAGAAGTGATCATGTAAATAGTAATTTTCTTGTTAATTTCATTATGTATTTTGGTGTATTCATCCATAAACTGAAAACCATCCATAATGGGCATATTAATATCTAAAAAAATGATATCTGGTAATTTTTCTAGATTTTCTCTGTTTTCTTTTATAAATTTATAAGCCTCTTCTCCGTCAGGAAAAGTTAATGCATCTTTAGCTAAGTTCTTTATTTTTAGTATTTTTTTTACAAAAAACTTATAAACTTCGTCATCATCTACGATACAAATATTTGGGTTTTGTGGCATGTTTTAATTTTAAAATGTTATGGTAAATGTTGTTCCTTTATCTATTTCGCTTGTACAAGAAATAGTTCCTTTTAAAGATTCGATTTGATTTTTTACAATATATAAACCAACGCCTTTAGAATCTTTATGTCTATGAAAAACTTGATTTAATCCAAATAATTTATGTCCATGTTTTTCTAAATCTATTCCAAGTCCGTTATCTGTAATCTTTAACTCTATTTTTCCTGCATTTATTGTTGTTGTTACTTCTATTCTTGGAGCTCTTTCTGGTGATGAATATCTTAAGGAGTTGCTAATTAGGTTAATAAATATGCTTTCTAAATAAGATTCGTTATATTTAATTGTATCAATACTTGAAAAATCAGAAATAATTACGGCATTTAATCTGCTAATTTTTTCGGATATTATTTCTTCTGTTTTCTTAAAAACCTTACTAAAAGATAGTGTCTTAATTTCTATATTAGATTCTCTTTTTTCTCTTATTTTAATAGCTTCTATTAAAGTGTTTAATGTTTCTGATAAATGAGCAATTACAGTTCTAAATTTGCCAAAAGTAAACTCTTTTTCTTCTGATGTTTCACAAATATCATATAAATCTAATAAAGAGCTTAAATTACTAACAGGAGCTCTTAAGTTGTGTGAGGCAATTTGAGCAAAACTTGCCAATTGCTTATTTTGTTCTGTTAGTTTAGTAATATCTGTACCAACACCAAGAAAAGCTACAATATTGCCCTTTTTATCTCTTATTGCACTTACGCTTAGTTGAACATCTATTGAGGTTCCGTCTTTTTTAATATAAGTCCATTTTGTAGAGTCAACTTTGTTATTTCGTGCTAACCTGGTTAAAAGATCAAAACCAGTAATTTCTTTTTTGTATTTGGTAGAAAGTTTTTTTCCTCTTTTTAAAACTTCTTCTTTATCATGAAATATTGCAGTAGTTTTTTTATTAATTAATTCTTCACTTTTATACCCTAATAATTTTTCTGCACCTTCATTAAAATAGGTAATTATACCATTTGTGTCTGTTCGTATAATTGAAATAGTACCAGAGTCTAAAATGGCATTTAACTCTTCATTTGCTTTTTTTAGCTCAATTTGTGCTAATTTAACAGTGTTAATGTCTTGAAAAGTTCCATATAAACGAACACATTCATTATTTATAAATTCTGGTTGACCAATTGCTCTAACCCAGATATTTTTTCCTTGGGCGGTTACAATTTGTAACTCTTCATCCCAAGAGCTATTATTTTTAATAGAATTATCAATTACTTTTGTAATTCTATCTCTGCTATAGCCTTCTTTATAGAAATCTATGCCCTTCTCTAAAGAAGGAATATAATCATTTTTAGTATTATGAATTTCTTTGGTTACTTTACTCCAAGAGACTTCTTTATTTATTAAATCTACTTCCCAAGTTCCTATTCTTGCTACAGAGTTTGTTCTGTGCAAAATTTCCTCAACGCTTTTTTTATCTTTTTCTTTTTGTTCTATTTCTTTTTTAAATTTCTCTAATTCTTTATTTAAATTAGTTAGTGCTTTGTTCTTTCTAAACATTGGCAGAAACATAAAAAAGATAATAGCAAAAAGTGAAATGGAAGTAAATGTGATAAAAAAGTATTCCATTTTTTTTAAAAAGGACAATCTATTTTCAGAAAGTTTTTGATACTCATTTACAATGGCATCCATTGAGTTTAAAAACGGCTGTTCGTTATTTTTAATTGTTTCAAAAAACTGATTAAAAACGACTTCATTATTCGGGTCTTCTATTAATTTATTAGAAGATGAAATAATCTTATTAAAATAGGGTGTGTTTTTGTTAAAAAGAATATCTAAAGACTCAATATTATACTGCAGTTTATTTTTTTGCTTAAGATAAGTATCTGCCTTTTTAAAGCTATCAATAACTTTCTTTAAATTTGAAATATTATCGTCTTGTAAGTTAGCATTTTTAGTGTATAAAGCCATTTTAGTAATTAGCTGACTATACATTCTCTGTTTACCAGCTATATTTATGGTTTCAGCATCAGAACTTTGTTTAGAAATAGAATTACTAATAATTATCTGATTAGCGATAATTATCAATATGAAAAATATAAGCAGTATTTTGTATTTGTTTTTTTCCAATTTTTTGGGGGTTGGATTTAAACTAAGTTTATAACGGTTATTTAAAAATAGTATTTCTATTTTTAAACAGAAAAACGTAAGCAAATATAAAATAGTTATTTTGATAAACGGCAGTTTATTTTGTGAAATTATTTTTTATTATCTGATTGATAGTGGTATAGAAGGCTTAAAGTGATGTTTGAAAATTGTAAAAATATAGCAAAGTTCCAATAGAGCGGTGATTTTTTACATTATAAATATCAACTAATTTATTTTTAATTTCTTTGTTATTTAAACGATATTTTAAAAACAGTAATCAAAACAATTAAATTAAGAAACTTTATATTTGGCGCTTTGTAACTTTACCTATTTAGAAAAGACAATAAAATGAACATAGAAAACGCACAAAAACAAGTTGATGATTGGATTAAAACTCACGGAGTTCGATATTTTAACGAGTTAACAAACATGGCGCAATTAACTGAAGAAGTTGGAGAAGTTGCAAGAATTATAGCTAGACGTTATGGAGAACAAAGTGAAAAAGAATCTGATAAAAATAAAGATTTAGGAGAAGAATTAGCAGATGTAATGTTTGTGGTTTTGTGTTTGGCAAATCAAACAGGAATCGATTTGCAAGATGCTTTTGAAAAGAAACTAGATATTAAAACAAAACGAGATCACGACCGTCATCACAATAATCAAAAATTAAAATAATGAGTTTTATTAAAAACTTTACAGAAGGAGCTAAAATTGTTTTCTCAAGATTTCAGACTCGTTTTTTTTGGATAAAATTTGCACAATTTGCAATTCCCTTTTTTGTTATTGTTACTCTAATTTCTCTGTTGATGAACAGCTCTAGAGAAATTTTTGCTGGCGATTTTACAGCAGTAATCAAAGAAAATTTTAGTGATGGTAAGTGGCAAAATTTCTTTGGTTTTAAAATATTTTTCAGCATTATTTATGCATTATATGTTACCAATAAAAATTTAAAATAATGTCTTTAAAAAAAATAAATGATCAACTTAATAAAAATGTAAATGAAGAAACGCAATTGATTAACTCACTTTCAATTGGTAAATATTTTTTAATTTATATTCCAATTTTATTTTTGATGTTTGCTGTTAGTCAGTTGGTTGCGGGTTTGTTTTTCGAGTTTGAATTTGATTGGCGAATGGTTTTAGTTCAAGCTATTGGTTTTGCAATATTTTTTAGAGTTTTTCATAAAGTTAGAAAATATACCCAACAAAACTGGAAAAACAAACACAATTAAAAGTAGTTTTCACCTTACTTTATCCTATTTGAAAAATTATGAAAAAAATAATATTTATACTTATTTTAATAAGTTCTATTGGTAAAAATTTTAGTCAAAATTCTACAGTTTCTTTAAATCTAAATAAAGATAAAAATTTATGGCAAGAATTTACGTACGATTTAGGAAACATGGCTGGAGGAATGGGGTATGCTTACAGTAGACCTTTGTATTGGAAAGGAAATCAATTTAGTAATTTAGCATATGTTGCAGCAGGTACTTCTGCTTTATATTTAGTTGATAATCATGTAGATAATTGGTCGGATAATTGGAGGGGAAATGTGCCTCGTTGGTTGGCAGATTATGGTAATGAATACGGAAGCCCAAATAATAATTTTATGGTAACAGGCGCGGTTTATTTAACGGGGTTATTTACAAGAAACCCAAAATTAAGAAGAACAGGTGTGTTGTTAATTTCATCAGCTTCAGCATCTGGATTGTTGCAACAAGTATCTAAAAGAATCATAGGTCGTGCAAGACCAAAAGCAAATGTTGGTAAAGGTACATTTGATCCGTTGCATTTTGATAGAGTTTATAATTACGATTCTTTTCCTTCAGGACATGTAATGCTAGGTTTTACAAACGCTTATATTCTTGCTAAACATTTTGATAATCCATGGGTAAAGGCAGGTTTATATACAGTAGGATCTATACCTGGTTTTGCTAGGATTGTAGATCGTTTTCATTGGTTGTCTGATGTTGTTTTTTCTACTGCTTTAAGTATTTTTATTGTGGAAGCAATAGATAAATATTTAGATACAAAATACGATCAGAAATATAATGATAAAAGAAAAACAAAAAAAGTTGCTTGGGATTTACATTTTACTCCACAAAGTTTTGGGGTTGTTATGAATTTTTAAAGTTAATATTTTCTATTAATATTTTCTCCTTTGGGTTTAATAAGAATATTCTAAGCTTGGTGTTTTAAATTTTCTAACGTTTTTGTGTATGATGTTTTGTTAGTGTTTGAATAATTGTCTTTTAAAAAAAGTATTCATGTTAATTGTGGATAGAAATTACTGTCAAAAAAAAGGCTTATCAGTATTAATAATTGTTTTTAGAAAGAAGTTGTATTTGCTAATTTTAATGCAATAAATCTAATTTTGGATACATAAATAATAGATTTAAAAAAATAGAAAGAATCTTTATTATAGCAATCAAAAATTATTTTAGATTTAAGTTTTTGTTTTTTAATAACGGAATAATGATAGAAAAAATGCTAAAAATGGTAAGTAACACCATAATAGCATTAAAAGTAAATTCTCTACCTTTAATTTTAATAGCTCTTGTTTCTGCTATTTTCTCATATTCGTTTACAATATCATCCATTATTCTTAAAAACTCACTTTCATTGAATTTGATGTTTTTTATGAAATTAGCTTTTACTTGGCTGTCATTAGGAGAATTAAGGTACTCTCTAGAGCTATTTATTATTTTTAAATAAGAATGCTCAATATCTTTAAAATATTGATTTAAAAGCAAGCTCTTATACTGTTTTAAGTGAGATTCTTCTAAAAATTGATGCGCTTCAGAAAAATTAGTAATAATTTCTTTTAGCCCTTCAAGCCTTAAAGTAGAATAATTATCTTCTTTTTCCTCATTTAAATATAAGGCCAATTTTGTAATTTTTTGACTATACATTCTTTGTCTTCCGGCTAAGTTAATAACTTTTGCAGTGGAAACTTGTTTTTCTAAATCGTTATACAGTAAACTGTTATTGATACCAAATAATAACATAAAAGAAATAAACGCAAAGATAATTTTACTTTTCATAAACAATTTAGGGGGTGTTATATTCCAAATATAAGAATAAAATTCTTTATAAAATAAAAGTAATCATAAAAGAATCAATACTTTTGTTTGATAAAATTATTAAATTGATGTCTTTTTTAGAGAAAATTAAAAATCCAGAATTTTGGTCTAACTTTTTAAAAGTTGCCATGCCTTTTTTTGTTGTTGTAATTCTTGTTTCTTTGTTTATTAATAGTGGTAGAGATATTTTTAATGGAGATTTTACTAAAGTTGGTGAAGCCAATTTTGGTAATGGGAAATGGAAGAACTTTTTTGCATTTAAAATTATTTTTAGTGTCTTTTACGGTTTGTATATCACTAATAAAAAAATGGAGTAGTACAAGTGGTTAAGTTTCTACTTTAAAATATTCTTCAGAAACTTTGGTATCTTTCTTTTGTAACTTAACTTTGGCACTCATAAAAATTGATTAATAGAATTTAAGAAATGGACATACTTTTAAATGTTTTACAGAATAAAAAAATAAACGAAAATATTACCATTTCAGGTTCTAAAAGCGAATCGAACAGATTGCTAATTCTTCAAAAATTATTTCCAGAAATTACAATCGAAAATTTATCAGATTCAGATGATTCAATTCACATGCAACATGCACTTTCTACAAGTGATGAACTTGTAAATATTGGTCATGCAGGTACAGCAATGCGTTTTTTAACCTCTTATTTTGCAGTAAAAGAAGGTAGAGAAACTGTGCTTACAGGTTCTGATAGAATGCAAAACAGACCCATAGAAATTTTGGTAAATGCTCTTAAAGATATAGGTGCAAATATAACTTACGAGGCTAAAGAAGGATATCCACCAATAAGAATTAAAGGAACAAAAATCACAAAAAATAAAGTACAAATAAATGGTAATGTAAGTAGCCAGTATATTTCTTCTCTTTTGTTGATTGCCTCTAAACTCGTAAACGGATTAGAAATAGAATTAATTGGTGAAATTACATCAGTTCCTTATATAGAAATGACATTAAGTTTGTTAAATCAATTAGGAATTGAAACTAGTTTTAAAGAAAATATTTTAAAAGTTTTTCCAAAAAAATCAATCAAAAAACAAACGGTAGTTGTAGAATCAGACTGGAGTTCTGCTAGTTATTTTTACTCAATTATTGCTTTAGCAGATGTTAATTCAGAAATTAATTTATCAGCTTATAAACAAGAAAGTTTACAAGGCGATTCTTGTTTGGCAGAAATCTATAAACATTTTGGCATACAAACTACTTTTGGCGAGAATGCTATCAACCTAAAAAAAGTTAAAAAAAGCAGTAAAGAAACTTTAGAAATAGATTTAAAAAATGCGCCAGATATTGCGCAAACTATTGCTGTAACTTGTTTTGCAGAAGGTATTGCGTGTAATTTAACGGGTTTACATACTTTAAAAATTAAAGAAACAGATAGATTAGTTGCTTTGCATGATGAATTATCAAAATTAGGAGCAACAATTTCTGTTACAGATGTAAGTTTACATCTAGAAAAATCATTAGTAATAAATAAAAATGTTGCTATAAAAACCTACAACGATCATAGAATGGCAATGGCTTTTGCGCCTTTGGCTTTTAAAGTTCCTATTCAAATATTAAATGCAGAGGTTGTTACTAAATCGTATCAAAAATTTTGGGATGATATGCAACAAATTGGTATTAAAATAGATAAACTATAAAGATAAATTGCCAAACACTTGACAACGCCTATTGCGATATCGTATATTTGCCTCTTTTATAGCTAAATATATATATGAAATTATCACAATTTGATTTTGAATTACCAGAAGAATTGTATGCAGTATATCCTGCAGAACATAGAGACGAGTCTCGTTTAATGGTTTTAAATAGAAAAGAGCAAACTATAGAACATAAAATGTTTAAAGACATTATCGATTACTTTGATGAAGGTGATGTAATGATGTTAAATAACACCAAAGTTTTTCCAGCAAGAATGTATGGAAATAAAGAAAAAACAGGTGCTAGAATAGAAGTTTTCTTATTAAGAGAACTAAATGCAGAAAATAGATTGTGGGATGTTTTAGTAGATCCGGCAAGAAAAATTAGAATCGGAAACAAATTATTTTTTGGAGATGATGATAGTTTAGTAGCAGAAGTTATAGATAACACTACTTCTAGAGGTAGAACTTTACGTTTTTTATTTGACGGAAGTTATGAAGCTTTTAGGGAAAAATTATTAGAATTAGGGCAAACTCCTTTACCAAAATCTATTAATAGAGAAGTAGAACCGTTAGATGACGAACGTTATCAAACAATTTATGCAAAAAATGAAGGAGCAGTTGCTGCACCAACTGCAGGTTTGCATTTCTCTAAACATTTATTAAAACGTTTAGAAATTAAAGGTGTAGATTTTGCAGAAATGACTTTACATGTTGGTTTAGGAACTTTTAGCCCAGTAGAAGTAGAAGATTTGTCTAAGCATAAAGTAGATTCTGAGCAAATAGCAATTCCTGCAGCTTCTGTAGCAAGAATAAATCAAGCAAAAATTGATAAGAAAAGAATTTGCGCAGTTGGTACAACTGTAATGAGAACTGTAGAATCTTCTGTTTCTTCTAAACAAGAATTAAATGCTTATGAAGGTTGGACAAATAAATTTGTTTTTCCTCCATACGATTTTAGTATTGCCAATAGCATGATTACTAATTTTCATCCACCAAAATCTACATTAATGATGATGGCTGCAGCATTTGCAGGTTACGATTTTTTAATGGAAGCTTACAAAGAAGCAATTAAAGAAGGTTATAAATTCTCTACTTATGGAGACGCAATGTTAATTATTTAAGGTAATTAAGAATTTAAAATTTTATAAATTAAGCTGGCAATTAGTAATTTAATTGTCAGTTTTTTTATTTTGGGCGTTCCCTAAAAAGGTCGCGCTTTCCGTTACAATCTTTTGTTCGTACCTCACAAAAGGATTTCCACTTCAATCCCTAACGCAGTCAATTTGCCAACAATAGTAATAAGCTAAAATTATATGTGTATTTTTGCAGTTGTCAATTTTTAATCATTAATTTTTTTGACTTTTAAATAAATTTATTTTGGATAAAAAGAAAGATATTAGAGCCTTAACCAAAGAACAATTACGCGATTTTTTTGTAGAAAATGGCGATAAAGCATTTCGTGGAAATCAAGTGTATGAATGGCTTTGGAGCAAGTCTTTACATACCTTTGAAGATATGACAAACATTTCTAAACAAACTAGAGAAATGTTAGAAAACAATTTTGTAATCAATCATATTAAGGTAGATTCTATGCAAAAAAGTGCAGATGGCACTATCAAAAACGGAATTAAATTACACGATGGTTTTGTAGTAGAATCTGTTTTAATACCTGCTAAAAAAAGAACAACAGCTTGTGTCTCTAGTCAAGTTGGTTGTAGTTTAGATTGCAAATTTTGTGCAACGGCACGTTTAAAAAGAATGCGTAATTTAAATCCAGATGAAATTTACGATCAAGTTGTAATTATAGACAAACAAAGTAGATTATATCACAATCGTAAATTAACAAATATTGTTTTTATGGGAATGGGAGAACCCTTAATGAACTATAAAAACGTGATGAAATCTATAGAAAAAATAACTTCTCCAGAAGGTTTAGGGATGTCATCAAAAAGAATAACAGTTTCAACCTCTGGTGTTCCTAAAATGATAAAAATGATGGCAGATGAAGAGGCTAAATTTAATTTAGCAGTTTCTTTACATTCTGCAATTGATGAAGTTAGAACAACTATAATGCCTTTTAATACTAACTTTCCTTTAAAAGATTTAAAAGAATCTTTAGAATATTGGTACGCAAAAACAAAACGAGAAATTACATACGAATATATTGTTTGGGATGGAATTAATGACAAAAGAGAAGACATTACTGCATTAGTAGAGTTCTGTAAAGCTGTGCCTTGTAAAGTTAATTTAATAGAATACAACCCAATTGATGATGGCGAGTTTCAACAAGCAAGTTCATCAGCAATAAATAATTATATTTCTAATTTAGAAATGAATGACATTACTGTAAATGTAAGAAAAAGTAGAGGTAAAGATATTGATGCTGCTTGTGGGCAATTGGCAAATAAATCTTAATTTTTTTCTTTTATTAATATTGCTTTCTGCACAACAGAAATTGGAAACCCAAAAACTTCAGGAATTTCTTTAGATGTTCCGCCAGTTGTGGTTTTGTTTTTTGTTGCAGAAAATAAAATTTCAAAATCTAATTCGTTTTCAGAAAAAGAAAAACGTGAGCTTAAAAAATTTCCTTGAACTTCAAAAAAACTATATAAAGTATTATTTGCAAAACGAGAAGGTAAGATAATTCCGTTGTTTTCATCAATCTCATAAATGCCTTTTTCTCGATCTTTTATAATTAAAGTATAATTTCTTGGGTTATTATTATACATTAAAACATAGTTAAATTTGTGTACAGAATCAGTTTTTTTAAGATGAAATTCCATTGGTATTTCCTGTTTTCCTTTAGGAGAATCTATAAGTAAAATACCTTTATAAATCCCTATTGCACTTTCTGGAAATTCTGTAGATGCTTTTTGAGAAAATCCAGAAAAAAACACTAAAAAGGTAAAAAATAAAAGAAAAATATTTTTCATAATAATATTGTTTTGTCAAATATAAACAATCATAATTTATTTCCTATTTTTGACGTCTTATGAACCAAGTAGAACTTATAAAACTTCCTATTTTATCCGAGATGGAGCTCTTTGAAAAAAAATTCAAAGATGCTATGTTGTCTAAAGTTCCACTTTTAAACAGAATTACCTATTATATTGTTCGTAGAAAAGGAAAACAAATGAGACCAATGTTTGTTTTTTTAGTAGCAAAAATGGTTTCTGATGGTGGTTTTGATGAACGAACTTATAGAGGAGCAGCTGTTGTAGAATTAATTCATACCGCAACTTTAGTACATGATGACGTTGTAGATGACAGTAACAGACGTAGAGGTTTTTTCTCTATTAATGCACTTTGGAAAAATAAAATTGCTGTTTTAGTGGGTGATTTTTTATTATCTAAAGGGTTGTTATTATCTATAGATAATGAAGATTTTGATTTATTAAAATTAATTTCTATTGCAGTTCGTGAAATGAGTGAAGGCGAGTTGCTTCAAATAGAAAAAGCCAGAAAATTAGACATTACAGAAGATGTATATTTTGATATTATCAGACAAAAAACAGCAACTTTAATTGCTGCTTGTTGCGGAATTGGAGCTGCTTCTGTAGGTGCAAATCAAGATACTGTTCAGCAAATGCGAAAATTTGGAGAATATATTGGTATTGCTTTTCAAATAAAAGACGATTTATTTGATTATACAGATGATAAAATTGGTAAACCTACAGGTATTGATATTAAAGAACAAAAAATGACTTTACCATTAATTAATACTCTAAATACTTGTTCTAAGAAAGAAAAAAGTTGGTTGATAAACTCCATCAAAAAACATAATAAAGATAAAAAACGAGTTAAAGAGGTTATCGCTTTTGTAAAAGAAAATGGAGGTATAGAATACACTACCAATAAAATGTACGATTACAAAAATAGAGCTTTAGCTATTTTAGAAAACTACCCTAAATCTCCTTATAAAGATTCTTTATTAACGATGATTAATTACGTTGTAGAACGTAAAATTTAGTAGTTTATAACCTTAATAATTCCTCTACAAATTCTCTAGAATTAGATAGTCTAGGTATTTTATGTTGTCCTCCTAATTTATCTTTATGCTTTAACCAATCATAAAATAAACCATCTTTAGCAACATGAATTTTAGGCATTGCAAGTGTTAAAGAATTGTAGCGTTTTGCTTCATAATCAGAATTTATAGACTTTAGTGCGTTGTCTAAAATTTCTGTAAAATAATTCATGTTTTCAGGAGCTTTGTTAAATTCAATTATCCATTCATGACCACCACTTTTTTTATCCTTCATAAAAATAGGACCAACCGTATAATCTGTAATTAAGGCTTCAGTTTTTTCGCAAGCTAATTTTAATGCATCTTCTACGTTTTCTATATTTAACTCTTCTCCAAACACATTTATATAATGTTTTGTTCTTCCGGTAATCATAATTCTAAACGGATCTAAAGAGGTAAAACGAATAGTATCACCAATTAAATAGCGCCATAAACCTCCGTTTGTAGTAATAATTAAAGCATAATCAATACCTGTTTTTACTTTCGATAAAGGAATCGTTTTAGAGTTTTCTCCTTTGTATTTTGTCATCGGAATAAACTCATAGAATATGCCGTAATCTAACATCAACAATAATTCTTTAGAACCATTTATGTCTTGAATAGCAAAAAATCCTTCGGAAGCATTATAGGTTTCGTAATATTGAAAATCTTCTTTTGGAATCAGTTTTTTATATTGTTCTCTGTAAGGATTAAAGTTTACTCCGCCGTGAAAATAAACCTCTAAATTTGGCCAAACTTCTAAAATATTATCTTTTCCTGTTCTTTCTAAAACTCTGTTTAAAAGTACCAACATCCAACTTGGTACGCCAACTAAACTTGTAATATCTTCATTGATAGTTTCATCAATAATAGCTTCCATTTTGGTTTCCCATTCTGCCATTAATGCAACTTCTTGACTTGGTGCAGAGCTGTAATCTGCCCAAAATGGTAGGTTTTCTGTAATAATTGCAGATAAATCTCCAAAGTAAGAATTGTTGTCTTTGTAAATTTCAGAACTTCCTCCTAATTTTAAACCTTTACCAGTAAACAATTGCGTTTCTTCATTATTATTAATGTACAAACACAACATGTCTTTACCAGCTTTCATGTGGCAATATTCTAAAGCTTCATCACTAACAGGTATAAATTTACTTTTAGCATTTGTTGTTCCGCTAGATTTTGCGAACCATTTTATTGGCGTTGGCCAAAATAAATTTTGTTCGCCTTTTCTACAACGTTCAATTAGGGGCTCTATACTTTCATATTTCTGAATAGGAACTTTATTTGTAAAATCTTTATAATTTCTGATGGTTGAAAAGTCATATTCTTTTCCAAATTCAGTTCTTTTAGCAGTAGAAATTAATTTTAATAAAAGTTCTTCTTGTACATCAATAGGATATTTTAAAAATAATTCTATTTGATGTACTCGTTTTTTCAAAAACCAAGAAATTATAGAATTTACAATGGGTAAAGCCATAGCTAAAGTTACGTTTTTTGTGTAAGTTTGTTGAACAGATAAAAATACTAAAAATTGGTTATGAAATATCAAGGAGTTTTAAAAAAAATGTCGACTGAAAATTTAGAAGAAATTCAGTATTATTTAGATATGAAATCTGATTTTTTAAATATGAATCAGTTGTTAAACAAAGAGATAACTATTAAATTTGTTACTTACGAATGTTTAAACTGTCATTTAGAGAAGAAAATTTATAGACAAGGTTTTTGTAAATCGTGCTTTTTTGAGATTCCTAATGCAGCAGATTGGATTATGAAACCAGAATTAAGTAAAGCGCATTTAGATATTGAAGATAGAGATTTAGCTTACGAAAAATCGGTACAATTAAAACCTCATATTGTGTATTTGGCAAACTCTAGCAATGTAAAAGTTGGTGTTACTAGAAAACAGCAAGTACCTACAAGATGGATAGATCAAGGAGCGCATGAAGCAATAGAAATTGTAGAGGTGCCAAACAGATATTTAGCCGGAATTACAGAGGTTGCTTTAAAAGATTATGTTGGCGATAAAACAAATTGGCGCAAAATGCTTAAGAATGATATTGAAGATGAAAATTTAGTTGAGTGGAGAGAAAAACTAAAACAATACATTCCTGATGAAGCAAAACAGTATTTTATTGAAAATAATTCTGAAACACATTTAAATTTTCCTGTTTTAAAATATCCAAAGAAACCTAAGAGTTTAAACCTGATAAAAACGCCAATTTTTACAGGTAAATTAGTTGGCATAAAAGGGCAATATTTAATTTTTGATGATGAAACTGTTTTTAATGTAAGAAGTAATGAAGGATTGGTGGTTTCTATTGATGTGTAATAATAATTTGTTTATGTCAATTATTTAATGAATTTATACAGCCTTTTTTTTGCAAAGATTTATATAAGAATATTTTTTTCTGAGTAAATTTTAAAGAATCTGTGAATAAAAAAAATAGAAAATTTTAATACTAATGAGTTGTTAAAAAAGTACATGAATAAACAACTATTTACTTTTAATTAGTTTTTCTAAAATCTTTTCAACACCAAAGTTATCATTGCTTTCTGTTTCATAATTTGCCAATTCTTTAATGTCTTTGTGCGCATTTTTCATTGCAAAACTAAAGTTGGCTTCTTGCATCATTTCGATATCATTATGATAATCACCAAAAACCATTGTTTCTTCTTTAGTAACTTTTAAAAGTTTTTGAACTTCTCTTAAAGCATTTCCTTTGTTGGCTTTTTCATCAGAAATATCTAGCCAATTTTGTCCAGAAATTTTTAGTAAATAATCATTTTTTAAATGTTTTATTGCTGGATAAATAAACTCTTCTGAAGAATCAAAATGATAAATAGCAATCTTTAAAACAGGAATTGTTTTTGCAATTTCCAATAAATCATCAACAATTTGAAAGCTACTATAATATTCTTGAAACATTGAAATAAAATGCTGATCAGTACTTTCTATAAAAGCAGCATTTTGCGAACACAAAACAATATTTGCTTTTTTAATATTTCTTAAAGCAGGAATAATTTTAGTAATTTTTTCTGATGCTAAAGAGTTTGTTAGAAGAGTTTTATTGCCTTTTTTAGCAATTGCACCATTTTCTGCAATTACATGAATTTCATTTTTTATAGCAGATAATTTATGCACAATACTATTGTATTGTCTTCCGCTTGCAGCACAAAAATTAATATTATGTTTTTGTAATTCTTTAAAAAGTGTAAAAAATTGCGAACTTACTTTACCTTCTGAGTTTAGTAAAGTTCCGTCCATATCAGAAACTACAAGCTTTACTTTAGAAAAATCAATCATTTTTTATTTTGTAGAATCTCTAATTACTAAATCGGTTTTTATTACTCTAGTAACAATTTCTTTATGTTTTTTTTCTAACTTATCAATTAAAATTTTAGCTGCCATTTCTCCCATTTGTTCTCCATGTTGACTAATAGTTGTCATTTTAGGGCTAGAGTGTCTTGCTAAAATTCCGTTAGAAAAAGCAACTACAGCTAAATCTTTTGGTATTTCAAGACCAGATTTTAAACCAGCTTTCATAGCAGCAACAGCAGCAGATTCTCCAGTTGTAATTATGCTGTCAATTTTATTTTTTTTGTAAAAAGGAGTCAAAATAGATTCATATTCCTTGTAACCTTTATCTAAAATATTAACAACTAGATCTTCATTATAAGGTAAACCAACATTTTCTAAGCCTTTTTTGTATCCTAATAAACGCTGCTCGCCCATATGTAAATTACTAATAGTAGATACAAAAGCAATTTTTTTATGCCCCGTTTTGTATAAATATTCAACGGTATTTAATACACCATTAAAATCATCAGTAATAATTTTATCGCAAGCTATAGGTTCTGCAACTCTATCGAACATTACAATAGGAGTACCGTTTTCTATCGTTTCTTTAAAATGACTGAATTCTTTTTTAAGTTCAGTTTCTTTAGACATTGATAAAATAAAACCATCGATACTTCCGTTAGAAAGCATTTCAATAATTTCTACCTCTTTATTATAAGACTCATTAGAAATACAAGCAATTACTTTATAACCTCTTTCTATCGCTGCTTTTTCTATTCCTTTAAAAACTTGTGCAAAGAAATATTTTAACATTGTTGGTATAATAATTCCAATAGTTTTGGTGCTTCTATTTTTTAAACTTAATGCATTAAAGTTAGGTTTGTAATTATGCTCTTTGGCATATTTTTGAATTTTTGATTTTGTTGCTTCACTAATTTCATAGCTGTCATTCAGTGCTTTAGACACAGTTGAAATGGAAACATTAAATTCTTTTGCAATATCTTTTATCGTAAGCTTCTTCATCTAAACAAAATTAGGCACTAATATATAAAATAAAACCACTCCTTTTTTAATAAATTATTAATTTATCATATTTTTTACCTTAACTTTTTTCATTTCATAAATTAAAAAGGAAAATACAGTAATATATTCAATTGTAACAAACCATAAATTCTCTTTCCAAGGCAAATTACTGTATGCTTGATAGCTTAAAACAACTACTAAACTCCAGACTATTGGAAATTTATATTTGGTAAAAACAGATAAAATTATTGGAGTTGCTAAATACCAAGGATGTACAGTTGATGCTGTAAAATAGTAAAAACACAAACCAAATAAAAGCGCTGTTATCAATTGAATTTCAGATTTATTTTTTCTAAAAAAAGTGATAATCAGTAAAAAAAGAATGGTTAAAATTGGCGTAATTTTTCCAATAATTCCAATTTCATTCCAACCTCTAAATAAGTAGCCAATTTCTCTAAAAAGATAATAAAAACTAGCATTATATTCAAAATTTCTAAACCATAAACCAACTGTTTTAGTGTAGTTTGTAATTAATTCTGATGAATAAAAAGGTAGGAAAAATAGTATTGTAGTTGATAAAATAATTGCGTAAAAACTTATTAATTTATAAAATTCACGACTTTTTAATTGTGCTAAAAAAGTAGTAATGATATTACTTTTTGATTGTTGGATCGATTTTTTTACAAACCACTGATAAAACAAAGGCAAAAATAATAACGGAATTAATTTTACAGAAATAGAACAAGCTATTAAAAATGCAGAAAACACCCATTTTTGTTGATGTAATTTGTATAATCCCCAAATTAAAAAGAAAATCATAACAGGTTCAAAATGTAAATTTCCTGTCATTTCTATAATAATAAACGGATTTAATACATACCAGAAAATATTTTTAATAGGTAGGTTTAGGTTTTGTAAAAGTTTCTTGCCAAAGTATAAAATTCCTATATCAGCAAGAATAATTAATAACCTTAATACAATAACAGAACCGAATATGCTTTTGCTAGAAAATAAAGCTGCAATAAAAAAACATAATTGATTTAATGGCGGATAATTGGTGTAATGACTTCCGTTTAATTCTCCCATTCCACTATACAATTCTGATGCATCAGAAATTGGGTAAATTCCTTGTTGAATAAAGGTTTCTGGTAATGATAAATATGGATTAAAACCTTCAAAAATCATTCTTCCATCCCAAATAAATCTATAAAAATCTTGAGATAAATTTGGCATTGCAAACAAGAAAATTAACCTAAAAAGAATAGAAATACCTACTAAATTAGTAAATGAAATAGCGCTTTTTTTTATCAGAATATAAAAACATCCAAAGAGGAAAACCCACAAGAAGGTAAGTTTATAAAACTCTATTCTTTCTAAAAAATAGGCAAATATAAAATAGAGAATTGTACTTATTAAAGTTACTAACGCAACTTTATTTTTTAAGAAAAAAGACATTATGCTTTAGAGAAAATCGATTTAAAAAAGACGTAAGAAAACCCAATAAAAAGCATTAAGTGAAAAGGAAATAGCCCAAAATCTCCACCTTGATTACCAACAATAAATGCACTATACATACCAAAAACAAAATAGAGTGCTAATAATCCTTCTAAAATTACATGAATAGATGGTTTTTTCTTGATGTATTTATTGTTTTTCCATCCATCTTTTAAAGTTATGATATTAAATTTTGGAGTTCTAACAAATTCACTCTTTTTACCAAAATGACCTTCTAAAACAGCAATTGTATTGTGTAAAGAAAAGCCCATTGCTACAGAAAAAAATGTTAAAAAAGCAAATATATATCTAAAGAAATTTTTTATTCCGCTACCATAAATATTTTTGTACATATACCAATAGCAAACAAAAAATATTAATGAGCTAACTACAAAAAAGCTCATTATATAAAAGTAATTTTTTAAATGGGCATATTCATTTTTAATATACAACATTGGTATGCTTAAAATTGCTACGAGAAAAATACAAATAAACATCGAGCTGTTTAATAAATGTAGTAAACCATGAATTTTTGTTTTAGCAGAAATATTTTTATTGGTGAAAATGCGTTTTGCCATTTTTTGAAAATTCTCTGCGCCACCTTTATTCCATCTAAATTGCTGAGTTCTAGCTGCACTAATAACTACCGGGAGTTCTGCAGGAGTTTCTACTTTTTCTAGATATTTAAATTTCCAGTTTTTAAGTTGCGCTCTATAGCTTAAATCTATATCTTCTGTAAGTGTATCTCCTTCCCAATTGCCAGCATCATAAATACATTCTTTTCGCCAAACGCCAGCAGTACCATTAAAGTTGATAAAATGCCCATTACTATTTCTACCTACTTGTTCTAAGGTAAAATGTGCATCGAGCATAAATGCTTGTATTTTTGTAAGTGTAGAGTAATTTCTGTTAATATGACTCCATCTTGTTTGAACAACACCAATTTCTGGATTTTTAAAATAAGGAACAGTTTCATATAACCAATTTGGTTTTGGTAAAAAATCTGCATCAAAAATGGCAATAAATTCACCTTTTGCAGTTTTTAAACCTTCTTTTAAAGCACCAGCTTTGAATCCTTGTCTGTTTGTTCTTCTAATATGTTGTATGTCAATACCTAAATCTTGTACTTTTTTAATGA
This sequence comes from Polaribacter sp. KT25b, assembly GCF_900105145.1. Classification (NCBI taxonomy): domain Bacteria; kingdom Pseudomonadati; phylum Bacteroidota; class Flavobacteriia; order Flavobacteriales; family Flavobacteriaceae; genus Polaribacter; species Polaribacter sp. KT25b. The sequence goes on along the minus strand of NZ_LT629752.1, from coordinate 3,147,556 downwards.
GTTTAGCTGTCATTTCTACAGATTCATCTGTAGAGTCATCTAAAACTTGAATTTCTAATTTATTTTTTGGGTATTTTATTTTAGCGATATTTTTTAACAAACGTTTCATTACATACAACTCATTATAAACAGGTAGTTGTATTGTTACATAAGGAATTTCGTCTGGATTGTTGAAGTCAAATTTAGGCGATTTGTCTTCTTTATTTTTATACTTTAAATAATTAATAAGTAGGTTTAATTGCGCAATTGCATACATAAAAATGAGCAATAACGATACAGAATAGACGACAATAATAAAATATTCTAAAAACATTATTTAAAACTGTATTTAAAAATCCAACCTAAAATTTTAATTCCTGCAAATATAGTACCTTTTATTGTACCAGACACTTTAGAAACACCAATTCTGTTTCTGTATTTCATTAAAATTTCTGTGTACGTTAATTTTTGTTTTAGTGCTTTTAATTGCATTTCTACAGTCCATCCGTAGGTTTTATCTTGCATATTTAAAGCTAATAATTTATCGTATTTAATGGCTCTAAAAGGACCCAGATCTGTAAATTTTGCTCTAAATAACAGTTTCATTAAAAAGGTTGCTAACCAATTTCCAAAAACTTGTTGAGGCGTCATCGAGCCATTTTCTCGTAATTCTTTTACACGAGAGCCAATTACAAAATCTATATTATCATTTATAATTGGTGCAATAAGTTCTGTTAATTGCTCTGGATAATCTGAATAATCGCCATCTAGAAATACAATAATTTCTGGTTTTACCTTTTGGTTAGCAATATAATCCATCCCTTTTAAACAAGCAAAACCATATCCTTTTCTTGTTTCTTTTAATACAGTTGCACCAGCATTTTTTGCATTTATTTCTGTATTATCTGTAGAATTATTGCTGATAACAATTGTTTCATTAACAATTTTTGGAATGTCATTAATAACTTTTGCTATAGAAGCTTGTTCATTATAAGCTGGTATAATTACTTTTATAATCGGTTTTTTATCGTAAATCACTTAGTGAATTCTCTTTTTTAAAAGATGAAAAATCTTTCCATTCATTAATCTTTTTTCCATTTTTAAATTTAGATGCTTTTATGAGATTGCCTTTTTTATAAATTAAACAATACCCATTTTTTTGATTGTTTTGTAATTGACATTTATGACTTACTTTTCCTTTTTTATCATAAAATAACCACCAATCATTTTGCAGCCCTTCTTTAAAATGTCCTTCTTTTTCTTTAATAGAATTTTCGTTGTAAAAATACCAATATTTTGTTTCTAAATTATCTTTATAAGACCCTTCTTTTTTTAAGTTACCATTTCTATAATAAAATTTCCAATAATCAATTTTATTATTATTTAAAACCCAACCTTCTTGTTTTGGTTGTCCGTTTTTATAATATTCTTTCTGATATTTCTTCTGATTAGAAAATATAAAAGAGGTACATATTATGTATATAATAATAAAATGTTTCATTTTAAAATGGTATTACGCTATTGTTTTTAGTTTTTTTAAAAGTTTTATTTAGGATGTTAAAAAATATTATCAATATTAATGATCTATTTTTTATTAATTAAATCCATTAAATCAACATCATTTCCTAATAATATTTCTGTCGGATTTATTCTTCCATCTTCAGGACCATTTTCTAATTTTAAAACTCCTCTTGGACAAACTGCAGAACAAACACCACAACCTACACAGCTAGAACGAACAATGTTTTCACCTTTTTGTGCATAAGCTCTAACATCAATTCCTTGCTCACAATAGGTAGAGCAATTTCCGCAAGAAATACATTGACCACCATTTGTAGTAATTCTAAAACGCGATTTAAAACGCTGAACAAATCCTAGATAAGCCGCTAAAGGACAACCAAAGCGACACCAAACTCTGTTGCCAAAAATTGGATAAAATCCTGTACCAATTACACCCGCAAAAATAGAACCGATTAAGAAACCGTAAATATCTTGTATGGTTTGTGTTTTAATACCTAAAACTTGGTATTCGCCAGAGAAAAAAGTGTACAAAGCAAAAGCTGTCATCACTAAAACGAAAACTAAAACAGAATGAATTACAATACGTTCTGTTCTCCAAGAAAGTAATGTTTTACTAGAATTTTGTCTATACGGATCTCCTAAAGTTTCTGCTAAACCACCGCAACCACAAACCCAAGAACAATACCATCTTTTACCAAAGAAATACACCATTACTGGCACAACTACAATCGTTAAAAGAATTCCCCAAACTAAAATAAATAAACCTAAACCACCACTTGCAATTAACTCTTCTAAATTCCATTTAAAGAAAAAATCATAATCTAAAGGAAATGCATTTTTAAAATCGTACCAAGGTTGATTAAAACGCACTAATATTTCTGGAATTAAAAAAGCAAATACAATTTGGAAAAATAATACAGAGGTTGTTCTTAAAATTTGATATTTATTATGTCGATATTTTATATACATTCTTATCGCCATAACTGTCATTACCACACAATATAAAAATCCGTATAAAAACCATTGACCTGCAGGATTACCGCTAAGAGATTTACTAATTGGGTCTACTAAATATACCCAGTTTACTATAAAATCTGGATAAAAATAAAGGAGAATATAAAAGGTAACTAAAAAGATAAACGTAAACCAACCAATCCAACCACGGTTTGTAGCTGCGCTAAGAAAAATTCCATCATTTTTAATGCCAGGTTTTCCTAATAAAACAACATCAGGAATTATAAACATTAAAGCTCCTAAAATGCCTAAACCAAAAGTTAAAAACCAAGCTAAACCTGTATTATCAGCAGCTAAACCTTTACCAGATTTTTTTGCCAGTTCAAAACTGATACTATGTGGTTTTCCAGATATTTTATATTTAAATTGTGCTCCTTTTTTAGTCCAATTTTTTTCTGCATTGTATTTTGCAATCAAGGCATCATAATGATTATTAGAAGCTTCAAAAGCACCAATAACTTTACTAGAGAATTGAAAAATATTTAAATTTTCTTCTGTTACAATTGCTTTTGTTAGCTCTTCTTTTAGAACTTCACTTTTATATCCCTTTTCTTGGATAAAAGTATCTAATTCTGGTTGCGTTAAATTAAAAGAACCTGTAAAAAGTATGCCTATGAAGAAGGTTAATCCTGCTAAAAAAATGATTAAACCTGATTGTTTTATAAGTTTCAAAATAATTATAGGGTGTTATGAGTTAAAATTGGATTTTTTTTTGACGTTTTTATCATTCTAATTAATGACTAAAAATTCGTTTCCAACTTTTCTTTTTTAGGGTGATATTTGTATTATTTTCTTTATTAAATTTTGCTAAAATTTCAGCTTCATGTAGTTTATAAAATTCTGGATCAAAATTTGCATCGGCTAAAAATTCCAAAACATGTTTTATAGATTTTTTTTCGGTTAACCATTTATCAAAAATCTCATGACGCATTCTAATTCCGAAGGTATTTATACCTAAAAATTTATTGGTATTTTTATCAAAAGAAATAGTAATACATTTATTATCTGTTGGATGTTGCCATTGAAAATAGGCTTCATTCTCTTGTTTACTTCTTTCGCTAAAAACCCAACCGTATGTTTGGTATTCTATATCTAAAAATTTTGCAGAATTAAACCAATGACCTGGTTTGTATGCCGTTTTGTTACCGCAAATTGTTTGAGCAAGTGTTTCTCCCATCATTCTACCTGTGTACCAAACTGCTTCAATATTTCTACGTTGCCCAATCGCTTCGTGTTGTTCTGCACAATCACCAATTGCAAAAACATCTTTTACATTTGTTTCTAAAAAGCGATTTACTTTTACACCTCTACCTAGTTCTATTCCAGATTCTTTTAAGAAATCTATATTTGGTGTTACACCAGCAGTTAAACCAACTACATTACAAGGAATTTCTTCTCCTGTTTCTTGAATAACAATCGATTTTACGCGTCCGTTTTCATCAGATTTAATCTCTTTTAAATTGGTACTTAAACGTAAGTCTATATGGTGATCTTTTATATGATTGTTAATCATTGCAGATTCTTGAGCGGGTAAAACTCCATTCCAAAAACTAGTTTCTCTTACTAAAAAAGTAACTGGAATTTTTCTGCTTCGTAACATTTCTGCTAATTCAATTCCAATTAATCCACCACCAACAATAACAGCTCTTTTACAAACTTCTTTATTGGGCGCATATTTTTCTAATTTTTCTAGATCTTGTTTATGATACATACCTAATGTACCTTCTAAATCTTGACCAGGCCATCCAAATTTATTTGGCTTAGAACCTGTTGCAATAATCAATTGGTCGTAAGAAAGTGTAGAAGAATCTTTAAATTCTAATTTTTTTTTCTCCGTATTTACATTGCTAACTAAAGCTTCTTTAAGTTCTATTCTATTTTTTTTCCAAAACCAATTTTCATAAGGTTGTGTATGTTCAAACTTCATATGTCCCATATATACATACATAAGGGCTGTTCTAGAAAAGAAATATTTAGTTTCTGCAGAAATAATAGTTATTTTATGATCAGAGTTTTTTCTGATATGTCTTGCTGCAGTAACTCCAGATATTCCGTTACCAATTATTACAATGTGCTTCATAAGTAGATTAATTCTTAGGTTGAGTCGTAGTTAAAGTTAAGAACTTAATTCCGGATATTAATTTAGAATGGTTTTAAATAGATTTTTATATTTTTTCATTGATTTAAATCAACTTTCTATTGATAATAATTAAATGTTATAAATAGAAATACCATATTTGTTTTCTATTATAATTAACTGTATTTTAAATAAAAATAAACGATGTCTAAAAATCTACTTAATAAGCAAAGTTCTAGTTTTTTTGAGTCTATTTTTATTTTTCTATTTTGGATATTATTATTTTTATTGCCACTATTTTATCAATGGGTTAATAGTGGTTTTATCCGATGGAGTGTCATTTTTAATGTGTGGATTGATTACTTACCTTTATTAATCGTTTTTTGTGTAAATAGGTTTTTATTAACTCCGTTTTTATTATTTAAAAGGAAACAATTTTTTTATTTAGTTGCTGTTGTTGTAGTTATTTCTTTTACCGTATTTGGTTCTATTAATATACGTAAAAATGTAATATTTCAAGAAATAGTTCCTTTGCATAAACAAGGTGGACTTCAATTTCCTGATTCAAATAAAACGGGAATAAAAAAAGGTTTACAAAATCGGCAAGCTCCCGTAGGAACATATCCTCCATATGTAAATTTAATTTTATTATCTATTTTATTGGTTGGTTTTGATACCGGAATGAAACTTTCTGTAAAATGGGCAGAAACACAACAACAAAAAGCAGAAGTAGAAAAAGAAAGTGTTAAAAATGAACTGGCTTTTTTACGAAATCAGGTAAGTCCTCATTTTTTAATGAATACACTTAATAATATTCATGCATTAATTGATTTTGATACGGTAGAAGCAAAGCGTTCTGTAGTAAAATTATCAACTTTAATGCGCTATTTATTATATGAATCTAATGATAAACCGATTGCTTTATCCAAAGAAATTAAATTTATAGAAAGTTATGTAGAATTGATGAAATTGCGTTTTTGCGAAGAAGTAATCATAGAATTGAACCTTCCAAAAAACCCACCTAACATTTCAATTCCAACGTTGTTATTTACCAATATTATTGAAAATGCTTTTAAATACGGAATTAGTTACGAGCAAAACTCGTTTGTTAATATTCGTCTATTTGTTCATGAAAATGAACTTGAATTTACAATTCAGAATAGTGTACATAAAAAATTAGAAACTGTAGAAAGTTTAGGAATTGGTATAGAAAATACAAAGAAACGTTTAAAGTTACTTTACAATAATGATTATATATTTACATCCATAGAAAATGAAAATGTATTTAGTTCAACTATAAAAATACCGATATGATAACTTGCATCGCTATAGATGATGAACCTTTAGCACTTAGACAAATTGTTTCTTATATTGATAAAACACCTTTTCTTCAATTGAAAGGAAAATTTACCAATGCGTTGGATATTGGCGATTTTTTGAAAGAGAATCCGGTAGATTTGTTATTTTTAGATATTCATATGGCAGATTTAAACGGATTAGAGTTGGCTAAAACGTTAGAAAATTCTCCTAAAATTATCTTTACGACTGCTTATAGCGAATATGCTGTTGAAGGTTATAAAGTAAATGCAATTGATTATTTATTGAAACCGATTGAATATGTAGATTTTTTATCCGCAGCAAATAAAGCTGCAGATACAATCAAAAAAGAGCGTCAATTATCAGAAGTAAAAAAGAAAGACGATTTTTTATTCATAAAATCTGGTCAGCAACATATTCGTATCAATTTTAACGATATTAAATATCTAGAAGCTCAAAAAGAATATGTTTCTTTAAACTTAGTAAATGGAGAACCTGTAAGAACATTACTCCGTCTTAAAAATATCGAAGAAGTGTTACCTAAAGAAAACTTTATGCGTATTCATCGTTCATTTATTGTTAACCTCAATCATATTGTTACAGTAGAACGCAACCGAATTATTTACAGTAGAAAAGAATCTATAGTGGTAAGTGATACCTATCAAGAGGAATTTAAAAACTTTTTAAATAAAAATTTTTTCAGTTAAATTTTCATTGATAGAAACCTTCCTTCTGTTGATTTCGTTCTTTTCTTTATAATTTGTTTTAGACCTTTGATTAAGCTAAATATTAAAACGTAGTATTATGAAAGATTTTATAAATGAAGAATTGATCTTATTAGTTATTTGTTTCACAGTTTTCTACACTGTAACCGGACAAACAACATACCCAATTGTAGATACAAATGTTTCTGAATTTTATAGTAATAATGATGTAATTTCAGAACCAAATATTGGTGATGTTTTTTACGGGCAAGATGCTACTTATAAAGGAAATCAATCATCCTATACAGATAATGGAGATGGTACAATTACCGACAATGTAACGGGTTTAATTTGGGAAAAAGATATGGGTGATAAAATGACATATGAAGCCTCGTTTTCTAAAGCTCAAAAATCTAATTTAGGCGGATATTCAGACTGGAGAGTTCCTACAATTAAAGAATTGTATTCTTTGATATTATTTACTGGTAAAGTAAAAGGAGCGAAGTCTTTTAAATTATTTATTGATACCAATTATTTTAATCAGCCGTTAGGAAATACTAATATTGGCGAACGAGAAATTGATGCACAAACATGGTCATCTACAAAATATGTAGGAAAAACGATGAACGGAGATGAAACTGTTTTTGGTGTTAATTTTATTGATGGCCGTATAAAAGGATACCCTACATTTAAGAAGCGAACTCACTCTGAAAATATCATGTATTTTAGAATGGTAAGAGGAAATACAGATTACGGAAAAAACAATTTTATAGATAATGGAGATGGTACTGTAAGTGATTATGCAACAGGATTAATGTGGCAAAAAGCAGATGATGGTAAAGGTAGAGATTGGCAAGCATCCTTAGCGTATTCAGAAGATTTAGAACTTGCAGATTATACTGATTGGCGTTTGCCAAATGCCAAAGAGTTACAAAGTATTGTAGATTATTCAAGATCACCTCAAACCACAAATTCACCAGCTATAGATCCTATTTTTTCTACTACAGAAATTAAAGATCCAGAAGGGAAGTCTGGACAATATCCCTTCTTTTGGACAAGCACAACGCATTTAGATGGTGTAAATCCATCAGCTAGTGCTGTATATATTGCTTTTGGAGAAGGACAAGGAAAAATGAGAAATCAGTTAATGGATGTGCACGGTGCTGGTTGTCAAAGAAGTGATCCTAAAAGTGGAAATGAAAATCAATATCCTACATTTTTTGGACCTCAAGGAGATGTACGTTATGTGTATAATTATGTAAGAAGCGTTCGTACAATTAAAATGTAATTTTCAATTATTAAAACTTTTCAGTCCCTTATTAAATTGGGCATAAAATAACAATTCATGGGCTATATTATGGATTTCGTTGGTACTTTTTTTATTACAGAAATTCATTATAGATCTGTGAAACATGTTAAAACTAAAAACATAAATTATGAATTTTAAATTTTTAAAAACAGCAATAAGTTTACTCACAATTTTAACTATTTTCTCTTGTGAAAAAGATTCCGAAGCGAGTATTGTAGAAGAACAAGAAGAAGGAGATGAAATTGTTACAACGAATTTTTCTTATACAGTTGTAGATACAAATGTTTCAGATTTTTATAGTAACGACGCTATAATTTCAGTACCTATAAAAGGTGATGATTTTTATGGTCAGGATGCAACATACAATGGCAATCAACCTTCTTATACAGATAATGGAGATGGTACGGTTACTGATAATGTAACAGGATTAATGTGGCAGCAAGACATGGGGGATAAAATGTCTTATGCAGATGCTGTTGCGTTAGTAGAAACATTTAATTTAGGAGAATATACAGATTGGAGAATTCCAACAATTAAAGAGTTATATTCTTTAGCTCAATTTACAGGACGATGTTTTGGTGATGATGCTGTAGATATGTTTATTGATGTAAATTACTTTAACCAACCAATTGGTAATGAGTCTATTGGTGAAAGGGAAATTGATGGGCAAACTTGGTCTGTTACACAATATGTAGGAGAAATAATGACAGGAAAAGAAGCCGTTTTTGGGTACAATTTTGTAGACGGAAGGTTAAAAGGATATCCTAAATATAAGCCAGCAACAGGAGCTGCTAATACTATGTATTTTAGAATGGTAAGAGGAAATACATCTTACGGTAAAAATGATTTTGTAGATAATGAGGATGGTACAATTACAGATAATGCTACTGGTTTAATGTGGCAACAAGCAGATAATGGAGAAAATTATGACTGGGAAAATGGTTTAAAATACGCAGAATCTCTTATCCTTGCAGATTATAGTGATTGGAGAATGCCTAACGCAAAAGAATTACAAACTATTGTAGATTATACTAGATCTCCTCAAACTACAAATTCTCCTGCTATTGATCCTTTATTTAGTTGTACAGAAATTACAGATTATAATGGTAACTCTGGTCAATATGGTTATTACTGGACTAGCTCTCCTTTACAAGATGGGCCAACTCCATATACAGATGCTGTGTACTTTTGTTTTGGAGAAGCAGAAGGAGAAATGAATGGTGTATTATTAGATGTTCATGGAGCTGGTGCACAACGTAACGATCCTAAATCTGGTAGTACAGCTGATTATCCTGATACTTTTGGACCTCAAGGAGATATTCGTAAGGTGTATAATTTTGTTAGATGTGTAAGAAATGTAAATTAAAGCTATTTTTAATCAAGATATATAATGAGAAGTTTTAAAATAAGAAACATTAAAATAACAAGCATTCATTTATCATTATTAATGGTATTGCTATTTTTAATTATTGCTTGTGATAAAGAAGATATTATAAATGATGAAACAAATACAAATCCCGATGTTGAGGTAACAAATAATATAACCGATGGGTTTGTCTTGTATTCTTTTATTGGAGATACTACAACTCATCTCATAGATTCTTTAGGTGCAGATGTTAAAACATGGTCATCTTCGAATACGTCTGCAGGGGGCTGTTATTTATCAGTAAATAAGAATCTATTGCGTTTAGGTAAATTATCAGAAGTAAATAACGGATCATTTTCTACAGGAGGTTTAGTTGCCGGAGTCATTGAAGAATTAGACGATAATAATAAGGTGGTTTGGTCTATTGAAAGATTTAGTGATGCATCAACATTTCATCATGATTTTAAAGAAATAGATGCTAATACAATTATTGCTTTATCTTGGGAGTTAAGAGAATATAACAATTCAGATTATTGGAATGAGTTGATTGTTATGATTGATAAGACAGACAATTCTGTTATTTGGAATTGGAGTGCCATGGATGATGGTGGTATTGTACCAGAAAATAAAGATAAAGTAGATTATTTACATTTTAATTCTATTGATTATAAAAATGGTGAAATTCTTATAAGTTCAAAAAATAAAAATACTCTGTATATAATTAATAAAGAAAGTAAAAAAATTACAAAAAGCTTAACTGCTGATGAAACTTTAGTAGGGCAACATGATGCAACCTTCTTAGAGAATGGAAACATACTTGTTTTTAATAATAATGCAGAAACTAACAAATCTGCTATATTAGAAATTACAAAATTAGATGTTGTTGTTTGGGAGTATTCAAATAGTTTTTATTCAGACCATATTTCAGGAGTTCAACGTCTAGATTCTGGTAATACTTTAATTTGTTCAGGTGTGGAAGGGCAGTTTATAGAGGTTACCGAAAAAGGAGAAGAAGTTTGGAGTTATATACCAGAGAATGTAACTTTAAGTAAGTCTTCTAATATATTTAAAGCTCGTAAATATGCTGATTATTAAGTTTAAGATAAAATGTAAGTTATAGGTAAATGTTAAGACTGATGTTATAATAAAATATAATTAATCAGGAAAACATGAAAAAACAACAACTTAAAATTTTAATAACAATACTTTCTTTTTTTAGCATACATTCTTATGCGCAAGAAGACGTAGATGCAAGTAAAAGTAACATCCAAACCTATACTCCATCAAAATTATTAAACAAAGGTCAATGGGATATTAAGTTTTTTAACAATTTGTATACAGAAACCGAAGGGAATTATAATGGAGTAAAATCTGACAAAGTAAGAGAAACCTATTTTACATCGACTTTAGATATTTTTACAGGAATTTCTGATAACAATCGATTAAATATTGGATTATTGTTAGAATACCGATCAAATACAAAAAATGGAGAAAATGCTACTTCAGTTTTTGGTTTTAATGATGATGTAAATTCAAGAAACGGATTATCCTCATTTGCACCAGCTTTAAAATGGCAACCAATTGAAAGTATTGGCAATTTCTCAATTCAAAGTGCATTTCATATTCCTGTTATTTCCGATGAATCGGATGAAAACGGCGTTTATTTAGACCAAACCGCATATACATTTCAAAATCGTTTTTTCTATGATTATACTTTGCCAAGTGGAGATTGGCAATTGTTTACAGAGTTAAATACAGAATATAATTTTGGTGACAAAGAGAGTTTTGCTAATAAAACATTTGTGCTAGCACCAGGTGTTTTTATGAGTTATTTTCCTACAGATAAATCTACAATTTTAGGTTTTGTGCAACATTATCAGCGTTTTGGAGATTTTACACAAAATTTTTCTTCGGTAGGTTTTGGAGGTAAGTATCAGTTAAGTAACGCTTTAAATTTAGAGGCTTTATACAGTAAATTTGTAAGAGGAAATGATACAGGTTTGGGGCAAAGTTTTAACATTGGTTTAAGAATTTTGTTTTAGTAAAAAGTAGTATTTTGTGAGAAATATGAAAGCAACAAAATTCCTTTTTTTACTTCTTATCTTTTTGCAAGTTTCTTGTAAAAGTCAAACCAAAAAAATTAATGGATTAAGTTTTGTAGCTTCAAGAGATAAAATTGATACTACACATATAAACCCGGCTTTAAAGGTTCATAGTAATTATGTTGCATTAATGCCTTTTGGTTCTATAAAAGATTTATCATCACCATCAATTAGATACAATTCTGGAAGAGAATGGTTTGGAGAGAGTAAAAGAGGTTTGTTACAATACGCAGAAGAATTTCAGAAAAAACAAGTAAAAATTATGGTAAAACCTCAACTATGGGTTTGGCGTGGAGAATTTACAGGTTTAATAGAAATGCAATCTGAAGAGCAATGGAAAATTTTAGAAGATTCGTATTCGAGTTTTATATTAACGTATGCAAAAGTAGCGCAAGAAATTAATGCAAATATTCTTTGTATAGGTACAGAATTAGAAAAATTTGTTCTTAATAGACCTCAATATTGGTTAAATCTAATTGTTAAAATTAGAGAAATTTATAAAGGGAAATTAACCTATGCTGCAAATTGGGATGAATTTAAAAGAGTACCTTTTTTAAATGAAATTGATCTTATTGGTATCGATGCTTATTTTCCTTTAAGTGATAAAAAAACACCAACCGTAAAAGAATTAGAAATTGGTTGGAAACCTCATAAAGAAGAAATTATTAGAATTCAGAAAAAATTTAAAAAGCCAGTTTTATTTACCGAATTTGGCTACAGAAGTGTAGATTATAATGCAAAACAACCTTGGTTTGTAGATCGTTTTGAGGGCAATGTAAATTTACAAGCACAAGTAAATGGTTTACAAGCAATTCATAATCAATTTTGGAAAGAAGAGTGGTTTGCAGGTGGTTTTGCTTGGAAATGGTTTCATAAACACAAAAATGTTGGCGGTAAAAAAGACAATAGATTTACACCCCAAAATAAACCTGCGGAAGCAACCATTAGAAAATTATACCAACAATAATTTTTTAAATATGATATATATCTTATAATAAATTGTCAATTCTAATTAAATTTGTTTCAGAAACCTTAAATTAATCAACATGAAAAAAATTATTGTACCAATAGATTTCTCAGAACATTCAGAAAACGCTTTAAAGGCTGCAGCTCTTTTTTCAAAAAAAGTTAAAACAGAGGTTTATGCTTTGCATATGTTAGATATTCAAGAGATTAATTTGTCTCAAAGTGAAGATTTTAGTCAAGAAAAATCAGTCTTCTTTTTAAAATTAGCAGAAGAACGTTTTAAAAAGTTTTTGCAAAAAAGCTATTTAAAAGGTGTTAAAATAATTCCTATTATTAAGCATTATAAAGTTTTTAGCGAAATAAATGAAATAGCTAAAGAAATAAATGCAGATTTAATAATTATGGGCTCTAATGGAGCAACTGGGTTAAAAGAATTTTTTACAGGTTCAAATACCGAGATTGTTATTAGGTATGCAGAAACGCCAGTTTTAGTAATTAAAAATGAGTTAAATGATGTAGATTTTTCTGATGTTGTTTACGCAACCGATTTTTCTGAAGAATCAATACCAGCTTTTAAAAAAATGCTAACTTCTTTAGCTTTTTTAAATGCAGAAATTCATCTTTTGTATGTAAATTTACCCAATGATAAATTTTTAACAACTCCAGAAATGGATGCTTTAGCTAACAACTTTTTAATGACTGCAGAAGGTCATATAGATAGATTTATAAATGTAAATTTTGTTTGTGCAAAAACTATAGAAAAAGGTATTTTAAGTTTTTCTAATGCTGTGGGTGCAGATTTAATTTCGGTAGCTACACATGGTAGAAAAGGATTATCTCATATTGTTGCTGGTAGTATTTCTGAAGATATTTCGAACCATTCGACCTTACCAATAATGACATTTCAAATTTAAATTAATTTATGAAGAAAATCTGTTTTCTATTACTTCTTGCTTTCTCAATGTTCTTTTTTTCTTGTTCAGAAGATAGTGATATTACAACTCCTAGAAATTTAGAGGCTTATGTGGCATCTATATCAAACAAAGAACTAGGAGAAGTTACTGCCTTTGCAGCAAGTACAGGAGAAAGTAATTCTTATATTTATTATTATCCAGAAGAAGGTGCTACAGATATTAGATATTATGAAGCAGACAGTTTAAATATTGATGAAACTGATTTTTCTAAATATAGAAGAAAAGAATTAACGATAACAGATGTTTTTGGTGGAAAATTAGAAAGTTTTTCAAGATCAGATTCAGAAGATAATTGGTGTTTGGTAACTTATATGTTAGATGGAAAGTTGCATAAATCTGATCCTATTCATTTAAAAAATGAAACAAGTTTAACCGGTTGGACCGATGTTGCAACAATTAAATATCCAGAAACATTAACGCCAAATTTTACGTGGTCAGATTTTGGAATATCGGGAAATACAATTTATTTTGAAGCAATTTCAAGAACAGAAGATGATGAATTTATTTCAGGGACTTTTACATATGATAAAGTTTTTAATTATTTTGATTCATCAAATATTGTTAAAAATATTAATGTTCCAGAAACTCCAGATGATTTAGAAGAAGATACAGAATATCTATTTACTATGATGGCAATTAGTGATGATAACTGGGTTAATTTAGTGATTCAGAAAACATTTATGCTAAAAAATTTACAAGAGTATTTAGATGATAATTCAGAAAAAACTATAGAAACCGGAACAGCTTTTGCAGCAAGTAGTAGCTCATCAGAAAGTTTATCATACATTTATTATTATCCCTTACTTGGTTTTTCTGAAATGAGATATTATGAAACAGAAAGCTTAACTGTTGATGAAAATGACTTTAGTAATTATAGAAGAAAAGATTTAACAGATGCAGCAGCTTTTGGTGGTAAACTTAGAAGATTTTCAAGAACTGATGATGAAGAAAGTTGGGGTATTGTTACGTTTGTTGTTGATGAGGTTTTGTATAAATCAAATCCAATAAAAATAAAAAATGTAACAAAACCTACAGAATGGTTTACAGATGTTACGATCGAATATCCAGAATCTTTAAATCCAAAATTTACTTGGTTAGATGGTACTTATTTAGATAGCTCTACTTATTTTCAGGTAATTACAGACAGTGAAAGTAGTTTTTTATCTGGCACATTTACAACAGAAAAAACGTTTCAATATAATAATAACTCTAATGTAACATCAACCATAAATTTAGAAACACCAGAAACTTTAATTTTAGATGATGAATATAAATTTACATTAATGGGTATAAGTGATGATAATTGGGTAAATTTGGTTATTCAAGAATCATTTATAGTTGAATAGTGTGGTATAAAAATATTTTTCTTTTTCTTTTTATTTTATTTTCGTCACTTTTATTTTCTCAAGAAAATATAATTGCTGATGTTAAAATTAAAGGCGAAAAAAAGATTAAAGCATCTTTTCTTCATAAACTTTTAGTAACAAAAAAAGGAATCGTTTTAGATTCTTTAACGATAGAAAAAGATATAGTTCTTCTAAAAAGATTGCCAGCAATTAGCAATGTGTATTATCAAGTATCTCATTCTCATGATAATTTTTATACAGTTTTGTTAAACATAGAAGAAAATTATACGATAATACCAAAATTAAATCTTTGGAGCACAACAAATAAACCAATTTCTTATAAATTAGGTCTCTATGATTATAATTTTTTAGGAAGAAATATGACTTTTGGAGGTTTTTATCAAAATAACGGATTTCATTCTTACGGTATTAATTTTAGTGCGCCCAATTTATTTTCTAAAAAATGGGGTTTAGAGTTAAATCATAAAAACTGGAAAAGTGAAGAGCCACTTTATTTCGAAGATGAAACGGCTAATTATTTATACAATAATATTTCTTTTGAAGTGTTGGGTTCGTATCAAGTTGATTTAAAAAATCAGCTTATTTTTAGTGTTAATTTCTTTAATGAAAAATATCAATATTTATCTGGCGTAACAGACGATTCTATTCCTCTAAGTTTAGATTTAAATAAAGTGCAGCTTAAATTTGTTTATACTTATGATAATTTAGACTATAATTATCAATATATAAACGGTTTTAAAAGTGTTTTATACACGCAGTTTGTAACTTCAAAAAATCCTTTTCAAAAAGATTTTTTTATTGCTTGGAACGATTTTTTTTACTACAAAATAATTGGTGATAAAGGAAACTGGGCAAATAGATTGCGTTTTGGTTTATCAACAAATGAAAAAACACCTTTTGCACCTTTTGCTTTAGATAATAATGTAAACTTACGCGGAACCGGTATTTTGGTTGATAGAGGTACAGGAAGTTTTGTATGGAATACAGAGTATAGACAAACAGTCTACGATAAAAAATGGTTAGCAATTCAAACCAATATTTTTACTGATTTTGGTTCTTGGCGAAATCCTGGAGGAAAAATAAATGATTTTTTTGAAAGTAAAAATTTAAGAGTATATTCTGGTTTAGGTTTGCGTTTTATCAGTAAAAAAATATACAATGCTACTTTTAGAGTCGATTATGGTTTTCGAATTTCTAACAATCCTGGTCAATCTAAAGGAGGTCTGGTTTTTGGAATTGGGCAATATTTTTAATCTAAATTTAATATTAGTTTCTAGTAACTTAAAATGAAACCCTTAGTTTTGCAAAAACAAAATTTAGATGAGCACTTTTGCAATTGGCGATATTCATGGAGGATTAAAAGCCTTACTACAGGTATTAAATCAATTAGAAGTTAAAGAAGATGACACCATTATTTTTATGGGCGATTATGTTGATGGTTGGAGCGAATCTGCACAGGTTGTTGACTTTTTAATTGGTTTATCAGAAAAAATTAACTGTATTTTTATCAAAGGAAATCATGATGTTTGGTGTCAAAACTGGTTAAAAGATTCAAACGATGTAAATCCTTCTTGGTTTTTGCATGGAGGTAAAGAAACCATGGAAAGTTATGAAGGTTTTTCTGATGAGAAAAAACAACAGCATCTTCATTTTTTTGAAAATTTGCCCTTATATCATTTAGATAATCAAAAAAGATTGTTTTTGCATGCAGGTTTTACTTCTTTACATGGAGTTGAAAAGGAAAAGTTTCAAGAATTGTTTTATTTAGACAGATCTTTGTGGGAAATGCTTTTGGTAATGGATAAAAGTATTGAAAAAGATTCTATGTTTTATCCGAAGCGATTACAGCATTACAAAGAAATTTATATAGGTCATACGCCAACAACAAACTATAATGAAACTTCACCAATAAACATTGCCAATGTTTGGAATGTAGATACTGGTGCTGCTTTTAAGGGAAAAATAACAGGTTTAAATATAGAAACTAAAGAATTTTTTCAGAGTGATAATTTGCCAGGTTTATACCCAAATGAAAAAGGTAGAAATAAGTAATTTTTATATTACTTATGGTTTGTTTTGATATTTCAAATGAGAAACGATATCGAAACCTTCTACTAGATATTACTATTTAGTGACAATAATACTTTGATTTTTAATACAAAAGAAGGTTTAAGAAACATTAACTTTGATGTTTCATAAACCTTCTTATTTTTTAATAAAAAAAATAGTTATTTTTTCTTAGGATGAACTAATGTCATTTCATCGATTAAATGAGTAGCTCCGGCATATTTATCAACAATAAATAAAACATATCTTAAATCTACCATGATGTTTCTACAAATTTCAGGATCGTAGTTCATATCACTCATTGTTCCTTCCCAAACTCTATCAAAATTTAAGCCTATTAAGTTACCTTCTGCATCTATTGCAGGACTGCCAGAGTTACCACCGGTTGTATGGTTTGTGCCTAAAAAACAAACAGGTACTTTCCCGTTTTTATCAGCATATTCTCCATAGTTTTTAGTTTTATAAAGTTCACGTAATTTTTCTGGAACATCAAATTCATAATCTCCAGGAATATATTTTTCAATAACTCCATCTAAATAACTTACAGGGTTGTAATAAACAGCATCTCTAGGCGCATAACCTCTAACTTGCCCGTAAGTTACACGTAAAGTACTATTTGCATCCGGAAAATAGCGTGCATTTGGTAAAGCTTCCATTAAAGCTTTCATGTATTCTTTTTGAAGCGCTACAATAGGTGCATTTTTTTCTGAGTATTCTTTGTTAATACTGGTGTAAAAAGCTTCAATCATAGGTTTTGCATATTGATATGCAGCATCATTATTTAATTTTTTAAGTACCTTTTTAGCTTTTCCATTAAATAAACCTAAAGCGGTATTTAAATTGGTAAATGCTGTTTTATCATAAATAGTAGCATCTATATTTTTAGTATAAAAAGGCATTACATTTTCAAAAACGCCTTTGTCTACAGTAACATCATAATTTTTATGAATACTTTTTAAAGTATTTTCTATAGAAGCCCTTGCCTTGTCTAAGTCTTTTGGATTTTTAGTAACAGCTTGCTCAAATTGATAAGCTCTAAAAGTCATTGACATTAATTCATTTGTTACTAAAAAGACTTCTATAAAGTTTCTTCTTTTAATATTTATAGCCGCAAAATCTGTATACAATTTATCAAATTCTGGAAGTATATTTCCATATTTTTCTGTTAAGTTGTTTTCTTGTAATGCTTTTGTAAAAGTAGCTTCAAACTCTTGTCTTTTTTCTATTGCGTTACTTTTTTGAATACCTAAATTCTCTCCAATCCATTTTTTCCAATAATTTGCAATTCTAGCTTGTTTAGAAGCGTATTTAATGCGAATTGCATCGCTCTCTTTCATTTTTGCATCAATCACTTTTAAAGCAGCTTCTCTAATAGCAATATTTGTTGGGTTGTATTCTTGAGTAATGTGTTTAATGGCAACGGCAGGTAAATATTCGTCTGTAGTTCCTGGAAAACCAAAAACTAAAGTAAAATCGCCTTCTTCTACACCGTCTAAAGAAACGGGTAAAAAATGTTTTGGTTTGTAAGGAACATTGTCTTTACTGTATTTTGCAGGATGATTGTTTTTATCAGCATAAATTCTAAACATAGAAAAATCGCCAGTATGTCTAGGAAAAACCCAATTGTCTGTATCGCTACCAAATTTACCAATATTTGTTGGTGGTGCACCAACTAAACGGATGTCTTCAAAGCGTTCTGTAACAAATAAAAAGAATTGATTTCCTTGAAAAAAGGATTTTATTTTGGTTTGTTGCCAAGCTTCTTTCTCGGTTGTTTTTTGTAAAGCATTCCCATTTTTTGTAATAATAGATTGTTTTTCTCTTTCAGTTAAAGAATCATTTACACCTAATAGAACACTGTCTGTTACATCTTCTATACGAACAATAAATTCTACATATAATCCTGGGTTTGGTAATTCTTCATTTAAATTCATGGCCCAAAAACCATCTTTTAAATAATCATTTTCTAAAGTAGAGTGTGCCTGAATTTGTCCAAAACCACAATGATGGTTTGTTAAAATTAACCCTTTTGGCGATATTATTTCACTTGTACAGCCGCCATTAAAATGCCCAATTGCATCTTTTAAGCTAGAGTTGTTTACGTTGTAAATGTCTTTTGCTGTTAACTTACTTCCTAAAGAAGTCATTTCTTGTTCATTCATTCCTTCTAAAAGAGAAGGAATCCACATACCTCCTTGTTGTGCAGATATTTGTACAACAAAGAAAAAAAGTACTATTTTAATATATTTCATATAGATAAAAATTAAGTGGCATAAAGGTACGGAAAGCTTTACTTTTTAACTAAAGGATACATTTCTTGATGCATAAAATCTTTAGGGAAATTTTCGTCATCATCAAAACCAAGTTCTATATCTCTACCATTATAGGGAATGTAATTGGTTTTAAAAATATAATCCCAAATACTTAGTGTAATTCCAAAATTAACACCATTTCTTCGTTCTTTTGGCAACTCTTTTGCATGATGCCAAATATGCATTCTGGGGTTGTTTAAAATGTATTTTAAAAAACCATAATCCCAATTAATATTTGCGTGGTTTAAATGCCCAATGGTAATATTAAAGAAATGCACAAGTGCAACATCTTGGGCGTTAAAGCCGCCAATAATTGCTAACGGAATGTATTTTAATGAACTGTAAACAACAGGTTCCATCCAATGATAACGTAGATGTGCAGCAAAACCCATTTCTTTTACAGAGTGATGTACTTTGTGAAAATTCCAAAGAAATTCGAATTGATGTAACAGTCTGTGCGTACACCATTGCACAAAATCAACAACAATAAAGAAGACTAAAATTCTAGCCCAAAAAGGAAAATCGTTGATTTCGAAAAGTTGAAAATCTGAAATTGAGATATTAAAAATACTTAAAACATCGTTGAATAATTGTGCGGCTGAATTGGATAGGGCAATTAATATAATAAGGTTTAATAAAAAGAAATTAAAGAACATGTAAAATGTATCTAGCCAAAAATCTTTTCTAAAAACAGCTTGATTTTTGCGCCAAGGAAATAGCATTTCTAAACTCCAAACTACTAAAGATATGAGGATTAATCCGTAGAAATAATTTTCCCAATTGAGTTCCATCAATACAGATTTTTGGAGGTAATTCCAATAACCATTGTATGAATTTTTTATAATATCTAAGTAGGTGTCCATGATAAATTCAAATTTACAAAGAGATTTTAAATTATAGATACTCTTGGTGTCACTTTTATACTAGTCGTAATAAAAATCTAATTTATACAATATATTCATTACGTATTAAGGTTGAAATAATTTTGATACACCCAATTTAGAAATAGCTGCTTTTTAGTTTGCAATTACTGTTGGAAAAGGATCCGTAAAAACAGGTGTCAGCATTTGAATAGTTAGGAGGTACTTTGACAAGAATACGTGTAAAAATGTTTTTAAATCATTAATGTTAAAAGCGTAAAAGTATTGCGAAATATATTTTATAGTTTGGCAATCTTTATAAACGAGTTTTAGTGGTAATTGCTTAAAGGAGCAACTTTGACACGCGTTAGTAACTTTTTTATCACCGGTCAGTAACTTATTTGTCATCGAATAGGGAGAGTTTTCTAAAAGTATTAGTAAAGTTGGCAGAACATACTAGTATAGTTGATTAAAAATACTAGTATAGTTTATTGAAAATTGTAGTATTTTAACAAAGCGATGAAATAGCTTGTAAAAACAATGCTTGGATAAAGATACACAAAAAATAATCAAAAATTATAGGCATAAGATACAGAATTACTAAAAAGAACCAACAGTATTCAAAATAAAAAAGAATAGTACATTATACAAGCGATTACCACAGATGTGCTAGATTTAGAGATGCTAAGCAGCTCCATCAGCAGCGAATATAGTTTGAATAGAGTAGGTGTGTAAGCAGTATTGTATTCATTGGGTATTAAATTAGAGTTTTATTTACCCCGCTGGCACGGATTTGTAATCCGTGACCATTTCAATGATGAATGAAATTAATTGCCTTACTAGTACTCGGTGTAATATATACGAGTAGCTCAACTAATGAAGAGGAAAAAACAGATACAACTGCACTAACAGTTTTAATTCAAAGTCCTAATTTAAATCAAACTTATGTAGGATATTGGGGTGGCGCATGGCCAGAGGCAGATAAGGTGAGTTTAAAAGCATTAGGGGTTGATGATACAAAAATTGCATCAATGAAACTGACAGTTATAAATGATAGCGGAACTGTTGTCTTTGCAAAAACAGTTAATAGCTCTAAAAGTACTCAAACAGAACTTGTTATTTCCGAAAGTTTCACACCACCAGAAATTGGAACTTATAGTGTTATATTTAATGCTATTGATCAAAACTGAAATATTGAAAATTCATCAGCTCGAACTTTTTTAGTTGAATAGTATTGATTTTAGAAGAACTACATACTTTACTTTAAGCACTCGCTATCGTTGTTGTATATGGTTTGTTGCGTGTTTCAAGCAACTAATTTACTAAATAATTACGGACAAAGAAAGTCCGCGAGGACTTTCGCAAGTAAGCAAGAAGCCAGCAATAAATTATATACTTTGTTACCCAACGTTTTTTATTCATTATCTATTTTTCTGTAAATATCATTTATTGTTTCATTGTGTGATTCTTTCAGATATTTATAGACTAAATTATTATAACACTCAAATTCAGATTGAATCAGACAACCCATTCCGAAAGTTTCTATTTTATATTTATTGTCTAATATTTTTGCTAATTCCGTATCATAACCAATTCCGTAAAAGAAATACTTTATTTCTTCTTTTTTTAAATCACTTGCAAATCGAGTTTCCATTTCTTTACAAGATTTCAATTCATAATATTCCGAAAGAATTTTATTCCTTTTATTCATTTGATATTTATAAAATCCAACGTAAGAATTTATTGCTAATGAAATAAAAACCAGTCCAATAGTAATATTTTTAATTTTCCTACTTTCTTTAGCTATTAAATAAATAATAAATCCGATAATTCCAATTACTATTAAAATGGCAGAAATATTCAGTAATAAGTTGAAGTTATTAATATTCCTAACATTAGAATTGGAAAACAATAAATATATTACTAAAGAAGAAAGAATTAAAATTATTATTGATGTTTTGAGTTTCATTTTCTATGTTGGGTAACGTTGTTTAAAGAAATATATCCGAGCGATGGGTTTCATTGTACTTGCAAAGTTACAAATACCTTTTTAGTTATAAAATCTTACTGTTTTAGATAAAAGATAAAATTATATAACTTAAAACGAAAATGTTTATCAAACGAAAAAAGAGGAAAGTTAAATTTTTTCCTCTATTGATTTTTTTTGACACAAAATATCAAATTATGTTTGCTAATTTTTTATTTATAAGTTAACAGTTATGCCTTATTTATTTTTATTAGTAAGTGTTTATTTAGCGTAAGCGCCAGAAGAGTAAGTTAACTCTTAACTGTGTGTGTAAATTTCAAAAACAATACCAAACGGGTCTTCTACATAGCACATTTTAAAAGGTTTAGCTTTTGGATAATATTCTCAAATTGGCATTCTTTGCTTTCCTCCGTAAGAAAAAATTTTATCAATAAGTTCTTTAATAATTGGATCTTGTATGCAAAAATGAAAAGACCAGTATTAAAAGGATTAAATTCTGGTGCTTCTTTAATTCCGTTAGGAAAAGAAAATAATTCAATTCCAATTCCGTCTGAAGTTGCTAAATGAGCAATTTCAAATTCAGTACAGTCGTTTCCAAAAAGGTCATTGCATATTTGACCAATAGCTGTTTCGGTTTCTTTTTTTAACAGTAGCAGCTTCCAAAATAATGCACCATTCCATAACTTCTATATAGAATTTTACAGCTTCTCATATATTTGGTACTGTAAGACCAATATGAGAAAATGATTTAGGGTAATTTTTATTAGCTATCATAATATTTAATTAAAAGTGCAAAATTAATTTATATTTGTTTGTAGGCAATAATTTACTAAAAATAGTAAAATAATGATAATCAGTAAGATGAAATTATAATTTGGATAAAAATAATAACTGTCCTTTAAATTATACAATGAATTTAATAGACACAAAATGGAAACCTTTAATTCTATTTCATTTATTAGAAGATGGTTTGCGTTCTGGAGTTTTACAAAAACAAATAGAAGGCATTTCTAACAAAATGTTTACCCAAACTGTTAGAGAATTAGAAAAAGATGGTCTTATTTCTAGAAAAGTTTATCAGCTAGTTCCTCCAAAAGTTGTATATAAATTAAGTCAAAGAGGAGAATCGCTTGAAAATATTTTAAGAAGTTTAGATAAATGGGTTTTAGAAGATGTTAAAAGTTAATTAGATAAATTGTTGTGTATTTTAAGTTGTATTACTTTTTATAGTTTTAGCTTGTTGTATTTTTTCTTGTAAAATTATATCAAGAATTTAGTTATTAATGAAGAATCCTTATTCCTGGTGTAAAATTTACTCATTTCAATTTTAAGAGTTAATTGAGTAAATCTGGTTTATAAGATTGTAACAAGGTAAGCTTAATACCTGTTTTTTTAAGTGTTTTTGTCTGCTTAAAAAGTCAAGTCGTCGATATTAATTGGTTAATTAACGTGTAAAAATTTTTAATAGAGTTAAAAACTATAATTTTATACAAGATTTAAGAGATTCTTATTTTTAATAACAAAGAAAATATAAATTTATTACAATTAACCCAATACCAATTATTATGAAAACTAAATTTTTTACACTAATTTTTTCCTTTGCATTATTACTAAGTTGTACTAATGAACTACCAAAAGGCGAAACTGAAATAGTTGAATATATTACTGATGACATAACAACATTAGTAGTACCAGAAGGTCATGATTTAAGACCAATTGCATTGCAAAATACTAATATAAATTTATCAGAAGATTCTCGTGCAGACATTGTTAAAGTAAGAATTTATAAAATTGAAAATGATGAGAATAAATTAATATACAGTGGTGCAATAGACAGAAATACATCAATAAATAGTATTGTTAAAGTACCAAATCATGTAAGTTTATTATCTGTACAAGCAGATTTAGCAGCAGGTACAAGAGAATGGATAGTTACACCTGCAGAATTAGAAAGTTTAATTATTGAAGATGAAGAAGTAGTAGATGTTGATGAAGATGAAACTGAAGCTAAAGCTAAAAGCGCTACAGCAGCTAAAACAAGTGTAACATACGCTCAAAAAGATGCACCAACTTGGAGTTGTGATGATTATAAAGATTTTTCTGGCAACGATAATGGCGATTTTAAAATAAGTAATAATTCAACTCAAGGAATTAATGTTGATAAAAAAACAGAAATATATATCTGTAGTGGAGGTTCTTGGAAACCAGGTTATTTAAATGATAATGGTGGTAAGCTTACTATTTATGTAGCTAGTGGTGCAACTTTAACACTTTCAGGATCTATAAATTCTACTATTTACAATATTGGTACTTTTAATGGTACAAACTTAGAGGTTAAAGAAGATAGTAAATTTGAGAACTGGGGAACAGCAAATATTACTGGAGCTTTTAATGTTTCTTCTAATGATGTAGAAAATTATGAAGGTGTTTTTAATGTTTCTGGCTCTTTAAGTGTTAGAGATAAAGGAGATTTTGATAATGAAGGTGGTACAATAAATGTAGGCGGACATGTTACAGTTTCTGGTAATCTTCATAATAAAGAAAATTCAACTCTTAATGTTGCTGGGCATTTTACTGTCAATAGTAAAGGAGATTTTGAAAATGAATGTAGAACTATTATTTCTGGAAATTTTATAAATAATCAAAAAGTTAATTTTGATAATGCTTCTTATACAGTGGTTACAGGGAGTTTTACAAATAATTCTAATGGAGAAGTTTCTATTAAAGAAGGTTCTATTTTTAAATGTGCTAGTATTATGTCTAATGCTAAAATAAAAGGAAGTAAAGCATATTCTATTATAGAAACTGGCGCTATAACTTTTAATGGAAATTCAAGGTTTGAAGGGGAATTAGATATTTGCTCTGATAGTTTTAAAGACGACATGGGAAATAACAAGGTATTGAGCACATGTACTACTTTTATTTCATCAGGAGGTTGTTCTCCAGGATATAATAATTTAATTGACGAAGATAAAGATGGTGTAATTGCAGGTGTAGATGTAGATGATAACAACCCAAATGTATCATCTTATAATTATCCACAAGGACAAAATAGTTTTTTTACAACGATATACGAAGATTTATATCCATGTATGGGAGATTATGATTTAAATGACTTGGTACACAATTACAGTTATAGTGAAGGGGTTAACACAAGTGGTTCTGTAACAGAGATTGCATTTGACTATAAGTTTCCTGCAATGGGAGGAGCTTTTAATAACAGTTTTGTTTTAAGAGTTATGGATGAAGATGATAATGCAACTTTAAGTTTAGAAAATTCAACTTATTATTCAGCAACAGGAATACAAAGATTACATGATAGCGAAAATAAAACAACGTTATTTATCTTTAATAATATTAAATCTATATATACTAGTAATACTGGTGCAATTGTAAATACAGCTCGTGAAGATTATACAGTTATTCCTGTAATTTCTGGAAAGGTTTTAAATATAAACGGAGCTTATGATGAATTTTTATTACAAGATGGAAAATTAGGTCATGAAATTCATCCATTGTATAATAAATTACATGCTAATTACGCAGCTTTAAATAATCCTTCTATGTATAATGATTCTAGTAATTTTTTAAGATGTGATGATAGTTCTTCTGTAATTACAAGTCTTTTTGTAAACTCTAACGGATTTCCTTGGGTGTTAAATGATTTGCCAATGGATTTACCTTGGCCAAAAGAAGGAGTTTCAATATTAGAAGCGTATCCTAATTTTGATGATTTTGTAATCTCAAATTCATCTTTAGATTGGTATTCAAACATTAATGGAAACAGAATTTTATCTAACTTAAATTAAAGTTAAGTCATAAATTTAAATCCCTCAATACTATTAAGTAAATAGTATTGAGGGATTTTTTTGTGATAAAAATGAAGAAATTAGATTTCAAAAATCGTTTTTAATTTCTGAAATAATTTCAAGTAAACTCTTACTTTGTATAGTAAACTTTACATTTTTTTTCTTTGGATAAATGCTGTTTTAAATATCTAAATTATAAAACTTTAATTACTTCTTTAAAAAGAGTAATCATTTTAGGTTCTGCTTCACCAGCAATTGCAATAATTTCTGCAATATCTACAGGTTGTAAGTTTTTAGGATCACATTCATCAGTTAACACAGAAATAGCTGCACAAGGTAAATTTAGTTGTTTGGCAACAATTACTTCTGGAACTGTACTCATGCCAACAGCGTCAGCTTCTAAAATTTGTAACATTCTATATTCTGCCCTAGTTTCTAATTGAGGACCTAATACACTTGCATAAGTTCCTTGATGTAAAAGAATATTTTCCGTTTTTGCTACTTCAATAATTTTTGAGTTGATTTCTTTTGAATATGGTGCTAACATATCTGCAAAAATATTACCAAAAGTATTTGCCCCTTTAAAGGCTAATGGAGATTGACCTTGCAAATTAATGTGATCTTCAATCAACATTAAATCGCCTTTTTTGTAAGATAAATTAATAGCACCTGCAGCATTAGAAATTAGCAAATTTTTGATTCCTAATCCGTGCATTGTTCTAATTCCGTAAGTAACTTCCCAAGGAGTATACCCTTCATATAAATGAAAACGACCAGACATTACAAGTACTTTTTTTCCTGATATTTCTCCGTAAATTAATTTACCTGAATGAAACTCTACAGTTGCAACAGGAAAATTTGGTATATCTGTATAAGCAACTTGTTTTTCTATGGATATTTCATTAACTAATTTCCCTAAACCTGTACCCAAAACGATTCCTATTTCTGGATTTGTAATTCCTGCTGATGCTAAAAAATCGATAGTTTGTGCTAATTGTTCTTGCTTACTCATTACTTTTATTTTAAAAATTTTTGAAATGCAGGATGAAACTCAATGTCTTCAAAAACATCTACATCATTTAATTCTTCTAACAAATGTACTTTTTTATCCTTTAAATCTAACATGGTTTTTGCTCTAACACTTGCTGTACCCCAATCTTTATTTTTGAATACTTTTTCTTCTAAAAAATTCATCCCTAAAAGGTAATAACCACCATCTTCTGCAGGACCAATTACAACATCATTATTATTTAATTGATAAAAAGCATCATCTATAATTTCTGTTGTTAAATCGTACAAATCACTACCAATAATCATTACTTTTTCGTAGCCAGAATCAAAACCATTTTTAAAAGCATTTAACATTCTGATACCTAAATCTTCACCAAATTGTTGTTGTTTTTGATAAATGCTTGCATCCCAAATGTCATTTTCTCTGATTTTGACGGAATAATAAACGGCCTTATCTGCATTTACTTTTAATGAAATATCTCTAGTTTTTAGCAGTAAAAATTTATAAATTTCTAATGCAATTTTATCACCAACTGTTTTTGCTAAGCGTGTTTTTGCTTTACCTAACTCTGGGTTTCTTGTAAATATTAATAGCAAATTTTTACTCATAAACTTTCTTTCCTTTTTTTAGCCATTTGCTCCAATTTTTATTAAAAGCATGTACTTTTTCTGTGTTATTACCTAAAGTATCTATTACTTTAAAATCGGCGTTTTTCCATTCGAAAATTCCACCATACAAATTATAAACATTGGTATAACCAGCTTTTATCAACTTATCCGCAACAATTTCTGAGCGAATACCTAAAGAGCAATACACAACAATTTTTGCTTTTTTATCTTCTGGCAATTTTGCGATAGTTTCCTCTAATTTAAAATTATCAAAACCAACACAAATTGCATTTTCTAAATGACTTACTTTATACTCTTTTTCTTCTCTAGCATCCAATAAAATTGCATCTGTTTTTGGTAAAGCCAAAGTTTTTACAGACATATAGGGTACATTTCTGGTATTCCATTTTTTAAGTAATTTATCTAATTTTTTCTGCCCAAAAGTTGCTGAGCTTATCACTAAGAAAAGTAAAACTATTTTTTTCATAAACGATTATAATTGAATTCCAAAACCTTGTAAACCACTTTCTATAGCTGGTAAAATTTCTGTATTATCCCAAATTCCTGTAACGATTGTTCTAGAATATTCTTCTGGCAATAACCCATTTCGCATTAATTTACTAGTTAATTTATAGTTATAATCTAAGGTTTTGTGTGTAAAACTAAATTGATCATTAGCATCATCTAAAATTGCATACCAAACAGAAGAATTACCGTCATTTGCAGGCATACCTATAACACCAGGGTTTAACCAAATTTTATTTTCTTGCTGATGACTGAAAGGCAAACCACAATGCCCTGCAATAATTACATTACTATTTGTAGCTTTAAAATTTGGATTTTTTACACTCCAATCTGTAGATTTATAAATAAATTCTGATACGTTAAAAAATGATCCGTGAACAACACTCACTTTTTTATTTGCGTAAGTAAAGTTAATATAATTTGGTAGCGTTTTTATAAATTTCAATGAATTTTCTGACAATTTACTTTGTGCATAAGGATACCAAAGTTGCGAAAAACTATCGCATCTAGAGCCTTCTCTAAAATCACAACCACAATCTTCTGCATTTTCTCTAAGTTGTATTTCTACATTACCTAAAATACTTTTTGCTCCCCAAATTTTAAAAAGCTGAACTGCTTCTTCTGGTTGTGCACAATACCCAACAATATCTCCAGTACAAATACAGTTTTCTGGTGCAATGTTTTCTTTTTCAGAAATTTGTTTTAAAGCCTCTAAAGCTTGTAAGTTACTGTAAACACCTCCAAAAACCAGCATTTTTCCTGATAGCTTGCCTAAGCAATGTGTTATTTGATCCATTTAGGAATAAAGTATAAAATGATACAACTTAAAATTCCCCATAAATTTACCCAAAGTAAACTTGCATATTTACCTTCTGTAAAAATTAAAGCCTGAGGAAAAGCATTAAAAACCAATAAGATTCCAAAAACCAAACCACAACCAATAGACAAGTAAAAGCTAATTTTTGGCACTTTATATTTCCAGAAAATAAACATTGGTGTAAGCCCAATAACCATAGTTCCAGAAATAGTAGTTGCAGATAGAATTTCTGCATTTAAAAAAACGGGTATTGTACCTAAAACAGCAACTGCAACCATTGCAATTCTACCAAAAGAAACAGATTTTCCTAAATTTAAATCTACTGCTAACAATTTAGAAAACGACGAAAATGTAGAATCTAAGGTAGATGCTGCAGAAGTAATCATTATAAAATTAATAACCAATAAAATAACTACGCCAAATGCTTTACCTACTTCTACAGCAGCTTGACCTTTTAAGCCTTGTGATTGTGCATAAATACCAATAAAACTAAAAAAGATAATACAAAAAGCACCTAAAAGACCTGCCCACAAAAAACTTCTTCTGGTAACTTTAGGACTAGAAATAAAACCTCTATCTGTTAAAACAGGATCGTGAAAAGGATAACTAAATGATTGTAAAAGTGCTGCAAAAAAGAGGTTTAAACCAAGCTCAAAACTCCAAGTTCCTGAATTTATTATTTCTTTGGATGAAAAATCATCTGTAGCAAAAATAGTTCCTAAAATAACGATGAGTAAAACAGAAAATAAAACCATTTGAATTACATCTGTAAATATAGAGCTACTTAAACCACCTTTTAATGCATAACTTAAAGTTAATAAGGTAAAAACAACAATTGACCAATAATAAGGTGTACTGCCTTGCGCACCAAAATAATTACCAATAACCATAGTATTACTCCAAACCTCATTAAATAAACGAAAAGCAATTAGAATAGAAAAAATAGCTACTGCTTTTTTACCGAATTTTGTGGTTAAAAACTCGTGAATGCTTTTATAGTTTCCTTTTGTCCTTAATTGATAAATAACAACACCAGCAACTGCAAAAGACAAATAATAACCTGCATAGGCTACACCACCAACCAAACCATAATCTAAACCTAGGTTTGCTGCATTTGTTATGCTTTTTGCAAAAATCCAGGAGATGATTAAACTACCTGTTAATACTAAAGTATTTGGGGCCTTTTTTTTATGAACAGCTTTAAAAAACTCATCTGTTGTTTTTGCTAGTGGCGATAAAAAGAACATGATTAAACTTGAACATATTACTAAAAGCCATTGCCAATTTATTACATCCATATTATTCATTCCACCAAACTTTTACATCTAAACTATTACCATTTGTTGCTGCTTCTGCTACACTATAATTCTCTTGATTTAAAGTTGCTGCTTCTGCAGGATAAGGCATTCTTGCAGGAATTAAACCGTTATTTAAACTTGCAGCAACATCTTTTAATGCAGGAAAACCTGTTCTTCTATACTCAACCCAACCTTCATAACCATTAATTACAGCAGCAATCCATTTTTGAGTAATAATTTGCGATAAAGGTGATGTACCAGCATTATAATTAGCATTACCATTTAAATAATTTGTTGGTAATTCTGTATTCCAATATTCAAAAGCTTGTGCAATTCCTAAATTATACAAAGTTTCTGCATCTGTAGAAATGTATCCTTTTAATGCTGCTTCTGCTAATAAAAAACTGGTTTCCCAAGCTGTCATAAAATTAGCATCTAAAGTAGAAGTATCTTCTCTAAAAATAGTACCTGCAAGCGAATAATCTGCTATTGCTATAGAAGTTGTAGATGAGTTTATTCCGTTAATTAATCCATTAAACTCATTTGCTGTAGAGTTGGCAAAAGTTCTAAAAAATGTTGACATTCTATTATCACTTAAATCAAACAAAATTTCTTCCATAGTTTCAGACATTACAAAGTTATTGAAATCTCCAACTCTTAATTGCGCTAATCTAAAACTGTTAGGTTCTGAGTTTGTAAAATCAAATACTGCATTCTCTGTATTTGTGCTGATGTAATTGCCATTATTAAATAAAGTTTGTAATTCTGCAGAAACATCAACCTTATCAGAAATACGAATTAAATATTTTATTTTTAAAGAATTAGCAAACTGAATCCAAGATTGAAAATCGCCATTAAATAGAATATCACCTTCTAAAGCAATAGAACTTGTATAAGCGTTAATAGCTGCAATACCTTTGTCTAGATTATCTAAAATTCCGTTTTCGTTTTGATAAATATCTTCTTGTAAATCGTATTGTGGAGTAACAGATCCATCAACTCCATTAAAAGCATCAAAATAAGGAACATCACCAAATAAATCTGTTAACCCAGCAGCCATATATGCTTTTAAAATTAAAGCAGGCCCTTCGTAAACAGCATAAGCAGCTGTTTCTCTACTCTTATTTAAAATGATTTCATTATCACGTAAATTAACGTAAAAAATAGACCAAGGATTACCCCCTAATTGTGGACTTTTTAAATCGTGTCTATCAAATAAATTAAAATCTAAAGCTGTTCTGTGTTGTGCTAATAAATCTCCTGCAACAAAACCTTCGTAACTCATTTGTTCACCAAAATCGTAAATAACTTGTCTTAACAACAAACTGGGTTGTACAGCAACTGGAGCATTTGGGTTGGTATTTATCTCTTCAAAATCTTTGGTGCAACTTGTAGTTATAAATGCTAAAATTGCGAATATGTATATAATTTTTTTCATTGTATTATTTTTTATTTCGATTTTCACCTTAGTGAAAACTAGAAGTTAAAACCTACTTTAAAACCTAAACTTCTGCTAGTTGCATAACTCATATCTTCAACTCCACTTACAAAACCATTACCTTGTACAGCAACTTGCTCTGGATCGAAATGCGGATTTTCTGTAATTACAAATAAGTTATTACCTATAAAAGAAAAGTTCATTGTAGACGGGTTTTTTAACCCTAAAAAACCTTCGTTTAACTCTAAAACATAACCAATTGAAAATTGACGTAATTTTAAAAAAGAAGCATCATACACATTATTTTCTTCGTGATTTCTATCGTAAAACTGTCTATAATAACTTTCTGCAGTTACTGCAACAGTATTAGGTAAACCTGTATTTACATTAACCCCTTGTGCAATAATACCTGCATCTGGTCTGTAGGCTGTTTCTGCTAATTGCCCACCAACATTACCTAAAGCTCTTGTTCTAGATACAATTTCTCCTCCTTGTCTCCAATCAAACAAAAAGCTTGCATTCCAGTTTTTGTAGGTAAAGGAATTGTTCCATCCTAAAGTGAAATCTGGATTGTAATTCCCAATTTTTATCAACTCATTATTGGCAATATATCTTCCATCATCATCTAATAAAAATTCTCCATCAGCATTTTTTTCATAACCTGTTCCATACATATCACCTATTTGACCTCCTTCTTCTACTTGAAACCAAACTGTTTGATTAGCACTGTCGTATATTCTACTATAAGCTAAAGTTAAACGACCATCATTTTGAGGTAAATCTTTAATTACAGATTTGTTACTTGCAAAATTAAAAGTGGTATTCCATTTAAAGTTTTCATTTCTAATAGGTGTACCACCTAAAATAATTTCTACACCACTTGTATTTACTTTTCCTCCATTAATTACTTGCTGATTATAACCTGAAGAAATTGGAATTGGTAAAGAAATAATTTGATCTTTTGTGGTAGCATTATAATATGTAAAATCGATATTTAATCGATCTTTAAAGAAACGCAAATCTGCACCCAACTCATAAGAAGTTGTAATTTCTGGTTTTAAATCTGAATTTGGTATAAAATCTTGATTGCTAAAAGTGGCTTGACCATTAAAAGTTGTTTGAGATACAAACG
Organism: Polaribacter sp. KT25b; assembly: GCF_900105145.1. Classification (NCBI taxonomy): domain Bacteria; kingdom Pseudomonadati; phylum Bacteroidota; class Flavobacteriia; order Flavobacteriales; family Flavobacteriaceae; genus Polaribacter; species Polaribacter sp. KT25b. The sequence goes on along the minus strand of NZ_LT629752.1, from coordinate 3,114,995 downwards.
CGCCTGAAGTTTGATAAGGATCTGTATCATTACCCACTTGTGCAACACTTGCTCTTAATTTTGCAAAAGAGATACTTTCTGGCAAATCTGTGTAGTTTGATAAAATAAAACTAGTAGATACTGAAGGGTAAAAGAATGATGTGCCATCTACAGAAAAAGGTGTAGCCAAAGCACTAGACCAATCATTACGTCCTGTAATATCTAAAAACAGATAATCTTTATACCCTAATTTTGCAATTCCGTAAAGCGAGTTGATTCGTTTTTTAGATTCGAACTCAAAAACCTCTATAGGCGAAGCTGCATTATTTAAACTAAAAATACCTGGCTGAGCCAAATTTGTAGTTTGTGTTTGTTTGGTTGATGCATTTTGGTCTAAACGATTTCCTCCAAATGAAACATCAAAAGAAACATCACCAAAATTATTATTGTAATTAATTAAAAAATCTGTATTAATTTCTCTGTAAAAAACATCGTGCTCTGCATACGCTCCGTTTTTAAAACGATTGCTACTAAAATTACGTTTAAACTCTCTATTTTCTGATGAAAAATCCATCCCTGAACGTAAAGAAACACTTAAATTATCTGTAAAATAATGTTGTAAGGCAATGTTCCCAAAAACGCGATCTCTATTAAATGAGTTTGTGTTTTCGTGTAAAATAAAAAACGGATTATCGAAATAGGTATAGTTAAATGAATATTGTTGTACACCCTCTAAACCTGGTTGCCAATAATTGCGTAAGTTATCTATATTCAACGATCTTGGACCCCAAGCTACTAAAGAATAATTGGCGTTTTCACTACCATAACCATTTGCTGGTCTATTATCTGAACTTGAGTTTACATAATTTATAGAACTTGTAATTTTTGTTTTTTCTGATGGATTAAAATTTAGTTTTAAAGCAGCTGTTTTACGTTCTAAATTTACACCAGGAATTATAGACTCACTATCTAAATCTGTAATAGACAATCTGTAAGAGCCTCTTTCAAAACTATCGTTAATAGCTATATTATTAATGGTTGTAACCCCTGTTTGATAAAAATCTTTTAAATTATCTGGATTAGATTCAAATAAAGTTGGTGTAATTGACAAACCATTATACAAAGAAGTATCTCCACCTCTAACTACTGTTCCATCTGCTAAAGTTACTGGAGAATCGAATTGAGGAATTAAATTACCTGCATCTAATTTTGGCCCCCAAGAATAGGTAATTACATCATTTACTCCACTACCTAAACCATCTACATATTCGAAATTTCCTGAATTTCCTTGTCCATATTCGTTTTGGAAATCGGGTAAACGAAAAGCTGAATCAAAAGTTATGGATGAATTTATACTTACTCCTAATCCTTTTTTCTTACTACCATCTTTAGTATTAATAACAATAACTCCATTAGATGCACGTGTACCATATAAAGCTGCAGCACTTGGCCCTTTTAAAACTGTTATAGATTCTATATCATCTGGATTTACATCCATAGCACCATTACCAAAATCAATTTCTTGAAAACCAGCAGCAGCTTCGTTTGTAAAATTAAATACTGAATTATTGTTTATTGGTGTACCATCTACAACAAAAAGCGGATTATTATTAGAGAAAGAAGCCTCACCTCGAATTGTAATTTTTGAAGATGAACCTACACCTGTTGCTCCTTGAGATATAGTTACACCTGCTAATTTACCAGATAAATTATCTAAAAAATTTACTGTTTTTACATTAGCAACATCTTTTGCTTTTATTTCTTGCACAACATAACCTAACTCTTTGGTTTTTCTATTTAAACCCAAAGCTGTTACAACAATTTCATCTAAACCTGTTTCATCTTCTTCTAATTGAATGTTGATGTTTGTTAGATTGTTAATTGGTATTTTTTGAGTTTTATAACCCAAATAAGAGAAAGTAAGAAACTTGTTTTCTTTTAGAACAGTTATGGAGTAGAATCCGTTAATATCTGAAACTGTTCCGTTTTTTGGTGACGAGGTAATACTTACGTAAGGGAGTTTTTCTTTGGTTTTTTTATCGGTAATTGTACCCGTAATTTTAGTTTGTGAAATGCTAATACTTGTAAAGAGTAAAAACATCCACAGATAAAGGTGCTTCATTTAAAATGATTTATTTTTTGTTTTGGTTAATTTTTTGTGATAAAATCGAGATATGCACAAAATACAAAAACATAGATTAAAATACGCGTTATATTATTGAAAAAATGCGTTTTTTACAAATACAATAAGTTATTCATAATAATTATACTTATTTTTTGCAAATACAATAATTAAATAGCATGGGTTGTTGCTTTAAATTTTAAGCTACAACCCCCTGACAGCTACTACCTGCACCTGCAGTACAACCATAGCAATGTTGGTTAATGATGATATTTCTATTTTGCAATAACTCTTCATTATATTCTGAAATGTGCTTTACCTTAGCGTTTACTTTTAAATTTAGCATCTGATTAAAATCGCAATCATACAACCAACCATCCCAACTGATAGATAGTGTATTTGTACACATTACATTTTCAACAGCAGCAGGATTGTAAGCATCAACCAAAGCAAACATATAATCTTCATAATTTTCTGATGCAATTAAATAATCTAAAAAACGACTGATAGGTAAGTTTGTAATAGCAAATAAACTATGAAAATCAATATTAAAATCAGCTTTTAAAGCCTTTTTAAAATCGTTTTCTAAAGCCATTTGATCTCCAGGTAAAAATGCACCTGAAGGATTGTACACTAAATCTAATTTTAAATCAGAATCTGGCATACCATAACCTACTGCATTTAACTCTTGTAAAGCTTTTATAGATTTATCAAAAACTCCACTTCCTCTTTGTTTATCTGTTTTTCCACGCGTCCAGTGAGGCATTGAAGAAACTATATGTACATTGTGTTTTTTAAAGAATTCTGGTAAATCGTAATATTTTTTATTAGCTCTAATAATTGTTAAGTTAGAGCGAACAATAAAATCTTTAATTCCGGCTTTAGCTGCTTCTTCTACAAACCATCTAAAATTAGGATTCATCTCTGGCGCTCCACCAGTTAAATCTAAAGTATGTGCATTTGTTTTTTTGATGACTTCTAAACACTGATTCATGGTATCAATAGTCATTATTTCTTTACGATCTGGACCAGCGTCTACATGACAATGAGAGCAAACTTGGTTACACATATAACCTAAGTTTATTTGCAAAATTTCTAATGTTTTTGGGCGTAAAGGAAACTGATTTGTTTCTTTTATTTTGTTTGCAAAAGTTGGTAATTCTCCATTAGCAAAAATTCCTTCAGAAAGAATTTCCATCTGTCGAGATGTATTTGCAATATCGTTGTTTCTTGCTTTTAATGATTTTGTAGCCATATATTAATTCTGTCAGGTCGAGCGCAGTCGAGACCTAAATATAATCTCTCGACTGCGCTCGAGAAGACAATTGTTTTCTAAAGTGAATTTTTTCTGAGGATAAGCGATTCACGTTATTTTGATTCATGAGATCCTTCGTGAAAAACTCAGGATAAGCGATCTCTAAAATTTTGCTAAAAAGCAAAATTAGAGCCTGCTTACATTTCTAATTTATTAACTTTATTCATCATTTGAACTCCATGCACTAAAGTTGCACCACTTTTAATTGCAGCACCAACATGAATGGCTTCCATCATTTGTTCTTTTGTAATTCCTCTTTGCAAACCGTCTTTTGTGTAAGCATCTATACAATACGGGCATTGTTCTGTATGAGCAACAGCCAAAGCAATTAAAGATTTTTCACGAGCAGTAAGTGCACCTTCTTCAAAAACTTTACCATAATAATCAAAAAACTTGTTACCAAGTTCTTCATTCCATTCTGTTATTTTTCCGAATTTTCTTAAATCGGCTGCATCGTAATATGATTTTGACATTTGTTTTTTTTGTTTATTTTGGATGAAAAATAAAAGTACTATTTTCCGTTTAAAGTCCAGTCGTATTTTAAGTAACTAATTTTTGCTTTTGGGCTAATTTTAGTTTCTGAATATTTGTTAAAAAAGTCGATAATAGAACCGTTTTTTGTAAAATCTTCCTTAAACCAATCGAAAATTGAAGAAATTTGAACTTTCTTTTCAGAGATTTTATTTCTTGAAGAATCGTTGATGAAATCTTTCATTAAACGCGTTAATTCTGCTTCTACGTTTTCTTCTGTAAAAGCTTTGTTGCCTAATTTAGGACAAGAACCAGAAGCACAATTTACGCCAACGTGAATTTTTGGGTCTGAAAAGTTTTTTCGTAAAATTTCATGTTCTATAAAATCTAACGTATAAGTTTTATGACCAACTTTAGCAAAAGGAATTTTCCAAGCAGTTTTTCCTTCTTGTTTGATATCTAAGATAGATTTTAATGGATAATTTTCTAAAATTATTTTGATAGTATATGCGTTGTAAGCGTTTATCCAAAAGGCTTTTTGTTTATTTTCTGACCAAGATTCTGCTGGCGAAGTTTTTTCTAAATAAGAAATGTAGTTGTCTAATTTAGCCTCGTCATTTTTGAAAGATTTGTAATCTACAATTCCGTTTTTTGAAACATGTTTTCGTAATAAATCATTAAAAACAGCAGTTTGTGCATTTACTTGCGACACCAATAAAAAGGCAACTAATAATAAACCTATTTTTTTCATTCTTATTTTCATTTCTAAATATATAGACGAAGCTTGTTTGAGTTAATTACAAAAATTACTCCAAAATTTCTTCGCCAACTTTTAAGTTGAATCTTTTTCTAAAAAGAAAAACAACTCCATATAAAACAGGCGTATCCAAAGCTGCAATAATTATTTTAAAGAGAAAACCACTTATTAATAGACTTGTAAAAATATTCCAAGGTAAAACGTTGAATGAGCATAATAGAAAAACGACTGTAAAAGTGTCTATAAATTGAGAAGCAAATGTGGAAAAATTATTTCGCAACCATAAATGTTTTCCATTGGTTAGTTTTTTCCAGAAGTGAAATATTTTGATATCTACAAATTGTGCAAATAAATACGCCATCATAGAAGCAAAAACCGCTAAAGGAGATAACCCAAAAACTTGATGGAAAATTTTATCATTAATTGGAGAATTGGTTATAGCAGGAGTGAAATCTGCAATTAAAATAATAAACATTGAAAAAAAGGAAGCAAAAATTCCTGCAATTACAACTTGATTCGCTTTTTTCTTTCCATAGATTTCTGATAAAATATCTGTAATTAAAAATGTAATTGGATACGGTAAAATTCCAACAGAAATTTCAAAACGATAAATACCAAAAGGTTCCCAATAAAAGAATTTTTGAAAAATTAAATTGGATGCAACTAAAGAAGCTATAAATAATGCAGCAAGAATTAAATAAATACTATCTGCTAATTGTTTGTCTTTTATTGTCATTGAGCAAAGTTAATAAATATTTTATCAGTTTTAGAATTGCTATTTGTTCATTGATAGACTTAGCCCTGATTGAAACGGCATCCTTTTTGTTTTTTACAAAAAGATATAGTGGAAAGCAGGAAATAGCTTCAAATAAAAATGATTATTTTTGCCAAATATTAAATGAATAAATAGTTACAAAAACACATATTTTATGAAAGCATATATTTTTCCAGGACAAGGAGCACAATTTACAGGAATGGGATTGGATTTATACGAAAAATCTAGTTTGGCGCAAGAATACTTTGAAAAAGCAAACAAGATTTTAGGTTTTTCTATAACAGATATTATGTTTGAAGGAACTGCTGAACAATTAAAAGAAACGAAAGTTACACAGCCAGCAATTTTTTTACATTCTGTGATTTTAGCAAAGGTTTTGGGAGATTCTTTTCAACCAGAAATGGTTGCAGGTCATTCTTTAGGAGAATTATCGGCGTTAGTTGCAAACGGAGTTTTATCTTTTGAAGACGGATTAAAATTGGTTTCTCAAAGAGCTTTGGCAATGCAAAAAGCGTGTGAAGTTCAGAAATCTACAATGGCTGCAATTATTGGTTTAGAAGATGCTTTGGTTGAAGAGGTTTGTGCTGCAATTGATGGTGTTGTTGTTGCTGCAAATTACAATTGTCCAGGTCAATTAGTAATTTCTGGAGAAATTGAAGCAGTAGAAAAAGCATGTGAAATCTTAAAAGAAAAAGGTGCAAAAATGGCGGTAATGTTGCCTGTTGGAGGTGCATTTCATTCGCCAATGATGGAACCTGCAAGAGAAGAATTAGCTGCTGCAATTGAAGCAACTGTTTTTAGTAATCCAACTTGCCCAGTTTATCAAAATGTACCTGCAAGTGCTGTTACAAACCCTGATGAAATTAAGAAAAACTTAATGCTTCAATTAACAGCACCTGTAAAATGGACGCAATCAATACAAGCAATGATTGCTGATGGTGCAACTGAATTTATCGAAGTTGGCCCAGGAAAAGTGTTGCAAGGTTTAATGCGTAAAATTGATAGACGTATGGCTGCAAGTGGCGCTACTTTGCCTGAATAAATTTTATAGAATTAGTTATAAATAAAAAAAACGAACTTGAGAGAGTTCGTTTTTTTATGCCTGATTTTTAGTTGAAATAAACAAATTGATTTAGAGCGTTAAAAGTGTAATTTCATTCCTTCGTGAGTTGCTTTAAAACCTAGGTTTTCATAAAATTTAATTGCTCTTGGTCTTTTTTTATCAGAGGTTAATTGAACCATGTGAGCGTTTTTTTCTTTAGCTCTATTTATTGCCCATTCAAACATTTTTTTTCCAATTCCAAGTCCTCTTTGCTCTTTTCTGATAAAAACATTTTCTATTTGTGCTCTAATTCCTCCGCAATAAGAAATATATTGAATAAATGATAATTGTAAAGTTCCAATAATTTCAAGGTTTTCATTTTCCAGAACAATAAGTTCTTGATTTTCATCAGTATCTATTTTTTTAAAAGCATTTATATATGAAGTAGGCAAAGGATCTTGAAGGTTTTCTCTTTTTTTGCCGAGTATATCATCAGCCATCATTTCAACGATTGTATAAATATCTTTTTCTGTTGCTTTTCTAAATTTCATTGTTGATGTAGTTTTTTCCTTGCCAAGTATTTTCTAGTTCCATTTGTTTATCAATTTTAGAAACAATCTCAAAGTTTTTAAGTCCGTTCCAATTAGGAGCAATTAATAAATCAAAAGGCGCTTGACTTATAAAGCGTTCAATCACTAAATTTGGTCTTACTAATGTTACAAATTCAGAAATAAATTTGATATAACTTTCTGAAGTAAAAAGATCAAAATTTTCTGGATTTTTTTTGTATTGTGATGCCATTATAGATTGTTTTACAATTTGCAAATGGTGTAATTTTAAAGTGTCAATTGGTAATTTAGAAACCTCAATTGCATGGTTTAATAAATCCTTTTTTGTTTCTCCAGGTAAACCAATAATTAAATGTGCACCTAAATGAAAGCCTCTGTTTTTACATTTTTCATAAGTTGCAATGGTTTCATCATAAGAGTGACATCTGTTTACTTTTTCTAAGGTTTTGTTTAAGGTGCTTTCTACCCCAAACTCTAAAGAAATAAAGTGTTTTTTTGATAATAATTCTAAATAATCGATTATTTCATCAGAAATACAATCTGGTCTTGTGCCAATTACTAAACCAATAACATTAGGAACGCTTAAAGCTTCATCGTACATTCTTTTTAAAGATTCAAAATCTGAATATGTATTTGTGTAGGCTTGAAAATAAGCTAAATATTTTTGAGATTTATATTTTGTAGAAAACCTAGAAATTCCTTCTTCTAATTGTTGTTTAATTCCTTTTTGAGGTTCACAGTAATCTGGATTAAAAGTATTATTGTTACAATACGTACAGCCGCCAAAACCTTTAGACCCGTCTCTATTTGGACAAGAAAAACCAATATCTAAAGATATTTTTTGAACTCTTTCTCCAAAGTTCAATTTTATAAAAGAGGAGTAATCTAAATAACGTTTCCCTGTAAATTTCATTAAAAGTAAGGTTAAGAAGTTGTGTAAATTAATTTGTTAGTTAGAGAATGAATTATTACTACAAAAACTCCAATTGTTAATGATTGGAGTTTTTGTAGTGAAAACTTTATTTTTAAGCTTTTTATCATTTGTAAAAAACTTTTAATATTTTTTTCTGCTATCTCTTTTAACGTTAGTTTTTTATTTGCTTTTGTCTTTCGTTTAATAAAACGGGTTCTCCATAACCTAATTCTTTCATTCTTTGTAATTGCGTTTCTGCATCACCAACAACTAACCAAATCATTTTATTAGGATTTACATATTTATTAGCTAACGTTGTAATTTGTTCTTTAGTCATATTATTAACAGTGTTTTCTCTGTCTTTAACATAGTCTGGTTTTAAATCATAATTACTTATGTTGGCTAACATATTTAATTTAGCTCTATCAGTTTCAAAAGCTCTAGCGTTACTTTTTATTAAGAAACTTTTTGTGGTTTCTAAATCTTTATCAGAAAATGTAATTGGGTAATCTTCTAAAATTTTCTTAACCAATTGTGCAGATTCTAAAGTAACATTACTTCTTACGCCACTAGAAATGGTAAAAGCACCTTTTGCTTTTGTTCCAGAAAATCCAGAACGAATTCCGTACGTATAACCTTTTCCTTCACGTAATTCTTGTGTTAAACGCGATGCAAAACCACCACCACCTAAAATATAATTCATAACAGAAGCAGCATAAAAATCTTTATCAGTTGCAGCTAAAGCAGGCGCACCAAATTGTAAAACAGATTGTTTTGCATTTGGAATATCATAAAAATAAACTGTAGGTTTTGTAGGTGCTTCTGGAGTTTTATATTCAGGAATTGTAACTTCTTTAGCAATCCAATTTTTGTTTAAGCTAGTTAATGAAGCAACTACTTTTTCTTTAGAAATATCACCAACCACTAATATTTTTGCAACTGAAGGCGAAATATAGTTTTTGTAAAATATTTTAAGATCATCAATAGTTATTTTTTCTACGGATGCTACACTTCCTAAAGTGTTTTTAGAACGAATATTGTCTTTTCCGTAAATTAATTCGTTATAAGTATTTCTTGCAACAGCATTAGGGTCTGCTTCATCTTGACGTAAATTTGCAATTGTTGCTTTTTTTAATAAATCGAATTCTGTTTCATCAAAACGAGGTTCTAAAAGCATCTCTTGTGCTAAAGCTAATGTTTTGTTGTAGTTTTTAGCTAAAGTAGTTCCGCTTAAAGTAATATTTTCTGTATTAGAATACACATAAATAGAAGCACCTAATTCTTGAATAGCTTCTTCTAGTTCTTTAACCGTTTTGGTTTTAGTTCCTTTATTTAATAAGTCTGCAGTTAAATTTGCAACTCCTAATTTATCGAAAGATTCTAATAATTGTCCGCCATCAATAGTAATATTAAAACGAACAAGTGGTACTTCGTTGCTTTCAATTCCAAATATTTTTAAACCATTTTCTAAACTACTTTCATATACTTCTGGAACCGCTAAAGAAGGCGTTTCTCCATAAGGAGGTTCTATGCTTCTATCAAAAGAAGAAGGAGTTTTCTCGTAAGTTGCAGCAATTTTTGGGTCGAATTTTTCTTCTGCGCCAGTAACAATTTGTTCTTCAACAATATCAGCTAAAACGGCGCCTTTTAAAGCTAGTTTTGCAGCGTTTTTAGGAACAAAACTAGTAGCAACATAGTTTTTGTTTTTAATGTATTTGTTATAAACACGCATTACATCATCTGTTGTTACTGCAATTGTGTTTTTTAAATCTTCTGTTACAAAACCAGGATTTCCTGTATATGTGTTGTAAGAAGCTAAGCTAGTTCCTTTTCCTAAAACACTAGATAAACTTGAATAAAATCTTGTTTCTTGACCTGCTTTAATTCTGTTTAAATCTTTTTCTGAGATTCCTTCTGCTTCAAATTTTGTAAACCCTTTTTCAATTCCAGCTTTTACATCATCTAAATGTATACCATCAAAAGCTCTCACTATTAATTGCGTTTCTCCTGCAATTTCTGATGCATAATTATACATTGTTGTGTTTGATGTTAATTTTAAATCATCTACCAAAACCTGATTTAAAGGAGCTGATTTTCCATCAGTTAAATATTGTGTTAAAACATCTAAGGCGTAAGAATCTGCATCATATTGTGCTACACTTGGCCAAACCATTGTTAATTGCGGAACTCTAGCAAAATTATCTTCATAATATAAAGACTTAATTTTGTCAACTTTTCCAGGTCTTTTTACAAGTGCCGGAATTTCATCTGTTCCTTTAGGAATTTCATCAAAATATTTATGAACCCATTTTGTAGCTTGATCAACATCAATATCTCCAGATAACACTAAAGTTGCATTATTAGGAACGTACCATTTTTTGAAAAAAGTTTTTACATCTTCTAAAGTAGCGTTTTGTAAATCTTCTAAAGAACCAATTACTTGCCAGTTGTATGGATGATCTTTTGGATACAAATTTTTACCAATTACATATTGATTATGTCCATAAGGTCTGTTATCTATACTCTGTCTTTTCTCATTTTTAACAACTTGTTTTTCTTTAGCTAAAACAGGATCTGTAACAGTGTTTATAAACCAGCCTAATTTGTCTGCTTCTGCCCAAATCATTTTTTCTAAACCATCTTTTGGTACAGTTTGTAGGTAATTTGTTCTATCTCTAGAAGTAGAACCATTTGCGCCAGAACCACCAATTCTTGCACTCATTTTATCTAAACCGCCTTTTCCTAAGTTTTCTGATTCTAAGAATAATAAATGTTCAAATAAATGAGCAAAACCAGTTCTACCTTCAATTTCCCTAGCAGAACCCACGTGAACCATTAGTTCTACAGCTACAACAGGGTCAGATTTATCAACATGAAAAACAACTTCTAAACCATTGTCTAGTTTTATTTTATTATAGTTGATACTTAGTTCTGGAATTTTATCTTCCGTTTTTTCTTCGGATGAGTTTTTACAGCTAATAAAAGCAGCTGCAAGTAAAAAAGTAAATAATATTTTCTTCATTTGGGTTGATTTTTAAGACTTTAAAAATACAGAAATCAAAAAAAATATAACTCTTTTTTTTAGTTAAATTAAAACTAAAAAAAGCATAGTGTTATTATTTAGAGGTATTCGTCAAGTTTTCAGTTAGTTAATTTTAATGCTTAAAAAAATAATAAATCAAGTAACAAAATGGCATAACATTTGTTTTTATTGGCGTAAATAAAAACTAAAAAATTATGATTAAAAAATTATGGATTGCTTGTTTTGCAATTGTTTTTGCAAGTACAATAAATGCTCAAGATGTAAAAATCGGATTTAAATTAGGAATGAATGTAGCTTCTGTAAATGGTAACGATGCTAATAATCTTGATTCTAGAACTGGATTTGTTTTTGGAGCAACGGCAGAAGTTCCTTTGTCAGAAAAATTTTCTATTCAACCAGAATTATTGTATTCGGCACAAGGTGCACAACAAAGAGATAATTTTAAATACGATTTAAACTATGTTTTACTTCCAATAATGGCAAAATATTATATTGCAAACGGATTTACTGTAGAAGCCGGCCCGCAATTTGCTTTTTTAGTAAAAGATCAATTGGTACCAATAGATCAAAATAATGGAGGGTCAAAAGAAAATACAAATTCAGAAAACTTTGACCTTGCCGCAAATTTAGGTTTAGGTTACCAGTTTCAAAGTGGTATCTTTTTTCAAACAAGATATAATTTAGGATTAATTGCAATTACCGAAAATCCGGATATTAAAAATGGTGTTTTTCAAATGACTTTAGGATATCAGTTTTAAATAAAAAAGTATAATATAAAAGCCTCTTCATTTTTTTAGATGAAGAGGTTTTTTTGTTTTATAGAAGCCTGATTTTATGTTTGTTTTTGTTGATTTTAGAACGCGTAATAGTATCAATTTAAGCAAGTTCATTTTTACTTTAATCTTCTAAAGAATAAATGTAAATTTGCACACTTTAATAAAATAATCAAATGCAATATAATCATCAAGATATAGAAAAGAAATGGCAAAAATTTTGGGCAGAAAACCAAACTTTTAAAGCCAGTAATGAATCGGAGAAGCCTAAATATTATGTGTTAGATATGTTTCCTTATCCTTCTGGAGCAGGTTTACATGTTGGGCATCCTTTAGGTTATATTGCAAGTGATATTTATGCACGTTACAAACGTCATAAAGGGTTTAACGTATTGCATCCGCAAGGATATGATTCTTTTGGATTGCCGGCAGAACAATATGCAATACAAACTGGTCAGCATCCAGCAAAAACCACAGAAGAAAACGTTGCAACGTATAGAAGACAATTAGATAATATTGGTTTTTCTTTTGATTGGAGCAGAGAAGTAAGAACTTCAAATCCTGAATATTATAAATGGACTCAGTGGATTTTTATCCAACTATTTAATTCATGGTATAATAAAGATTCAGACAAAGCAGAAGATATTTCTGAGTTAGAAAAAACCTTTAAAAAAGAAGGAAATGCAACAGTAAATGCAGTTTCAGATGAAGAAATTACTATTTTTTCTGCAGATGAATGGAAAGCATTTTCTAAAGCAGAACAAGAAGAAATATTATTACAATATCGTTTAACATTTTTATCAGATACAGAAGTAAACTGGTGTCCTGCTTTAGGTACCGTTTTAGCAAATGATGAAATTGTAAACGGAGTTTCAGAACGTGGAAGTCATCCTGTTGTTCGTAAAAAGATGAAACAATGGTCTATGCGTATTTCTGCATACGCACAACGTTTGTTAGATGGATTAGAAAAAATTGATTGGCCACAACCTTTAAAAGATTCTCAAACCAATTGGATTGGGCGTTCTCAAGGAGCAATGGTAACTTTTAAAGTAGAAGAAAATACTACAAAATCAAATTCTGAAGTAAAGTTATCTTATAAAGAATTAGAAGCATTAAAAGAATTACGTCAAAATTTATCGAAAGCAGAAACAACACTTTGGGATGAATTAAAGAATAAAAAAGGAGCATCAAAATTTAGAAAAAAGTACACTATTGGTACTTTTATGGTAGATTATGTGTGTGTTGCTAAGAATTTAATTGTTGAATTCGTTGGTAAAGAAGATGAGGAAGAAAGAACCGCATTTTTTCATAAAGAAGGATTTAATGTAATTCGTTTTACTAATGAAGAAGTTTTACAAAATGTTGTAAAAGTAGTTTCAGAAATTAATTTTGCGATTCAATTTCCAAAAGTAATTGATAAATCAGCAGAAAAAGAGACTGAAGTAAAAGTTGAAAATCAATATAAAATTGATGTTTTTACAACAAGACCAGATACAATTTACGGAGTAAGTTTTATGACTTTAGCTCCAGAGCACGAATTGGTTTCTAAGATAACAACAGATGCTCAAAAAGCAGAAGTTGAGGCTTACGTTACAGCTACAGCAAAACGTTCTGAAAGAGATAGAATGGCAGATGTAAAAACCATTTCTGGTGCTTTTACAGGTGCTTATGCAATTCATCCTTTTTCTGGTGAAAAAGTTCAAATTTGGATTGGAGATTACGTTTTAGCAAGTTATGGTACAGGAGCAGTTATGGCAGTTCCTTGTGGAGATCAACGTGATTATGATTTTGCAAAACACTTTAACATTCCAATTCCTAATATTTTTGAAGGTGTAGATATTTCTGAAGCTGCTCATGCAGATAAAGACGGAACTGTAATTACAAATTCAGATTTTTTATCAGGATTAAAATATAAGAAAGCATTAAAATTAGCCATTTATGAAATGGAAAAACGTGGTTTTGGTTATGGTAAAATAAACTATAGATTACGTGATGCAGTTTTTAGCAGACAACGTTATTGGGGAGAACCATTTCCAGTTTATTATAAAGACGGAATGCCTCAAATGATTGATGAGAAACATTTACCAATTGTGTTGCCAGAAGTAGAAAAATATTTACCAACTGAAGATGGAAAACCACCTTTAGGAAATGCAACAGAATGGGCTTGGGATTCTCGTGGAAAGAAAGTTGTTTCTAACGAAAAGTTAAAAAACAAAACGGTTTATCCTTTAGAATTAAACACAATGCCTGGGTGGGCAGGAAGTTCTTGGTATTTTAATAGATATATGGATGCTACAAATTCTACTGAATTTGCAAGTAAAGAATCTTTAGAATATTGGAAAGAAGTAGATTTATATATTGGTGGATCTGAACACGCAACAGGACATTTATTATATGCTCGTTTTTGGCAAAAGTTCTTGTTCGATAAAGGAATTGTTCCTGTAGATGAGTTTGCAAAAAAACTGATTAATCAAGGAATGATTTTAGGAACTTCTGCTTTTGTATACAGATCAACTGCTTTTGTTAAAAATGGTTGTGGTTGTGCAGATGAAAAATCTTTGGATGATGTTTTAGAAAAGATACCTACAGTAATTGTTTCTAAAAATTTATTTAATTCTGATGATGAGTTTGAAACTGTTGTAAAAAATTACTTACTAGATAATAAGTTTTTAGATCCTAATTTTGCAGATTTGGTAATGATTACTAAAACAGCGATTCATTCTGATGTTTCTTTAGTAAACGCTTCTGATGAATTAGATGTTGATGGATTTAAAAATCATCCTTTAAATGCAGATTACAAAAATGCTGAATTTGTTTTAGAAGAAGGAGTTTATAAAGTTGGACGTGAGGTTGAAAAAATGTCTAAGTCTAAATACAATGTTGTAAATCCAGATGCTATTTGTGAACAATATGGAGCAGATAGTTTACGTTTATTCGAAATGTTTTTAGGACCTTTAGAACAAGCAAAACCTTGGAAAACTTCAGGTATTTCTGGAGTTTCTTCATTCTTAAAGAAATTATGGAAACTATATTTTAATGGTGAAATATTAGAAGTTTCTGATGCAGAACCAACAAAAGCGGAGTTAAAAACATTACACAAAACAATTAAAAAAGTAGAAGATGATATAGAGAATTTCTCTTTTAATACATCTGTTTCTACATTTATGATTGCTGTAAATGAGTTAACTGCTTTAAAATGTAATAAACGTACAATTTTAGAACCTTTAACAGTTTTAGTTTCTCCTTATGCACCTCATATTGCAGAAGAATTATGGAGTTTATTAGGAAAAGATGAGTCAATTTCTACTGCAGATTTCCCAGTATTTGAGCCAAAACATTTAGTTGAAAGTGCTAAAAATTATCCTATTTCTTTTAACGGAAAAATGCGTTTTACGCTAGAACTTCCTTTAGATATGTCTAAAGATGAAATAGAAAAAACTGTAATGGCACATGAAAAAACAATTGCTCAATTAGATGGTAGAACTCCTAAAAAAGTAATTATTGTTCCAGGTAAAATTGTAAATATTGTAGGCTAAATATTAAGTCTTTTCATTTTTATAAATGTTTTGTGATTTTTGTACATACAATAATCACAAAAGATTTCATTCAAAAAAGGTAAAAGAGTGATTAATCTTCATGAAATTATTGGTTTAGTTGCTGCTGTACTTACAACAGCATCATTTTTGCCGCAAGTTTTTAAAACACACAAGACCAAAAATACCTCTGGACTTTCTTTAACCATATATATTGTCTTTTTTATTGGGGTGGTTTTGTGGTCAATTTATGGTTTTTATATAAACAGTTTATCAGTAATTTTAGCAAATTCTATTACAGCAATTTTAGCTTTATATTTAATTTTTATGAAGTTAAAATATAAATAAGAAATCAAAAGTTATAAAATTTTAAAAGTCATTACATTATAAGTAATGGCTTTTTTTATACTAATATCTTCATCAATTTAGATTGATATTCTTGATATAAAAACCTACTTTTGAGTAAACTTATAATGCAATGAAAACGACAAGACAAAACGGAAGTTTATATACAAGTATTCAAAAAAATATTGCAATTATAGAATTTGGTCATCCAGCAAGTAATTCTTTTCCGAGTGAATTGTTAGAAAGGCTCACAAAAGAACTAAATTCAATTGCTAAAAATGATGCAATTTCTGTAATTGTTTTAAAATCTGAAGGAGAAAAAGCATTTTGTGCTGGTGCTTCTTTTGATGAATTAGTTGCTATTTCTAGTTTAAAAGAAGGGAAACAATTTTTTGCAGGTTTTGCAAATGTGATAAATGCCATGAGAACTTGTGGTAAGTTGATTGTTGGGCGAGTTCAAGGAAAAGCAGTTGGAGGAGGAGTTGGTTTAGTGGCTGCTTGCGATTATGTTTTGGCAACAGAAAATGCATCTATAAAATTATCAGAATTTACAATTGGTATTGGTCCTTTTGTAATTGCACCTGCTGTAAAACGTAAAGTTGGCGTTGCAGGTTTATCAGAATTAACGTTAGATGCCACAAATTGGAAAAATTCGTATTGGGCAAAAGACAAAGGTTTGTATGCTAAAGTTTTTGAAACCATTAAAGAGTTAGATGAAGAAGTAGAACTTTTAGCATCAAAATTAGCTTCTTATAATCCAGATGCTTTATCAGAAATGAAAAAAGTTTTATGGGAAAATACTCAAAATTGGGATGAATTATTAGTAGAAAGAGCTGCAATTTCTGGTGAATTAGTTTTATCAGAAATTACAAAAAAAGCATTGACTAAATTTTCTAAGAAGTAAACCTGATTCAGTATTTAAAAGAAAATATAAATGAAAATTGTTTCCACAAATATTGGCGAACGAAAGGAAGTTATTTATAAAAAGTTAAGAGTAACTACAGGTATTTTTAAATTTCCTGTTGATAAACCTGTTTTTTTAGATATAGAAGAGGTAAAAGGAGATGCAATTTGTGATCGAGAAAATCATGGCGGAATTGATCAAGCTATTTATGGATATTCTCTAAAACATTATGAGTATTGGAAACCTTTGTATCCGAAGTTAGTGTGGAGTTTAGGGATGTTTGGAGAAAATTTAACAATTGATGATCTTGACGAAACTAAAATTCATGTTGGCGATACTTTTAAAGTTGGAGAAACTATTTTAGAAGCAACATTACAAAGAAGTCCTTGTTATAAATTAGGAATTCGTTTTAATAACATGAAAATTGTAAAACAATTTTGGAATACTACTTTTTGCGGAGTGTATTTTAAAGTGTTGCAAACGGGATTTGTAAAAGCTGGTGATGAATTTGAGCAGATAAAAAGTTGCCCAAAAAAACCAACAATTGCAGATTTATTAATCAAAAGAAAAAAAGAAGAAGAAATTTAATGAAATTTAAAAAAATACATTTTACACTTATATTTTTTGCAATTTTACCCTTTTTAAATTTTATTCATTTTGATGATTATTGTTTTGGTATTGCAGATTTATTAATAATAGGGGGGCTAACAATTATGTTCTTCATCTCTTTTTTAGTGATAACTTTTTATGATTTGTATAATCTTTCTATCCGAAAGTTACGATTCAATTTTTTACCTTTATTAATTGTTTTAATTTTTTCTGTATCCTTATTTATTGGTGTTAAATATCAAGGAAAACATTTTTTAAAGAATATAACAAAATCATACAAAAATGAAGTAGGTGAAGAAGCTACCTCAAAAATTCTTTTATTTACTGATAAAACTTTTGAGTTTCAGCAAGTTGATGAAAATGAAGTTTGTTATAAAAAAGGTACTTATTATTTTAAAAACGATTCACTTTTTTTAGAAAAAAATGATAAATCTGTTAAGGATGTTGTTTTTGATAGCATTTATTATTTTAGTTATAAAGAAAATTTATTAATTCCGATTAACAAAACACTACCGAATTTTAAAACTAACAAATAGTTTTTTGTCTTTAAATAACCTTATTTATTGAGGTTAACGTATTTTTAGAATAAAAAAAAGGATGTAAATGTAGAATTCATAAAAAAAGCATAATTTAATTTTGTTTTTTTAAATAAATAATCTGTATATTTGCATGTGGTTTTTAATTAAGCCACACTTTTTCTTTTTCATAGCAATTTTCCCACTCAATTTATTGAGTGGGTTTTTTTTGAAATAAACAAAACCTTACAAAATATATTGTAAATTGATATTTATAAAATATATTTGCAACCGATTTGTAGTATTTATAATGAATTCAATAGTAATTTCAGAGACAAAAATATCAATGAACACACTTTTTACAGACTTAAAACAGCTTACAAAAGTTGGGCTTTCTTTAAGTGTGGTTTTTTCTTCTGTTGCTGGATATTTATTAGCGGTAGATATTATTAATTACGCAACACTTTTATTATTAGCTTTAGGAGGTTTCTTTATGGTTGGTGCATCAAATGCATTTAATCAAATTATAGAAAAAGAAACAGATGCAATTATGTTGCGTACTCAAAACAGACCTTTGCCAACAAATAGAATGACTGTAAATGTGGCTTTGACAATTGCTGTTTTATTTACTATTTTAGGAATTTCGATTTTATATAGTATCAACCCAAAAACAGCTTTATTTGGCGCGGTTTCAATTTTTATTTATACTAGTGTTTATACGCCTTTAAAATCGGTAACGCCTTTATCTGTTTTTGTTGGTGCAATTCCTGGCGCAATTCCTTTTATGTTGGGTTGGGTTGCTGCTACAGATCATTTTGGTATAGAAGCAGGTATGTTATTTATGATTCAGTTTTTCTGGCAATTTCCACATTTTTGGGCAATTGGTTGGTTACAATTTGAAGAGTATAAAAAGGCTGGCTTTAATATGTTACCAATGAATACCAAAGATAAAGGAGCTGTAAAACAGATCATTTTTTACACTTGTATAATGATTTTAGTTTCAATAGCACCAGTTTTAAAATTATCAGGAAAGTTTTATATTTATCCAATAACAGCAATTATTGTTGCTTTATTAGGAATTGTAATGTTATATTATGCACTACAGTTGCATAAATCAGAAAAAAATGCAGACGCAAGAAAGTTAATGTTGTCTAGTGTTTTGTATATTACCGCTGTGCAAATTATTTATGTAGTTGATAAATTTTTACATTAAAAGATGATAGGAGAACAAGCTTTAAAGCAAGAATATACTGTAGCTAAAAAAAAGTCTGCAAAACCAATGTTGTGGATTTCTATGATAAGTATGGTTATGTTTTTTGCAGGATTAACAAGTGCATACGTAATAAGTATGAAACGTGATGATTGGGTTTCTTTCGATTTGCCAGAAGCGTTTTATATTAGTACACTTCTAATTGTTTTAAGTAGTATTACATTATTTTTATCACAAAGATTTTTAAAACAAGATAAAAGACAATTATCATTAATTATGATACTTGTAACATTAATTTTAGGAATTGGTTTTATCTGGCAACAATATGTTGGTTTTAATCAGCTTAAAAGTGTAGGTTTATTTTTTACCGGCCCAGAAAGTACTGTGTCAACATCTTTTATAATTGGTATTACTTTTATGCATGTTTTACACTTATTTGCAGGTGTAATAGTGCTTTTGGTCGTTATTTATAATCATTTTAAATACAAATACAAATCGGATGATATGCTTGGTTTTGAACTAGGTGCAATCTTCTGGCATTTTGTAGATTTATTATGGATTTATCTATTTTTCTTTTTCTATTTTATTAGGTGATTAAAAATAGCTATTTTTGGCAAACTAACTAAGAACAATTAATATAAATTATTATATGGAAGCAAATATTGCTATACCTTCGGATAGTAAGGAGACTTGGAGTGGAGGTAACGTAAAACCATTTGGTGCAAGTTATGGTAAAATGATGATGTGGTTTTTTATCGTTTCTGATGCATTAACCTTTTCAGGGTTTTTAGCGGCTTACGGTTTAACACGTTTTAAATTTATCGATTCGTGGCCAATTGCAGATGAAGTATTTACACACATACCTTTTATACATGGTAATTACCCAATGTATTATGTGGCATTTATGACATTTATACTTATTTTTTCTTCAGTAACAATGGTGCTAGCTGTTGATGCTGGGCATAAAATGCAAAAAAGTAAAGTAGCATGGTATATGTTTGCTACAATTATTGGTGGTTTAGTGTTTGTAGGTTCTCAAGCTTGGGAGTGGAATACTTTTATTAATGGATCTTATGGTGCTGTTAAAACTACAAATGGTAAAGTTTTACAATTTGTTAAAGATGGTCATCAAATAGCATTATCAGATTTTGTTGTTGGTGAAAGAATGGATGAAAGAGTTTCTAGTGTAAAACAAAATGGTTTATGGTTTGAGAGCGGAGATGCTGTTCCGCAATATTCTCTAGCACAAATTACAGCTTCTTATAATGCAGATCCTTCAGTTCAAATTAGAATTGAAAAAATGGATTTAGATACAAAACAGAAAGTTATTTTATCTAGAGAAAAAGGTTTAACAGAATTAGCAAAAGGTAAAATGGTTATTGAAGGTGCTAATTTAAAAGCAAACGAATATGGAAATACAATCTTTGCAGATTTCTTTTTCTTTATAACAGGTTTTCATGGATTTCACGTTTTATCTGGAATCATCCTTAACATTATTATTTTCTTTAATGTTGTCTTAGGTACTTACGAAAAAAGAGGACATTATGAAATGGTAGAAAAAGTAGGGTTATATTGGCACTTTGTAGATTTAGTTTGGGTATTTGTATTTACTTTCTTCTACTTAGTTTAATTATAAAATAAAAACAAAAGATGGCACACGCACACGAATCTAATGTAAAAAGAATCTGGATGGTATTTGGTTTACTATCTGTGGTTACAATTATTGAAGTTTTTTTAGGGATAGTAAAACCAGAATCTTTACACTTAACTAGTATTTTAGGTACAAGCCCATTAAATTGGATCTTTATTATACTTACATTATTTAAAGCATATTATATTACTTGGACTTTCATGCATATGGAAGGAGAAAAAAAATGGTTTAGACGTTCTGTAGTTTGGACAGCAGTTTTTTTAATCTGTTATATAGTAACATTACTTTTAATAGAAGGTGGTTATTTACACAGCACATTAGCACCACTTGTAAAATGGTAATCTAAAAAATAAAGAGGTGGTTTTTACCACCTTTTTTTATATAATAAATGTTATGAATTCGCAGCAAAAAAAATAGTATTTTTGTAACTGCTTTTTAGGAAGTAAAAGTTTATTTAATAAAAGCATTAAATTGTTTTAAAATAAGATATAATGAAATTCTTAACAAAGAAAAAAGTAGTTCTATTTTTACTTTTTATTTTTCCATTAATTTGTTTTTTAATTCTTTCTACTGGTAAAAATAATTTTATAAAATTACCAATAATAACAAAAAACATTATTGATGTTTCCCAAATAAATACTACAAAACACTTACAATTTAAAGATAATGTATCAATTGTTTGTTTCTTAGGTAATGATGTAAACACAAATAAATCTCGTCTTTTTAATCTAAATGAAAAGGTATACAAAAAGTTTATAGATTATAAACAGTTTCAAATTGTAGCTATTTATCCAGAAGGTAAAGAAGTAGAAATACAGAGGCTTAAACAAGAAATAGGTGCTTTTACAGACATGCAAAAATGGAAGTTTGTTGCAAGTTCTAAAGATGAAATAGAAGTTTTTTATGCAAGTTTTTCTTTTGATGAACCTCTTGTTGACTTAGCCTCTGCTAATGCATTTTTAATTGATAAAGATGTTAATTTAAGAGGAAGGTTAAAGGATGCAGATAGTAAAAATAGTAAGCTTTATGGTTACAATATGAACTCTGTTTCTGTGTTAAACGGAAAATTAAAAGATGATGTAAAAGTACTTTATTACGAGTATTACGCAGCTTTTAAAGATAAAAACAAGAATAAAGCAGATAGAAAAGAAGTAGGATTATGAAAAAAAAATATTCTTATGTAGGTGTTACCTTTATTATTTTACTATTCGGTATTTATACGGTTCCTAAAGTTGTAGACCATTTTAAAGAAGTAGGTTTACATAAATTTAATAAAGTGCCAGACTTTGAATTTATAAACCAAGAAGGTAAAATAATAACAAACGAATCTTATAAAGGTAAAGTGTACGTTGTAGAGTTTTTCTTTTCAACTTGTCCGTCAATTTGCCCAATAATGAATCAGAAAATGTTAACTATTCAAGATGAGTTTTTTGGAAATCCAGAATTCGGAATTGCTTCAATCTCAATAACTCCAGAAATTGATACTCCAGAAATTTTAAAAGAATATGCCAAGAAAACTGGTATCACACATAAAAATTGGAACTTGTTAACAGGTAAGTCAGAAGAGATAGTGTATACTTTATCAAACCAAGGTTTTAAATTATACGCAGGAAAAGGAGATGAAGATCATGCTGGTTTTGAGCATTCTGGTTTATTTGCGTTGGTAGATAAAGAAGGTTATATTCGTTCTCGAAAAGATGAATTTGGTAACCCAATTATGTATTATAGAGCTTTACAAGAGCAAAGTTTTCCAGATCAAATAGTAGAATTAAAAGAAGATATTAAATTGTTGTTAAATGAATAATAATCTAGCACTAGAAAAAAAGTATAGAAAGATAATTACAGCTTTATCAATTATAATTCCAATTGCAGTAGCAGCTTTGTTTGGTGTTAATTTAAGAGATTTAGGTTTTAATGTAGAACCACTTACCTTCTTACCGCCAATTTATGCTTCTATAAACGGGGTAACTGCTGTAATTTTAATTGCAGCCGTAATCGCTATTAAAAAAGGGAATAAAAAATTACACGAACAATTAAATACCTTTGCTATTATTTGTTCTTTAGCTTTTTTATTGATGTATATTGCATATCACATGACTTCTGATTCTACAAAATTTGGTGGAGAAGGAGCAATTAAATATGTGTATTTCTTCATTTTATTTACGCATATTGTGTTATCTATAATTGTAATTCCTTTTGTGTTGTTAACCTTTATGAGAGCCAAGTTAGGTAACTTTGCACAGCATAAAAAAATTGCTAAAATCACTTTTCCTATATGGTTATATGTTGCAGTTACAGGTGTTATAGTTTATTTAATGATTAGTCCTTATTATGCTTAAAAAAATAATAGTTAGTTATTTTTTATTGATGTTTTTTACAGTAAAAGTATCTTATTCTCAATGTGCAATGTGTAAAGCTGTTGTAGAAAACGGAAACGATTCTATGGCCGAAGGTGTAAATAATGGTATTACTTATTTAATGGTTTTTCCTTACTTATTAATAGGTGTTTTATTTTACACAATTTACAGATATAAAAAGAGAAGTAAAAATTAACATTTCAATAAGACTAATTTGTTGTAACATATTTTACTTTTAGTCGTCTTATAAATACTATCAAAAGAAATTGTTTTGCTTTTGAAGTATTTTAAAGTATAACCAATCAAAAAACAAAAGACGTTTTGAAAATTAAATTTATCGTATTAATTGCTTTTTTAACATCACTAAGTATTTTTTCTCAGAAACAATGGAGCTTAAAAGAATGTGTTGATGAAGCTTTAGCAAAGAACATTAGCATTCAACAGAACAAATTAAGTTTAGAATTAGCTAAAAAAGATGTTGAAATTTCGAAAGGAAATTTTTTACCAAATTTATCGGCTTCTACTAGTGGCGGATTTAATTCTGGTTTATCTTCTGATGAAAATGGTATTTTGAAAAACACAAATAACTTTTCCTCTAATGTAGGATTATCTGCAAGTGGTATTATTTTTAATGGTTTTCGAAACACAAATACTTATAAGCAAGCACAATTAGGTGTAGAAACAAGTATTTTAAATTTAAAAAATATAGAAAATGATATTTCATTATTGGTTGTAAACGGATACTTAAATATCCTTTTTGCAAAAGAAAATTTAAATGCAGCTAATGTTCAATACGAAATTAGTAAAAAACAAATTGAGGCTGCAGAAAGTAGGTTTAAAGCAGGTGTAATACCTAAAGGAGATTTGTTAAATGCACAATCTACAGCTGCTTCAGATCAACAAAGTGTAATTACTCAAGAAAACTCTTTAGATTTAGCACTCTTAAATTTAGCCCAATTAATACAAGTTCCTGTTGCTGGTTTTGATGTTGCTTCTATTAATGTTGGATCGCCATCTGCTATGTTATTGTATAACAATTCTAATTTAGTTTATCAAAAATCTTTAGTAGAAATGCCAGAGATTAAAAGAGCACAATTAGCAATTGAAAACGCAGATTTAAATATCGAAATTTCTAAAGGCGCTTTTTTACCAACTTTATCTTATTCTTTAAGTTCTGGTACTTCTTTCTATCATCAGTTTAATAATTTATTACCAAATCAAACAAATTCATCTTTCTTTGGTCAAGTAGAAGATAGGTTACAACATGGTTTAAGCCTTTCTTTAAGTATTCCTATTTTTAATAGATTTCAAACTAAAAATAGTGTAGCTAAATCTTATATTAATAAAGAAATTTCTGAAACTCAATTAGAAAGCGAAAAATTAAGTTTAAAACAAACTATAGAGCAAGCTTTTTTAGATGTTAAATCTGCATTAAAATCTTATGAAGTTGCTAAAATATCTTTAGCAGCTCAAAAAGAAGCTTTTAAAAACGGACAAGAACGTTATAATTTTGGTGCAATGACACAGTTTGATTTTGATCAAGTAAGAACTCGTTTGGTAAATGCACAAGCTACTTTAATTAGCTCTAAGTACGATTATGTTTTTAAAACTAAAGTATTACAATTTTACGCTGGCGATTTAGTTTTAGAATAAATATTAATAAAACATATTATATATAGCCTCACAGTAATATTAATTCTGTGAGGTTTTCTTTTTAATTTATATTTGCAAAAAGTTTTATATTTTGAGTATCATTTTAAACATAGAAACAACCACTAAAAATTGTTCTGTAAGTATTGCTAATAATGGAACTATTTTAGCAATTAAAGAATTAAATAATGGAAATTATTCTCACGCCGAAGTACTACATCCTTTTATTGTTGATGTTTTAAAAGAAGCTAATATTTCTTCGGATAAAATAGACGCTGTAGCTATAAGTAAAGGACCTGGTTCTTATACAGGCTTAAGAATTGGTGTTTCTGCAGCAAAAGGACTTTGTTTTGCGTTTGATAAACCTTTAATTTCTATTGATACGTTAACTTCTTTGTCTTATTCTATTTCTATTGATACAGGTTTTTTAGTACCTATGTTAGATGCACGAAGAATGGAAGTTTATGCGGCTGTTTTTAATGAAAAACATGAGAAAGTTAGGGAAATAAAAGCAGAAATTATAGATGAAAATTCTTTTTCTGAATATTTAAAAAGTAAAAAAGTTTATTTTTTGGGAGATGGCGCTCAGAAATGTAAAGGTATTATTACTCACAAAAATGCTGTTTTTGTAGATGCTAAATTTCCATCAGCAAAAGAAATGGCACAATTATCTTATGATAAATACAAAAAAAGCGACATAGAAAATGTCGCTTATTTTGAACCTTTTTATTTAAAAGATTTTGTTGTTATTCCTGAAAAGAAAAAGAAACCTATTTATTAACGTTTACTCTATGAGGATAAGGTATTTCAATTTCTGCTTTATCTAATGCTATTTTAACATTTTCTGTAACTTCAAAATACACATTCCAATAATCAGCAGTATTACACCAAGGTCTTACGGCAAAATTTACAGAACTATCTGCCAATTCAAGCACAGTAACTCCTGGAGCCGGATCTTTTAATACTTTTGGATGTGAAGTTAAAACATCCATTAAAACTTCTTTAGTTTTTTTGATATCAGCATCATAAGAAACGCCAATTACTAAATCTACACGTCTTGTACCTTCTGTAGAATAATTTAAAATTGTTCCGTTAGACATTTCTCCATTAGGAATAATTATTTCTTTATTTGATAAACCAATTAATTTAGTAGTAAAAATTTCGATTTCTTTTACAACTCCAATTTGACCTTGAGCTTCAATTAAATCGCCAATTTTAAAAGGCTTAAAAATCATTATTAAAACTCCACCAGCAAAGTTAGCTAACGAGCCTTGCAAAGCTAAGCCAACTGCTAAACCTGCAGCGGCAAGTATTGCTGCAAAAGAAGTTGTTTCTACACCTAGCATAGAAATTACTACAATAAATAATAATATTTTTAAAACCCATCCTCCAAGGTTTCCTAAAAATTTTTGAAGAGTAATGTCTATACCTCCTTTAGCCATTATTTTTTTTGCTGATTTTATAATAATTTTAATCATATATAAACCTACGATTAGAATTAATAAAGCCGCAATTACTTTTGGAGCATAAAAAAATAATATTTCTTTTGCTGATTCAATGTATTTTTCCATCTTATTTTTTGTTAGAAATTAATTACAAAAATAAAGGTTTCAATTTTAAACCTCTAATTATTTTTAGTTTAATAGAATAAATAGTATTCCTATTGTTGCGGGTATTGTTTGTATATATAAAATGCTTTTTTTCTTTGTAGAATATGCGCCATAAATACCAGCTATAAAAACACAAGTTAGAAAAAATATTGCAACATCAGTTTTATTTATAATAATAGACCAAATTAAACCTGCTGCTAAAAAACCATTATATAAACCTTGGTTTGCAGCCATAACTTTAGTTTCTTCTGCAAATTCTTTGTTTTTTAGTCCAAAAGTTTTTATTCCTTTTTTGGTAGTCCAAAGTGCCATTTCTAAATAGACAATGTAAATATGTATAAGAGCAACGAAACCAATAATAATATTTTGAATTATGTTCATAATTGAATATTTAAAAATTAAAACGATTTAATATCTTTATTAAATCGTTTTAATAATGTTTGAGTCTTTATTATTAATTTATTTCGAAACTAATTTTTAGGTTTACTCTAAATTCTATAACCTCATCTCTATCAACCACTGCACTTTGAGACTGTACAAAAACAGATTTTATATTTTTTACAGATTTTGATGCTTGTTTTACAGCTTTTCTTGTTGCGTCTTCCCAGCTTTTTTCAGAATTTGCTAATACTTCAATAACTTTCATTATTGCCATAATATTTATAATTTATGAAGATTAATATTATGTAAATATAAAAATTAATAATTTAAGTTTAGTTTTTGAACCTCAATGTTAATTTAATGTTATGTAAATGTTTTGTAATTGTAATATTATTGTTATATTTGTAAAAGTAATGTTAACCTTAAAATACAATCATCATGAAAAATATAATAACAATTTGTATGCTTAGTCTTGCAACTATTGGATTTACACAAGATAAAGAACCTACTTTTAAAGCAGAAGGAGATTTAGTAAAGGCTACATATTATTTTGAAGATGGTTCTGTTAAAACTCAAGGTTTTTTTAAAGATAA
The DNA here is from genome assembly GCF_900105145.1 of Polaribacter sp. KT25b. Taxonomy (NCBI): domain Bacteria; kingdom Pseudomonadati; phylum Bacteroidota; class Flavobacteriia; order Flavobacteriales; family Flavobacteriaceae; genus Polaribacter; species Polaribacter sp. KT25b. The sequence goes on along the minus strand of NZ_LT629752.1, from coordinate 3,087,878 downwards.
AAAACTTGCAGGAGAATGGACAAGATTTGATAAAAAAGGTAATAAAACTCAAATTGCTTTTTATAACAAAGGTAAAAAAGTAGGAAAGTGGTTTATTTGGTCTAAAAATTCGTTAAAAGAAATTAATTATGAGGATAATGTAATTGCTTCTGTTAATGAATGGAAACCTGAATCTAAAGTTGCTTTTATTAATGAATAAATAGTAAAATAATATTTTAAAAAAGGCTCATTAAATCTTTAGTTTTAATGAGCCTTTTTTATTGAGTTATATTTATTTTTTAAATTCGTTATTTTCTATAACTTCAAAACCAAATAAACCTTTATTTATAATAAATTTAATTGTGTTATACTCAGAATATTTTTTATTTAAATTATAATGTTCAGATAAAGTTCGTTTAACTATTTTTCCATCCTTTTCTAAAGTAACCTTCAGATTATTCCTTCTAATTTTTTTTCTTCCACGGGTTTTATACTTAACAATTTTTTTAATATTGTATTCAATTTTTTTTGAATTACTATTTTTCCCTATATAATTTAATCCAAGAATAGTCGCATTTATTACATATCCAAAAATTACTGTAGCTCCTATTATGGTTAAAAAACAAACTAAAAACATATAGAAATTCAATTTCTTGCCTTTTATCTTTTTATAACTTTTAGTATTCAATAATTCCATTTTACGAATAAAATATATTCCTTAATCCCTGCAATAACTAAGTTTACTCAAAATAATGTATTGTTATAGAAAGTTAAATCAAGTAAGAGATAAACCAAGAAATGAAATATTCCTCCAATTATTGTAAACAGTTTATAATTCAACGATTTTCTTTTTGACTTTTTCTTTTTTATTATTCAATTTAAAATTTTGCTTTGGCAATTATAGAATGCTTTATGATATAGGATAGGCTATTAATAGATTTTAAAATTAAAAAAAGCGTTTAGAATAACTCTAAACGCTTTTTTTAATTTTTGTGTCTTTTTTTTACTCAACTAGTAAAGTAAAAGGAATACTATATTTTACACCTACTGGTTTCCCTCTTTGTTTCCCAGGTTTCATTTTAGGTAATTGTTTCATTACTTTAATAACTTCATCTTCAATTTTTGGATGTGGTCCTCTAGCCTGAACGTTTACAATATTTCCGTTTTTATCAATTTTAAAACCAATGAATACTCTTTTTCTACCTGAAGATAAACCAAGTTCATTTGGTAGTTCTGCATCAAATTTTCTAGAGAAGTGTTTTTGTACCATTTTACTAAAGCAATCTTTTAACTCGTCTTTATTTCCAGAACAACCAGGAAAAACAGGTACATCTTCAATAATCATGAAACTTACGTCTTCTATAACTTCTTCTACTTCTTCTACCTCTACAATTTCAGCAACTACTACAGCTACAGTTTCATCAGTTTCAGTAGTTTCTATTACCGTTTCTACAATTTCTTCTTCATCCTTAACGATTTCAATCTTTTCTGGAGCTGGTGGTGGTGGAGATTTTGGTTCTATTCGTTCTGGTTTAACAGTAATAGGAATTTCTTCTTCCATTTCTGCACTCATATTAACGACACCTAAATCGCCGTAGGTTTTGTCAAAAGTTTTGTATTCTATAGACTTGTACGTAACAAATAAAGCCAAAACTAGCCCAATTTGCATAAAAATTTTACTAAAATTTTCTAAATTTGATTTAGGACTTTTCTTAATTTCCATTCTTAAAGATTTTTTAATAGGTTGCTAATTTAATTAAATTATTGTGTAAAATACAAGTGTTATGGTTAATTAATGTATTTTTTTTTAGAAAACACATTAAAAATTAATAAAGCTAATAGAATTCCGCATGAATTTGCAATGGCATCTAGATAATCTCCTGACCTGTAACTTGTTAATTTACCTTGCATTACCTCAATTATTATGCCAAAAATAATACAACAAATAACAATTAAATATTTCTTTTCTGGTTTCTTATAATATGAAAACAACCAAGTTATACCTAAAGTAAAGTATGCTATACTATGATAAGCTTTATCAATATTGGCAATTTTTACGTCACTACTTGGCATTTTAATAAGACTTAAAAACACAATGGTAAACGTAATAATTATCGCTACTATATAAAGTTTATCCTTCAATAAGTTTTTTATAAGCTTCAGCATTTAGTAATTTTTCTATTTCAGAGCTATCTTTAATTTCTATTTTAATCATCCAACCTTTGCCATAAGGATCTGTATTTACCAATTCTGGCTCATCTTCTAATGTTTCATTAAACTCTACTACTTCTCCAGTTAAAGGCATAAACAAATCTGAAACTGTTTTTACGGCTTCTACCGAACCAAAAACTTCTCCTTCTACTACAGTATCATCTAAAGTATCTACATCAACATAAACAATATCTCCTAATTCTCCTTGGGCAAAATCTGTAATTCCTACAGTTGCAATGTTACCTTCAATTTGAATCCATTCGTGATCTTTAGTGTACTTTAATTCAGCTGGGATATTCATTTTATTTAATTTTTATTTTATTGATTTGTTTTTAATTTCCTCCTAAGTTATATACTAAGTTAATACCTCCATTAATTGCTTGTCTAGGAAAAGTCGTAGAAATAGCATATTTTGATGTTTGATGATTGTAATAAAACGATGCGGTTAAATTACTATTTAATGTGTAATCTGCGGTAAATTTAATAGAAAATAATGTTTGACCACCACTAATTTGATCATTATCTTCATCTACATATCTAATTTGTGTTAAATTGTCTCTTAAAGACACATCTGCTCTTAAGTTAATATCACCTTTTAAAGTTGTTTTTTTACCGGTAAAACGAGTATTCATTTTTACATCTTTAAATACATAACCGAAGCCAAAAACATATTCTGTACCAGCAATATCTGTTAACGTACTATTGTTAAAATTTAGAGTTAAAGTTCTGTCTTTTTTGATTTCACCTCTTAGTGAGAATGAATTTTTCATTTTCATATCTACTTTAATTAATGGTGAAAATTCATCAACCAAAGTAGCCGCTGCAACTAATCTTTTTGATTCATAATTTCCTGCAGCATTTGTTTTTGAATATGCAGTGTCATCACTGTATTGTAAGTTATTTGTAAAACTTGAAATTGTATATGATGATCTATATCCGTGAGAAAGTACAAATGTAGAGAATGTTTTCTTAAACCAATTTAATTTCATTAAACCATTATAACGTAAAGTCCAGTTTGGTATTGGTATGTTTCTAAATAAACCTGTGTTTACTTTATTAGGGTTTTTACCAGAATATGCAGCCATAAAAGAAGGTAATAATACTTGTTGGCTATTTTCTCCAAAACCTGCAGCTGGCTCACCTGTTTCTGTAGCTAAACGATTAGAAATAATACTTCTGTAATCTTTCATTGTTTGAAAAAGTTCATCACCATTTGTAAACGCTGTTGAAAGCATAGAATAACTTGTGCTAAAGTTTCCGGTTTCAAAAACTGGAGTATCTTCAAAAGCACTTTTACCTTCTATTAAATCTATTTGTTGAGAAATATCAGAAGTATTTATCTTATTACCTATTACATCAATATTTAAATCGTTAATAGGTTTTAATGTAAATGTATAATCTAACTTATCGTATTTAGTTCTGCTAAATGTTTTGCTAAAATATTCGCCTCCATCAGTTCTTGTAACTAGCCAGCCATTTTCTAATGCTTTGTTTCTAATATTAACTTGACTACCAAAAGCGAACGAGGTTGGTGCGCCGCCTAAAAAACCTATATCTTCTATATATCCTTGTAAGTATTGGCCATTATTTTCGGTGTAACTTATTTTACCTTGTTTTACAGATGTAACAATATCCCAAGTGGTTTTTAATATTTTTTTACCAAGTGGTAGATTTTTATTAGGTTTTATTCTTGCAGTGTTTTTACCTTTTGCATTTTTACGTTGTGTTTTTGTTAGTAGTAATTTTTCAAAACCAATTTGTTTGTAAAGTTTATCAAAAGTAAGTGTTGTATTTATATTATGTGTATTTGCATTCTGAATAACATTACCAATTTGTTCTACAATTGTTTCATCTTGCGAAGAAACTTGCCAATCAAAATCTGCTGTGTAGGCATAATCTGCTTTCATAAAACTTAGAAAAGGAAATTTATTTAAAGGAATGTTGTAGGTTGTATTTAATTTTTGATGATAATGGTTTGGTCTTCCTGTGTTAAAGAAGTCATCAAAAACTTGTAAATCTTCTCCGTCTCCAAAAGTATCATACATATAACTATTAGTAGCATTAAAGTTTAATTGTAACGATTTTGTTAAGTCGAAACCAATAGCATAATCCCAATCAAATAAAAATCTACGTTGTTTTAATTCTGGTTGAGCAGATAATCCTTCAACTAAATTTCTAGATTGTTGTTCGTTATAACTTCTATTAATTCTAGAGTTTATGGCTAATGTTTGTGGTATTGGATTAAAATTTAAATCTTTTATAAATTTCCAATATTTACTTTTAAAGCTTTCTGAGTTTTTAAATAATTCTATAGATTTTGACTCAAAGTTAAAATTATAACCGGCAGAAGCGGTAACATTTTCGTTTATATACTTTTCTATGTTATAGTCTCTATGATATTCTTTGTTATGAGAATAGGAAACAGCTAAGTTTTCTACATCATAAAATTTCGGTTTTTTTGTAGAATTAGGGTTTCTATTCTTTTTAACATTTATAAAGCTGATGCTTGTTCTTTTGGTATAATCTCTAGAAAACTCACTATTATCATTTTGTTCTAGTGCATCTTTTAGAGTTACATCTTGGTATTGTGGGTCGTATTTTGGATCTATAAATTCTTCGCCAACACTATAACTCATAGGTAATTGAATTCCCCATTTTGCAGGCGTAAAGACTTTTCCTAAATTTATGGTTGTTGAAACATTATATTGTTTAGTCTCATCTAAACTTCTTTGGCTAACTCTATCATCTACACTACCAAAACCAATTGTTTCTATACTACCAGAAACAGATACGTTTGCTACATCTGCAAAATTTGCATCAGCACTAACTACGGCTGCCCAACCGCCTTCATTATCAAAATTAGCAGAGCGTAATTCATTAAACCAAATTTCACCACTTTTGTTAATTGAAGAATTGTTTTTTACACCTAAAGTTATTGTTTTTATCTGTGCCAAAGTAGGGTTTCCTTTAACTCTTACTCTATATTCTGGAGCTTCACCAATAATTTCTGCAGGATAAATGTCATTTACTAATAAACCTAAGCCATCTCTTTCTACTTTTAAAAGTCCTAACTCTTCTAAAAGGGCATCTAAGTTGTTTGCTTCTGGCCAAATATCAAAATCAGTAGTACTACTTGTAGATACTTTTAAAGGTACTTCTATTTGATAAAAGTTATCTGTTAAATCTGTTCCTAATCTAATAATTGCAGAAAAATCATCATCGCTAACAGATTCTCTACCTTCATTTTCTTCTAAATGCATAAACATTTTTAAGTTTTTAAAACGTCTTAAATCTATGCTTATATTTTTATAAATTGCTCTTGTTTGGTTTGGTTCTAAATCGTTAACTGTTAATGTTACAGATTGCTCATTTTGTAATTGTACAGTAGTACTACCTTGTAAACTTTCTCTATCTATTCCTGGTGGTTCAATATAGCTTCCGTTGTTTTGTTCAATACTAACAACACCAACTTCAAAATTACTTAATTCTGTTTGTGTTAAATCTGTTTCAGTATCAGAATTAATGTCAATAGTTTTTGTGTAACGTCTCCAATCTCCACGAACTAAATCAAGTTCACCAAAACGAACAACCACAGGCATTTTAAAATTGGTTAAAAACATTCTAATAAAACGGATACTATTAAAATCTGTAATACCATTGATAGCTGTTCCGTTATTAATTGGTACTCTAAATTGATACCATTTTGTTTGCTGTGTGTTTCCGTTTTCTAAAGAAACAGAAGTTGTTTTTTCATCAACAATATAATTTCTACCATTTACTAAATCGGCTTGGTTTAATGATATTTTATATTCATAATAACTCTCAACAGTATTCATTGTTTGATCTTTGTTGATGTCTTCTACATCTGGATATGTAGATGATGATGTTGTATATGTTTCTGTAGATTGATTTAATGTGGGCGAGTTGCCTTGTGTATTGTTATAATTTTTATATCTTCTTAAAATTGAAGCATCGATATTGTCTAATTCTGAGCCTCTAAAAAATTGAAAGTTATCTCCCGCCGGATCACTTAAAGAACTATAAGCACCAATGTTTGCTAGTGATTTTTCTTCAATATCATTTAAACCATCTAAACCGATATCTTGATTTAGCCTGTCTTCATCATTTTCACTAAAAGCATAAATAATAGAAGTTGTTTTTGGTACATCTCCCCAAGTAGTTCTATCAACATTTGATCCATTAAGTTTTAAACCATCTTCTGGTAAACCATTTTCAAACATTTTTCTATTATCTTTTACAATATCTTCCGAAATGTTTCCTAAGTTAATATATAAATCTCCTACTTGATTACTTATATCTTTAGGGTTTATATTTGTTGGTAAACCTTCTTCGTTTGTAATAGAATAGTTTTGATATGGATCCATTACCCAAAATTGAATGTACTCTACATTAGCTTGATCAAAATTAGTGGTTGTTAAAGCACGCATAACTCCACCCCAATTAGATTCAGGATTTGTTAACGTTACATTATCATTCTCAATATTTGCTGTTGGATTGTAGTTATAAGAACCTCTTTCTTGTGGAAAATAGGCTAAATTTAAGGTGTTAATCAAAGAATTTTGAGTAATATCTAATTCTACATTTGGAAATAATTCATTATAATTAATTTGTCTTGTTTCTGCTCTAGACAACTCATCAGCATCAATATTTGCGGGTGTATCTCCATATCCATAAAAAATTTGATCAATACTATACCAAGCTAATTTTCCTCTTTTATAATTGTAAGATAAATCGCTTTGGTTGCCAAAAAAACCATCAAAATATTTAGGAGTACTTGCTTCATGCCAATCTAATGGAGAGAGTAAACTTATTGGTATTTGTGATGCTTCAAAATCATCAATATAAGAAGTTGCAGCACCAGTAACATCTATTCCGCTTGGAGTTCCTGGTATTAAATAAGCCATATCTGCTCTTACAGATAAATTAGAAGGCACATCTGTATCTACAAAAGGTAATTTATTAGCCAATTTTGTAAAATAAGGAACCTCTGTAGAATAATCGATATTAAAACCAAACATGGTGTTATTTATAGGTTCTGATCCATAATTAACTTTAGATGTTAATGGTCTTTCATTTACATTTAAAATAGTAGCACCAACAATAAAATCTTTAGAAAATTGATGCTCTACATCTACACCCATAAAAGTTTTTCTTTGTTGATTAAAAACAGCATTATTTTCTGTTGATATATTTATAGGCGTGCCAGAAGCTTCTAAACTAGGATCTATAATTTGCACTTTACCAGCTAAATAATCTACCACAAAATCTACTCCTTCTATCAACTGTTTTCCACCTGCGGTAACCGTTACAGAACCTTGAGGTACGTTGTAAGCGCCAATAGAAATTCCTCCAGAATTTTCGGAAGTAAAATATCCTTTTAAGTAGTATTTGTCTTTGTCTTGATAATTGTTTTTTATATTGGTTTTTGTGTTTAAGTATAGTTCTTTAAATAAATATGCCTCATCACTTGTGTTAGTTAATTTTTCTGCTAATCCATTTCCAAAAGGTTCTGGATCTGGAAAAATAATATAACCATTATCAGCATTTACAGTTATGCCTTCTACAAAATCAAAATATCCATCAGGAGTTTTATATTGACTTTGATCTAGTTGATCTAGTTTTAATACCTGAATTAAAGGTGTGTTGGTAATATCTGCAGTTTGGGCGTTTTGCAATACATTTGATGAAACTCCTGTTTTATCATCTCTATATTGAATTTCGAAAAGAAAACCATCTTGCGTTAACGGATAGGCGCCTAAAGCATAAACGTTTTTCATCATTAATCGCCAAGTAGGAAAAGCTTCTTTTCCACCAAAACCATCACTTCTAGTTGTTGTTAAAATTTCACTTCTTAATAATTTTACAGCTAAATTGTCGGGTGAAGATATTCCGTCGTTAGAAAATTCACCAACTTTAAAAGATTTTTCTGTACTTCCGTTTACGGTTCCTGCCACTGTATATTCATAAGCAACAGCTAAAACTTCGCTATCATTTAATCTTCTGTTTAAAGAAATATATCCTAATTGCGAGTTTAAAGTATATTCACTTGTACTTAATTTTCTAGCATTTTCTAACATAGAATAATCTGTGCCTTGCTCCATTTGAAAATTACCGTTTAAGGTGCTTTCTACAGTAGAAATATCTCTAATACCATCTAAAATATTAGTAGTGTAAATATTATTAGAATTATTTTGGGGTAAGTTTAAACTTTGTCCGTTAGCAGTAATACTAACAGGGTTTGTGTTTTGAACGGTTCCATTATCATCAACTAAATTTTTGTAGGTAGCATTTGTATTATTAGATTCTCCAATATCGGCAAGTGCCACAATACTTCTAAAATCTTCTGTTGTTGCGCTTGTATTAGTTACCCAAACCTCTATTCTTGTAATATTAATTTGACTACTTATTAGAGGGTAATTTTTTAAAGAGTTAGCATAATTATCTATAAAAAATTGCGATAAGAAAAAGTGTCTGTCATTATCATAATCTGTAGTTTGTAACTCAAATTCTTGTATAGAAGCACCTGCTTCTGCTACTACAGTTTTACTTTCAGAATTTTGCTGAGAGAAAACTGCGGTTACATTTGTGTTGCCAAATTTTAATTTTGTTTTAACACCAAATAAACTTTGAGCTCCGTTTATTAAAGAGTTCTTTATTGGCATTTCTATATTACCAGCTTCTAAACCTTGTAAAATATCGTCTTCTGTTGGTGTAAAATCTATTTTTACTTGGTTTTGAAAATCGAAACTAGATTGAGTATCGTAATTTGCAGTAAACTCTAAGCGCTCACCAACTTTAGCACGTAAACTAGCATTAATTTGTTGATCAAAATCAAAAGTAAAACTACTCCTATTTTCTTCGGATATTTGAGGGTTTTCTGTATTCTGATAAATAACACCAAGTTTTAGATTTAAATTCCCTGTAGGTGTAAATTTCACTGTATTTCCACCAAAAATAGATTCAAAAAACTTAGAGTTAACATAATAAGAAGGTAATAAATCTTTTTGAGCATCTAAAGAACCTTTCTTTTTACTATTAGTTGCACTTACTTTATCTTTAAAATATTGCAACATATCTCGTTTTAAACGATATTGTTTATATTCTTTTTGTGTTAAAAAAACAGGTGTTTTTGTATAATAATTACCAATTTTTTCAATAATTACATATCTATTCAGCTCTTTATCAAAAATAACTTCTTTTTCTGCTAAATTATCTAAAAAAAGATTCCCTTTTTGGGTGTGATTAAAATCGTATTTTAATTTTAAAGTGTCTTTTTTAACCTTTGTAGAGTCTTTATTTTGAGTTGTTTGGGCATAACTAGATGCGTTTACTGCGAAAGTAAAAAGTACTAATAAAAGTATTTTTTTTAGTGATGTAATCAATGTACTATAAGTTTTTTAAAGCTAGTTTTATGATTTTTTCTACAGAAGCGTCTGGGTTTTCTTTTAACACAGCTGTTATAATTTTTTCTGATTGTTTTCTTTGAAAACCTAAAACCTCTAATGCAGATAACGCTTCATCTTTATTTGTATTGCTTGTTTTTACAGAAACTTCATCAATATCAAACGTTTTTAAAATTTTATCTTTTAAATCTACAATAACTCTTTGAGCTGTTTTAGCACCAATACCTTTTACAGATTGAATTAAAGCCACATTTTCTGATGCTATTGCGTTTTGTATCTCTTCAGATGTCATAGAAGAACACATTGTTCTTGCAATACTTGGTCCTACACCAGAAACTGAAATTAATAATTTAAAAACTTCTCTTTCTGTTTTATTAATAAACCCAAAAAGTGTGTGAGCATCTTCTCTTATTGATAAATGTGTATATAAAACTACATTTTCATCTGCAGGTAAACCAGAAAAAGTATTTAAAGAAATGTGCAATAAATAACCAACACCATTGCAATCTACAACAACCTCTGTTGGACTTTTTTCTACCAATCTTCCTCTAACTTGTGTAATCATAAATTCTTTTTCTGGGCTCTAATGTAATAAATTATTTACTCTTTTGCTTTTGTTGTGCATCAACACAGGCTAAAGCTGCCATATTTACCATTTCATCTACACTTGAACCTAATTGTAAAACGTGTACAGCTTTACTTAATCCTAAAATCATTGGTCCTATAGATTGCGCACTTTCTACTTGTTTTAGAAGTTTATAAGTAATATTAGCAGACTCTAAATTAGGGAAAATTAATACATTTACTTTTTTACCGTTTAATTTAGAAAATGGAAATTCTTTAGCTAGTAATTCTGGGTTTAAAGCAAAATCTGCTTGCAATTCTCCATCAACAATTGCATCAGGAAAATGTTTGTGCATAAAAGCAACAGCTTCTCGAATTTTTTTGGATGTATCTGTATCTGAAGATCCAAAATTAGAAAAAGACAACATGGCAACATTTGGTTTCATACCAAACATTTTTACCAAATTAGAAGTCATTTGAGTTGTCTTTATCATATCTTTTGCAGAAGGATTGATATTAATTGTGGTATCTGCTAAAAATAAAGGACCTTGTTTGGTTAACATTAAATTACAAGCTGCAATTTTAGAAACTCCTTTGTCTTTATCAATAAGTTCTAAAATTGGTCTAAGAACACTTGGGTAAGGTCTAGAATATCCTGTAATTAAAGCGTCAGCTTCATTTTCATTAACTAACATTGCGCCAAAATAATTACGCTCTCTCATTAATTTTATTGCTTCGGATAAAGTTCTTCCTTTACGCTGTCTATTTTTCCAATAAACTTCTCCAAAACTCTGTCTTCGTTCTTCTTCTTCATCTGTTTTTGGATCAAAAATTGGTACATCAGCAGTAAAACCAATTTCTTCTTTTAGCTCTAGAATCAACTTTTTTCTACCTAATAAAATAACTTTTCCAAGTTTTTCTTCATGCACTCTTTGTGCAGCTTTTAAAACATCTAAATGATCTGCTTCTGCAAAAACAATTCGTTTAATATTGCTTTTAGCTCGATTATGAATCATTCTAATTTCTTTGCTTCCAGATCCAGAGCGTTCCATTAATTCTTCTCTGTAATTTTCCCAATCTGTAATTGGTTCAAGTGCAACTCCAGAATCCATAGCAGCTTTTGCAATTGCTGGTGGAATTTCGTAAATTAATCTAGGGTCAAATGGTTTAGGAATAATATATTCTCTACCAAAAGAAAGGTTTACTTCATCATAAACAATATTTACTTTTTCTGGTACAGATCTTTTGGCTAAATCTGCTAAAGCATGAACAGCAGCCATTTTCATTTCTTCATTAATCTTAGTAGCTCTTACATCTAAAGCACCTCTAAAAATAAACGGAAATCCAAGTACATTATTAACTTGGTTAGGATGATCTGATCTACCAGTAGCCATAATAATATCTTTTCTAGTGGCAATTGCTAAATCGTATTCTATTTCTGCAACAGGGTTTGCCATTGCAAAAACAATAGGATCTTTAGCCATTGATAATAACATTGTTGGAGAAACTACGTTCCCTTTAGATAAACCGATAAAGACATCTGCATTTTGCATCGCGTCATCAAGTGTGTGTAAATCTAGATCTGTTGCAAATTCTGCTTTTTGAGAAGTTAAATTATCTCTATCTTTTCTGATGACACCTTTGCTATCGCACATTACAATATTTTCTAATCTTGCACCAAGTTTTACATATAATCGTGTACAAGAAATAGCTGCAGCTCCAGCTCCATTAACTACAATTTTTGTTTTAGAAATGTCTTTTTTTGTAATTTCTATAGCGTTTTTTAATGCAGCAGCAGATATTATTGCGGTTCCATGCTGGTCATCATGCATTACCGGAATGTCTAATTCCTCTTTTAACCTTCTTTCTATTTCAAAAGCTTCTGGAGCTTTAATATCTTCTAAGTTTATTCCGCCAAAAGTAGGGGCAATCGCTTTTACAGTTTCTACAAATTTATCAACATCAGTAGCATCTACTTCAATATCAAAAACATCAATATCAGCAAATATTTTAAATAACAAAGCTTTTCCTTCCATAACTGGTTTAGAAGCGTCTGGACCAATATTACCTAAACCTAAAACAGCAGTTCCGTTAGAAATTACAGCTACTAAGTTTCCTTTAGAAGTGTATTTGTATGCGTTATTTTTATTTTTTTCAATTTCTAAACAAGGTTCTGCAACTCCAGGAGAATAAGCTAGTCCTAAATCATGTTGAGTTGCGTATTTTTTAGTAGGTACAATTTCAATTTTACCTGGTTTTGGTTTCGCGTGGTATAATAAAGCCTCGTGTCTTTTTCTAGAATCGCTCATAAGATAATTGTTTGCTTATTTATAACTTACAAATATATGCATTTCAGTTAAAGAGTTAAGTAACTTTTTAATCTTTTAAGTGGTTGTTATTTCTATGTAAATCGATGGTTTTTTAAGTTTTATCATTTTTTATTTTGTGATATTATTATAACTGGTTTAACTTTTTTTTTAAAACATAAACTTTATGTTTGTGTTTTTAATAAAAATCTACCTATGAAAAAAACTACTTTTCTATTTTTTCTTTTTATTTCATCAGTATTTATTGCACAAGTAAAAGGGAAAATTACCGACATTAATAACAATCCATTATCTTTTGTAAGTGTTTATTTAGATAAAACAGTTACAGGAACAACTTCTAATGATAATGGCGATTATATTTTAGAGCTTAAAAAGAAAGGAAAACATACAGTTGTTTTTCAGTTTTTAGGCTATAAAACATTAAAAAAGGAAGTAGATATTGCTTCTTTTCCTTTTGAGTTAAATGTGATTCTAAATGAAGAAAATGTAGAATTGACAGGGATTTTAATTTCTACAAAAGACAATCCGGCAAATGGAATTATTAGAAATGTAATTGCTAATAAAGATAAAAATACCGATAAATTTGCACAATACACGGCCAATTTTTACTCGCGAGGTTTGTATAGGATTAAAGATGCCCCAGAGAAATTTTTAGGTCAGTCTTTGGGCGATTTTGGTGGTGGTTTAGATTCTACAAGAAGCGGAATTATTTATCTTTCTGAAACAGTTTCTGATATTAAATTTAGGAAAAAGCCTAAAGATTTTAAAGAAAATATTATTGCATCTAAAGTTAGTGGGCGAGATAATGGTATTAGTTTTAATAGGGCAGAAGATGCAAATATTAACTTTTATGAAAATAGTGTAGAGTTTGGTAATGATTTAATTTCGCCAATTTCTACAAATGCATTTAGTTATTATAATTATAGATTAGAAGGAACTTTTTATGATAAAAACGGGAAACTTATCAATAAAATAAACATCATTCCTAAGCGTAAAAATGATCGTGTTTTTAGCGGTTCTTTGTATATTGTAGAAAATGATTGGGCTTTGTATGGCGCAGATGTTGCTGTTACTGGAGCTCAAATAAATATACCAATGGTTGATGTTTTAAAACTAAAACAGAACTATAATTATTCTGATGAAAATGATGCTTGGGTTTTAATTAGTCAGAGTATAGATTTTAAGTTTAATGCTTTTGGATTTAAGCTAGATGGTCGTTTTTCTTCTGCTTTTTCTAACTATAATTTTACGCCTAATTTTACAGAAAAAACGTTTACTAACGAAGTTTTAACGTTCGAGAAAGAAGCTACAGAAAAAGACACAACGTATTGGAATAATTTAAGACCTGTGCCTTTAACATCAGAAGAAGTAAATGATTATTCGATAAAAGACAGTCTTAAAATTGTGCGAAAATCTAAAGTGTATTTAGATTCTATAAATAAAAAGGAAAATAAATTTAGTTTTCTTTCTCCAATTATGGGTTATACGTATCGAAATTCTTACGAAAAATGGTCTTTATCTTTTGATGGAATAATTAGTGATTTTAATTTTAATACAGTCCAAGGATTAAACTCTTCTGTTGGAATACGTTATTTTAAAAGTCTAAATGAAACTGGAAAATGGTGGAGTATTGGCGCAAAAGTTAATTATGGTTTATCCGAAGAAATAGCAAGACCAACTTTCTTTTTTGCTAAAAAATGGAACAATTTATCAAGACCAAGATTAACTATTTCTGGCGGTGTAACAACATCTCAATTTAACGATAGAAAACCAATTTCGAAGTTAGATAATATGATTCGTTCTTTAATTTATAGAGAAAATTACTTAAAAATTTACGAAAAAGAATTTTCGAAAATTCAATATTCAGAAGAAATTAAAAACGGAATTTACCTTTCTACTTCTTTAGAATATGCAAATCGAAAACCGCTTTTTAATACCAGTAATTATTCTTTTGCGCGTCAAAGATTAAACGAACCTTATACTTCTAACAATCCTTTAGATGCTACAGATTTTGTAAATGCAGGGTTTACAGAACATAAAATTGCAACTTTAAATGTAGGTGCAACTTTTGTTTTTGGTCAGAAATATTTGTCTTATCCAGATCGAAAATTTAATATCGGAAATGAGAAATATCCAACCTTAAGTGTTAATTATAGAAAAACTTTTGGCGCACCAAATGCTGATTTTAATTCTGATTTATTTGTAGCTAATTTAAGACATAATATTAACGCTGGTAATTATGGGAAACTAGCTTATAATATTAGAGCAGGTGTGTTTTTAGAAAAGAAAAATATTGCTTTTATGGATAATTTACAGGTTAATGGAAATCAATTAAAATATAATTTAAGCGATCAATTAAATAATTTTGGTTTGTTAGAATATTACAAGTTTTATACAAACGATAAATATGCAGAAGCACATATATCTCACAATTTTAAAGGTGCTCTTTTAGGTAAAATTCCGTTAATAAATAAACTGAATTTTCATTTAATTGGTGGCGCAAAAAGTTTAATTATGGCTGATAAAAATCCGTATACAGAATATTCTGTAGGTTTAGATAATATTGGTTTTGGTAAATGGCGTTTTTTAAGAGTTGATTATGTGAAGTCTTTTAATGCAGGAATTAAAAATGACGGATTTTTATTCAGTTTAAATATGTCAAACTAATATTTTATCTTTGTATATAATGAATATAAAAACACTTTTTTTCGGAATTACAACAGATCTTGTTGGCGCATCAGAATTACAAATTGATGTTACAGAAAATACATCAGTAAAAGATTTTAAATTAGTTTTAAAGAAAGCGTATTCTCAATTAGAAAATATTAATTCGTACGCAATTGCTGTAAATGAAGAATATGCAACAGATAATTTAATTCTTAAAAACGGTGATGTTGTTGCGGTAATTCCGCCTGTAAGTGGCGGTTAAAAATCTTGACTTTTATTTTTTACAGAAGATTCAGACTTCGATTAAGTACTAAAATAGTAATTAATTTTTACGTGTTGGTAGTAGTTATTTCTTTTGCTTTATAATAATTCATCCAAGATTTTATTCTTCCAACAAACATTTTTAGATAGTTTTCAGTCAAGAATATATTAGACCAATCAAATCTTTGTGCTTGTACGCCAAGGTAAAAAGCAAAAATAGACGCTCCAGATTCTGGAATTAATTTAATTTCTTCGGCTGTAAGTTTTCTTATTTTTTGATAACCGTTTAAAAAACTTTTAACTTTAGATTCGTATTGTTTTTTGTCTGATTCTATGAAAAATAGTTGTTTACAGAAATAACCAATATCAAAAATCAATAATCCATTTCCGCAATTATCAAAGTCAAATATTGTGATTTCGTTATTGCTATTAACGGCTAAATTATCATACCAAATATCAAGATGAACAATTCCTTTTTGAATTTTTGATTCGTTAATTTCTTCAAAGGTTTTAGAAATTTCAGAGCCAAGTTCTTTTAAATATTTCATTTCGGATAAATCCTCTGCAAAAAATTGTGTTAATTGATTATAAGATTTTTTTAAAAGTAATTCAGAATTGTATTTTGTTCTCTTAATTGTTTTGTTTGCTGTAATATTATGAATTTTAGCCATGCATAAACCGATTTCAAAACAAGTATCATTGTTCATGAATCTCATTTTTTCTCCTTCAGCAAATGAGAAAAGAACAACATAACGAAGTCCTTCTGGTGCATTTATTTCTTGAATAAATTCTCCTTTTGTATCTTTAATAGGAAAGGAAACACCTAAATTATTGTCACTTAATAAGTTTAAAAGTTTTATTTCTTCAATAATTTCAGATTTTGATCTCCAATTATGGCTATAAACTCTCAAAGCATATTTAGTCTCATTATCCGAAAGAAAATAAGTGTGATTTATTCCTGTTCTAAATAATTTACAATCGTAATTATTATTTAGGTCGTATTTTTCTTTTGCAAATTCACCCAATTCTTTTGCTGAAATTGTAGATGCTGTAACTGGGAAAACTGTCATTTTTTAATTATGGATAATCGTCAGTAACTATTTCTGCAAATACTTATAATCCATATAAAAAGTACCAAAAGGAAGCATAGAACAAAGTAAAACGATGCCTAAATCTTTGTTGTTCCAATTCATTTCTTTTTTAAGCATAATTGCTAAAACAATATAGAGCATAAATAAAATTCCATGAGGCATTCCAAACATTTTTACAAAACTTGGATCGTTTAAAACATATTTGTAATACAAGCCTAAACTCATTAATAATAAAAAAGAGATTCCCTCTAAAAGACTAACAACTCTAAAGATATTTTTCATGTATTTATTTTTTGTCATTGCGAGATTACGAAGCAATCTATCAATTAATAAGTAGATTATTTGCTTTTAAAACCTTTGTAAAGACGTTTCATTTAATTGCAAAAATACAATTTTGTTTTCCTATTTTTGTTGATGTATGCAAAGAACTTCAATTAAAATTACGGCAGAAAAACTAGATTTACAAGAATGTTACAATTTTGTAGAAGATGCTTCTTGTGGCGGAATTTCTGCATTTATTGGCACAGTAAGAAATGATACGCAAGGAAAAGAAGTTACGCAACTAGATTTTTCTACTTATAAGCCAATGGCAATTAAAGAAATGCAAAAAATTGCTAATGAAACTTTATCAAAGTTTGATATCAAAAAAATAGCCATTCATCATGCAGAAGGAATGTTGCAAATTGGTGATATTCCTGTAATAATAACAGTTTCTTCAAAACATAGAAAAGCTGCTTTTTTAGCCTGTGAATTTGCAATTGACACTTTAAAAGAAACCGTTCCTATCTGGAAAAAAGAACATTTTTCTGATGGTGAAATTTGGGTAAATGCACATCCGTAAATGAGTTTTAGAGTTTTAGAGTTGCCGCGTTTTAAAAGAGGGGCAAGTCAGTTCGAGTGAAATTATTTTTTCAAGAATTTTGTATCGAGAACTTTTTTCTGTCAATGACTTTTTATTTTTGCTAACTGCTAACTGCTAACTGCTAACTGCTAACTGCTAACTGCTAACTGCTAACTGCTAACTGCTAACTGCTAACTGCTAACTGCTAACTGCTAACTGCTAACTGCTAACTGCTAACTGCTAACTGCAACTGTTTTTCTACTTTGAATCCATAAATAAAATTGCAATCCAAATAAAATTGCGCCAGACAATAAATGTATTGCTTGTGTTCCTAGTGGGAATTCTGCATAATACATTAAAATTCCTGTAATCGTTTCTATAAAAATTAAGAAAACAATCCAATTTACCAATTTGTAACCTAAGTTTTTAATTTGATTGATGTAAAATAATCCGAAGTTTACAAGTACAATTGCAATTGTAAAAGATCTATGAAAATAGAATTTAAAACTAGGATTCATCAAGCTGTAATCCTTATTTTCAAAACCAAATAGTTTTATTTGTTCGTCTATAAATTGTCTTACTTGTGTTCCCATTGCAATTTGAATTAAAGAGAAAATTACAGAAACAATCAATAATTTACTAAATAACGAGTTGTAGTTGTGTTTCTTTTTATTGTCAGAAACTATAAATTTTAATTGTAATAAAAGGGCAATAATTACCAAGCCAATAACCATGTGTATTGTTATGATACTTGGTTTTAAGTTAGTGTCTACAACTATTTTACCTAAAACAGCTTCAACTAACATCAAGAAAAAAGCGGTAAATGCCAATAACGGAATTCTTTTGTCTTCTTTTCTAAATTTAAAGGCGGCAATAATTAAAAATAAGAATACAAAACCAGATAAAACCGATGATAATCTGTTTATATATTCTGTCCAAGAATGATATTTATTAAATTTATTATAATCGTGTTTTGTGTATTTAGCCCAATTTTTTTTATTAAAGTTTGCTTCAGTTTTTAAATCATGTTCTGCTACAAATAAAGCTTCGTCTTTAATAATAATCATTCCTTTTTTAAAATCAGAATTTGGTTTCCAAGTAATTTGTTCTTCAGAAGTTGGCGGAATATAATATCCAAAACATTTAGGCCAATCTGGGCAACCCATTCCAGATCCAGTCATTCTTACAACAGAACCAGCTAAGAAAATTATATAGACAGAAATAAGAGCTATTTGAACAATTTGTGGAAACTTATTTTTCATTATTTATAAAGTTTTCGCAAAAATACGGCAAAAAAAAATCGTCTAAAACTAATTTAGACGATCTTTTTTCTGTAAAAAATTTAAGTTATACGCTTAGATAACTCTAACGTCTACTGCATTTAAACCTTTTCTACCTTCTTTAAGATCAAATTCTACTACATCGCCTTCTCTAACTTCGTCGATTAAGCCTGATACGTGTAAAAAATACTCAGTTTTTGATCCATCTTCAATTACAAATCCAAATCCTTTAGATTCGTTGAAGAATTTAATTGTTCCTTTTTTCACTTTGATAAATAATAAATGTTAATAATACACAAATATACATATTTTAAGTGTCCATTTATTGTTTTTTTGATAAAATGATGTAATGTTTATATTAATTTTTCTTTAGAATAAAACTTAAAAAAAGAATGTCAGTAAAATTAGGGGCTTGAGCGTTTTTTTATTTTTAAATATTTGATATACAGTTTTTTGAAAAGTATAATAAAAATCGTCAAAAAATTAAAAAATAATCATTTTGTTAAAAACTTCAAGGGTTTTGTGAATAAGTATGGCTTTCATTTTGGGACAAAAAACTACATCTTTGTACGAGTCGTTTTTAGCGATTTATACTTTATATTAATTCTCAAATCTCAATAATAAATGTCTTTTATAGAACCTATCTTACAACCAAATGACAATCGCTTTGTAATTTTTCCTATTCAACATGATGATTTATGGGAATGGTATAAGAAACAACAAGCTTGTTTTTGGACAGCAGAAGAAATTGATTTACATGCAGATATTGTAGACTGGACAAGTAAATTAACAGATGATGAGCGTTATTTTATAAAACATATATTAGCCTTTTTTGCTGCTTCGGATGGAATTGTAAACGAGAATTTAGCAGAGAACTTTGTAAATGAAGTTCAATATTCTGAAGCTAAATTTTTCTATGGATTTCAAATTATGATGGAAAATGTGCATTCTGAAACCTATTCTTTATTAATTGATACCTATGTAAAAGATGAGGTAGAAAAAGATAGATTATTTAGAGCGATTGAAGTTTTTCCTGCAATTAAGAAAAAAGCAGATTGGGCATTAAAATGGATAGAATCAGATTCTTTTGCAGAACGTTTAATTGCTTTTGCAGCAGTTGAAGGAATTTTCTTTTCTGGTGCATTTTGTTCAATTTTCTGGTTAAAGAAAAGAGGATTATTACCAGGATTAACTTTTTCTAACGAGTTAATTTCTAGAGATGAAGGTATGCATGCAGATTTTGCTGTGCATTTACATAACAATCATATTGTAAATAGAGTTTCTCCAGATCGTATTAGAGAAATTATAATTGATGCTTTAAATATTGAACGTGAGTTTATTACAGAGTCTTTACCAGTAAGTTTAATTGGTATGAATTCTAAATTAATGACACAATATTTAGAGTTTGTTACAGACAGATTATTGCTAGAATTTGGCTGTGAAAAAGAATACGATGCTACAAATCCGTTTGATTTTATGGAAATGATTTCATTAGAAGGAAAAACTAATTTCTTCGAAAAAAGAGTTTCTGAGTATCAAAAAGCTGGTGTAAAATCTGGTGGAACAGGAAGTATTAGTTTCGATTCAGATTTTTAAATTTAGTTTAAATCCCAAAACTAAATCTCTATAAATATTAAATATAAATTCTGATTATCATCAGGATGAAAAAATCAACTGCCAAAAAGTGGATGTTTTGGTGGCTACATAAATAAGTCTAAAATAAAACAAGAAAACCAATGTACGTAGTAAAAAGAGATGGCAAAAAAGAACCAGTGATGTTCGATAAAATCACTGCAAGAGTAAAAAAGATGTGTTATGGATTAAATAAAATTGTTGATCCTGTAAAAGTAGCAATGCGTGTAATTGAAGGTTTATATGATGGTGTAACTACTTCAGAACTTGATAATTTAGCAGCAGAAACAGCCGCAACAATGACAACTGCTCATCCAGATTATGCAAAATTAGCAGCAAGAATAGCCGTTTCTAACTTACATAAAAACACCAAAAAATCATTCTCAGAAACAATGGATGATTTATATTATTATGTTAATCCACGTACAGAAAAGAAAGCGCCATTGTTGGCAGATGATGTGTATAAAATCATTAAAGACAATGCTGCAAAATTAGATTCTACTATTATTTATAATAGAGATTTTAACTACGATTATTTTGGTTTTAAAACTTTAGAACGTTCTTATTTATTAAAATTGAACGGTCAAATTGCAGAACGTCCACAACACATGTTAATGCGTGTTTCTATTGGTATTCATAAAAATGATATTGATGAAGCAATTGCAACTTATGAGTTAATGAGTAAAAAATATTTTACACATGCAACTCCTACTTTATTTAATGCGGGTACGCCAAAACCACAAATGTCTTCTTGTTTTTTATTACAAATGCAAGACGATAGTATTGAAGGAATTTACGATACTTTAAAACAAACTGCAAAAATATCGCAATCTGCTGGTGGTATTGGTTTGTCTTTACATAATATTAGAGCAACAGGAAGTTATATTGCAGGAACAAATGGAACATCCAACGGAATTGTGCCAATGTTAAAAGTATTTAATGATACCGCACGTTATGTAGATCAAGGAGGAGGAAAACGTAAAGGTTCTTTTGCAATGTATTTAGAGCCTTGGCATGCAGATATTTTCGCTTTTTTAGATTTAAAGAAAAATCACGGAAAAGAAGAAATGCGCGCAAGAGATTTATTTTATGCAATGTGGATTTCAGATTTATTTATGAAACGTGTAGAAGAAGATGCAAACTGGACTTTAATGTGTCCTCATGAATGTCCTCATTTATATGATACGTATGGCGAAGAATTTGAACGTTTATATACAAGTTATGAAGTTGCTGGAAAAGGAAGGAAAACAATTAAAGCACGAGAATTATGGGAGAAAATCTTAGAATCTCAAATTGAGACAGGAACTCCTTATATGTTATATAAAGATGCTGCAAATAGAAAATCTAATCAGAAAAATTTAGGTACAATTCGTTCATCAAACTTATGTACAGAAATTATGGAATACACAGCAAAAGATGAAGTTGCTGTTTGTAATTTAGCATCTATTGCATTGCCAATGTTTGTTTCTGAAAAAGAAAATGGAGAGAAATTCTTTAATCACAAAAAATTATATGATGTTACTAAAAAAGTAACTCGTAATTTAGATACCGTAATTGATGCCAATTTTTACCCAGTAATTGAAGCAGAAAACTCAAACTTTAGACACAGACCTGTAGGTTTAGGAATTCAAGGTTTAGCAGATACTTTTATTAATTTACGTTTGCCTTTTACTTCTGATGAAGCTAAAAAACTAAATCAAGAAATATTTGAAACAATGTATTTTGCTGCTGTAACTTCTTCAATGGAAATAGCAAAAGCAAAAGAACCATATTCTACATTTAAAGGTTCGCCAATGGCGCAAGGAGAGTTCCAATTTAACATGTGGGGAATTAAAGATGATGAATTAAGTGGAAATTGGGATTGGGCTAAATTGCGTAAACAAGTAATGAAACATGGTGTAAGAAACTCATTATTAATGGCGCCAATGCCAACTGCATCAACGTCACAAATTTTAGGAAATAATGAAGCTTTTGAGCCTTATACTTCTAATATCTATACGCGTAGAGTTTTATCCGGAGAATTTATTGTTGTAAACAAACATTTACTAGAAGATTTAGTAGAATTAGATTTGTGGGATAATGATATGAAAGAAAACATTATGCGTGCAAATGGTTCTATTCAACATATACCTGAAATTCCTGCGGATTTAAGAGAATTGTATAAAACAGTTTGGGAAATGAGCATGAAAGATATTATAGATATGGCGCGCCATAGAGGATATTTTATAGATCAATCTCAGTCTTTAAACTTGTTTATGAAAGATCCAGATTTTGGTAAATTAACTTCAATGCATTTCTACGGATGGAAATCTGGTTTAAAAACAGGAATGTATTATTTAAGAACAAAATCTGCAGTAAATGCAACGCAGTTTACAGTTTCTAAAGAAAAGAAAGTAGAAGAAATTGTTGAAGATAAACCAATGAGTCCGGCAGAATTTAAAGCAATGGTTGATGCTTCTAAAAATGGAGCGCCAGATGATGATTGCTTAATGTGTGGTTCTTAAACTATAAAACGTCATTGCGAACAAAGTAAAGTAATCTATCAATTAAGATTCTAAATCTTATTTATGATGTAAGAATTAAAACAATCAAAAAAAGAGAAGTAGAAATGCTTCTCTTTTTTATTTATAAATAATATCTTTATGTTTACAAATTCTTTACAAAACCTTAAAAATTGAAGCATCCTTTAAAATGATTAAAAAAATAGTCTTTATTTCTTTTTTAGCGATTTTAGCTGTAATTCTATTTTTTAATCCGAATCTTAAAACAATAGCAGCAGGAGTTGCAGTGCTGTTATTTGGAATGGGAATGTTAGAAGAAGGATTTAAAGTATTTACGAAAGGGCCGCTTCAAAATATTTTAAAAAAGTCAACAGATAAATTATATAAAAGTATTACGGCAGGTGCTGTTGTTACAGCTTTAATACAATCTAGTTCTCTAGTTTCTGTAATTACAATTTCTTTTATAAGTGCAGGTTTGTTAAGCCTTTCTGGAGGTTTAGGCTTAATGTTTGGCGCCAATATTGGTAGCACAGCAACCGCTTGGTTAGTTGCAGGTTTCGGATTAAAAATTGATATTTCTGCTTTGGCAATGCCAATGATTATTTTTGGATTAATTTTTACTTTTCAAAAAAAAGAAAGCTTAAAAGGAACAGGAAATGTTTTAGCAGGATTAGGTTTTTTCTTTTTGGGAATTTATTTTATGAAAGCAGGATTTGATGTTTTTAGTACACAAATTAATTTAACAGAATACGCTGTTTCTGGTTTTAAAGGAGTTTTAATATATACAGGTATTGGCGTTGTACTTACAGTAGTTTTACAATCTAGCGCAGCTTCATTAGTATTGGTTTTAACTGCGTTAGCGGCAGGGCAAATTGAATATGAGAACGCGTTGGCGCTGGCTATTGGTGCAAATATTGGTACAACTATTACTGCGGTTTTAGGTGCTTTAAATTCTAATATAGCCGGAAAAAGATTGGCAGCTGCACATTTAATTTTTAATGTTCTTACAGGTGTTGTGGCTTTATCCTTAATTTATCCTTTGGCAAAATTAGTTAATAATATTGCTGATTTTGTACATATTAAACAAACAGATTATACTTTAAAATTGGCATTGTTTCATACCATATTTAATGTTCTTGGTGTTGTTATTATGGTTCCGTTTATTAAAAAATTAGAGATATTTTTATTAAAATTATTCAAAGAAAATATAGATAAAGATGTTGATAAACCTAAATATTTAAATGAAGCAATTTTAAAATTTCCAGGAACACTTATTTCATCACTTTTAAAAGAATCGAAAGATTTGTACAAAAACACCATTTTTGAAATTGTTGCGCATTCATTAAATATCCATAGAAATGCAATTACATCTGATGAAAAAATTAAAAAGATTGTTCAGAATTCTAATGAACAAATGAATGTAGATATAGATCAATTATACTATAATAAAGTAAAAAATATCTACGGACAAATTATTAGTTTTGCGGCTAAAGGTCAACAAAATTTAAAATTTACCAATGCTCAAAATAAACAACTTACTCAAATTAAAGTTGCAAATAGAACCATGGTTCAAATTGTAAAAGACACCAAAGAGCTATCTAAAAATGTTGCTATTTTTTCTAATTCTGATAATGAGCATATTAAAAAAGAATATGATAAATTTAGAAAAAAAGTAATTAAAGTTCTTAGAGTTATTTATTTGTTTAGAACAAACGACAAAAAGGAAGAACATTATCAAGAGTTATTAAAGCTAAAAAAGAGTGCTAAAAAAGCTGTTAATTCTGATAATAAATCGATTGATAAATTGATACGGAAAAATCTAATTACAATAGATATGGCGTCTTCTTTGGTAAATGATAATGTAAACGTAAATGATTTAGTAGGAAATTTAATTCAGGTAGCTGAATTATTATATTCAGAAAAAGATGCAATTTTAGATAATGATAACAAATAATAAAAAGTTAATGAACTGGGAACAATTACTTTCTCTAAAACGTTTTGGAGATACACAAAAACGACCAAGAATTGCACAAGATGAAACTCGTTTGGGTTTTGAAGTAGATTTTGATAGAATTATATTTTCATCAGCATTTAGAAGTTTACAAGACAAAACACAAGTAATTCCGTTATCGGAAACCGATTTTGTGCACACTCGTTTAACACACAGTTTAGAGGTTTCTGTTGTGGGTAGAACTTTGGGTAGAAGAGTGGGGAAGGTGTTGTTAGAACGTCATCCAGAATTAATAGAATTAGGATATACTTTTAACGATTTTGGAGCTATTGTTGCAGCAGCTTCTGTAACACATGATATTGGAAATCCGCCTTTTGGACATTCTGGTGAAAAGGCAATTGGCGAGTATTTTAAATCTGGAAAAGGAGCAAAATACAAAGACCAATTATCAGCAAAAGAATATCAAGATTTAATAGATTTTGAAGGAAATGCAAACGGATTTAAAATTCTTACAGAATCTAGAGAAGGTGTTTTTGGCGGATTAAGATTGAGTTATGCAACTTTAGGAGCGTTTTTAAAATATCCAAAAGAAAGTTTACCAAAAAAGCCAACCAAACATATTGTTGATAAAAAATATGGAGTTTTCCAATCAGAAAAAACAGAATTTTTAGATGTTGCTCAAGAGTTAGGTTTGTTGCAAAAATCGACAGAAAATATTTCTTTTTATAGACATCCGTTAGCTTATTTAGTAGAGGCTGCAGATGATATTTGTTACACAATTATTGATTTTGAAGACGGAATTAATTTAGGCTTAATTGAAGAAGAATTTGCTTTAGAATACATGATAAAGTTGGTTAAAGATACCATTGATATTAAAAAATATCATTCTTTACAACATAAAAAAGATAGAGTAAGTTATTTACGAGCATTGGCAATTGGCGTTTTAATTAATGAAGCTGTAGCTATTTTTCTTGCAAATGAAACACAAATTCTAGAAGGAACTTTTGAGAAATCCTTACTAGATAAATGTAAGTATGAAGCACAAATTAACGACATTATAAAAATTAGTGTAGATAAAATTTACAAAAGCAAAGAAGTGGTAGAAAAAGAAGTTGCTGGTTACAGAATTATTGGCGATTTATTAGATGTTTTTGTAACAGCTTTAAATAATAAGTTTGATGAAAATACATCTAATTATGACAGGTTAGTTTTAAATTTATTACCAGAAGAATATCAGATAGAAAGCAATAGTGTATACAACAGAATTATGCTAGTTTGTAGTTATGTTGCAGGTATGTCTGATAGTTATGCAATAAGAATGCATAAAAAAATAATGGGGAATATTGTCTAAAATTGATTATTAATTAATAATAATAGCTAAATTAGTGCTTTTATTAAATACTATATAAAATTATGAATAAAAAATTACTACTTCCTTTTATTGCAATAATCGTTATTTGTGTTTTTTATGTTAAAAAACAAAATGAAAATAACGAATCCTTTATCATAACGCCAGAGGGTAAATTAAAACTTAAGTCAAAGCCAGAAAATGCTAGACAACTTTATTCTATTGAAAGAGAAAAGTTTGAGTTTGATATGCAAAAAAATCCTCTAACAGGGTTAGTGCCTAAAGATGAGAAAACAAAAGAATATGAAACATCCTTAAAACTAAAACAACAAAAAAGTTATCAAAAAAGTGCTTCTATGTCATTTACGTCAAGAGGTCCATCAAACTTAGGAGGAAGAACAAGGGCTTTTGCTGTTGATATCTCTGATCCTACGAGTAACACTATGCTTTCTGGTGGAGTTAGTAGTGGTTTGTTTAGAACTACAGATGGTGGCGCAAGTTGGGTAAAAGTAACATCAGAAGGAGAAATAAATAATGTTACCGCTATAGCACAAGATCCAAGAGTTGGTTTTCAAAATATATGGTATTATGCTACAGGAGAATTCTCTGGAAATAGTGCCGCTTTAGGAAGCTTCTATTTTGGTCATGGTATTTATAAATCTATTGATAGTGGATTAACTTGGACTAAATTATCAGGCACAGACTCTGATCAAACTATTTATGATAGTTATTTTGATCTTACTAATAAATTAGCAGTAAGTCCTATTACTGGAGATCTTTTTATAGCCGTTTTAAATAGAGTTTATAGATATGATGGAGCGAGTTTTACATTAGAAATTGAAGACACTTCTGATGGTAATGATTGGACAGATGTTGTAGTTACAAATTCTGGAAAAGTATATGTAGCTATCGATGGTTCTAGTACAGGAGAAAATGGAGTTTGGGAATCACCAACAGGAAATGGTTCGTGGACACAAATTGCCCAAAACGGAATACCAAATGGTTGGGCTGCAACCGGTAGAATGGTGTTAGCAAAAGCACCATCTAACGATGCAATAATTTATGCACTTTTTATGAATGATGATGCGGCGGTAATAACAGCAGGTTTGTGGCAATATAATTCTACTGCAAATACTTGGACAAATTATACTTCTAAATTACCAGATGAAGCAGGAGGAGATTTAGCAGGAAATGATCCTTTTGATGCGCAAGGTGGTTACGATCTTGTGGTTTCTGTGAAGCCAGATAACGAAAATTTTGTTGCTATTGGAGGAACAAATGCATACAAAATAGAAGATATAACAACAGATACAATGTTTGTTAGAATTGGCGGTTATGCAGATAACTTTAGTTACGCTCAATATAGTGTAGGCGGTGTTACACATCACTCAGATATTCATGTTTTAGAATTTGATCCAAATAATAATAGTGTTTTATTTAGTGGTACAGATGGTGGTATTCATAAAACAATAGATGTAACTGCGGATATTATTCCATGGATAAGTTTAAATAATAATTACATTACGTATCAATATTATCATGTTGCTTTAGACCCTTTAACTGGTAGTAATATTGTAATTGGTGGAGCCCAAGATAACGGAACTACTCTAGGAGGTACAGATTCTGGTTTATCGAATAATACAATAATGAATTCTATTGCTGGTGGAGATGGTGTTGCTGTTGGTATTGCTAGAAGAAGTACTAAACAACAAGCAAACGTGTATACACAATTGTACTTTGGTACTCAACAAGGTTCAATTTATAGTAATTATCAAGGTTCTACTTCAGAGATTACACCAACCGATGCTCCTAGTGGAAATGATGCACAATTTGTTACTTATTTTTACTTAGATCCAGATAATAATGATAATCTATATTATGCTGCAAACGATGAGTTATATAGAACGAGTAATGCAACATCTGTTACTTCAGAAACTTGGATAAGTGCAAATACATTAGCAACAAATGAAAATATTCGAACCATGGCAACTACTAGAGGGGCTTATAATGCTGCAACAAGTTTCTTGTTAATAGGAGGTAGTAGTGGTGGAGTTTTTAAAGTAGATAATCCAAAAAGTGTTACAAATATTAGTTTAGCTAAAAATATTACTCCTTCAGGAGCCTCAACTTCTTCAGGAACAATTGTTAGTGATATTGCTATACATCCTACAAATTCGGATATAGTTTTAGTTGTATATTCAAATTATGGTGTTTCAAATATATTTTTAACAACCAATGCTACTGATCCTTTACCAACATGGACTTTAGTTGAAAGAAATCTATCTGCGCACTCAATTCGTTCAACAGAAATAACTCAAGTAGGTTCTGAGATTATATATTTTGTAGGAACTGCAAGAGGTTTATACAGTTCAACAGATCCTACAACTAAAGATTGGGAATTAGAAGGAGCAAATACTATAGGCCTTTCTTTAATAAGTGGGTTAGTATATAGACCATCAGACAATAAATTATTGATAGGTACTCATGGTAATGGAATGTTTGAAACTACTGTAGAAGGTACTCTTTCTACAAATGATTTTAATAAAGATAAAATTGATGTATCTTTTTATCCAAATCCTGCTCAAAACGAATTAAATATACAAAGTAGTACAATTGATTTAAGTAATAATGTAAGTTATTATATTTCTGATATTACAGGGAAAAGGGTAAAAAAAGGAGTTGTAACTGATAAAAAGATTAATGTTCAGAACTTAAATTCTGGAGTATATCTTATTAATTTAAATATTGAAGGTAAAAAACAAGGTTTTAAGTTTATAAAAAATTAATAAAGGATTATGACTAAAATAAAATTCTTAAATTTTCTTCTTTTATTCATTCTTATAGGATGTGCAAATAGCTATAAATTAGAAAAAAAATCTATTCTTAGTTTTAATGAATCTTATTATAGTCCTTGGTCTTCTGGTGTTAAAGGTGGTGGATCTGGATATCATGTTTATTTATTAATTGATGAAAATATAAATCTTATAGATAAAAATATTAAGATTGAAGGTGTTTATTTTAAAGGGAAATTTGCCAATCTTAAACTCCAAGAATTAAATAAATATCAAGCATTTATTAGGGAGAATAGTAATTCGGATATGTTAGAATTTGAAAATAATTTAAAAAATAAAACTGAAGAAACTAAAACAGAGAAAATACCTTTTGTCTTAAAAGATAATGAAGCGGTTATAAGTTATGTTACTAAAGGTAAAAACAAGTATGTTAAAATAAAACTTAATAAAAAACAAACAAAAGGTTTTCCTATGTAAGAAATAATAAAATACTGTTTTAATCATAAAAAAGACGTCAATTGACGTCTTTTTTATTTTATTGTTTCTCTATATAACAAGTTAAACTCTTCACATCTAGCCCAATTTTCTGTTGCAATATTTCTACACTTCCATGTTCTATAAATTCATCAGGAATTCCTAAAACTTTAATGTTGTTTTTATAGTTATTCTTGGCTGCAAATTCTAGAATTGATGACCCAAATCCGCCTTTTATAGTTCCATCTTCAATGGTAATTATTGTTTGATCTTTCTCAAAAATACCATGCAATAATTTTTCATCCAAAGGTTTTATAAAACGCATATCAAAATGCGCAATTTCATCACTTTTTTTCGATAAAATAATTGCTTCGGATACGTTGTCTGCAATTGTGCCAACAGATAAAATAGCAATGCTTTTTCCTTCTTTTAAACAAATTCCTTTTCCAATTTTTGTCTTTTCAAAAGGTTTTTGCCAATCAATAATTTTTCCTTTTCCTCTTGGGTAGCGAATTGCAATCGGATTTTTTAAACCTAATTGAGCGGTGTATAAAATATTACGCAATTCAATTTCATTTCTTGGCGCAAAAATAATCAAATTAGGAATGTACCTTAAATAAGCCAAATCAAAAACGCCATGATGTGTTGCGCCATCTTCGCCAACCAAACCAGCTCTGTCTAAACAAAAAATTACAGGTAAATTTTGCAAAGCAACATCATGAATTATTTGATCGTAAGCGCGTTGTAAAAAAGTTGAATAAATATTACAAAACGGAATTAATCCTTGAGTTGCCATTCCTGCCGCTAAAGTAACTGCATGTTGTTCTGCAATTCCTACATCAAAAGTTCTTTTTGGAAATTCTTGCAACATAAATTTTAACGAACTTCCTGTTAACATTGCTGGTGTAATACCTACAATGTTTTCATTTTGTTGTGCTAATTCTACAATTGTTTTTCCAAAAACATCTTGATATTTCGTATATAAACTTTCCTCTTTTTTAATTCTTTCTCCAGAAATTTTATCAAATTTTCCAGGAGCATGATAAGTAACTTGATCGTCTTCTGCTTGCTGTAAACCTTTACCTTTTGTGGTAATTACATGTAAAAATTTAGGGCCTTTTATGGTTTTTAATCGTTCTAATTCTGATAAAATTTTGGGTAAATCATGACCGTCAATTGGGCCAGAATAATCAAAATTTAAAGCTTTTATAATATTGTTTTGAGCAGCTAATCTTTTATCGGTTTTTACTTTTGTTAAATATTCTTTTAATGCACCAACAGAAGGGTCAATTCCAATAGCATTATCATTTAAAATAATTAATAAATTGGCTTTAGAAACTCCTGCATGATTCAATGCTTCAAAAGCCATTCCGCTAGCAATAGAAGCATCGCCAATAACTGCAATATGTTGTTTTTCTGTTTCTCCTTTTAAGTTTGATGCAATTGCCATTCCTAAAGTTGCAGAAATAGAAGTAGAAGAATGCCCAACGCCAAAAGCATCAAATTTGCTTTCTTTTCTAGACGGAAAACCTGCAATTCCACCAAATTGTCTATTGGTGTGAAAAACGTTTTTCCTGCCCGTTAAAATTTTATGACCATAAGCTTGATGCCCAACATCCCAAACCAATAAATCATTGGGTGTGTCAAATAGATAATGCAGCGCAATTGTGAGTTCTACAACACCTAAACTTGCGCCTAAATGGCCTTCTTTTGTTGATACAATATCAATAATAAATGCTCTCAATTCTTTCGCTAATTGAGGCAATTGGTCTTGATTTAATTTTCTTAAATCTGATGGATTTGATATATTGTCTAACAAGTTTTTCATTCGAATGCAAAAATACAATATTACTCCTCAAAAAGTTTTTGTAATATTGAAAACTTAATTTTTTATAAATGATACAACCTTTTGACGATATTTATTTTATGAAAAAAGCTTTGCAAGAAGCAGAAACTGCCTTTGATAAGGGTGAAGTTCCTGTTGGTGCAATTATTGTTTTTAAAGATAAAATTATAGCAAGAGCACATAATTTAACAGAAACATTGAATGATGTAACTGCACATGCAGAAATGCAAGCTTTTACAGCTGCTGCAGATTTTTTGGGCGGCAAATATTTAAAAGATTGTGTGTTGTATGTTACTTTAGAACCTTGCCAAATGTGTGCTGGTGCAAGTTATTGGGCACAAATTGGTAAAATTGTGTTTGGCGCTTCAGAACCAGATAGGGGTTTTATCAATTTAAAAACTACTTTACATCCGAAGACAAAAGTTGTAAGTGGCGTTTTAGAAAATGAATGCTCTCAACTTTTAAAACGTTTTTTTGTTGAAAAACGAAATCTGAATTAATGTTAAAATGTGTTAAACTTTAAACATAAATTGCTTTAAAATTTGTGGTATAATTTGTTTTCTTGAACTTTAGCTCGTAAATCAAATTAAACAAATACTACAAAATGAAAAAAACTATTTTATTTTTTGTGCTGTTATTTACTGTTTCAGTAATTTCTGCACAAGAAACTCCAACTCCAAACTATAGGCAGGCAGCTAAATATTCGCCAAAGAATTTAGCAAAAATGGTGCACTCAACAAGTGTAAATCCGCATTGGTTAAAAAAAGGAAACCGTTTTTGGTATGCTTATAAAACATCCGAAGGGTCAAATTATTATTTAGTTGATGCTGATAAAAAGACTAAAAAAGAACTTTTTGATAATGTTAAAATGGCAAAATGGTTAACAGAAATTACAAAAGATCCTTATGATGCAAAACATTTGCCTTTTTTTAGATTTAAGTTTAATGATGCAGAAAATGCAATTCGTTTTAGAGTAACATCAACAGAAGAAGTTGATGTAGTTGATGAAAAAGAAGAAGTAAAAAAAGATTCGATTTCTGCTAAAAAAGAAAAATCAAAAAAGGCAAAAAAACCAAAGAAAGAAAAGAAAACATATTATTTAGAATATAGATTAGGTAGTAATGGTTTAACAATTATCAACAATAAAAAAGAAGATAAAAAACCTTGGAAAAAATGGGCAAATGTTGCTCCAGACAGTTCTATCGTTTTATATGGCAAGAATCATAATTTGTATTGGATGGATAAAATAAACTTTAAAAAGTTTATAAAAGATGAAAAAGATAGCACTGTTGTAGAAAATCAATGGACAAAAGATGGTGAAGAAAACTATGGTTATACTTGGGATGGAAGAGATGATAATGTTGATAAAGAAAAAAATAAAGACAAACGCAAAGGAGTTTGGGGAACTTGGTCTCACGATTCTAAAAAGTTTGTTTTTCAAAAATCAGACTCTAGACATATTAAAGATTTATGGGTAATTAATTCTACTGGTAAAAAAAGACCAACTTTAGAAACCTATAAATACCACATGCCAGGAGAACAAGAATATTATAAATCAGAATTATTAATTTTTGATATTCCTACAAAAACACATGTAAAAGTTCCTTTAGATACTATTAAACAACAAAGTATTTCTGTTTTTAGAGCGCCAAGAAAACAATCTGAAAGAGATGATGATTTTACACCTTCTTTGCTTTTATCAAAAAAAGGAAAAATATATTTTAGTGTAATTTCTAGAGATCGTAAAAAGTATGATATTAATGTTGCTGATATTAATACAGGAGAATATAAAACCTTAATTGAAGAGCGTTTTAATACGTATATAGAATCTCGTCCTTTAATTTTATTGAATAATGAAAAAGAAATGTTGCATTGGGCAGAACGCGATGGTTGGGCACATTTTTATTTATATGATACAGAAGGAAACTTAAAAAATCAAGTTACAGAAGGCGATTATCATGTTGCAGGTTTCGAAGGTTTAGATGAAAAAAGTAGAACGTTATATTTTACAGCTAATGGAGTAAACAAAGAGCAAGATCCTTATTATACACATTCTTATAAAATTAATTTAAACGGAAGTGGAATGAAGACTTTGAATCCTGGTGACTTTACAGCAACATCTTCTATGTCAGATTCTAATCAGTATTTTGTAAGTAATTATTCTCGTGTAAATACGGTTCCGAAATCGGAAGTTAGAGATGTTAACGGACGTAAAGTTATGGACTTAGAAACAGCAGATTTATCGCAATTATTTGCATCAGGATATAAATTTCCAGAACCTTTTAAAGTAAAAGCAGATGACGGAATTACAGATATTTACGGAGTTATGTACAAACCTTTTGATATGGATTCTACAAAAGTTTATCCGCTTTTAGAATATGTTTATCCTGGTCCACAAACAGAAGCTGTTAACAAATCTTTTTCTTACAGAATGGATAGAGTTGATAGAATGGCGCAAGTTGGTTTTGTAGTAATTACGTTAGGAAACAGAGGTGGTCATCCAGACAGATCTAAATGGTATCATAATTATGGTTACGGAAATTTACGTGATTATGGTTTGGCTGATAAAAAGTACGTTGCGCAACAATTAGCAAATAAACATAAGTTTATCGATATCGAAAAAGTAGGAATTTACGGTCATTCTGGTGGTGGATTTATGTCTACAGCGGCAATGTTGGTGTATCCAGACTTTTTTAAAGCAGCAGTTTCATCTGCAGGAAATCATGATAACAATGTGTACAATTCTTGGTGGAGTGAAACGCATCATGGTGTAAAAGAAGAAATTGACGAGAAAGGAAAAAGTTCTTATAAATATAAAATTGATGTAAATCAATCTTTAGCAAAAAACCTAAAAGGACATTTAATGTTGATTCATGGAGATATGGATAATAACGTAAATCCTGCAGGAACGATAAGAATGGCAAACGAATTAATTAAAGCAAATAAACGTTTTAAATATATGATTATGCCAGGACAAAGACATGGTTTTGGTAATATGACAGAATATTCTTTCTGGTTAAGAGCAGATCATTTTAGTAAATATTTGTTAGGTAAAGAAGCTACAGATGTAGATTTTATGTATATGAATTTAGACAAACCAATGAATAGATAATTTTTTAGAATGTCTGTTCGAGCGAAGTCGAGAACTAATTAATAGAATTAAAATTAACCAAAAACTCCGAATGAAAATTCGGAGTTTTTTTGGTTGAATTTAAAAGTTCTCGACACCTTTTTTTCTTCCTTTGTCAGAAAAACCACTCGAACTGACAATTAGATTTCTTTAAAGTTTTAGTCTGTTACATCGAGTGATTTTGCTTTTTTGCAAAATTGTATCGAGATGCTTTTAATCTTGTTGATACTCTAAAATATCCGCAGGCTGGCACTCTAATGCTTTGCAAATTGCCTCTAAAGTAGAAAACCGAATTGCCTTTGCTTTTCCTGATTTTAAGACAGATAAATTTGCGGTGGTAATTCCGATTATTTCTGCCAATTCTTTACTCCGCATTTTGCGTTTGGCAAGCATTACGTCTAAGTTTACTATGATTGCCATATTATATTGTTAAATCGTTTTCTTGTTTTAATTCTTGGCCTCTTTTAAAAACTTCTCTTAATGTATAAAAGAAAATAATTGCAAGAGGATAATAGATTAAAAAATCAAAAGTTATTCTTCCAGATGTTATAAAATGGGGTTTTCCAGAATCTTCAAAAACCATACTTATAGGATCACTATAACCTTTTACGACGAAATTAAATAAGAATAATAAAATTATAAGTTTCAAAATATTATTAATTAGTCTAATATTTTTTTGAAAAAACAAGTCGAAATTTTTAGTATTTCTAATAATTTTATCAAACAAAAATAATACAATAAAGAAGATAGTAAAAGTGGCTACTTTTGTCCATATTATACTAAATTTAGAATAATTATCTAATTTTACATAATAAAATAATTTATTGGAAGATTCCCATTCTTTATAGGTTTTAGGAGCTTTTTCTATGTCAAATATATATTGAATATTTCTTTCTTTATTAACAATTAAATTTGAATATTTTTTGGGATAAAACATCGAATGAAAATAAATAAATGCTAAAGAAAAAGCGATTAGAAATGAGATACTCATTAAAAATTTTAAAAAGTAAGATGATATTTTTAAGGTTTTTACTGTTTTCATAGCTTTATATTGTTAAATCGTTTTCTTGTTTCTGATGTTTTGCAATTTTAAATACTTCACTTAAAACTAAAAAGAACAATCCTAAACAGATAATTACTAAATGTTGATTTAAACCAAATTCTAAAGACACTTTTTGTTCGAAATAAACTTTACTAATCATAGAAATGGTGAGAGAAATAACTCCTGAAATGGATAATAAGTGTCCAATTTTTTTGAAGGATGAAATAACGATTTCTTCAAATATTTTTATTCTTACAAAGTAGTTTAAGGTTTTTCTAAAAAAATACAAAGCAGCAATGATTAATAAATGATTTAGTCCAGAAACAACCAATAATATTTTTGATAATAAAGTATTTTTATCAAAGTTTACTGAATTTATTGTGATGTTTAATTCTCCTAAATCCACAAAGAAAATTGCGATAGAAAATCCAAGAATTACTAAGATTATTGGCATAGAGAGTATCCAAAGTAAATCTACAATTGCTTTTAAAATATTAATTTTTCGCATGGTTCTATATCGTTAAGTCGTTTTCCTTTTGTAATAAATTACCTTCTTTAAAGATTTCTGCCAAGATAAACGCAATAAGCATAAATATTAAAGGTGTAAAATTCATGGAAAAATTGGTCATGCCTCCTTGTTGAAACCGAATTTTAAAATAACTAGAGAGCAGGAAAATAATAAAAAGATATTTCCCTATTTTTCTAAAGGAATCAACATTATTTTTTTGAAATGTATTAAGATTTTTAACAGATTTCATTATTTTTTGAAATTCTTTAATAGATAAAAACAAAAGAAATAAAACCGCACTCAGTTTCATGTAATTAATAAATAAAGATGTTTTTGTTATTTTATTTAAAGCATATACTTCTTTATCTTCAAGTTGTTGTTTACCGGGAAGTCTAATTTTCCATCTACTAGATTTGGTAATATTAACTAAATTTGAATTTTTATACGTATAATCGACACCTTTATAAGAGTCTGGTGAAAATAGAACATGTATAAAAAGTGTTGTTAGTACTATAAAGATAAATACATAAAAAACTTGTATTATTTTACAAAGAACAACTGCAATACTTAAAAGTTTATTTTTTTTCATGACTTTACATATTTGACACTGCAAATATATAAAAATTATTGAATAACAATAATAAAATATTTAAAAAGAGTAATTTTATACTTTTTTGATGACGCTTGTTACAATTCCCCAGATCATAAAATCATTCTCTTCTGTAATGTTTATAATTGGGTAATTAGGGTTTTCTGGTTGTAACCAAACTTCATTTTTTTCTACACGAAGTCTTTTTACGGTAAACTCGCCATCTAAAAAACAAACAGCAATTTTATTGTTGGTAGGTTCTAAACTTCTATCAATAACTAACAAATCGTTATCATCTAAACCTGCATTAATCATAGATTGTCCTTTTACTTTGGCAAAAAAAGTAGCGTCTTTGTTTTGTATCAATTCATCATCTAAAGAAATTCTGGTTTCTCTAAAGTCATCTGCAGGCGAAGGAAATCCAGCAGAAATGCCAACATCAACCAAAACGGCTCCATCTCCAGAAGAAGCCTTTGGTGTAAAAAAAGTAAGATTTTTAGTTCCAATCATAAGTAGTTGCAAATTATAACTTTTCTTGAAATATTTTAGATATTATTTTAGAATTAAAAATGTTGTGAATTTTAAGTTATTAAATTGTTCTCGATACAATTTTTCGTGCCTCAAAATCACTCGAACTGACATATTAGAATTAAGAAAGGTAAAAATAAAACAGGTAATTAAAATACTGTTTTACAATTATTACAGATGTGTTTTGTTTTTTCAAAAAAAGGAAATAGCATAAAAAATATATTTTTTCTTTTAAGAGGAGCAATTAAAATTTTAGTAGAATTACAGTTAGGACAAAAAATATCGTTTCCATTTTTATCTTTTTGATACGTTCTAATTTCATTGTAAATAGTAGCAGCTTTTTCAAAATCGTTTTTATGAACCAACAATTTTACGCCACCAATTGCATTGCTAACCAAAGGATCAGTATCTATCGTTTTTTCGTCCATTAGTAAGGTTCTTAAACCTTCTGAATCTAATTTAGATTTGGTAACATGTGCTTCTGTAGAATAATCAAAAACGGCTAAAATTTTAATTGCTCCTCTTAAAAAAAAAACTTATTTAGTGGCTTTTACAATTAAAATATCATTAATATTTGTTGTAAATCTAGGTGATAAACGTTCTTGACGCATTTTCCAAGTGCGTTTTAAATCTTGATTTCCTAATTTAATTTTGTCTGCTTTAAATTTACGATTTAATTTGTCAATTGCAGACATTAATGGCTTGTGTTTTGGGTTTTCGTGCGAAAATAAATTGAGTTGAAAATTATCATTAGGTACTAAACCAGTAACAATTACACCAGCTCTTTTGTATTTAATTCCGGATTTAAAAATCATTTTTACAGCTTCTACAGCAGCTTTAGAAATAGTTAATGTAGAATCCGTTGGATACGAAAAAACCACTGTTTTACTTTCTCTATGTTGTGGTGCGTTTTTTTGATGACGATCGCTAGACAGTTGTACAATTACCATGTGACAACTCGATGCTTGGTTGCGTAATTTTTCTGCACAACTTGCTGCAAAAGTAGAAATACGTTCTTTTATGTTGTCAATATCAGAATAAGTGTACTCAAAACTGCGCGTTGTTGCAATCATTTTTTTTGAAGAAACTTCTTCTAAAGGAATTTTAGAAATGCCTTGTAAATCTTTTTGCAAACGCCATTCTACAACAGAAAATTCTTTTAAAACCCAATCGCTAGAAAGTTGTGTAAAATCATAGGCAGTTCTACAACCTTTTTCTTGCAATCGTTTTTTTAAACGACGGCCAATTCCCCAAACGTTGCCAATTTCTGTCCATTTTAAGGCTTTAATTCTGTTTTCTTCACAATCAATAATACAAATTCCTTTAGATTGTTTTAGGTTAGAACGCGCAATTTTATTGGCAACTTTACTCAATGCTTTGGTTGGCGCAATTCCTACACAAGTAGGTATTCCGGTCCATTTTAAAATTCTATTTCTAATTTTTGTAGCATATTCTTCTAAGTCATAATTTTCAAAACCTTTTAATTGTAAAAAAGATTCGTCAATAGAATACACTTCTACATCCGGAGAAAAATCAGCTAAAATATTCATTACTCTAGCACTCATATCTCCATATAAAGGATAATTAGAAGATAAAACCGTAATATTTTTTTCTTTGCAAAATTGTTCCCATTTAAAAATTGGCGCACCAAATGGGAGTTCTAATTTCTTAGCTTCGTCGCTCATAGAAATTACACAACCATCGTTATTGCTTAAAATAGCAACCGGTTTTCCTTGCAAGTTTGGATTAAAAACTCGCTCGCAAGAAGTATAAAAATTATTACAATCTATTAGTGCAAACATGCTATAAAAGTACCTAAAAAAAGCAGGTAAAAAAGCATCGTTAATATTTTAATTTGTTAAAATAAGTAAGAAATTACAATCTAACTAACAGACAATTTGTTATAAGCATTTTTTAGTTTTTTAATAATAATTGCTATTTCTTCTGTTTCTAAATGACCAAAACCAAAACGTATGGCGCAAGTATTTTTATCTTGATATAGAACTGTTTTTGGTAAAAACAAATCGTTTTTTTTTGCTTCTTCGGCTAATTTTACTAAGGATATTTTAGGCTGAAATTGTAACCAAATAGCCAATCCGCCAGCAGGAATTTTCCAATGTGCAATTTCGGAAAAATGTTGCGTTAAAAGTTGGCACAAACAATCGCGTCTTTGTTTATAAATAACAATATTTTTTTTCATGAGACGATAAATTTCACCTTCATGAATTAATTCTGATAACATTTGTTCTTGAATTAAATCGCCTTGTTTGTCTAATAATTGTAAATAATTTTTTGCTTCAGAAATTAAATTTTCTGGCGCAATTACAAATCCTGTTTGAAAACTAGGAAACAATGATTGTCCTAATTTTCCTAAATAAATAATCATTCCGTTACTATCTGCACTTGCCATTGGTAACATTGCAGAACCATCAAACTGAAAATCGTAATCGTAATCATCTTCAATAATTGCAAAGCCATATTTTTTTGCTAAATCTAACAAAGCTAAACGTCGTTCTACGCTTAATTTTACACCTGTTGGATAATCTCTATGCGCACAAATATAAATACATCGAATGCTGTTTTTTATAAAATGTTTTTTGATGTAATCTATGTCTAAACCATCAGCATCTACAGGAATTGTTTTAATAGTTGCACCTGTTTGCTGAAAAATCATATTAGCAACATAATTACTTAGATTACCAACCAAAACCACATCGTTTTGTTTTATAAGTAATTGAGAAACAATGTATAAGCTCATTTCTGTACTACGAGTGCTAATTAAGTTTTTTGGGTTTATATGAAAACCTCTAGTTGCGTTTAAAAAGTTGCAAAGTTGTGTTTGAAATAAAGAATTAGAAGATTCATTTAATTTATTCCATTTTTTTACCAACGTTTTTCGTTTCATGGAAGCGCTGTACCATCTTGTAAATTCATTTATAGGATGTAAACGTAAATCTGGTTTACCGTCGTTAATACTGTATTTTGCATTTGTTA
The DNA here is from genome assembly GCF_900105145.1 of Polaribacter sp. KT25b. Lineage (NCBI taxonomy): Bacteria > Pseudomonadati > Bacteroidota > Flavobacteriia > Flavobacteriales > Flavobacteriaceae > Polaribacter > Polaribacter sp. KT25b. The sequence goes on along the minus strand of NZ_LT629752.1, from coordinate 3,047,898 downwards.
ATTCTGCTGTTGATGCTAAATGAAAAGATTTTTGAAAGGGAAAACCTGTAGTTTTAGCATAGTTATACGCTTGATTTATTTTTTGTGAAGTTGCTTTTATTTTTGCTGTTTTTAATTCTGGTTCTAAAACAAAAGTACCTTTATTGGGAATTATTTCTACCCAACCTTGCGATGCTAATTCTTCGTAAATTGCAACTGCTGTATTTCTATGGATTTTTAATAATTTTGCAAAGATGCGAGTGCCTGGTAAAATGGTTCCTTTTGTTAAATAATTTCGTTGTATTGCGTTTATAATTTGCTGTGAAACTTGTATGTAAACAGGTTGTGATATCGATTTATCAAAATTAATTAATTGTTTAAAAAGGGTATTAACCGGACTATCTATCATTTTAAAACTGGACTATTTTAATCGTCCGGAAAGTTACGACTTTTGCACTGTTTTTAAATCACTATTATGAAAATTAAAATTACTGTAATAATTGCATTATTATTTTATGCTGTGCAAGCAAAAGCACAAGTAGAACCTGTAAAAAGAGATACTTTAAAAGAAGTTATTATTACTTCTACAAGAATAGATTTACCTTTTAAGAAAAATTCTAGAACGATAAACGTAATTTCATCCGAAGAAATAAAAAATAGTGCCGCAACAAATGTGGCAGATTTGTTACAACAAGTTGCTGGTGTAGATATTAGAAGAAGAGGAACTGCAGGAAGTCAAGCAGATTTATACATTAGAGGTGGAGGTTTTGACCAAACGTTATTATTAATAGATGGTATTAAAATGGATGATTCACAAACTGGGCATCATACTTTAAATGCAGTTTTACCAGTTGAAGTTATCGAAAGGATAGAAGTAATTAAAGGACCTGCAGCAAGAGTTTTTGGTCAAAATGCATTTACAGGAGCCATAAATATTGTTACTAAAAACAAGTTAAATAATTTAGTTTCTGTAAATGTGGAAGCTGGTTCTTTTGGTCAACTAAATGGTTCTGTAACTATTGGTAAAGAGTTTGAAAATTCGTCTGTAATGGCACATGTTGGTATTTTAACTTCAGATGGTTATAGACATAATTCTGATTATAATAACAAGAACTATTTTATAAAAGGAATTTTTAATAAAAAAGAACAACCTATAGAAGTAATTGCTACTTTTTTCGATAAAAAATTTGGTGCAAATGGTTTTTATGCAAGTGCAACTGCTACAGAACAATATGAGGAAACTCAAAGTAGTTTATTAGGAGCTTCTACTACTTTTAAAACCGAAAATTTTAAAATTACACCAAGAGTTTATTGGAAAAGAGGTCAAGATGATTATGTGTATATAAGAGACAATCCAAGTGTGTATAGAAATTTACACATTACTAATAAAATAGGTGTAGAAACAAATGCTTCTTACACATCAAACCTAGGAATTACAGGTTTTGGTATAGATATTTCTAGAGTTTTTATTAGTAGTAATAATTTAGGAAATAGAAACAGAACAATGGTAAATTTGTTTTTAGAACACCGTTTTAAATTAGCAGATGACAAAATAGATATTACTCCTGGAGTTGCGGTTACTTATTTTTCTGATTTTAAATTTCATGCGTTTCCTGGAATAGATGTTGGTTTTAAATTGTCTGATAATTTAAAAGCGTATGGAAATTTAGGGATTACGTATAGAATACCAACGTATACAGATTTGTTTTATAATGACAGAACTACCATTGGTAACGAAAATTTAAAATCAGAAGAAGCGTTTTCTCAAGAAATTGGATTGAAATATGACACAGAAATACTTACAACTTCTGTAGCATTTTTTAATAGAGATGCTGATAATTTAATTGATTTTATTAGATCTGATTTAACATCAAAGTATGCTGCAACTAATATTCCAAAATTTAATACAAAAGGTTTTGAATTTAATGCCGATTATCGTTTTAAAATTAATGAATTTAATCAGACTTTATCATTTGGATATAATTTTTTAGATGATAACTTTACAGAAGAAAAGAAAGAATTTTCACGTTATTCTTTAAGTACCTTAAAACATCAATTTATAACTCGTTTTGCAAGTAAGCTGTTTAAAAATGTAAGACAAAATATTATTTACAAATATGCAGAACGCACCGTTGGTACAAGTTATAATGTTTGGGATGCTTCCGTAATTGTAGATTTTAATCAATTAAGTTTTACAGTAACTGCTAGTAATATTTTTGATGCAGATTATATAGAAACAGGTTATGTGCCAATGCCGCCAAGTAATGTTTTATTCGGATTTCGTTATAGTTTTTAATCTCAGGGCGATAGCCGAGATTTAATTCCTCAAGGCTTGTCTTGAAATACTAAATATTTATTTCGGAAGCATAATTCGTACCTTTGGGTTGAGGTTGTTGATTAAAAAAATAGCCTCATTTAATAAAAGCCTTGATAAATTGTTATCAAGGCTTTTTTATTTTATCATCAAATTATAATATTTTAAATATTGTTTGTAACAAAAGGTTAGTTTTAGCTACTTATATGTAAAGATTTATTTTAAAAATTGCTATTTTATTGACAAAATAAATCACTTTATTAGGTCAAAAATCTTTATATTTATTCACTTTAAAACTACACGTTATGATGGAATGGTTTGCAGAGTTACCCTCTTTTTTAAAAACGTATTGGATTATTACAATTATATCAACTTTTCTGTTTTTAATTGTGTTAATCTCTACAGTTATGGGCACAGATTCTGATGATATTGGTGACGTTGATGCAGAAATAGATGCAGATACTGGCGCAAGTTTTCAGTTCTTTACAGTTAAAAACTTAATTGCATTTTTTACCATTTTTGGTTGGAGTGGAATTGCAAGTTCTGATGCAGGATATTCTAATCCAGTAATTATTGCAATTTCTATATTTTGTGGTTTAGCAATGATGACGGTAATGGCTTCTTTGTTTTATTACATCAGTAAATTAAACTCAAGCGGAACTTTAAAAATGCAAAACGCATTAAATGCTATTGGCGAAGTTTATTTAACGGTTGGTGCAAACAGATCTAAAATAGGTAAAGTACAAATAAAAGTACAAGGAGCGTTAAGAGAATTAGAAGCTTTAACAGATTTTGATAAAGATTTAAAACAAGGAAATGTTATAAAAGTAATTGAAGTAACAAATAACGGAATATTAATTATAGAACCTCAAAAATAATAATGACTATGTTAAATTTAATTGTATTAGAAAGCAGCCCATTTGCTGGATTAGTTGGAATAGGAATTGCAATTCTGTTCATATTTATAGTGTTAATGACACTTATAAAACGCTATAAAAGATGTCCTTCGGATAGGATTTTAGTAGTTTATGGAAAAGTAGGTGGCGGCGAATCTGCTAAATGTATTCATGGTGGAGCAGCTTTTATTTTTCCGGTAATTCAAGATTATGAGTTTTTAGATTTAACACCAATTTCTATAGAAGTAAATTTGGTAAATGCACTTTCTAAGCAAAATATTCGTGTAAATGTGCCAAGTAGATTTACAATTGGGGTTTCTACAGAGCCAGGAATTATGCAAAATGCAGCAGAAAGATTGTTAGGTTTAAATCAAGATAATATTCAAGAGTTAGCGCAAGAAATTATTTTTGGTCAATTACGTTTGGTAGTTGCGTCGATGGATATTGAAGAAATAAACAATGATCGTGATAAGTTTTTAACGAATATTTCTCAAAGTGTAGAAACCGAGTTAAAGAAAGTAGGTTTAAAATTAATTAACGTAAATATTACAGATATTGTTGATGAATCTGGTTATATACAAGCTTTAGGTAAAGAAGCTGCAGCACACGCAATTAATGCCGCACGTAAATCTGTTGCAGAAAAAAATAGAGATGGTTCTATTGGTGAGGCAGATGCTGTACAAGATGAAAGAATTAAAGTTTCTGAGTTACAGGCAAAAGCAAAAATTGGAGAAGCAAAAGCTGCTCAAAATGAAAGAACTCAAGTTGCAGCCTCAATGGCAGAAGCAAAAATTGGAGAAGCAAATGCAAATCAGAATGAAAGAGTGCAAACAGCAAACGCAATTGCATTGGCTAAAATTGGTGAAGCAGAAGCATTAAAATCAGAAAGAATAAAAACATCCGAAGCAAATGCACAAGCAATTACTGGAGAAAATACAGCAAAAATATCAATTGCAGAATCTGATGCTTTAAGAAGAGAACGAGAAGCAGAAGCAGAAAAAAGAGCTGTTGCTACAGAAAAAATACAAGCCGCAAAAGCGTTAGAAGAATCTTACTCAGCAGAAAAAGATGCAGAGAATGCACGTGCATCAAGAGATAAAGCAACTAAATATGCAGATATTGTTGTGCCGGCAGAAATTGCAAAAGCCAAGGTAGAAATTGATGCAGAAGCAGAAGCAGAAAATATTAGAAGAATTGCAAAAGGTGAAGCAGATTCAATTTTCTTAAAAGCAGAAGCAGAAGCAAAAGGGTTGTATGAAGTTTTAACAAAACAAGCAGAAGGTTTAGATCAAATTGTAAAAGCTGCTGGTAATAATTCTAAAGACGCGGTATTACTTTTAGTTGCTGATAAATTACCTGAGTTAGTTAGAATTCAAGCAGAAGCTATTAAAAATATTAAAATTGATAAAATTACTGTTTGGGAAAATGGTGGTGGAAAAGATGGTAAATCTTCTACATCAAACTTTATTTCTGGTATGTACAAATCTGTGCCACCTTTACAAGAAATGTTTAATATGGCAGGTATGGAATTGCCAGAATATTTAAAAGGAAAAGAAATTCCTGCTGCTTTAGTTGAAGAAAAAAAAGAAACAACTGAAGAATAAAGTAAAAACAAGTTTAAAAGTTAGCTTTTAAAGCATTCATATAATAAATAAAAACCATCCTTAATTTTTAAAAGGATGGTTTTTTTATGATTTTATTTAGAAAGAGCAGATTAAATAATTGTAAATATAAGCACTACTACTTACTTTTAGGTAATTGGTTTTTAGTAAATTGCTTGCGTTAAAAAAAGCTATAAAAAACCAAAACTAACTAATTAATGAAAGCTTGCCCTAAGTGCAAATCTGATTCAAAGCACAGAATGAAGCGAAGACCGTTTGTAAAAATAATACCAGGTAGTAAATCATATTCTTGTGATAAGTGCAATACTGTATATACTTGGTTTCCTTTTGTAAATATATCTTTTAGAGTTTAAAAATTTTCTTGCAATTTAAAACTATAAGGCTTTTTTATTTGTCTTGTTCTAAAAAGCAATACATTAAAAATATCTAATTAAAGAATTAATTAATTATTAGTCAATAGAATGAAGTTAGTTATTTATATAAGTTAAATTGCTTTGTTAGAATAGTATAGAAATAAATCAATTCTACATTTCTTTGAATATAAAATTTTAAATATATTGCAAAACCCCCAAAGCTTTAAATAAACTAACTAACTATGAAAGCTTGTCCAAAATGTAAATCTGAGTCTCGGCACAGGTTAAAAAGAAAACCGTTAACGAAATTAATTCCGGGAACTAAAACTTATGGTTGCGATAAATGCAATACAATGTACACTTGGTTTCCTTTAATTAATTGCTCATTTAGAGCTTAAAAAAAACCTCACAAATTTTAAATTTGTGAGGTTTTTTTGATTATTTCAAAAAGGATGTTTTTTATTTAAACAACCTAAAAATATCATTTCCGTTTGCAAAAAGTAGTAGTATTATTAAAAGTACAAAACCAACAACTTGAGCATATTCTAAAAATTTATCACCTGGTTTTTTACCTGTAATTATTTCCCATAAAGTAAAAACTACATGACCACCATCTAAAGCAGGAATTGGTAGTAAATTCATAAAACCTAACATGATTGATAAGAATGCTGTAATATTCCAAAAAGATTCTGCACTCCATTCATCAGGAAAAATACTTCCAATAGAAATAAAACCACCTAAACCTTTGTAAGCGCCAGTACTTGGGTTAAAAATCTTTTTTAATTGCTTAACATAGTCTGTTAGTGTTTTCCAAGATTTATTCCATCCAGCAGGTATTGCTTCAGCAAAAGAATATTCTATATCAGCTAAATCATAATATCCTAATTTTTCTAAATCTTTAAAAGCGATACCAGAAAAAGCAACGCCTAATTTTCCTTCATCTGTAACTTTTAAGCTAATTTCTTTTGTTTCTTTTCCTCTTAAAACGGTCGCTTTAATTTTTTGACCTTTATGGTTTGCTAACAGAGCTTCTGCTTCGTCATAATATTTTAAAGGAGCACCATTTATACTTGTAACAATATCTTTTGGCTTTAATTCTGAATTTAAATTTGGTGAATCTTCAGAGATTTTACCAATTGCAAAAGGGTAACGTGGATATATAAAAGCGCCAGCATCTTTACCTCTGTCCATTAATTGCGAAATAAAATCAGTAGGAATAACTTTGTCTATAACTTCGCCATTTCTTTCAATTTGAAAATTATTTCCGTTAACAAACTCTAAAGTTAAAGAAGAAAAGTTTCTTATTTTATCTCCATCAACAGTTAGAATTTTATCACCTGTTTGTAAACCTAAGTTAACAGCCAAAGAATCTTGTACCCAAACACCATCTTTTACGTTGTCATTTGGTAAATATTGTTCACCATAAGACCACATTAACATTATGTATATAAAAATACCTAATATAAAATTTACAAAAACACCACCTAACATAATAATTAAACGTTGCCAAGCTGGTTTAGATCTAAATTCCCAAGGTTGTGGCGGTAAAGCCATTTGTTCGGTATCCATGCTTTCATCAATCATACCAGAGATTTTTACATAACCTCCTAAAGGAATCCAACCAATACCATAAACAGTGTCGCCTATTTTTTTCTTAAAAAGAGATACTTTATAATCGAAGAATAAGTAGAATTTTTCTACTCTCGTTTTAAACAATTTTGCAGGGATAAAGTGCCCTAATTCATGCAAAACAATTAGTAAAGATAAACTTAAAATAAATTGTGATGCTTTTATTAATATTTCCATTCAGTCTTAAAATCAAAAATTTACATAGCGACAAATGTACGTTTTTAAAGAGAGTTTAAAAAGCACAAATAGAAGATGATTTCTATTTTAACAAAGATTTTGCATCAGATATATATTACTTGCCTTTTCTAAAGGGTTTTTAAGCTGTAAATTTGCAGAAAAATAAACTAGTTTAATGGACTTCAATTTTTTTAAAAAAAGCAAATTAACAATCATTTTTATACTTGTTTTTTCGGCAATATCAATTCCTGTTTTTTATCATTTAGTAAAGGTTGATAAAAAACTAAAAGTGTATAACCCTGCTGATGTAAACCCTAGTTTGGTAGATGTTTCTTTAAAGCATATTACAAAAGATCATACAATTTCAGATTTTGAACTTATTAATCAGAATGGAGAAATTATTACCAATAACAACTATAAAAATAAAATTTATGTAGCAGATTTCTTTTTTACACGTTGTCAAACGATTTGCATTGCAATGGCTTATAATATGAGCGAATTGCAAGAATATTATAAGAACGACAAGGATATTATGTTTTTGTCTCATTCTGTAACGCCTGTTATTGACAGCGTTTCTGTGTTAAAAGAATATGCAGATAGAAAAGGAGTTATTGATGGTAAATGGAATGTAACTACAGGTTCTAAAAAACACATTTATGAGTTGGCTAGAAAAAGTTATTTTGCTGTTTTAGAATCTGGTGATGGAGGTGAAGATGACTTTATTCATACAGAACAATTTGTGTTGGTTGATAAAGAAAGACGCATTCGCGGATATTATGATGGTACAGAAAAAAAAGATATGGACAAATTAAAGAATGATATCGCTCTTTTAAAAGAAGAATATACTAACAAATAAACTGTTTAGAATCATTCTAAATTCCTATCTTTGTCAGCCTAAATAGAAACTTTGAGCACAATAGCAGATTTACATATTGGAGAAATAGGATATATTTCTGAAGATTCACTAGATTTTATTCCTTTAAAGTTATTAGAAATGGGCTGTTTGCCGGGTGCAGAAGTTCAACTAATTCAGTTTGCGCCTTTAAAAGATCCACTTTATATCTGTGTTAACGGGAGTCATTTGGCAATTAGAAAAGAAACCGCAGATCAAATTAAAATACTAAAAAACGAGTAAATAAAATGTCTAAAAACGATATAAAAGTTGCTCTAATAGGGAACCCTAATACAGGAAAAACTTCACTCTTTAATCAACTTACAGGATTAAATCAAAAAGTTGGTAATTATCCAGGAGTTACTGTAGATAAAAAGGAAGGAATTAGTAAATTATCTGCAACTCAAAATGCAATTATTACAGATTTACCAGGAACTTACAGCATAAACCCAACTTCATTAGATGAAAGCATTGTTTTAAAAACATTGCTTAAAAAAGATATTAAAGAATCGCCAGATGTAATTTTGGTAGTTGCAGATGTTGAGAATTTAAAGAGAAATCTATTGTTGTTTTCTCAAATAAAAGATTTAGAAATTCCTACAGTTTTGGCTATTAATATGGTAGATCAAATGCATAGAAAAGGAATTTCTATTGATTTATCGCTACTAAAAAAAGAATTAAATACAGAAGTAGTTTTAATTAGTGCCAGAAAAAATGAAGGAATTAAAGAAGTAAAAGAAGCAATTATTCGTTGCCATGTTGCAGCAAAAGCTTCTCCTTTATGTGGTATTAATCATAAAATTGATCCAGACTATTTTCATAAATTAAAAGAAATTAGCCCTAATTATACTTTGTATGAATTATGGTTAATGGTTACTCAAAGTAATTTTCCAGAAACGATTACAAAAGAAGAAAGAGAAAAACTTTTAGCTTTTAAGCAAGATGTCTCTAAATTAAAGAAATATCAACATAAAGAAACTATTTATAGGTATCAAGAAATTAATAAAATTTTAAAGAAAACTTATATTGTAGATAAAACGAAAGCAACTGATTTACGAGGTAGGTTAGACAGAATTTTTACACATAAAATTTTTGGTTATGTTTTATTTAGTTTGATTTTACTTGTAATTTTTCAATCTATTTTTGATTTAGCATCTGTGCCAATGGATCTTATAGATGGGGTTTTTGCACAAATAGCAGATTTTGCTAAAAGCAATTTGCCAACAGGAGTTTTTACAGATTTATTGGCAGAAGGTATTATTCCTGGAATTGGAGGTGTTATTATATTTATTCCGCAAATAGCAATTCTATTTTTATTCATTGCCATTTTAGAAGAAACAGGTTATATGAGTAGAGTTGTTTTTTTAATGGATAAAATTATGAGACGTTTTGGAATGAATGGAAAAAGTGTAATTCCGTTAATTTCTGGTACAGCATGTGCAATTCCTGCAATTATGGCAACAAGAACTATTGCTAGTTGGAAAGAGCGTTTAATTACCATTTTAGTTGTTCCGTTTACAACTTGTTCTGCAAGGTTACCTGTGTATGCAATATTGATTGCGTTGATAATTCCTGATAAAAAAATCTTTGGTTTTTTAAATCTTCAAGGTTTGGTATTACTTTCTTTATATGCTTTAGGTTTTGCTTCTGCAATAATTGCTGCTTATATTTTGCACAAAACTTTAAAAGTAGAATCAAAATCATTTTTTGTGGTAGAGATGCCAAATTATAAATTGCCATCTGTAAAAAATTTGTTTTTTGAAGTTGTTGAAAAAACCAAAGCTTTTGTTTTTGGTGCTGGGAAAATTATTTTAGCATTGTCTATTATTTTATGGTTTTTAGCATCAAACGGAGGTTCTAGTTATGAAAATGCAGAGAAATCTGTTGTTGAAAATGTCGATAATCAGAATTTAAATGATGATGAGATTCAACAAAAAATTGCTTCTTTAAAATTAGAAAATTCTTACATAGGAATTCTTGGAAAAACAATAGAACCTGTAATAAAACCTTTAGGTTACGACTGGAAAATAGGAATAGCGTTAATAACATCATTTGCAGCAAGAGAGGTTTTTGTAGGTACACTTGCAACAATTTATAGTGTAGAGTCTGATGATGAAAATACATCAACAATTAAGCAAAAAATGGCATCAGAAATAAATCCTGATACTGGTGAAAAACGTTTTAATTTTCCTGTTGGGATGTCTTTAATGGTTTTTTATGCATTTGCAATGCAATGTATGGCAACTTTAGCCATTGTAAAACGTGAAACTAAAAGTTGGAAATGGCCTTTAATTCAGTTGTTTGGATTAGCATTTTTAGCCTATGTTTCGTCATTTTTAACCTATCAAATTTTAAGCTAATGCAAGAAATAATAACATATACTTTAGTGGTTTTAGCCGTTGTTTTTTTAATGAAAAAATTTATTTTTCCTTCAAAGAAAGAAAAAGGTTGTAGTACAGATTGTGGTTGTCATTAAAAACCTTAACAGAATATTAGTAGTTAATATTCGTAAGGTTTTCTAATTTTGAAGACTTACTAATGATAAAATCAAAACATAAATATTAAACACATGAAGAAAGCTTTTTTATCAATTGCAATTTTTACAATTGTATTAATGTCATCAGCAGAAGTTACTGCTCAAAAATTTGCTAAAGTAGATGTAAGTCCTATGGATGCAGCCTCTTTTCCAAATAATTGGAAAGAATCTAACAAGTTAGTTAAAATTATATATAGTAGACCACAATTAAAAGGAAGAACGCTAGATAAATTAGCGCCAATTGATAAGGTTTGGAGAACTGGGGCTAATGAAGCGGCTGAAATTACTTTTTACAAAGATGTTACTTTTGGTGGCAAAGAAGTAAAAGCTGGTACTTATACGTTGTTTACAATTCCTACAGAAGGAGATTGGACTGTTATTTTAAGTAATCAGAAAAATATTTGGGGAGCTTATTTTTATGACATGAAAGAAGATGTTGTTAGAGTAAATGGTAAAATGTCTAAATCTGAAGATTCTATCGAATCGTTTTCAATAGTTTTTGAAGGTGAAGAAGAGAGTGCAATGATGTATTTAGGTTGGGCAAATACAATTATTTCTGTACCTGTAAAAGGATAAAATTAGAATTCGTTATACAATAAAAAACCTCAAAAGTTTAAAAGCTTTTGAGGTTTTTTTATGTGTTTAAAAGTTTTGTAAATCTTAAACAGATTGTTTTTGTTGCCATTTCCAAGCAGATTCTAGAGAATCTTCTAGAGTCATTTCTGTTTTCCAATTAAGTTCTTTGTTGGCAGTTGTAGTGTCTGCATAAGCGGCTACAACATCACCTTCACGTCTTCCAACAATTTTATAATTTAGTTTTAAATTATTTACTTTTTCAAAAGTTTTTATAATTTCTAAAACAGAACTTCCTTTTCCAGTACCAATATTAAAATACTCAAAATCTGCTTTATGATTATTGTTTATAAGTCTAGATAAAGCTGCAATGTGTGCTTTTGCTAAGTCTACAACATGAATGTAATCACGAACAGCAGTACCATCTACAGTATCATAATCATCACCAAAAACAGATAATTCTTTACGTATTCCTGCTGCAGTTTGTGTAATAAAAGGAATTAAATTTTGAGGAACACCTAAAGGTAATTCACCAATTTTTATAGATGGATGACCTCCTACAGGATTAAAATATCTTAAAGCGATACATTTAATACCATGTGCATTACTAGTATCTCTAATTATTTCTTCGCCAATTTGTTTTGTGTTTCCATAAACAGATTCAGCGGGTTTTACAGGTGCTTTTTCTGTAACAGGTAATTCATCGGCTTGGCCATAAACAGTACAAGAAGAAGAAAAGATAAAATTATCTAATTTTCTGTCTCTCATTTCTTGTAAAATGTAAACCAAAGAGCTTAAATTATTTTCATAATATTCTAAAGGTTTTCCCATGCTTTCTCCAACCGCTTTATAAGCTGCAAAATGAATAATTCCATCAATTTCATGAGCATCAAAAACAGATTTTACTTCACTTTTTATTCTAACATCAACTTTATGAAAAGCTGGTTTTTTGCCAGTAATCTCTGTAATTTTATCTAAAACATCAATCGTTGTGTTAGATAAATTATCAATAATTACTACTTCAAAACCTTCGTTTTGTAATTCTACAACTGTGTGAGATCCTATAAAACCAAGGCCACCTGTTACTAATATTTTTTTCATAATTCGTTATTTTTAATGTTATTTTATTTTAAGAAATCTGTAATCGTTTTTGTAATAAATGTAAGTTGTTCTTTATCTAATTCTGTATGCATTGGTAAAGAAATTACAGTTTTTATTAAGTTGTTAGTTACTGGAAAATCTTCTTCATTATACCTTGCATCTGTGTATGCTTTTTGAGAATGCAAAGCAACTGGATAATAAATAGCATTCGGAATTCCGTTAGCTAATAAATGCTTGTGTAATTCGTCGCGTTTTCCGTTTGTAATTTGTAATGTATATTGATGAAAAACATGGCAATCGCAAACGTCACAAATAGTGTCGCAATTTCTTGTTTTGTTAGATTTTGCAGTTGGTGTTATAATGTTTGGGTTGTTTGCAAAAGCATTATTATAAAAACGAGCAGCATCTCTACGAGCATCACAATACCCATCTAAAAGGGGTAGTTTTGCTTTTAAAACTCCTGCCTGAATAGAATCTAACCTAGAATTTACACCAACAACATCATGATAATATCTTTCATACATTCCATGATTTACAATTCCTCTTATTGTATGAGCAAGTGCATCATCATTTGTAAAAATTGCGCCTCCGTCTCCATAACAACCTAAGTTTTTAGAAGGGAAAAAAGAAGTTGTTCCTACATTTCCTATAGTTCCTGCTTTTTGTTGTTTACCATTTTTAAAGGTGTAATTTGCTCCAATTGCTTGTGCATTATCTTCTATAACAAATAGATTATGTTCTTTTGCAATTTCTAAAATAGCATCCATGTTTGCTACTTGTCCAAATAAATGAACAGGAACAATTGCTTTTGTTTTTGGAGTAATTGCCTTTTTTAAAGCTTCAATATCAATATTGAAAGTTTTTGCATCAACATCAACTAAAACGGGTGTTAATTTTAATAATGCAATTACTTCTACAGTTGCTGCAAATGTAAAATCTGCTGTAATAACTTCATCACCTTGCTCTAAGCCTAAGCCCATCATTGCAATTTGCAAAGCATCTGTACCATTTGCACATGGTATTACATGTTTTACATTTAAATATTTTTCTAAATCTTCTTGAAATTCTTTTACTAACGGACCATTAATATAAGTAGATGAGTTTAAAACTTCTTGTATAGAATTATCTACTGTTTCCTTTATTTTTTGATATTGACTTTGTAAGTCAACCATTTGAATTTTTTTCATAAACGAGGTAAGTATTAATACTTCAAAAATACAATATAAATCTATTATCTTTGGTTAGAATAAAATTTTTTCACATGAAATTCTTAAAAAAACTTCTAAAAATCGTTGTAGTAATACTAGTGCTTGTTGTTATCGGAGCATGGTTGTATTCTAAAACCTATCATCCAAAGTATGATGGAGAAATAAAGCTTAAAAATTTATCAGAAAAAGTTACTGTTTATTTTGATGATATTGGCGTGCCACACATTAATGCTCAAAATCAACAAGATGCTTACACTGCTTTAGGGTATGTGCATGCTCAAGACAGATTGTGGCAAATGGAATTAATTAGAAGAATTGCTGGTGGAAGATTATCAGAAATATTTGGAGAAAAATTGATAAGAACCGATAAACTTTTTTCTGGTTTAGGTATTGAAGAAGCATCAGAAAAAACAATTAAGAATTTAGATAAAAATTCGCCAAAATATAAAATGACAATGGCGTATTTAGATGGTATAAATCAATATATAGAAGAAGGGAAAACGCCGATAGAATTCACTTTAGTTGGTGTAGAAAAAGAAAAATATACGATAAAAGATGTGTATAATGTATTTGGTTATATGGCTTTTAGTTTTGCAATTGCCCATAAAACAGATCCGTTGTTAACAGAAGTAAAAGAAAAATTAGGAACTGCTTATTTTAATGAATTGATAGGAGCAGAGTCAGAAAATTTAACGCTTATCAAAAATGAAAAAAATACTGAATTAACAGGTGGTTTTGCAAAAGCAATGAACGATTTGTATGATATTTTGCCATTATCACCTTTTATAGGAAGTAATTCTTGGGTTATTGGAGCCGATAAAACTAAAAACGGAAAAGTAATTTTTGCCAATGATCCTCATATCGGATTTTCGCAACCTTCTGTTTGGTATCAAGCGCATTTAAAAACGCCCGATTTTGAGATGTATGGATTTCATTTAGCCTTAGTTCCTTTTCCGCTTTTAGGGCATAATAGAGATTATGCGTATGGTTTAACAATGTTTGAAAATGATGATGTAGATTTTTATGTGGAAGAAGAAAACCCGAATAATAAAAATCAATATAAATTAGAAAATGGTTTTGTTGATTATAAATTGATTGAAAAACATATCAAAATAAAAGGAAGAAAAGATTCTATTTATACTATAAAAGTTAGTAGACATGGCCCAGTTATGAATGGAATTATTGACCATTTAGATGATAAACGTTCAATTGCAATGCAATGGATTTATACAAAATTAGATAACCAAATTTTAGATGTTGCATATGAGATTTCTCATGCTAAAAACTTATCAGAATTTAAAAAAGGAGCAAGTAAATTGCACGCACCAGGTTTAAATATGATGTATGGTGATGCGAAAAATAATATTGCGTGGTTTGCTTCTGGAAAGTTATATAAATATAGAGATTCATTATATACAAAAACCTACTTAAACGGTGCTTCTGGTAAAGATGAAATTGTAGAATATTTAGATTTTGAAGAAAATCCGCAAGCGATAAATCCTAATAGGGATTATGTGTATTCTGCTAATAATCAGCCTGATTCTATTGATGGGAAATTATATCCAGGATATTATTTGAACGAAGATAGAGCAAAAAGAATTGTAGAACTTTTAGAACCAAAAAACGATTGGACAAAAGAAGATGTAGCAAAAATGACCTATGATGTTACTTCGCCAAATGCGCCAATTATTGCTTCGGATTTTGTAAAATCCATCAATAAAAAAGATTTATCAGTAAGCGAAAAACAAGCAATTTCTTTTTTGAAAGATTGGAAAGGTAATTTTGAAAAACAAGAAGTTGGTCCAGTAATTTATAATAGAATGGTGTATGAGTTTCAGAAAAATACATTTGCAGACGAAATGGGAAAAGCATATAATCAATTTACAAATACGCCTTTTATAGAAAAAGTTTTGCCTGTTCAGGCTAAAAGAGAAAAATCTATTTGGTGGGATAATGTTACAACAAAAGATAAAATAGAAAACAAAGAAGAAATTGTAACGAAATCTTTTAAAAATGCATTTGCCTTTTTGCAAAATCAATTAGGAGAAAATGTGAAAAATTGGACTTGGGACAGAGTTATTACAGTTGAATATAAACATGCAGTTGGTGAAGTTGCTGTGTTAAGGAAATTCTTTAATGTAGGGCCTTTTGTAACAACTGGTGGCGATCAAGTAATAAATAATCAAATATATGATATAGATTCTACAGGAGTTTATAAAGTAAAAGCTGGACCTTCAACAAGAAGAATTATAGATTTTTCTGATGTAGAAAATAGTTTAGCAATTATTCCTACAGGTCAATCTGGCAATGTTTTTAGTGCACATTATAAAGATCAAGCTAAAAAATACTTAAATGGAGAGTTTGTAAAAATGAAACTAGATAATAAAGAGATTTTAAAAATAAAAAACCAACTAATCTTAATAAAAGAAAAAGATTAGTTGGAAAAAAAGTTCATTGGTTTCTTACTAATATGTTTTACTTAATTATCTATCCCCAAATAAAAGCTTGAAATATATTTGTTATAAGAAACCGAAAGAACTTGAACGTGCTACAAACATAATTCATTTTATACTTTATAAATCGGACATTAAACCAAATTTTAAGGACATTTTGTAGAAAAAAAGGACAAAATGTCTAGAAAAAAGACATTTTTAAAAATTAAAAATAATCTGAAGGCTTTTTACCAAACTTATTTTTAAATAATTTAGAAAAATAATCTGGTGTAGTGTATCCAACTTTTATAGAAAGCTCTTTTACCGTTTCTACTTCTTTTTCTTCAATTAAACGAAAAGCTTCGTTTAATTTTATTTCTGTTATATATTTATTAGGTGTTAAATCTGTTAAATTTTTAATTCTTCTTTGAAGTTGTCTTTCGCTTAATTCCATTTCTTGCGATAAAAACTCCATTCCAAAATTAATAGAATTCATATTTTTTAGAATCGTCTGTTTTAGTTGATTTAACCATTCTTCTTGTTTTATTTTTGATAAGGAGTCACTTTCGGTAATTTCAGTTTTTTCTTTTTGAACTGATTTTTCTTTATTATTTAGTTCTTTCTTTTTGGTTTTCTTTCTTTTGATGATAAAAAATAAAACGATTGCAGATGTTGCGCAGAGTAAAATTATTAGGATATTTAAATAATCGCCAGAAATATTATTATTAATTTGTATTGGTGTTTTTAATTCGGCCCAAGTACCATCAGAACTTTGTGCTTTAACATGTAGTAGATATTTTCCTTTTTTTAATTTGGGTAATACTACTATGTTGTTTTCACAGACTACATAATCTTTTTGAAAAGGCGTTATTTTGTATTGATATTGAAGCGGTAAATTGTTTTTGAAATCGAGTAATAAAAATTCTAACGCTGTGTTTTTTACTTCAGAATTTAAAGTAATAGTATTGTTGTTTATTTGATGTTTTTCAATTACAGAATTATTGCTTAATGTAGTTTTAATATGGTTTAAAACTACATTGTATTTTGTGTTATCAATAGTTAAAAAATCTTCTGGATTAAAAACATTTAACCCATTTAATCCGCCTAGATATAAGTCGCCATTTTTATCTTGAAAATGAGATAAATGATTAAATTCTTTATGGCTAATTGTATTTGGTAAAAAGATGTGATTTTTTAACGTTTTTGGTGCAAATCTATTTAAACCATTGTCTGTTGGTAGCCATAAAAAACCAAATTTATCTTTATAAATAGCATAAATGTTATTGTTAGAAAGTCCGTCTTTTGTAGTAAATGTTTTAAAAGTATTTGTTAGTCTATTCCATTTTACTAAACCTTGACCTTGAGTTGCAAGCCAAAAAGTAGCATCGTTTTCTATGAAAATATACTGTATAGTTAAGTTTTTAGGAAATCCGTTTTTAGCGGTAAAGGCTTTGCTAATCTGTTCTTTATGATCCATTAAAAACACACCTTTTGCAGTTCCTATCCAAAGACTATCACCATAAACTTTAAAACATCTAACATTTAATTTATCTCTATCTTTTTTATCTAAATATTTGTCTAAACTATTTACGGCAATAGCAGTTTTTTTAGCTTCATCAATTTTGGCTAAATAAGTAAGACTTCCAATAAAAAAGGTTTTAGTTTTAGGATGGCGAGCTATAGCGCCATACCCAACCTCTTCATTATCTACTTTACTTCCTCTCTTATAATCTGTAGTTGTTTTTGTTTTAAAATTATATCTTAAAATTCTAGAATATCTTGCAGCCCACAAAGTATCTTTATGATAGAAAGTGCCAAAAAAACTATATTGTTTGGTTAAGTGTTTAGATTGGTGAATGGTGTTTTTTGAATCTAATTCTTTTAAACTTGAGCTAAAAGCTGAAATGTAAAAAGTAGAATCTCTTTTAAAAATTGATTTTAAACTATAGCCATCTAAATATTTTTTGAAATTATTTTCATGCATAATAATCTTATACAAACTTGTTTGAGTAATAATCCAAATAATATTATTTCTATCAACAAAAAAAGCTCTGTACCTATCACCAAAAGGTAAATCTGCTTTTTTAATTTGAAAGATAATTTTCTTGTCTTTATCAATTTGTTTTAAATACTCTTTTTCATTGATCCAATACTTGTCGTTATTTATATTTTGAAATATTCTATCTTTTTTAAAGTGATAAGCGCTATTTAGTTTAAAAGTCTGAAAAATATTAACAGCTTTATTATCTTTAATATGCTCTGCAAATATATTATCTGACCTTATATCCTTTTGTGTAAAAAAAATAGCTTCGTTGTTAAAAATATTAGCACCTAAAATTTCTGAATTTGCACTAAAAGTATCTTCTAATAGAGTTTCTTTATTTTGCTTGATAATTTTTTTGTCATAACCAAACCAATTATGAGTTATTGTGCTTACAAAATATATAGGTAACTTGTTTTTTTCTTTAATAGATTTTACAACTTCAATTTTTTTGCCATCAAATTTATAGAGTCCTTTGTTTTTTACAGAAATGTAAATGTTATATAAGTGATCTCTATAAATTATATTTATAATTTCGGATTCAGAAAAAGGAAGATTTGGAAAAAAATCTTTTATAGAAGATGCTTTGTTATTTTTTGTATTTAATATTTTAAGACTAAATTCGTTTTGAGGAAAATACCAGATATTTCCATTAGCATCAGAAACTAAGTTGATCGTTGAATGATGTGGTTTTAAAAGAAGTTCTTTTTGAGAGAAATTTATGAAGTCTTTATTGTTGTATTTGTAAATAGATTGGTTTGAAGCAATCCAAATAAAGCCATCTATATCTTGCTCAACATCAGTAATAATACTCTCATTTAGAACAGATATTTTTGATGTTTCGATTTTAAATTCCTGACTTAAAGTGTTTAAAGTAAACAGGCATAATAGTTGAAAAATAATTAATGTTGTGAGGGGGTTTCTGTTCATCAATATTTTTTGAAATCAAATGTAATAATTTTTTAAATAAATAGTGTTACAATAAAGTTGTATTGTTTTAAAAATGAGTTTATTTGTTTTTTTCTTTTGATGTAATTATCAATATTATAGGTTTTACTAATGTTTAAATTATTAAGTACTTTAAAAATAAAGTGTTTTATAATATTGTTTTTTTGAATGAAAATTAACTTTTAAATAAAAAAGTCAGCAACAAGCGTCCCAAATTACTTCTTTAGGAGTAGGAGCAATTACAGAAATTTGTTCTTTAGAAACAGGATGTGTAAATTGGATTTTTCTCGCGTGTAAATGAATGCTTCCATCTTTGTTACTTCTGTTAAAACCGTATTTTAAATCCCCTTTTATAGGGAATCCGATAGATGATAATTGCGCTCTAATTTGATGATGTCTTCCTGTTTCTAAATCAATTTCTAGCAAAGAGTAATTGTCTAATTTTTTGATAATTTTATAATGTAAAATAGCCTTTTTAGAATCTGTAATTTCTTTAGGATATACAGAAGATTTATTATTTTTAGGATTCTTTTTTAGGTAATTTATCAAAGTGTCTTTTTCTTTCTTTGGATGATCCTTTACAACAGCCCAATAGGTTTTACTGATGTTTTTATCGCGCAACATTTTATTTAAACGCTCTAAAGATTTTGAAGTTCGTGCAAAAATAATAACACCAGAAGTTGGTCTGTCAAGTCTGTGAACAACACCTAAAAAAACATCTCCAGGTTTGTTGTATTTCTCTTTAATATATTCTTTAACAACATCACTTAAAGGTTTGTCGCCAGTTCTATCACCTTGAGTAATATCACCAGAACGTTTGTTAACAATTATAATGTGATTGTCTTCGAATAAGATTTGTAAGTTGTCTTTGTTAGAATGCATTATCGATTATTTAAAATCTTTTGCAACATCTTCATTTACGCCACCGATAAAATCTAAAAACTCTTTACGACCTAATCCTGAAGAAGATGAGGTTAAGAAAGTCATTGGTAAACTTTCCCAAGTGTTTAGTAATTTCTTTTTGTAAGCAGTAATTTGTTTGTTTAGTTTAGAGCTTCCTAGTTTATCTGCTTTTGTAAATACAAGGCAAAAAGGAATTTGGTTTTCACCTAAAAACTGCATGAATTCTAAATCTATTTTTTGAGGATCGTGTCTGCTATCAATCAATACGAAAGTACAAACTAATTGCTCTCTTTCTTTAAAATAGTTTTCTATAAAAAATTGAAAAATAGTTCTTTTCTTTTTTGAAATTTGGGCATATCCGTAGCCAGGTAAATCTACTAAAAACCATTCATCATTTATTTTAAAATGATTAATAAGTTGTGTTTTACCAGGTTTTCCAGAGATTTTTGCTAAATCTTTACGTTCCATTAACATGTTAATTAATGAAGATTTACCAACATTAGAACGACCAATAAAAGCATATTCTGGAATTCTATCTTTCGGAGCATTGATAACGTTGCTATTGCTCATCACAAATTCTGCAGATCTTATTTTCATAATAGCAAGTATTTTATTTTTAGAATTTTTTCAGAAAAAGATTAGATATTTCTAGATGTTAACCAATCTTGAAGAATTTTATTAAATTCTTCAGGTTGTTCCATCATTGCTGCATGACCACATTCATCAACCCAAAATAAATCTGAATTCGGTAATAGTTTGTGAAAATCTTCGGCAACTTCAGGAGGCGTAACTGTATCTTGCTTACCCCAAATTAAACAAGTTGGTTGTTTCATTTTTGGTAAATCGCCAGCCATATTATGTCTTATAGCACTTTTTGCAATTGCTAAAGTTCTAATAACAGAATGTCTGTCGTTTACAATTTTATAAACATCATCTACCATTTCTTTCGTTCCAATTTCTGGATTATAAAAAACAGCTCTTGTTTTTTCTTCTATATATTGATAGTTTCCTCTTTTTGGAAAGGTGTCTCCCATTGCTTTTTCATACAAACCAGAACTTCCGGTAAGTACTAATGCACTTACTTTTTCTTGATAATGTTTTGTAAAATATAAACCAATATGTCCACCTAAAGAGTTTCCAAGTAAAATTGCTTTATCTATTTTTTTATACTCTAAAAATTCTTTTAAATATTTTGCTAAATTTTTAACATTTGTTTTTAAAAGAGGGAGTGAGTATAAAGGTAATTCAGGAATTAAAACCGTGTAGCCATTCTTTGAAAAGTGATTAAATGTACTTTCAAAATTACTTAAAGCACCCATTAATCCATGTAAAACAATGATTGCAGGTCCTTCTCCAGCTTCTGCATATGTAAACTTACCTTCAGTTTTTAACTTATCAGTCATTGATTTTTGTTTGATTTTCACTAACCACAAATGTAGTGCTTTTTTATAACATAGTAATCGATTTATAGGTCAGTAGATTAGAGTTTTTTACATTTTTTAAAGTTGCATAAATAGGGCGAAATTTCAATACTTATTAACAATGTGGTAAAATGTGGTAAAAAGTGGTAATTTTTGTATATTTTTGATACCTAATAAACGATTTTTTGTGATAAACCTAATTGGTACATATGAATGTAAGGCAGATGCTAAAGGAAGGGTGATGATTTCATCAGCTTTTAAAAAGCAGTTGTCTTCTGTGTTACAAGATGGTTTTGTAGTAAAAAGAGCAGTTTTTCAACCTTGTTTAGAATTGTATCCAATTCAAGAATGGAATTTGATGATGGAGAAGATTAACAAGCTAAATAAGTTTAAGAAAAAGAACAATGATTTTATTAGAAGATTTACAGCAGGTGTGCAATTGGTTGATTTAGATTCGACTGGTAGAATTTTAATTCCTAAAAATTTAATGGATTTTGCAGGAATTGAAAAGCAAGTTGTAATGTCTTCATCAGTAAATATTATTGAGATTTGGGATAAAGATAAATATGAAAAGGCAATTGATGATGCTGCAGTAGATTTTGCAGATTTGGCTGAAGAAGTAATGGGAAATACAGATGAAGATGAAATATCATAATCCAGTTTTATTGCAAGAAAGTGTAGATGCCTTGGCTATTAAAGAAGATGGTGTTTATGTGGATGTTACTTTTGGTGGCGGAGGTCATTCTAGAGAAATATTAAAAAGATTAGGAAGTAAAGGAAAGTTGTTTGCTTTTGATCAAGATCCTGATGCTTTAGAAAATATAATTGATGATGAGCGTTTTGTTTTGATTCCAGAAAATTTTAGATATATATCCAGGTTTTTAAGATTTCACGGTGTTAGAAAAGTAGATGGTGTTTTGGCAGATTTAGGAGTTTCTTCTCATCAGTTTGATGAAGCAGAAAGAGGTTTCTCTACACGTTTTGATGGCGATTTAGATATGAGAATGAATCAGAAATCTAAAACATCAGCAAAAGAAATTATCAATACCTATACAGAAGAGAAATTAGCAGAAATATTGTTTTTGTATGGCGAGTTAAGAAACTCTAGAAACCTAGCAAAAACGATTGTTGAAGAAAGAGCAAAAGAAAGAATTGATACAAGTTTTCAGTTAAAAAGCGTATTAAAAAAATATTTGCCAAATGCAAAAGAACATAAAATTTTAGCGCAAATATTTCAAGCAATACGAATAGAAGTTAATGAAGAATTAGAGGTTTTGAAAGAATTTTTAACTCAGATTCCTAATTTATTAACAGATGAAGGAAGGTTGAGTGTTATTTCATATCATTCTTTAGAAGATAGATTGGTAAAAAGATTTATAAGTTCTGGTTTGTTTAGTGGTGAGTTAGAAAAAGATGTTTTTGGTAACACAGACGAACCTCTAAAAAAAGTTGGAAAGTTAATTATTCCTTCATCAGAAGAAATAAAGATTAATAATAGGTCTAGAAGTGCGAAATTAAGAATTGCAACTTTGAAAAGCAATAAACAAAAACTAAAGTCATAAGTATATAATGTCTAAAGTAAAACAAGGTGTTTATGATTTTCTACGAGGAAGTTTCCTTACAGATGAATCTGCTTTTAAAAACTGGCGAATCATAATTTTTGTTGTGATTCTGCTCTTAGTTATGATTTCTAGTGCGCATAGTGCTGATAAAAAAGTAATTAAAATATCAGAATTAAATAAAAGAACAAGAGAATTACGAGCAGAATATGTAGATACTGGTACCATTTTAATGCGAATGAAAATGGAATCTAGCATAAGGGAAAAAGCAAAGGCAAGAGGATTAAAGCCTTCAGAAACACCTCCGAAAAAAATAAAAGTAACGTATAAAGATTAATAAATTGGCAACTCAGAAAAAAAGCATACTAACCAAATTCTACATAGTAGCTGCTTTTATGACGCTTTTTTTGTTGGCTGTAATTTTTAGAGTCATCAATATTCAATACGTTCAAGGAGAAAAATATAAAAAACTTTCTACAGAACTAACGATAAAGCAAGATACAATTCGCGCAAACAAAGGAAATGTTTATGCTGCGGATGGTAATTTGTTGGCAACTTCTATGTCTAAATTTACCATTAGAATGGATGTTGTTGCGGTAGATGGTAATGTGTTTGAAAAGAATTTTGTTGATTTATCTAAAGAACTTTCTAAACTTTTAGGGAAGTCTGTTGCGCATTATCAAAGTAGATTAAGAACGGCAAAGAAACGTAAAAACAGGTATTTGTTAATCGCCAGAAATGTTGGTTATACAGATTATTTGAAGATGAAGGAATTCCCGATTTTTAATTTGGGCGTGTATAGAGGTGGGTTTATTGCCGAGCATAAAACAGTGCGTGCGCATCCAATTGGTAAAATTGCAGAACGTACAATTGGTTATGATGATTTTAGAGGTGAAGCTGGTATTGAAGGTGCTTTTGCTGATTTTATGCAAGGTGAAAATGGTTTACGTTGGAAACAAAAAATCGCAAAAAATCAATGGAAACCAATTTCTGATGTAAATGAAAAAGAGCCAATTGATGGTCATGATATTATTACAACAATCGATGTAAATATTCAAGATATTACGCATCATGCATTATTAAGTCAGTTGCAATATTACGAAGCAGATCATGGTTGTGCTGTAGTTATGGAAACTGCAACAGGCGAAATTAAAGCAATTTCTAATTTAGGAAAAGGCTCTAAAGGAGGATATTTTGAAAAGAGAAATTATGCAGTTTGGGAAAGTCACGAGCCAGGTTCTACTTTTAAATTAGCGAGTTTAATGGTTGCTTTAGATGATAAGGTAATTGATACATCTACAGTTGTTGATACAGAAAAAGGAATTTTTTATGTAAATAATAGAAAGGTTGAAGATTCTCACAGAGGTGGTTATGGTAAAATTTCTGCAGCAAGAGTTTTTGAAGTTTCGTCTAATGTTGGTGTTGTAAAAATAATTAAAGAGCATTATGATAATAATCCTCAGAAATTTTATAAAAAAATAGAAGAATACGGATTTACAAAACCAATTGGTTTTCAAATTAAAGGAGAAGGAATACCATATGTGCCAAATCCTAAAGATAAAAGTTGGAGTAAAATTTCATTAGAATGGATGTCTTGGGGTTATGGAATTTCTGTTACACCAATGCAAACATTAATGTTTTACAATGCTGTTGCAAATAACGGAATTATGGTAAAACCTCGTTTTGTAAAAGAATTAAGAAGACACGATAAAGCAGAGAAAATTTTTGAAACAGAAATTGTAAATCCTAAAATTGCTTCTGATGAAACTATAAAGAAACTGAGAAAAGTAATGGAAAATGTGGTCATAAAAGGTACTGCAAGAAACATTTATTCTCCAAATTTTTCTATGGCTGGTAAAACGGGAACTGCTAAAAAATACATGCCAAGAATAAAAAATGATAAAGGAGAATGGGAAGGCGGCTATTATTCAACAAAAAATTATGTAGCCTCATTTGTTGGTTTTTTTCCTGCGGATGTTCCAAAATATTCTTGCATAGTTGTGGTGCATAATCCTAATAAAAACACAGGTTATTATGGTGCGTCTGTTGCAGCGCCAATTTTTAAAGAAATTGCTCAAAAAATATACACAACTACGCCTATAGATAATCAAACTGTAGAAGATAAAGTTGAGTTTACCTCTATAAACAATCAATATAAAGAATACAATAAAAACATTAATAAAGAATATGCAAGTGTGCCAAATGTAAAAGGAATGTCTGGTATGGATGCCGTGTCTTTATTAGAAAATATAGGATTAAAAGTAAAATTCTCTGGTATTGGTAAAGTCAATTATCAGTCAATAAAAAAAGGAGAAAAATTAGTAAAAGGATCAACCATTATTTTAAAACTTTCGTAAGCTGAAAAACTTAAAAGACATATTATATAAGGTTTCAATTCATCAAGTATTTGGTAGCACAGATGTTGCTATAAATCAGCTTGTTTTCGATTCTAGAAAAATTGAAAAGAACGATGTTTTTGTTGCTCAAAAAGGAGTTTCTGTTGATGGTCATTTGTATATTGATAAAGCAATTTCTTTAGGTGCAACTGTTATTATTTGTGAAGATTTTCCTTCGGATAAAAAACAAGGAATTACATATATTCAAGTTGAAGATTCAAATGTTGCTTTGGCAATTATGGCTTCTAATTTTTATGAGAATCCTTCTAGTAGATTTCCTTTAATTGGGGTTACTGGCACAAATGGGAAAACTACTATCGCATCACTTTTATATCAGTTGTTTTATAAAGCGGGTTATAAAGTTGGATTACTTTCTACCGTTAAGATTTTGGTTGATGAAGCCGAATTTAAAGCAACACATACAACGCCAGATTCTGTTACCATAAACAGGTATTTAGATATGATGTTAGAAGCTGGAGTTGAATATTGTTTTATGGAAGTGAGTTCTCATGGAATTCATCAGAAAAGAACAGAAGGATTAACATTTGCTGGCGGAATTTTCACCAACCTTTCGCACGATCATTTAGATTATCACGATACGTTCGCAGAATATAGAGATGTAAAAAAATCATTTTTCGATTCTTTGCCAAAATCGGCTTTTGCTTTAACAAATATCGATGATAAAAATGGCGACTTTATGTTGCAAAATACCAAAGCAAAAAAGAAAACCTACGCTTTAAAAACAATAGCAGATTACAAATCTAAAATTTTAGAAAAGCAAATTTCCGGAACTTTAATTTCTGTGGATGGCACTGAGGTTTGGACCAAATTAATAGGCGTTTTTAATATTTACAATTTAACTGCAATTATTGCTACAGCAGAATTATTAGGATTAGAAAAGTTAGAGGTTTTAACAATTGTAAGTCAGTTAGAAAGTATAAGTGGTCGTTTTCAATATGTAATGTCTGATGACGGAATTACTGCAATAATCGATTATGCACATACGCCAGATGCATTAAAAAATGTGTTAGAAACCATTAATGATATTAGAACAGGAAACGAAAAAGTAATTACAGTTGTGGGTTGTGGTGGTGATAGAGATAAAACTAAAAGACCAAAAATGGCGCATATTGCTTCTCAATTAAGCAGTCAAGCAATTTTTACTTCGGATAATCCGAGAACAGAAAATGCACAAACCATTTTAGATGAAATGGAAACAGGTGTTTTTGCAGAAAATTATAGAAAAACATTAACAGTTTTAGATAGAAGACAGGCTATAAAAACAGCGTGTAAATTATCAGAAATTGGAGACATTATATTGATTGCTGGAAAAGGACATGAAAATTATCAAGAAATAAACGGAATTCGTTCTCATTTTGATGATTTAGAGGAGGTTACTAATTGTTTTAATCAATTAAAAAAGAACTAGAATGCTGTATTATATATTCGAATATTTAAATAGTCAATTTAATTTACCAGGAGCAGGTGTGTTTCAGTACATCACATTTAGAGCGGCATCAGCTTTTATTTTGTCTTTGTTGATATCAGCAATTTATGGTAGAAGAATTATTAATTTTTTACATAGACAACAAGTAGGAGAAACTGTTAGAGATTTAGGTTTAGAGGGGCAAAAGCAAAAAACAGGTACTCCAACAATGGGAGGGATTATTATCATTTTGGCAACATTAATCCCTGTGTTTTTATTGGCGAAATTAGATAATATTTATATTGTAATTCTAATTATTACCACTGTGTGGATGGGTTTAATTGGTTTTTTAGATGATTATATAAAAGTATTTAAAAAAGACAAAGACGGTTTAAGTGGTAAATTTAAAGTTCTTGGTCAAGTGGGATTAGGAGTTATTGTTGGTTCAATGTTGTACTTTAATGATGGTGTAACTATTAAAGAACAATTGCCTGTAAAAGATCAGTTAGTTCAAGAAAACGGTAGAAAAACTGTTTATGGAAAAGCTCATAAATCAACAAAAACAACGGTTCCGTTTTTTAAAGATAACGAATTAGAATATTCAAAAGCATTCAACTTTTTAGGAGATGGTTATGAAAAATATGGTTGGATCGTTTTTATTTTAGTGACCGTTTTTATTGTTACAGGAGTTTCTAACGGAGCTAATTTAACAGACGGAATTGATGGTTTAGCAGCAGGTTCATCAGCAATTATTGTAGTTACACTTGCGGTTTTTGCCTGGGTTTCTGGTAATATCATTTTTGCTGATTATCTAGATGTAATGTACATTCCTAATTCTGGAGAAATGACAGTTTTTATTCTTGCTTTTGCTGGAGCTTTAATTGGGTTTTTGTGGTACAATACCTATCCTGCTCAAGTTTTTATGGGTGATACGGGAAGTTTAACAATTGGCGGAATTATAGCTGTTATTGCAATTTCAATCCGAAAAGAATTATTGTTGCCAATTTTAGCAGGAGTTTTTGTAGTAGAAAACTTATCTGTAATCATGCAAGTTTTTTGGTTTAAGTACACAAGAAAGAAATTTGGAGAAGGCAGAAGAATCTTTAGAATGGCACCTTTGCATCATCATTTTCAAAAAAAGAGTTACCATGAAAGTAAAATTGTAGTCCGTTTTTGGATTATCGGAATTTTATTAGCAGTATTTACAATTGTAACACTAAAATTAAGGTAAAAAAAGAAGCCATCCCAATCTTCCTAAAGGGAAGGAGTAGCAAGTTTGTGGAGAAAATTCCATCTTAATCTTTCTAAAGGGAAAAACGTTGATGAAGAGTGAGCAAGGAAAAAAAAAAGTATTAAGAATAGATAAAATAAATGAAAAACCAAGATAAACATACGATTCCAGTTTTACATCCTTCGGGGGAAAGAGGATTTCTTGTAATTCTTGGTGGTGGAGAAAGTGGCGTTGGAACTGCAATTTTAGGAAAGCAAAAAGGATATGATGTTTTTGTTTCTGATAAAGGCAGTATATCCAAAAAATATAAAGAAGTTCTTTTAAATAATGAGATTGATTTTGAGGAAAATCAACATACAGAAAGCAAAATAGTAAATGCTGATGTTGTAATGAAAAGTCCTGGAATTCCAGATAAAGTTGCATTGATTCAAAAATTGAAACAAAATTCGATTCCTGTTATTTCAGAAATTGAATTCGCGGCTCAATTTACGGATGCAAATATTATTGGAATTACAGGGTCAAACGGAAAAACTACGACAACTTTATTAGTGCATCATATTTTAAAGAAGGCGGGTTTAAGTGTTGGGGTTGCGGGAAATATTGGAGACAGTTTTGCACAACAAGTTGCAGAAGAATCCTTTGAGAATTATGTATTAGAATTAAGTAGTTTTCAGTTAGATGGAATTGAGAATTTTAATAGTCATATTGCAATTTTGACCAATATTACACCAGATCATTTAGATAGATATGAATATGATTTTAATAAATATATAGCATCAAAATTTAAAATTACAAAAAATCAAAAAGAAACAGATTATTTAATTTACGATGCAGATGACGAAGCCATAAATAACTGGTTAAAAGTAAATAAAACAAGCGCAAAATTAGTTCCGTTTTCGCTTGAAAAAGAATTAGAGTACGGAGCGTATATAAAAGACAACAATATAATTATCAATATTACTAAAGATAACATTAATATGCCAATATCAGCATTATCAATTAAAGGAAAACACAATACTAAAAATGCCATGGCGGCAACAATGGCTGCTCAATTATTAAAAGTTAGAAAGCAGTCCATAATGGAAAGTTTAGAAGATTTTGAAGGAGCAGAACATCGTTTAGAAAATGTAGCAAAAATTAGAGATGTAGAATATATAAACGATTCTAAAGCTACAAATGTAAATGCTACTTTTTATGCATTAGAATGTATGGAAAAACCTACAGTTTGGATTGTTGGTGGTGTAGATAAAGGAAATGATTATAACGATTTATTGGCTTTAGTTAGAGAAAAAGTGAAGGCAATTGTTTGTTTAGGTCTTGATAATGATAAAATTAAAAACACATTTGGCAATGTCGTTGATATTATTGTAGAAACTGCCGGTGCAGAAGAGGCTGTAAAAGTTTCTCAAAAGTTATCAGAAAGAGGTGATGCAGTTTTATTGTCTCCTGCTTGTGCAAGTTTCGATTTGTTTGATAATTATGAAGATAGAGGTCGTCAATTTAAAGATGCAGTAAGAAATCTTTAAAAAAAAAGCTTATCCCAACCTTTCTTAAAGGGAAGGAGTTAGCAAGTTTGAGTGAAAAGAATATTAGATTTAATAAAATACAAATAAATATAACAGTGTTTCTCTCCTTTGGAGAGATTAAGAGAGGCTAATGAAAACCATTTTTAAACATATAAAAGGAGATAAAACCATTTGGGCAATTTTTGCCGTTTTGGCAATATTCTCGTTTATGCCTGTCTATAGTGCAAGCACAAACTTGGTGTATGTTGTAGGTTCTGGTTCTACTTTGGGGTATTTAGTAAAACACATGGTTTTATTAATTATGGGCTTTGGTATTATTTACGGAGTTCATAAAATTCCGTATAGATATTTTTCTGGTGGATCCGTTATCATGTTGCCAGTTGTAATTGTTTTATTGATTTTTACATTAACACAAGGAACTACGATTGGTGGGGCAAATGCAAGTAGGTGGATTAATATTCCTTTTGTTGGTATTGGTTTTCAAACATCAACTTTAGCTGGTTTAGTGTTAATGGTTTATGTAGCAAGATATTTGGCGAGAAATAAAGAGAAAGAAATTAAATTTAAAGAAAGTCTAATACAGCTTTGGTTACCAGTAGCTGCTGTTTTAGTTTTAATTTTACCTGCAAATTTCTCTACAACAGCTATCATTTTTGTAATGATTTTAATGGTAACTTTTATAGGTGGTTATCCAATAAAATATATAGGATTAATTTTAGGAATTGGGTTTGTATTTCTAATGTTTTTTGTACTAGTAGCAAAAGCGTTTCCAGACGCAATGCCTAATAGAGTGCAAACTTGGCAAAATAGAATTGAAAATTTTTCAAATCCGGATGAAAAAGAAGCATATCAAGTAGAAAAAGCTAAGATTGCAATTGCAATGGGAGGTCCTATTGGAGTTGGTCCAGGTAAAAGTGTTCAGAAAAACTTTTTACCACAATCTTCGTCAGATTTTATTTATGCAATTATTATTGAAGAATATGGTTTGGCAGGAGGTCTTTTAGTGATTTCGATTTACTTTTTACTATTCTTTAGAATGTTTGTGGTGATTAGAAAAACAACAACGATTTTCGGAACATTATTAGTTGTTGGCGTTGGTTGCCCAATTATATTTCAAGCAACCATTAATATGGCAGTTGCTACCAATTTATTTCCTGTAACTGGGCAAACTTTACCGCTAATTAGTAGTGGAGGAACTTCTATTTGGATGACGTGTTTTGCATTAGGAATGATTCTAAGTGTGAGCGCATCAAAAGAAGAAACAGAAGAAGATATTTTAGACGATAACCCTTTAGATATTTTACATGAAACCATATAATATACTTATTTCTGGAGGAGGAACAGGAGGTCATATCTATCCTGCATTAGCAATTGCTAACGAAATTAAAGTGCGTTATCCTGATGCAAATTTTTTGTTTGTTGGCGCAAAAGACAGAATGGAAATGGAGAAAGTTCCGCAAGCGGGATATGAAATAAAAGGTTTATGGATTTCTGGAATTCAAAGAAAATTAACGGTTGATAATTTGTCTTTTCCTTTTAAACTGATAAGTAGTTTATGGAAAGCAAATAAAATAATTAAGCAATTTAAGCCAGATATTGCAATTGGTACTGGTGGTTATGCAAGTGGGCCAACATTGATAATGGCAAATAGAAAAAATATTCCAACGTTAATTCAGGAACAGAATTCTTTTCCAGGAATTACGAATAAAATGTTGAGTAAAAAGGCGAATAAAATTTGTGTTGCTTACGATAATTTAGAACGTTTTTTTCCTTCGGATAAAATAATAAAAACAGGAAATCCTGTTCGTCAAGATTTGCTAACGATTCATTCTAAAACTGATGAAGGAAAAGATTTTTTCAGTTTAGATAAGAAAAAGAAAACCATTTTAGTTTTAGGTGGAAGTTTAGGAGCGCGAAAAATAAATCAATTAGTAGAAAGTAATTTAGAGTTTTTTAAAAATCAAAATGTTCAAGTGCTTTGGCAATGTGGAAAACTTTATTTTGATGAATATAAAAAGTATGATGGATTAGAAAACGTTCAAGTTCATCAATTTGTAAATAGAATGGATTTTGCTTATGCAGCGTCTGATATTATTATTTCTAGAGCAGGCGCAAGTTCTGTTTCCGAATTATGTATTGTAGGTAAACCGGTTGTTTTTATTCCGTCTCCAAATGTATCGGAAGATCATCAAACAAAAAATGCAAAATCGATTGCAGATAAACACGGAGCAATATTATTGCGTGAAAGTGAGTTAGAAACGTTTCCAATTGTATTTGAAACGCTTTTAAAAGATAGAGGAAAACAAGAAGGTTTATCAGAAAATATAAAAGAATTAGCGTTGCCAGGAGCAACAACATCGATTGTTAATGAAATTGAAAAATTATTAAGAAAGTGAATTTAGAAAATATACATAACATTTATTTCATCGGAATTGGTGGCATCGGAATGAGCGCAATTGCTCGTTATTTTGCTACTAATGGAAAACTGGTGGCTGGTTATGACAAAACTCCTTCTCAAATAACTGCTAGTTTAGAAGAGTTAGGTGTTGAAATTCATTTTGAAGATACTGTAAAAAATATTCCAAGTTCTTTTTTTAATAAAGAGGAAACATTGGTGGTGTTTACGCCTGCAGTTCCTAAAAACCATTTGGAGTTCAATTACTTTTTAGATAATAATTTTACAGTTCTAAAAAGAGCAGAAATTTTAGGAAAAATAACGGCAAGTACTTTTTGTTTGGCGGTTGCTGGTACACATGGAAAAACAACTACTTCTTCTATTTTAGGGCATATTATGCATCAAGAAAAAGCGACCTCTTTTTTAGGCGGAATCTCAGAAAATTACAACTCAAATCTAATTCTAGGAGATGATAAAATTTCTGTGGTAGAAGCAGATGAGTTTGATAGATCATTTATGCAATTGAGTCCTAATATTGCCTGTATAACTTCTATGGATGCAGATCATTTAGATATTTATGGTGATGCAAAAGAATTAGAAAAGACATTTTTAGATTTCTCTAAAAAAGTTTCTGACACCTTAATTGTTGCGAAAGGTTTGCCTTTAAAAGGGTTAACGTATGCTATAAATGAAGATGCAGATTTCAAAGCTTTTAATGTAAAAATTGAAAGTGGAAAATATATTTTTGATGTTCAAACTCCATCAGAAATTGTAAAAAATATTGAGTTTCATTTACCAGGAAAACACAATGTAATGAATGCTCTGGCTGCTTTGGCAATGGCAGATGTTTATGGAGTTTCGTTAGAGAATATCAAACAGAGCTTATCAACTTTTAAAGGTGTAAAACGTAGATTTTCTTATAAAATTAAAACCGAAGATTTTGTATTGATTGATGATTATGCACATCATCCAACAGAAATAAATGCTGTAGAAAATTCAATTAGAGAAATGTATCCAGATGAAAAAGTGTTGGTTGTTTTTCAGCCACATTTATTTTCTAGAACCAGAGATTTTATTGATGATTTTGCAAAAGTACTTTCAAAGTTTGATGAAATTTTATTATTAGATATTTATCCTGCAAGGGAATTGCCAATTGCTGGCATAGATTCTGATTGGTTATTGAGTAAAATTAATAACGAGCATAAAAAATTGACGCAAAAAAATAATTTAATAAAAGATATTAAAAATTCATCAGCAAAAGTAGTGGTAATGTTAGGTGCTGGTGATATTGGAGTGATGATACATGAAGTTATGAACCATTTTTTAAATGCTGATAAATATGAAGTTTAAACAATTTTTAAAATACATGTTGTTTGTAGTGTTAATAGTTGGTTTAGGGGTGTTGTATGGTTTTTCATCAGCAAGAAATAGTCAAATAAAAATTGGCGAACCCGTTATAGAAATTGATGAAGGAGGTAATAATTTTTTAACACATTTAATGGTTCATAAATTGTTAATACAAAATAGCGAAACTATTAGTAACAATACAAAATCTATGATAAATTTGTATGGTTTGGAAAATACGGTTCTTAAAAACCCATATGTTGAAAATGCAGCCGTTTTTTTAACGGTAGATGGGCAATTAAAAACAGTTATAAAACAACGTACTCCTGTAGCAAGAATTGTATCAAAAAATGATTCTTATTATGTTGATAAACAAGGTGTAAAGATTCCTTTGTCAAATAATTATTCTGCTAGGGTTCTGCTGGTTTCTGGAATAGAAAATGATGGGGAAATCATTGAAGTTTTGCCCTTAATTTCTTTTATTTTAAAAGATGATTTTTTGCAAAAAGAGATCGTTGGAATTGAGAAATCTGACGTTAATGAATATCAATTTTCTGTAAGAAGTGGAGATTATAAAATCGATTTTGGAAATTTATCTCAAATTGATATCAAATTTAAGAAGTTAAAAGCGTTTTATAATAAAACATTTAAAGATAAAACGATTAAAAGTTATAGCGTAATAAATGTAAAATATCACAACCAAGTTGTGTGCACAAAATAAATCAAAAATGGAAAACAATAAAATAGCTGTTGGTTTAGATATTGGTACCACCAAAATTGTTGCCATGATTGGTCGTAAAAACGAGTATGGTAAGATTGAGGTTGTAGGTATTGGAAAGGCTAAAAGTTTAGGCGTAAAGCGTGGTGTAGTTAGTAATATTACACAAACGATTCAATCTATACAGCAAGCGGTAGAAGAAGCAGAAAGTGTTTCTGGGCTTAAAATAGAAGATGTTGTTGTTGGTATTGCAGGGCAACATATTAGAAGTTTACATCACAGTGATTATATTACAAGAGTAAATGCAGATGAGGTAATTGAAAATGTTGATATTCAAGATCTAGAGAATCAAGTGCATAAATTGGTAATGTTGCCAGGAGAAGAAATTATACATGTTTTACCTCAAGAGTTTAAGGTAGATTCTCAAGCAGATATTAAAGAACCAATAGGTATGTATGGTGGTCGTTTAGAGGCTAATTTTCATGTAGTTGTTGGGCAAGTTTCTTCAATTAGAAATATTGGACGTTGTGTAAAAAGTGCAGGTTTAGGCTTAAGTGATATTACTTTAGAGCCTTTAGCATCTGCAGCAGCAGTTTTAAGTCAAGAAGAAAAAGAAGCAGGAGTTGCTTTAATAGATATAGGTGGTGGAACAACAGATTTGGCTATTTTTAAAGACGGAATTATTAGACACACAGCTGTAATTCCTTTTGGAGGTAATGTTATTACTGATGATATAAAAGAAGGTTGCTCTATTATAGAAAAACAAGCTGAATTATTAAAAATTAAATTTGGATCTGCTTGGCCTGGAGAAAATAAAGAAACAGAAATAGTTTCTATTCCAGGTTTAAGAGGTAGAGAACCTAAAGAAATCACATTAAAAAATTTATCAAAAATTATACATGCTAGAGTGCAAGAAATTATTGAGCATGTATATTTAGAAATAAAAAATTACGGACACGAAACTTCAAAAGGAAAACTAATTGCAGGTATTGTATTAACAGGAGGAGGTTCTCAATTAAAACATTTACGTCAATTAGTAGAATATATTACTGGTATGGATGCAAGAATTGGTTTTCCTAATGAGCATTTAGCTGGTGATTCTGATGAAGTATTGTCTAGCCCAGCATATGCAACAGCAGTTGGTTTGTTAATGGTAGGTTTAGATAAAACGATTAAAGAAGAAGAAAAAAAAGAAGAGGTTGTGCCAGAAGTTAAAATTGAGCCAGAACCTGTTTTAGAAATAGAACCAGAGCCAATAGTTGAAAAAAAACTAAAGCCAAAAAAGAAATCTTTTTTCGAAAAATTTACAGAAGGATTAAAGGATTTTTTAGATAATGCTGAATGATAATTCAGCAAGTACAATAAGATAATATAGAACAATAACAATTTAAAAGATAAACGTTATTATGAGCGCAGAATTCGATAACATTTTATTTGACATGCCAAAAACACAATCTAATACCATAAAAGTAATTGGTGTTGGTGGTGGAGGAAGCAATGCAGTAAATCACATGTTTACCCAAAGCATAACAGGCGTAGATTTTGTAATCTGTAATACAGATTCACAAGCTCTAGAAAATAGTCCAATTCCTAATAAAATTCAGTTAGGAGCTAATCTTACATCTGGTTTAGGAGCAGGTGCAAACCCAGAAATAGGAGCACAAGCAGCTAAAGAAAGTTTGCAAGAAATTCAGAAAATGTTAAACACACAAACAAAAATGGTGTTTATTACTGCTGGAATGGGGGGTGGAACCGGTACTGGAGCCGCGCCAATTATTGCTAAAATTGCAAAAGATATGGATATCTTAACGGTTGGTATTGTAACCATGCCTTTTGCATTTGAAGGAAAAAGGCGTACGAGCCAAGCTCAATTAGGAATTGATCAACTGCGCAAAAATGTTGATTCTTTAATTGTTATAAACAATAATAAATTACGTGAGGTTTATGGAAATCTTGGCTTTAAAGCAGGTTTTTCTAAAGCTGATGAAGTATTATCTACTGCATCTAAAGGTATTGCAGAAGTAATTACACATCACTATAAACAAAATATTGACTTGCATGATGCAAAAACTGTACTTTCAAATAGTGGAACTGCAATTATGGGTTCTGCAAAAGAAGAAGGTTCTAGTAGAGCAAAAAATGCGATTGTAAAAGCATTAGATTCTCCTTTATTAAATGATAATAAAATTACAGGAGCAAAAAATGTATTGTTGTTAATTGTTTCAGGTAAAACTGAAGTTACACTTGATGAAATAGGAGAAATTAACGATTATATTCAAGATGAAGCTGGTTATGATGCTAATATTATTATGGGTATTGGTGAAGATGATAATTTAGGAGACGCTATTGCTGTAACAATTGTAGCTACTGGTTTTGCTGCAGATCAACAAAGTACAATTACTAATACAGAGGTTAAAAAAGTTGTTCATATTTTAGAGGATGAACAAAAAGCTACATATAATTTTGATGAAAAAACTATATCAAAATCTCCAACTTTAGATACACCAGTTGTTAATACAACACCCCAAAAAATAGTACATGATTTAGGTGATGAAATTGAAGATACAAAACCAAATATGGATTTAGTTGCTACAAACCCAATTATAGCAAGTATGCCAGTAACTTTTGAAGAAGTTTCTTATCAAACTGTTTCTGATGACGATTTTATAATTACTGATGTTGCAAAAGCTGAAGAAAAAATTGAAGAAGAACCAAAGCAAATACAAGCAGATTTATTGTTTGATTTACCTTTAGCAGCTAAAAAAGAAGTAAAACCTGAAGAAGAAATAAATGTAGAGAAAGAATTAAATGTAAATGAAATCCAGGTTTTTGAAGCTAAAGAAATTAAAGCAGAACCAAAATCGGTAGAAAAAAGATATGTTTTAGAAGATTTTGATGCTCAACCAACAATTGGTAAAAGTTCTGGTTTTGCAGAGAAGAAAAAAGTTGAAGAACAAGAAGTTCAATTTGAACTTAAAACTAGAAAACCTCAAGCAGAAATAAATAAGATTGAAACCTTGAGTGAAGAAGTTTCTCCTATGGATTTAACAATTTCTGAATTGCAACAAAGAGCAGAAGAAAGACGTAGAAAGATGAAAGGTTTCAATTATAAGTTTACAGATCAATTAAGCAAAAACATTGATGAAATTGAGCGACAACCTGCATATAAAAGAATGGGAGTTAATTTAGATAAAAATGCTTCTATTAGTAATTCTGAAACTGCATTAAAAAAAGATGATAATGGTATAGATTTTAAATCTAATAATTCATTTTTGCACGATAATGTAGATTAATTTTTACTTTAAATACATATAAAAATCACATCTTTTTAAGATGTGATTTTTTTGTTTTTACAATTTTTTTTCATTTTTTTTCTGATTGTCGTAAACCATCAATCCTATAAAAATGATGTTTTCTTATTGACAGCATGAGTTTTAGCTTGTAACAAAATTTTTTATGTCTCGTCTAAACTATGTAATCAATTAAACAAAACACCATGAAATATTTAAATACAGAAGTTGTAGAAGAAAGAGGAATTTTAACATCTGCATACAAACAAGAAATTAAAAGGAATATGAGATTAGAGAAATCTAAATCAATATCTAAAATTAAATCTATGATTTTAAATCATGAAGGAAAAATAGAAAGTCAGACAGGAGTTGTTTTACAAGTTTCATTATTTGCCTTTGCTATTATCTTAATTGCTTTTTAAATAAAGAGTGTGTTTATTCAGGCTTTTAATTCCTGAAATTTTCTCTTATAACGTTTTGGATATTTGTTGCTGAATCAAAAAAAAAGAGTTATTAAATTTTAAAACGATCTTATAATTTTGATGATTAAATTATTTTATAAATATGCAAGCGTGAAGGATTAAAGCAATTGTTTGAGCTCTTTTTGTTTTTACAAAAAAGCGAGTGCGCAAAGCCTGACCGATAGGGCACGCCCAAACAAAAAAAATCCATCTAAAAAAAGATGGATTTTATATTTATAAAAGAGTTCTTGACCGCTCGAACTGTCATTTTTAAAGTTTAGCTTAACGCTTCTTTAATTCTCTTGATTGCTTCTCTAATTTGTAACTCAGAAGCTGCATAAGAAATTCTAATACAGTTAGGCGTGCCAAAAGCATCACCAGTAACGGTTGCTACGTTAGCTTTTTCTAAAATGAATAAAGAAAAATCACTTGCAGTTTCAATTTTTACCCCATCTATTGTTTTACCAAAAAATGCAGAAACGTCTGGAAAAACGTAAAAAGCACCTTCTGGTACGTTTACTTTAAATCCATCAATTTCTCTTAGTAATCCAATAATGATATCTCTACGAGTTTTAAACTCATCTACCATATATTGAATTTTAGAAACTGGTGCTAATAAAGCTGTAATTGCTGCTCTTTGAGCGATACAGTTTGTACCAGATGTAATTTGTCCTTGCATTTTTGTACAAGCTTTAGCAATCCATTCTGGAGCACCAATATAACCAATTCTCCAACCTGTCATAGCAAATGCTTTTGCCAAACCGTTAACAGTAATTGTTCTATCGTACATGCTTTCTATTGCTGCAAAACTAAATGGTCTAGAATTGTAATTGATATGTTCATAGATTTCATCTGATAAGATAAAAATCTGTGGATGTTTTTCTAAAACTGCTGCCAACGCTCTGTATTCTGCTTCGCTATAAATAGTTCCGCTTGGGTTGTTTGGAGAGTTAAAGAAAATCATTTTTGTTTTAGGAGTAATTGCTGCTTCTAATTGTTCTGGAGTGATTTTAAAATCAGTATCTATAGAGGAAGGAATTTCTACATATTTTGCTCCGCATAAAATTGCAATTGCAGAATAACTTACCCAATAAGGAGCTGGTAATAAAACTTC
Source organism: Polaribacter sp. KT25b (assembly GCF_900105145.1). NCBI lineage: Bacteria > Pseudomonadati > Bacteroidota > Flavobacteriia > Flavobacteriales > Flavobacteriaceae > Polaribacter > Polaribacter sp. KT25b. The sequence goes on along the minus strand of NZ_LT629752.1, from coordinate 3,009,413 downwards.
GTCTCCTGGGTTTAATAATACTTGAGCAATGTTTGCAATAGATTGTTTTGCACCTGTAGAAACTACAATTTGACTCGGTTTGTAAGTTAAGTTATTATCACGTTTAAACTTTGTGCAAACCGCTTCTTTTAAATCTGCATAACCATCTACTGGTGAATACGAATTGTAATTTTGATTGATAGCTTCAATGGCAGCGTCTTTGATAAATTCTGGAGTATTAAAATCTGGTTCTCCCAAACTTAAACCAATAATATCTTTTCCTTCTGCTCTTAATTCTCTTGCTTTAGCAGCCATTGCTAAAGTTTGAGATACAGGTAAACTGTTAATTCTGTCCGATAATGGATGTGTCATTTTTGCTGTTAGTTGTTGTGTTTTTTATTATGCTAATTCGGGTTTTTGTCCTAAAACGCCTAAATGTCTAAAATGTTCTACAATTGCTTTACGCATAGTTTCATACTCGTTGTATGGCAAGTTAAACTCTTGAGCCGTTTCTTTTACAATTTTAGCTAATTTATCATAATGTACATGAGAAATATGTGGAAAAATATGATGCTCAACTTGATGATTTAAACCACCAGTATAGAAATTTACCAAACTATTACTAGGCGCAAAGTTAGATGTTGTATATAATTGATGGACTGCCCAAGTGTGTTCTAAATTTCCTTCTTTATCAGGAATTGGCATTTCTGTATTTGGTACAATATGTGCTAATTGAAAAACTAAACTTAAAATCATACCTGCAGTATAATGCATTACAAAAAAGCCTAACAATACTTTCCACCAAGAAACATCTAAAATTAATAAAGGTAAAACAATCCAAAGTGCATAATAAACAATTTTAGAAATTATTAATTTTGTCCATTCTGTAGCAGGATTTGGGAATTCACCATAAGATAATTTTCTTTTTAAGTATCTGTGCATTTGTTTAATATCTGTAGTAATTGCCCAGTTAATAGTTAATAGACCATATAAAAAGATAGAATAATATTTTTGAATTTTATGAATCTTTAACCACTTAGAATGCATAGAAAAACGAATAATTCTACCAGCATCAATATCTTCATCATGCCCTTCTACATTTGTAAAAGTATGATGTAAAACATTGTGTTGCACTTTCCAGTTATAAACATTACCTGCTAGAATATAAATGCTACTTCCCATTAATTTGTTTACCCATTTTCTTTTAGAAAAAGAATCATGATTGGCATCGTGCATTACATTCATACCAACACCAGCCATTCCTATTCCTGTAACAACCATTAATAAAGCCATTACCCATTGTGGCATAGCAACTGTTAAGATTAGAATAAATGGAACTAAAAATAAAGAAAACATAATAATTGCTTTGGAATATAATTTCCAGTTTCCTGTTCTTTTTAGGTTATTTTCTTTAAAATATGTATTTACCCTTTTGTTTAGAGTTCTAAAAAATTTAGCTTTATCTACTCTAGAAAAGTTTATTGTTTTCATTTATGTTATATATAATTAGCAAAAATAAACTATTTAAATTTGCTTAATATGATAAACGTCAATTTTTGTGAAGAATTGTTGATTACAAATAACTATTTTTGCAGCTCAAACTTTTACTATTGATGGAAATTATACACAAATACTTTAAAAATTTATCAGAAATTCAAATAGCACAATTTTCTAAACTTCAAGAATTATACCAAGATTGGAATTTAAAAATAAATGTTGTTTCTAGAAAAGATATAGACGAGTTGTATTTACGACACGTATTACATTCTTTAGCAATTGCAAAATTGGTGCAGTTTAAACCAGGTTCTAAAGTAATGGATGTTGGTACAGGTGGAGGTTTCCCAGGAATTCCGTTGGCAATTTTATTTCCAGAAACACAGTTTCATTTGGTCGATTCTATTGGTAAAAAAATAAAAGTTGTAAATGAAGTTGTTGAGGGCTTAGGTTTAGAAAACGTAAAAACTACAAATGGTAGAGTAGAAGAAATTAAAGATACGTACGATTTTATTGTGAGTAGAGCAGTAGCGCAAATGGAAACTTTTGTTGGTTGGACAAAAGGTAGAATTGCTAAAAAACAAAATCACAAATTAAAAAACGGAATTTTATACCTTAAAGGAGGCGATTTAACAGAAGAATTAAAGTTGTATACTTCTGCAACTATTTATGAATTAACAGATTATTTTGATGAAGAATTCTTTGAAACTAAGAAATTGGTTCATTTAGGGATGAAGTTTAAAAATTAATTTTTTGAAGTTTCTTATTGTTTTCAAAAATTGATAGTTTTTTTGTGTGATATGGGAATTCCATAAATTATATTTAACAAATTAATAATAACCGATTTTCTCCAGTATTTTCTTTTGGTGCTCTATGAAGACAAGGTAAAACTTTGCTTTCAGGATGATCTATTGCTAATTTCCAGATATGACCGTTTCCTAAGCTAATTGGATTAGTATTCGGTTTTGGTTGATAATGTAAATCAAAGAAAAATTCGCTTAAAAAGGATTCAAAACCTTCTTCATCACTTTCACCGTATAATTTTTTGAGTTCAGATCGTATTTCTGGAATCAATATTTTTTGTGTGCCTTGCGAATTTGGTAAAATATCACTCGAAGCGCCAAAATAGGTGCATAAAAAAGTATCAGTTGCAATTGGAGAACGATCTACATGAAAAGAATATACATCCGTAGGAAAAAAAGGAAACGCATCATCGCTCTCATAATTTTTAATGATATTTATAGTTGGCGATGCTCCATGAGCTTTCAAAACATTGAAGTCATTTAAAAGAATTTCGCGAGCAAGTTGCCCTTGTTCACTTAGTTTTAGTTCGAGAAGATCTTTTGGATGAACTATTTGTATATTTTCGTTTAATGTTAGCTTTTTAACAATTTCAGAAAAATCGCCTACGAGTTTTCGGTTCCAACACATCGCATTAATTTCTCCCTGAAAAGGAGTAGAAAGAAGCTCTTCAAAATTTGTAACACAGTAAATCTGAGCATCTGAATGAGATGTGTTTATCATAATTGGTTATGTTTTTTTGCTGATGTCTTTTTTGTCAAATGTAAATAATATTACTTTTAAGAAAAACAGTTTGAGAATAAATGATTTTAATCAGAAGTTAGGGAAATTCGATTTTTTTCTTTTTGAAACAAATTAATTTAAAAGCTTTATTATAGATAATTGAAATTTAATTAAACGTAATAAAAAGCACTAACTACTTGTATGATGCTAGTGCTTTTTTATTCTGTAGGATGTTTTTTATTCTCCTTTAAATGCTTTTATCATTTTTAAAGGAGATTGATGCAATCTACCAGTGGCTTTTTCAAAATCTGAAGGAACTTCATTTGCACCTTCTTTTATGCCTTCGTAAATTCCTGCAATTACAGTCCCAATAAAATCGCCTAATGCTGCTTTTCGTTCAGCGGCATAAGCATCAACAGAAACAGAATTATAGGTTAAATTAGTGTAATAAACCTGGTTTATCAAAGAAGCTAACTCACTTTGGGTAATTGCTTCTCCAACTAAATTGTACGTATTACCATTGTGTTTTTCTTCTAAAAGCATTTTAGAATACGCAAATCCTAATTCTTCTCTACTTGTATAAGTACATTTACCATCGCCAGCACAATTTCTAATTTCGCCTTCTTTTATATACGTGTCAATGTATTCTAAATCAGGTTCAATATAAATACCGTTTCTTCCAATAACCCAATCCAAACCAGAATTGATAACATCTTTTTCTGTCTGTCTATTTGTTTGTACAATAGGGCTAAAAGCATTGTTTTCTTCTGCACCAACAATACTTGTATAAACTATTTTTTTAACGCCGTTACTTTTTGCAGCTTCAATTACATTTCTATGTTGTAAAATTCTTTTCTGCGGATCATCCATTCCAGAAACTAAAAGAACTGCATCTATTCCTTGTAATGCCTTCTCAAAATCTTCTCGATTGTTATAATCTCCTTTTCTAATTTCTACATCTAAATAGACTGCTCTTTCGGGTGTACGAGCGATTGCTATTACATTTTCTTTTCCTATTGCTTTAATTAAGTGTTTTACAATAGATGCTCCTAATTTTCCACTTGCTGATGTTACTGCTATTTTCATAATATCTTTTTAATAGGTTTTATTTTAGACTACAAATATCTGAATGTTACTTTTTAAAAGATTGATACATCTTCTACTAAAAATGGTAAAAGTTAGCTTTACAACTTAATTTTTAACGCTGCTTCAATTTGAAGTTGAGCCATATCTATAACATTTTTTTGGTCTTTAGGTTTTAAGATTGACAATTCTGTACAACCTAGAATCACAGGATTATTTTCGCTGTATTTTTTAATCAATTCGTGGTAAATATTGATGATTTCTTTGGTTTCCGTAGAATTATAAATGTGCGTTCTAACTTCATCTATAAATATCATATCTTTTAAACTTGGAAGTAACACTTCAATTGAATTAAATTCTAAATAAGAACGAATATAGCGAGACTGCATCGAATGTAAAGAACCAAAAAGCATCACCTTTTTAGTATCAGTTTCTCTCATTTTTACAACAGACAAAGGCAACGGATGTATAATATTTTTTTGAAGTTCTAAACGGTCTATCGTTTCGTGCAATGTAATATTAGGAATTAATATTTCTGCAACTTCTAGAGATTCAATTTGATCTAAATAATTTTGTAAAATAGCATCTAATTGCACTGAAGTATTTGGTAAAAGCTGATTAATATTATCGAAATTTGTGTTTAATAAAAAAAACGGACAAGTACTATACCCTCCGTTTTTAGCATTGTATAACTTATTTAGTTGTTCTAAATAATATAAAGTAGATCTGCTACCCAACCCTAATATGGCAAATTGCGTTTTACTCATTTTTAATTTCTAGTTAAAATATAATCTGCAAAATAGGCTTTGCTATCCATAATTTTTGTGTCGATACTAAAATCGGTATTTGCTATAATTTGTTCAATCAATTCATCATTATATTTTCTAGATATTTCCGTATGAATTTTTTCACCTTTGATAAAATTAAAAGATGTATCGATAGCTTTAATGGTAACAGTTTGATTTATTTTACTTACTATATAACTCTTTGCTATTCCTTCTTTTTCAACATATTCTGGCTGATGTTTAAACTGATTAAGGTTAAAATCACCACCCAATTCATGATTAATTCTATCTAATAAATTCAAATTAAACGCAGCAGTTATCCCTTTACTGTCATCATAAGCTGGAAGTATAATTTCTTTAGATTTTATCAGATCTACGCCTAACAATAATTTATCATCAGGATTTAAATTTACTCCTAATTTATAGATAAATTGAGCAGCTTGTTCATCGGTCATATTACCAATATTAGAACCTAAAAACAAGATGATTTTTGGATGTTTGCTCTTTTTTAAGGAATCTAAGACTTCAAAATAATCTCCTTGTTGTGTTTTTACAGACAAGTTTGGTATTTCAGTATTTAAATCTTGTTTCAACTGACCTAAAGCATTCGAAGAAATATCAATAGGAAAATATTCAAAATTGTAATTTTGCGCAGTTAAACTTTTTAATAATTCTTTTGTTTTTAATCCATCTCCGGCACCTAATTCAATCAATTCAAAATAAGAATCGGCTTTGATTGTAAAACTATCTATTAATTTTTTCGTTTTATTTTTGAATATATCTAATTCGCTGCGCGTTAAATAATACTCAGGCAAATTCATTATTTCTACAAAAAGTGCATCGCCTTTTTTATCATAAAAATATTTTGAAGAAAGCGTTTTAGGATTGCTTAGAAGTCCTTTTTTAACATCATTTCTAAATGTTTCATTGATATTTAAGCTGTTTGTAAGCCCTTTTTTATCTTTATTCTTAACGATTTCAATCATATTATTTTGCTAATCTAATTCCTGTAAATTGCCACCTTTCGGTAGGGTTGAAAAAGTTACGATAGGTTGATCTACTATGTTTTTGAGAAGTTGCTACCGAAGCGCCTCTCAATACCATTTTATTGCTCATAAATTTTCCGTTGTACTCTCCAACTGCTCCATTTTCTTTTTTAAATTTTGGGTAAGGCAAATAAGCGCTATTCGTCCACTCCCAACGTTTACCCCAATCTAATTGACTGGCTGCAATTTCCCATTCAAATTCAGTTGGCAACCGCATTCTTTTCCATTCTGCAAAAGCATTGGCTTCGTAATAATTAATATGACTTAAAATAGCATCTTCATCTACTTTTTTTAATCCTGCAAGCGTGTAAGAATGCCATTCTCCATCAATTTTATGCCAGTATAAAGGGGTTTTAATGTTGTTTTTATTTACCCAAGTCCAACCTTCATCTAACCAAAGATTAAAATTTGAATAAGCGCCAGATTCCATAAATTCTATAAAATCTCCATTGGTTACCAAATGGTTATCAATTTCAAAATCATTTAGATATACTTTGTGAACGCCCAATTCATTATCATAACAAAAATCTTTTCCTTGGTGTCCTATTTCGTATATTCCAGCAGGTATTTGTATGTTTTTTGTATCCGTATTTTTATCTTTAACAAGGTTGTAATCCGTATTAAAAACAGGAAAAATAGGATTGTGACCAAACATATATTTCACATCAGTCACTAATAATTCTTGGTGTTGTTCCTCATGATTTAACCCCAATGTTACCAAATCAATTATTTTTTCATCAGAAAGATTCTTTAAAAAAGCAATCATTTTAGCATCTACATACGCACGGTATTCAAAGATTTCATTGGTACTTGGTCTAGACATATTACCTCTATTTGCTTGTAATATTCTATTACCAACATTATTGTAATAACTATTAAATAAAAAGTTGAAATCCGAATTAAATTCGGTGTAATCTGCAACGTATTTTTTTAAAATAAAAGTTTCAAAAAACCAAGTAGTATGTGCTAAATGCCATTTTGGGGGACTGGCAAATAGCACTACTTGAATTGCATAATCTTCTATATTTAGATGATTACAAAATGTAGTTGTTTGCAATCTTACTTGTTTGTATTTATCTGCTAATTTCATTTCGATTTTATTACTTTATTCCAATCCTTTTTTATCAGGATTCCAAAATGGTTTTGTTTTAATTTGTTTGGTATTCCAGTTTAATTCATTTCTAAAATAGTGGTTTAAGGCCACACAAACTCTACTGTCTCCTGCAATATAAACAATTGTATTTCCTTTTAATTTAGGGGTAATTTCTTTTACCTTTTCTAAAATTTCGTTTATTGAGTTTTGCTCTAAACAATAACTATCAAATGGTGTAGAATGATCTATATCATCAAAAAAAGCACTTTGGTTTTCGCTATATAATAAACTTTCTACTTGTTTATTATTTGGTAAGTTCCTGTTTAACATGTATAAATGTGACAGAGCCGATAAATCACCAATCATTAAATAGCTTTCTGCAGTTTCGTCTAATAAAAAGTTTCCTTTTTTCCATTTAAAATAGACAGTCTCTCCAATAGTGCAATTTATTACCCATTTCGATCCAATACCTTTGCTATCTGTAGCAATGGCAAGATCTAAATAGCCTTCGGTTTGGTTTATATCCCAAACACTATAGCTACGTACTTTATCTTTCATGGATAAATTATCATTACCAATTCCGATCCCTAAACGTAAAAAATAGCCAGGTTTAAAGTCTACTTTTTTTATGCTTTCACTTTTCAATCTAATTTTATAAACAGATGCAGAAATTTTTTCCTTTTTTTCAATAACACCAGTTTCTAAAACAACTTTTTTAAGTATGTGCTCCAGTAATCCCATTTTAATTTAAGATTTTAGTTTTTTTCTTCTTTCAATCAATTTATTTTTGATAAAAGGTATTCTAATAATAAAACCGACACCAACAACTATTGCATAAATAAGCCACGTTTTGTTTAAAATAGCCACATGCAATAAGCTTAAGAAAATGGCTGCATACGCATATCTTTGTAATTTTTTCCAGTTCGATTTTAGGTACTTCATCGACTTTCTGTTAGAAGTAAAAAACAACGGAATTAAAATTAAAATAGCGACAAAACCAGCTACATAATTAATTTGTGTAAAGGTTTCTAAAAAACCTTCTGCCCAAATAAAAATAATAAAATGTAAAAAACTCCAAACAGCTGTTGCAATTCCCATAGCTTGACGCACAAAAAGGTTCATTACTCCAAAAAGGATAAAAACCGGAGTTAATGTTAATACGGCCGTCATCCATCGGATGGCAAACTCACCAGAAATATGATACAACATTTCTAAAGTTGTTTTTCCGTCAGCACCTTTGCCTTCTATCAACGAAAGAGAAAATCCGTTAGACAGATCTACATTAAACATATTGATAATAACAAGCATTGGTAATAGTGCTAGAATAGCCACAATTATCCAACCGTAATTCTTTTTTATGGCTTTCATTATTTATACATCGTATTATTGTTCAGAGCTTCTTTTGGTACTTGCTGAATGCTGTCCCAGTGTTCTATAATTTTACCGTTATTATCAAACCTAAAAAAATCCATGGTCACATATTTATCATTGTCTGGCCATTCTTGATAGGTGTGTAAGGCAACCAAATCTCCTTCGGAAACAGCTCTTACAAACTCAATCGTTTTTACCGGATATTCTTTTTGCATTCTATCAAAATAATCAATAAATGCCTGTGGTCCATCTCCTACCATTGGGTTGTGTTGGATATATTTTTCACCTACATATAACTCAACAGCCTTTGTAGGGTTTCCTTCATAAGCCATTTTGTAAAAAGCAATTGCATTTTTTTTATTTTGATCTATATTCATAGTATTATAAATTTGCTTTTAAAGCAGCTAATTCTTTTTCTAAAGTTTCTGCTTTTAGCTTAAATTTTTCCATCGCTTTTTTCATCTGACCTATTTTTTTGAAAGCTTCATCATCATGTACTGCTGTATAAATAGTATTTCCTTCTTTTTCTTTTATTTTTGATTTGCTGCCACATGTTGGGCAAATTTCTACTTGGCTCACGTTGTTTGTTTTATAATTTACAAAGGTCTAATTATCTTTCTGTTATAAAAGGTAAATCTAGGGTTCTCTATGGTAAATGTGAGAAATCTATTATTATTTCTTCATTGATATTAAGACTACTTTTCCACCAAATTTAGATTCTAATTGATGTTTTTCAGTTTCAGCAATTTCTTTTAAAAACAACTTAGATGCTGCCATATTTGCATTATCTACATAAATAATAGTGTGCTTATGAAAGTTAGATGCTAGCATATTGAATAATGGTAAATATAAATCCTTCCAACCGTCTAAAAATAATAAATCGATAGGTTCATCATGGTCTTTTAAAGTGTTCATTGCATTACCAATTCTTACATCTACAAGATCTTTAACACTTGCTTTTGTCAAATTTTCTATGGCTGTTTTTGCTTTAGATTCAATTAATTCTGTAGTAATAATTTTACCTTTGGTTTCTAATATTCCTTGTGCTAAAAAAAGGGTAGAAATTCCGAAAGATGTACCGAATTCAACAATATTTTTTAAGTTGTTTTCTTTAATAAGTGCTACTAATTCTTTTCCTTGTTCTTTTGATATGGACAAATAAACATCTTTAAAATCTATAGGTTGAATTGGTCTAAAAGCACTTTTTGCCAAACCTTTCATTATTTTATAATGATCGTTCTTTGAATCATTAAATAATTGATTTAATATCAGGTCAATTTTATTTGATTGTTCAATTACCATAGTTTGTTTTTTAATTATTTAGTACTGCAAATTTGATAAGATTCTATGTAATTGTTTTTATCAAAAGAAGCTTAAAAATGGTAAATATGAACCCCGATAATTGAAATGCTTTATTTAGGTAAAAAAAATCTGATAAACACCAAATGGAATTTATCAGATTAGATATATATTAATAAGAAGTAATTGCTTCTATTATCCTAAAAACTTATTCGGGTCTTTTTAAATGATCTATAATACCACTTGTAAAGACTGTTTTTAAAGTTCTTTCTGGTTTGTTTTGATAACCAACTATAATAGAACTGTGCATTACCATTTTATCAAAATCAAAAACAATGGTTAAATAGTCTTTTAAACCTGTTTCGTGCCAATTCACTAAATACATGTCGTTACCAAGTTTTGTGGATTTATAAGGAATGTCTTCGTTTCCGTTTCCTTTATTTGGTCCAGCAACCCATTGGTATTTTGCTTTTCCATCTTTAAACTCCATGTGCAATCCAGTGCCGTTTTGATATTGAAAGTTAAAAGAATATCCATCTAAAAAGTGCTCTGCTTGTCCAAACAAGAAGTTATTTTCTGCTTTTGTTTCGTTTTGAGAAAAACCAAGTTCTACTGTAAATAGTGCAATACATAATAAAGTAATTAATTTTGCTTTCATCTTTTTTGAGTTTTAAATTTAATACAAAGTTGCTTTAAAACTCTTTAATAAGAAAGGTTAATCCTTATGAAATAATGGTAAATATGAGAATTAGTATAATTGGTTGCTTTTAAATTCTTTCGGACTTAAGTTCATTTTCTTTTTAAAAAATTTGGTAAAATTGGTAACTTCATCAAAACCAATATCAAATGCAATTTCTTTCAAACTTTTATTGGTACTCATCATTTCCCGCTTTATTTCTAGGATAACATAATCATCAATAAAATTTTTAGCTGTATTTAAAGTAAATTCTTTTACAGAAGCATTTAACGTTTTGGTAGAAATATATAATAAATTGGCGTAGTCTTTTACATTTCTGGTTTTTGTAAAATTGGTCTCTACCAAACTTTTGAACTGATCAAAAGTACGAAACAGTTTTGATTTATTTTTTGGAATATAATTATCTGGTGATTTACGTTCTAACTTTAATAAATACAAATCTAGAAAAGCCGCAACAATATTATGATGTGCAAAATTAATCTCTAGTGCAATTTCCGACTGCAGTTGATGTATTAAAATTTCATTGTCTATTTTATTCATAGAAAAAGGAGACGATAAATGATAATTGTATAAATTTGAAATTAAATTTATAGAAGATTTAGAGAAGTAATTCATCAGAAACTCTTCTGTAAAAAGTATTAAAAAACCTTGGTATGTTGCATTTCTTTGAAAAGAATGCACTTGCCCTTTCGCTATTTTTAGAACCGTTCCTTCTTTAACCTCATAATCCTTTAAATCTATTTGATGAGTGCCAGTTCCCTTTGTAACCACTAGCAGCGCAAAAAACGCAATTCTATGTGGTTGTCTTGGTTCATGATCCTCAATACTATCTAACCTTTCAAATAAACTAGTTAAGTTTAAAAGCTCAAAATTTCTTTTGTGTTCGTTACTTTGAAAAGTTATGTTAGGTATGTTTTTCAAGCTGTTAATTTAATTTCTAAGAAATAACGATATTTATAATACAAGATGTCAACATCTTTTTTAATATTAATATTGGCTAACTTATACTGATTTTATAAAAGTAGTTAGCTAAGTTATCTTTTTTTTCGTAGAGAAACAAACTAAATTATTCTCAAAAATAAGTTTTAAGTATAAAAAAAGATCGTATAAAAGACCTTCTTATTTTAACTTTAGATGTTATTGTAAACTTTGTTATAAAGCAATTTCTTTTTTACTGATAAAAAACTAAAAAATAGAAGAAGCAGTTTTTGATGTAAACTTCTCTAAAAACAACATTCCTTTAAAAGAATTTCCTTTGATATTCAATTTCGGACTCCAAACAGCAATACAATATTTATCAGGATGAATTGCTACAATTCCGCCACCAACACCACTTTTTCCGGGTAAACCAACTCTAAATGCAAACTCACCAGATTCATCATAAAAACCACAGGTAAGTAAAATTGCATTCATTCTTTTTGCCTTACTCATTGTAAGAACTTTGTTGCCTTTATGAGTTGTAAAATTATCATCCGCTAAAAAAAGAGCAATTTCAGAAAGTTCTTTACAGCTCATTTCTAAAGAACAAATATGAAAGTAAAAATCTAAAACTTCATCAACATCATTTTTAATGTTTCCAAAAGATTTTATAAAATTACACAAAGCAATATTTCTAAAACCAGAAATTTTTTCTGAATGTGCAATTTTTTCAGAATAATTTAGACTTTCATTGTTAGAAATTTCTCTACAAAAATCTAAAAACTCTTCCTTCGGATTTTTTAAATGACCAACCAAAACATCGCAAACAACAATTGCACCCGCATTTATAAAAGGATTTCTTGGTTTTCCTTTATCAGCTTCTAATTGTAAAAGTGAGTTAAATGGATTTCCAGAAGGCTCAACATCAACTCTTTCCCAAAGATTTACACCCTCAAATTTATAAGCTAAAGCTAAAGAGAAGATTTTAGAAACACTCTGAATTGAAAATTTTTTATTAAAATCGCCAATACCAAAGTTTTGTCTATCAATGGTAGTAATGTTTATGCCAAAATTATCAGGATTTATCTTAGATAATTCAGGAATATAATTTGGAACTTTACCAATATCTTCAACGTTTTTTATTTCAAGATAAATATCTTCAATAATTTTTTTATAATTTTCCATTGATGTTTTTTAAGCCTGACAAAGCTATTAGAAAATAATATAGTAAGCAACCTCACTTAGTAAATAAAAAAAGATTTTTATGCTGTGAAATTTGATCTTGTTTAAAGGAATTTAGAAATTAACTAAACCCCAAAAACCGATTATAACTCCAGTTAAAGCAACTAGAATTAAGCTAAAAATAAATGGAGAAATCAACCCAATTAAGAAACGAAATAATTTTAAAATACTTCTAACAATAGAAAGTTTATAAATTTCACCAAAAGTATACATGTAGTATAAAATAGCACCAAGAAGACTAGCCATAATTCAACCATTAATTGTTTAAAAGTTATTCTTTCTAAAATAATTTTTTCCTCCACAATTGTTGCGGAAATTAGCTTCTTTTTCTAATGGATTTTGACAATTTTTACAATTCATAATTTATCAAAAGAATAAAAAAAGGAACTACATTTTGTAGTTCCTTTTTTTATTCTTATAGACGTGTATCTATCTTATTTTCTCCTCTATCTTGAAGGAAATATGCCTTTCAATGCAATAATATAATTAACTCCATTTGGTTTATTTTCACTAAGGTCTGGAAGTCTAAATGTAGTTCTTCCATTTCCACCATATGTATTGCCTAATATAGAGAATAAAGCAGTGTTTTCAGAAAGATCAAGTAATTGTCCCTCGCAAAAAGCCCAACCTCTAGGAGCAAAGTTACCTGCAAATAAACCTACTTCCCCGATAAAAGGATCCATAGAATAAGTTTCATTTTTATTGATTGCCTTTAAGTTTTGTAATTCTTTGTTTATTTTAATTATTTCTATACTTAGTTCAGAGATTTTTTTCTCATCGGCAGTTTCTTTAACATTAAAAGAAATTAATATGAAGCTTACGGTTAGAATGCAAAAAGTAAAAAGTGTCTTGGTAAAAATGTTTAAATTTTTCATTGGTTTTTATGTTAGATTGTTAATATTGACTTAATTCAAATATAACAAGAATTTTTACAAAAAAAAGGAATTACATTTCTGCAATTCCTTTTTAAATTTTTTATAAGGTATTAAGTTTTACACAATTTCTACAAACAGACCTTCATCTGTTTTAGAAACTTTTGCAAATTTATTTTTAGTTAAGTGTTTTAAAGACTTATCCCATTTTTTGTTTGATAAACCAGATTGTTCTTTTAAAGTATTTAACTCAATTTTTTCTGCTTTTTTGATAGTTGCAAGTAACTCTTTTTCTCCATCATTTAATTCTACAGTAACAATTCTTTGTTCTGGTCTCATTTGAGGAAAGAAAAGTACTTCTTGAATCGATTGATTATTTGTTAAAAACATAATTAGTCTGTCCATTCCAATTCCCATTCCAGAAGTTGGCGGCATTCCGTATTCTAACGCTCTTAAAAAATCGTGATCTATAAATTCAGTTGCTTCATCATCACCTTTTTGCGCTAATTTTAGTTGATGTTCAAAACGCTCACGCTGATCAATTGGGTCATTTAATTCAGAATATGCATTTGCAATTTCTTTACCACAAACCATTAATTCAAAACGCTCTGTAAGTTCTGGGTTATCTCTATGTTCTTTACAAAGTGGCGACATTTCTTTAGGATAATCGGTAATGAAAGTTGGCTGAATGTAGTTTCCTTCACATTTTTCGCCAAAAATTTCATCAATTAATTTTCCTTTTCCCATTGTTTCATCCACAGGAATATTCATTCCTTTAGCAGCTTCTCTAATTTCATCTTCTGTTTTACCAGTTATATCAAAACCAGTAAAATGTTTAATAGAATCTGCCATTGTAACTCTTGCGTAAGGCGCTTTAAAGTTTATCTTGTGTTCACCAAAAGTAGCTTCAGATGTTCCGTTAACCGCAATTGCACAGTGCTCTAAAAGTTGCTCTGCAAAATCCATCATCCAATTGTAGTCTTTGTAAGAAACATAGATTTCCATGGCAGTAAATTCTGGATTATGAGTTCTGTCCATTCCTTCATTTCTAAAGTTTTTAGAGAATTCATAAACGCCATCAAAACCACCAACAATTAATCTCTTAAGATACAATTCGTTGGCAATTCTCATATATAAAGGAATATCCAAAGAATTGTGATGTGTTATAAAAGGTCTTGCAGCAGCACCACCAGGAATTGGTTGTAAAACCGGAGTTTCAACTTCAAAATAACCCGCATCATTAAAGAAAGAACGCATTGCATTAAACAATTTTGTCCTTTTTATAAACACTTCTTTTACCCGCGGATTTACCACTAAATCTACATAACGTTGTCTGTAACGCATTTCTGGATCTGTAAAAGCATCAAAGATTTTTCCGTCTTTTTCTTTCGGAAAAGGCAAAGGTTTTAAAGCTTTACTTAATAATGTAAAAGATTTTACTTTAACCGTCTTTTCGCCAACTTTTGTTGTAAATAATTCGCCTTCAATACCAAGAAAATCGCCTAAATCTATTAAGTTTTTAAAAACAGTATTGTATTGTGTTTTGTCTTCACCAGCACAAATTTCATCGCGATTAAAATACACTTGTATTCTACCTTCTGCATCTTGCAATTGCCCAAAAGAAGCTTTTCCTTGTAAGTTTTTTGCCATTAATCTACCGGCAATAACTACTTTTTTTCCTTCTATATAATTTTGTTTTATTTCAGTTGAATTTGAATCTATTGGGAATAAATCTGCAGGATAAGGATTAATACCTAAAGCACGTAATTTTACGAGCTTTTCTCTACGTACAACTTCTTGATCTGATAATTGCATTTGCTATTTTTTTCTGATGTTTGTTAAAGAGCACAAAGATACAATCAATTGAATTAATAAGCAATTGAGAAATTTGTTAAAAACAAACTATTTATTTGAGAATTATTAAAAACTGTGTATATTTGCAAGCTGTTTTTTAATAAAGCAGTATTTAGTTGTGTTGTTTTGACGCCTTAATTAAGGTGTCGTGGTTTTGTTAACCAATGGAAAGCTTCCCTGAAATGGGACGCTTTTTTTATTTTAGAGAAATTTAGTTTTTTAATAATAGGTTGTTATTAATTAAAAATAGTTAGTCCAATTTATTTCTCTTTAAGTATAATCACTCTCAATAAATAATACTTTTCTACAACATTTTTTGTTGCTTTTTGTAAAAAGAATCAGCTTGTAATTTCATTAAATCTCTTGCTAATTTTTGTTTATAAGTATGCAATTCATCTTCTTCTGCAATATCTTTATAAACTTTGTTATCTATACTAATATCTGCTTGTAACATTTGTTCTCTTTGATGTACTTGTTGCTTTACCAAAGTTTTAATAGCAGTTTCATAATCCTCTAGTTTGTAATCATATTCACCTTTTGGAGATAATAGTTTTGCAATAATTGGTGATGTTTCTATTGCTAAAAACAACAAAAAGATAAAGAATGATGGTAGCCAAGGTAATTGATCAAGTGCTGTTACTCTTGCCATTAATCCATCAAAATTAGATATAATTGGTTGTGATTTTGTTTCTGCTAATTTCTGATTTTCAATTAGCGCAGCAATTGAACTTTCTTTACGTTCAATTTTTTCTAGATTATCTTTTCTAAGTTGATTTAAAGCTGCTAAAGAAACGTCATGTTTTTCTCTTTTTTCTTGATAAACAGGTCCTTTTCCTAATTTTTTTGTTCCTTTTGTTCCTTCTGCCTCTGTAATATAAGTTTCATATAAAGCATTAGTTACTTTTTCTTTACTGATGATTTCTTGTTTTAAGAATTCAATTTCTAAATTTATTTTTTCAATTTCAGGAGTAAATTGTTGTGCAATCTGAGTTTTATTATCCAAAGTCATTTGGTTTTTCTCTGTCAATAAAACTTGATTGATTTCTTTTTCAAATAATTTTAATTCTAAAGGTTTAGAAATTACAATAGCAATAATTACTGCTAATATAATTCTTGGTGAAGCTTGTAAAAATTCTTTGAGTTTAGAATCTTTTTTTTTGATTGTAGAAACTATAAATCGATCTAAATTAAAAATCAATAAACCCCAAACTAATCCGAAGAAAATAGCTGCATACAAATTATCAAAAACGGTATATAAAGCATAACTTCCAGCAATTGTTGCCATAATTGCAGTAAAAAAAACGGTTGCGCCAATACCAACAAATTTATTTTGTTCACCATTACCACAGTTCTCAATAATATTTTTATCAACTCCAGAACACGTAAGAAAGAATTTTTTAAGCACAGTTATTTATTTTATAATACAACGGATAAACTTTAAAATTGTTACTTAAAGACCTCGAATTTTATTAAAATACTTACACAAGTTTCGTGTTTTACATCAATATAAATTCGAGGTTTGTATAATTATTTTCTTTCTATCGTTATTGGTTTTTGAGATATTTTAACTATCGGTTTTTCTGAATCTTTATTTCTTGTATCGATATTTAGTTTTTTGTTATTTTTTAATAATTCAATCGCTTTATCGGCAGTAATTTTCGTTCCTTCAAAATAAAAAGTAGCGTCTTTTTTTGCCATTTTTATTACATGATCTAAAGCTGAAATTGGCGGTGGAGGAGTAGATATTGTGTTTCCAGTTCTCATTTTCCATTCTTCATAAGCCTTTTTAGCTTTTAAAATTTGTTCTTTTGATGCATTTGGAACTGGTGGAGGAGGAGGGATTAATAACTCATCTTCTCTTGTTAATTCGTCTTTTAATTTATAGAAAACTTTATTGTTTTTCATCAATCTTAAATAAGGATGATGAGGATGAATTGGTCTTTTGTTCCTTTTTTTATTTTCTTTTGAAAGTTTAAAATACATACTTCCTAGCTTAGAATATAAGTCTGTTAATACCTTTTGTCTTTCTGCTGAACTTTCTGTAAAATGAGGTTTTTTATTTCTTTCAATTTCATATGATTTATTTAATTCACTATAAGGATTAGTGTCATATTTTTCTCCAATCTCATTTATTATTTTTCTAAATTCTGTGTCTCTTTGCTCATTAATTGTTTCAACTTTATGCTCTTTTTCTAAATATTCTTTAAATGCTTGAATTCTTTTTTTATTTTTATTTTCAAAATATTTTGTAGTTTCTAAATGAGCCTGGTTTTCTTGTGGAAAACGTTTGCTTCTAGCATTTTTATAAACATGGCTGTTAGAATATCTAGCAAAATCTGTATTTTTAAAATTGTTTAAAACTTCATTTTTTACAACTTTTCCATCAATCCAAATTGCATATTTAGAGTTGTCTTTTAAGTCCTCTATTTGTTGTTTTGTAGGAACTATTTTTTTAAATTTTAATGATGGAGGAGGAATTAACCTAGCTTTTTCTTCATCATTTAATTCGTTATACTTTTTAGAAATTTTATTACCATTTTCATCCTTTCTGATGAATGTTAATTTTTTATAATAATATTCTTTATAAATTTCTTTTTCATCGGAAATTTCTTCAATTTCTTCTACTACTTCTATTTCTTGAATTTCTTCAACTATTTCAATAGTTTCTTGCGCTTCAACTCTTTCTGCAAAGAGGAAAATAAATCCTGTTAAAAGCGGAATTACCGCCAGTTTTTTTAACAAGATTTTTGTCTGTGAACTTTGTGTTGTCATCATTAATAATCTTTTTTTAGTAAGTGAATAATTCAAATTACTGGCCAAGTAATATTCGTTTTTCCAAGCAGCAGTGTTTAAAAGTAAATGCTGATATTGAAATGTGTTTTTATGTTGTTTGATAACAGTTTCATCTGCTAAAAATTCATGGTTTAATTGAACCGCTTTTTTAAGTAAAATAAAGAAAGGATTTATCCAAAAGATAATCTGAATTAATTCTAAAATTAAAACATCTAACGTATGTCTTTGAGTAACGTGTGTTAGCTCGTGTGTAAATAATTCTTGTTCAATTTTCTGATTTTCATAATCATTTTTATTGATGAAAATGTAGTTCCAAAAAGTATGTGGAAGTATTTTATCAGAAACCAAAACTAACTTAGCTTTTTGATACTTAACTTTTGTGTTTGTTCTTATTTTATTAATGATTTTAAGTAAGTTTCTACCAAACCTGAGAAGTAAAATAGAAGAGATTGTTAAATAAATACCTATTAAAATCTGAGTGTAATTAATTTGTTTTTCGATATTAGCTTCTGTTGCCGTAAATTCTGAGTAATTAACATTAGAAACAGGCAATGTGGTTTCAATAATAATAGGTGTAGCGTCAATATAAATAATATATAAAGGTGCTAAAAAAGAAAAAAAAACACTTCCTAATAAATAAAATCGATTAAAAGTGTGCATTTTTTCTTTTTCTAAAATAAAGTGATAAAATGCTAATAATAGTGCTAAACAAGTTGCAGATTTTAAAAAGTAGGTAATCATAATTGTTGCTTTTTAATTTGAGAATCAATCACTTTTTTTAATTCTTCTAATTCTTCGGTAGAAAGGTTGGTTTCTTTGGTAAAGAAAGATGCAAACTGACTAGCAGAATCGTTAAAGAAATTTTTAATTAAACCATTTACATGTTTAGAAAAATAATCTGTTTTTTTAACTATTGGATAATATTCTCTTGATTTTCCAAACAATTTATAGTTAATAAAACCTTTATCAGTAATTCTTTTTAACAAAGTCGCTACCGTTGTTGTTGCTGGTTTTGGTTCTGGAAAATCTTCTAATAAATCTTTTAAAAATGCTTTTTTGCGTTTCCATAAATACTGCATTAATTGTTCTTCGGTCTTAGATAATTGCATCTTTTTTTATTTTACTCTACAAACATAGAATAAATATTTTAATTCTACAAGTGTAGAGTTGAAATATGTTTTAGATTTTGTATACATTTGTTTAAAATCAGAAAAAAACGACAATGAAAAAAATAGTTCTATTAGCAAGTATTGTTTTATTAAGTTCTTGCGCTACGGTTAAGTTTAAAGATAAATGGTTAAAAGAAAAAGCACCAAACACTTTTACAGCAAGATTTGAAACTACACAAGGTAATTTTGATATTGTTGCCAGAAGACTTTGGTCTCCAAAAGGTGTGGATAGATTATATCAAATGATAAAAAAGGATTATTATACTGATGTTGCCATTTTTAGAGTTGTGCCTAATTTTGTTGCTCAATTTGGAATTCATAATGATTCTTTAATCAATAAAAGTTGGCAAAAAGGAATTGAAGATGAACCTGTTTTAGCTAAAAATGATTCGATGTCTATTTCATTTGCTAGAGGAGGAGTTAATACAAGATCTAATCAAATATTTATCAATTTAAAAAATAATAATAGATTAGATACGCTAACTTATTCTGGTGTTACAGGTTTTCCTGTAATAGCAAAAGTAATTTCTGGTAAAGAAAATGTGTTAAAATTTTATAATGGTTATGGAGATAAATTAGGTTACAAACAAGATTCTATTGCTAAGTTTGGAAACAAGTACTTAAGAGAAAAATTTCCAAAAGTAGATTATATTATAAAAGCTTATATTCTAAAATAATTTAGATTTTATTGTAAACAAAAACAACCCACAAATTTAATTTGTGGGTTGTTTTTTATAAAATTATTTATGAATAAGTTATTTAATTTTAAAAGTAACTTTTCTTGCAAATTGTCTAGCTTTTTCTTTAACACTTGCATCTACACCTCCGCCAGAAAAAGAAAGTCTATTTGCATTTATACCCGCCGCAACTAAAATTTCAAATACACTTTTAGCTCTGTTTTCAGAAAGCTGTAAATTTTGATCTGCATTACCGGTTTCATCAGCAAAACCAATTAATTGAGCGCTAACTGTTGGGTTATCAATCATAAATTGTTTTAAATAATTCACAGAATTTAAAGAACCTTCTTGAATAGTTGTTTTGTTAGTGTTAAAATATACATTTATATATCCGCTGTTTAATAATTCTCTAATAAAATCTACATTAGATGAAGTAACTTTACTAGCATATTTAGAGTTAGATTCACCTTTTAAAAGATATCTTGTGTCTAATTCATAAATTAACTCTTCTTTATTTATATCTGCTTTTCTAACTTTTAAATCAGAAATTTCTGTTTCAGCTTTATCCAAGCGTTCTTTAATTTCTGATAATTCATTATTCACGTACACTTCTTCATCTGGAAGAAAATCTGCATTTTCTTTCTTTTTACCTAATGAAACACTTACACCTATAGAAGTGTTAAATATACTTGCAGTTATATTGTCTGCATTACGTGTATTTGCTGCTCCATCAAAAGTAATATCTTGATTATCGTGCATTATTGTAGAAAAATCTAAAAATAGAGAAACACGATTTGATAATTTATATTGTGGAGTAAAACCTATCATAATATTAAAAATAGATTCACTATTATCGATTGGTGTTATTGTGTTTAAATTAGAAAGACCAAAACCAGCATGAAATAAAAAATTGAATTTTTTTGTCCAGCTACTAAATTTAAAAAGATTTCCAGCATTTACAACACCTTCTAAGTTCGTTCTGTAATAATTAGCTTTGTATGGTAAACTTCCGCTACCTTCTTTAAATTCATTATATCCAACACCTAAACGTAAACCAAATTTTTCGTTAAACATATATCTAACACCAAAGTTTGCTTGTCCTGGGTCGAATGAGTTAGATCTATATCCATCAGAAAGTGGATTAATAATCCTTGTTACACCACCGCCTAAATCTATAGACCATTTATTATACTCTTGTTCTTGTGCGTTTACTATAATAGTAGAGCAAAATAAAAAAGCTCCTAAAATAATTTTTTTCATAATTTTTTGTTTTATCCCCTTATACAAATTTATAACTTTTTTTTATAATAGGTTTAATATTATGTAAAGAGTCTAATAATTAAGTTAAAACGTTTGTTTAACTAGTTTAAAAGGCAAGTTTATCTGTTAATTTGAATAGAAGCAGATAAAATTGGTTTTAGAGTTATTTAATTTGAAATTCTTTTGGTGGTTTTGCATTTAAAAGATGAGTTACAAAATAATCCCAGCGTTTACGCGTCATATAATTTGTCATATCTCCATAACCATGTCTTTTATTTGGAAATAAAATCATGTCAAAATCTTTGTTTGCTTTTATCAAAGCTTCTACAACTAACATTGTGTTAGATGGCGGCACATTATCATCTACAGAACCATGTGTAATTAATAATTTACCTTTTAAATTTTTGGCAATTAATTGATTTGCTTGATTGTCGTAATTTGTAGTTCCGTCTCCATTACCTTCTAAACTTCCATCCACTAAAAGACCTTGCCATTTTTCTCCCCAATCTGCTTCATAATTTCTATTATCATGATTTCCTGATCCAGAAACAGCAACATCGTAAAAATCTGGATATTCAAAAACCGCTCTTGTTGAGGCAAATCCTCCACCAGAATGACCCCAAATTCCAACCCTTTCAATATCCATTCCTTTATATTTTTCTGATAATTGTTTAATCGCAGTTATATTATCTGGTAAACCATTATCACCCATATTCCCATAATAGGCATCATGAAAAGATTTAGATCTCATTGGTGTTCCCATCGCATCAACAGCAACTACAACAAAACCAAGTTCTGCAACTGCTTGGAAATCTCTCCAAACAGCTCTAAAACCATAATTACCAACCGAACCAGATTGTGGACCTGGATAAATATAATTTAAAACAGGATATTTGTTGCTTTCATCATAATTACTTGGTAAAAATAGCAGGCCATATAAATCTGTTTTTTTATCACGTGCTTTTACAGAAAACTCAACGGGTTCTTGCCAGTTTTTTGCTTTTAATTCAGAAATATCTGCGGATTCTAAATCAATTATTTTTTCTCCATTTCCATTTCTTAAAACTGATATTGGAGGGGTTTTTGTTGTAGAATACGTATCAACTAAAGTAGTATAATCATCAGAAAAAGTAGCAGTATGTGTTCCTTTGGATGGTGTTAAATTTGTAAGATTCGAGCCATCAAAATTTACTTTGTAATAATAATTGTGATACGGATTTCCTTCTTCTTTTCCACCAGCTTTAAAATAGATTTGCCTATTATTTTTATCTATATTAATAATTTCTTTTACAATCCAATTTCCTGTAGTAATTTGATTTTTTAATTCTTTTGTTGTTAAATCATATAAATAAATATGACCCCAATTACTTTTTTCTGAATACCAAATAAACTCATTCGAATCAAATAAAACTTTCCAATTTTCTGCATTAACACCAGATTCATAAAAAGTGTCTACTTTTTCTTTATGAATCGATTCAACAACTCCAGAATTAGCATCAGCTATTTGTAAGTGTGCTATTTTATGATCTCTAGAGCCAGAAACAAACGCAAATTTTGTTCCTTCGTTATTCCATTGTGCGTCTAATAATTCGTTATTCCAATCAGCAATATGATCTGTAGTAGTTCCTCTTTGATAATCTTTATCCATTTTTAAACGAACCGTTTTAGGTTTATTTCCCACATGAATAATTACTCTTTCGATTGTGAAAATAATTTTATCGCCTGGCAGCGGATGTTTCCAAGCTTCTAATTTTTGATGGCCAACATTTGTAGAAGTTAAATACATCATACCAACACCTCTTGCATCTTGTTGAAACGTGGCAATTTTATCAGAATTTGGAGACCATTTTAAAACAGCTCCATCACTTTTTGTCCAGCCAGCATTATTTGTTGCGTAGCCATAATCTTGAATTCCATCAAAAGTAAGTTGTGTTTTTTTATTGGTTTCTAAATCACGAACCCAAAGGTTATAATTATCTATATAAGCAGCCAATTTTCCATTAGGAGAAATATGCTCATTTCTCGAAGTTCTTTTTAAACTTAATGCTTCTTTTGATAGTGAATTTTTCTTTAGATTATAACTAAATTTTTGTCGATAAGCAGAAAAATGAAGTGTTTTTAGGTCATCAGAAAAAGATAAACTGTAAATTGGTAAATCGTTTGCTTTAATTTCTTTCTCTAATTCTTTTGATAAAATTTCGGCTAATTTTTCATGATTAAAAGCCTCTTTTTTAGTTTTTGAAGTTGCATCAACTAAAATAAATTTTTTGCCTTTTTTAGTTTTTGTTGCATAAATAAAACTACTGTTATTTATAAAGTTAGTTCCAGTAACCTCATTGTAGACTAAATTGTATAAACTTCTATCCATTTGGGCTGCTGCAGCTTCATATTCTGCAATTGTAAACTCTTTTTGTTCTTTTGTTTTAGAGCAAGAAGTAATAAATAAATAGAAGCATAAAAATGCAATAAATTTTAAATAGTTTGTTTTCATAAAATAGTTTTCTGTTAAATGGTTTTTATTTTGATAACTTTTTAAAATATTGATAAATGAGGGGGGATTTTCAAACTCCTAATCTTCTTTTAAAATAGAGTTATTTATAATTTATTTTTAGTAAAAATATAAAAGTTATCATCAATCTTAAAATTGTTATTTATGGTTTTTAAATCTAAAGATTCCCAATTCTCTCTAGGATAAATCCATGTTTCTTTACTGTCAATAGTAACCTTTAAAGGCATTTTAAAGTTAGAAACAGTGTTTGTCCAGCGATATTTTAGTGTTTTATTTTCAATTTTATATTCTAAGATTGGTATTCTAATATCTCTTAAATATTGATTAAAAAATGCAGATAAATCAATGCCAGTTTCAGTGCTTAAAAAATTTTCAATTTGAACTGTTGTAACTGTTTGATGGTAAAATGTTTTATTCATTTTTCTTAAAATAGAGCGCCATTTTTCGTCATTATCAACTAGTTGTCTTAAAGTATGCAACATGTTTCCTCCTTTGTTGTACATGTCTCCAGAACCTTCGTTGTTTACATTGTATTTGCCAATAATTGGTTTTTTGTTAGCAATAGATTTTCTAAGGCCAATTATATATTCAGAGGAGGCTTTTTTGCCATAATAATATTCAACAAAAAGACTTTCTGAGTAATTAGTAAAGCTCTCATGAATCCACATATCTGCAATATCTTTATTGGTAATATTGTTTGCAAACCATTCATGTCCAGATTCGTGAATTATAATAAAATCGAATTTTAGCCCCCAACCAGTTCCAGATAAATCACGTCCTAAATATCCTTTTTTATATTGATTTCCATAGGTAACCGAACTTTGATGTTCCATACCTAAATAAGGTACTTCTACCAATTTATAACCATCTTTATAAAAAGGGTAAGGTCCAAACCAATGTTCGAAAGCTTTCATCATTTTTGGAGCGTCTTTAAAATGGTTTTTAGCTTTTTCTAATCTACCTTTTAGCACATAATAATCCATGTCTAAATTTCCATTTTCACCATAAAAAACTTCAGAAAAATGAGTGTAATTGCCAATATTTACATTTACGCCATAATTATTGATAGGATTATCTACAAACCAATTGTAAGTTTTTGTAGTTCCATGATCTTCTATACTTTCTAAACGTCCATTAGAAACATCCATTAAATTACTAGGAACTGTAACGCTAATTCGCATGCTATCAACTTCGTCGTACATATGATCTTTACACGGCCACCAAACACTAGCGCCTAAACCTTGACAAGAAGTTGCTACAAAATGATTGCCTTTTTTATCTTTTTTCCATGAAAAACCTCCATCCCAAGGAGCGTTTTTTGCTTCTTTTGGATTTCCTTCATAATAGACAACAATAGACTCTATTTTGCCTATATTTTGATTTTTTACAAGTTTTACAAAATGAGCATTTCCGTCGTGTATTACTGTCAATACTTTACCATCTTGTGTTACTTTTGTTATTTTAAGTGGCGCTTGTAAATCAATTTGCATTGTTTTGTTCTCATTTAAAACTTTGTATTTGATGGTGTTTTTTCCTGAAATGAATTTTTTATCAGGATCAACTGTAATATCTAAATGGTAATAAGTTAAATCCCACCAAACTCTTTCTGGAGTAATAGAACCTCTTAAGGTGTCTTGTTTGGTAAAATTGTTTTTCTCGCTTAATAAGCCTTGAGAAAAGGTGTTAATTGAACTGAATATTACAAAACTTATTAGAATGTAAAAACCATTTTTCATGTAGAATAAATTATTTATTTTTAAAAAAAATAGCTTGTCAAAATATAATTTCGACAAGCTAAATCTAAAAGATTATTTATTTTGATAATTCTGTGAAATATTTATAAAAATACGGAATTGTTTCAATCCCTTTTAGGTAATTCCAAACGCCAAAATGTTCATTTGGTGAGTGAATTGCATCAGAATCTAAACCAAACCCCATTAAAATAGTTTTGCTTTTTAATTCTTGTTCAAACAAAGCAACAATTGGGATACTTCCTCCACTTCTTTGCGGAATTGGAGTTTTACCAAAGCTAGTTTCGTACGCTTTACTTGCAGCTTGGTATGCAATCGTATTAATTGGTGTAACATAACCTTGACCGCCATGATGAGGTTTTACAATAATTTTCACGGATTTTGGAGCAATATTTTCAAAATGATTTTTAAATAATTCTGTAATTTCTCTCCAATCTTGATTTGGTACTAAACGCATAGATATTTTTGCAAAAGCTTTGCTTGCAATTACTGTTTTTGCACCTTGGCCAGTGTAACCTCCCCAAATTCCATTTATATCTAAAGTTGGGCGAATAGAATTACGTTCGTTAGTAGAATATCCTTTTTCACCATAAACGGCATCAACTTTTAAAGCGTCTTTATACTTTTCTAAATTAAAAGGAGCTTTTGCCATTTCTGCTCTTTCTTCGGATGATAATTCTTCAACTTTATCATAAAAACCAGGAATTGTAATATGATTATTTTCATCATGTAAAGAAGCAATCATTTTTGTTAAAATATTAATAGGATTTGCAACTGCACCTCCATAAAGCCCAGAATGTAAATCTCTATTTGGCCCTGTAACTTCTACTTCTACATAACTTAAACCACGTAAGCCTGTTGTAATTGAAGGAATATCGTTTGCAATCATTCCTGTATCAGAAATTAAAATTACATCATTTGTTAGTTTTTCTTTATTTCTCGGAACAAACCAAGCCAAACTTTCAGAGCCAACTTCTTCTTCTCCTTCAATCATAAATTTTACGTTACAAGGTAAATTTCCTGTTGATGTCATGTATTCTAATGCTTTAACATGCATAAACATTTGCCCTTTATCGTCACAAGCTCCACGTGCAAAAATGGCGCCTTCAGGATGAATATCTGTTTTTTTGATAACAGGTTCAAAAGGTGGAGAAGTCCAAAGGTCGATAGGATCTGCTGGTTGAACATCATAATGGCCATAAACTAAAACTGTTGGTAAGTTTTTATCGATTATTTTTTCTCCGTAAATAATTGGGTAACCTGGAGTTTCGCAAAGTTCAACGTTATCACATCCTGCTTTTTTTAGGCTTTCTAAAACAAAATCAGCAGTTATTAAAACATCTTTTTTATAAGCAGAGTCTGCACTTATAGATGGAATTTTAAGCAACTCAATTAGTTCATTTAAGAACCTTTTTTTGTTGTCTTTTATATAAGATTGAATTGTATTCATATGGAAGTTATTTTTTCTTCATCAAAAATAGAAAAATAATAACGAACTGCTTTGTAGTTTGTGATGTTTGTTTATATTTGCATCCCGAAATCTTCGGAAAAGTTGCAGGCGTGGTGGAATTGGTAGACACGCTAGACTTAGGATCTAGTGCCGCGAGGTGTGAGAGTTCGAGTCTCTCCGCCTGTACAATAAGAGAAAAACCTCAGCTTTATAGTTGAGGTTTTTTTATTTCTGATTTTTAAAATACCTAATAATAGGTATTTTAAACTTATAATTTTGTTTATAAGTTTGCTTTTCTTGATAAAACTTAAAAATAAAATGAAAAAAATTATTATTATTCTTGTTATAGGTTTTCTTTTTTCATCTTGTGAAAGTGAATCTGATTCTGATTGCGATGGACCTCTATTAACTTTTAAAAACGGAACTAATTTTAGTATTACTCTTATTATTAATGGAAAAGTAGAAAAAACAATTAGTGCAGGGCAAACACATTTAGTTCGTTATCCTTCAAATTCTATAACTTATTCTGCAGCTGCAGGTAACCATCGTTGGGGAAAAACAATTACATTAGATGATTGTGATGCAAAAAGTATTACGTTAACTGTTTAAAAATAGTTTTAGTTATCTAAAACTCCAATTTTTATAATTACTAGAAGATTCAAGTTTATTTTCTAAATTATCTGGTAAATTAGGAAAAAAATCAATGCCAGTTTTTTGCTCAATCTCATCAATAGAAACAACAAAATTGTACAAAGGTTTTTTACTTTCTTTATGAGGGAATAAAAATGCAATTGCTTTTATTTCTGGTTTTGTGTAATCTAGTAGAATTTTATAAAAGTGATTAGGAACAGAGACTTTTTCTGATCCAATAGTTTTTAAATTTCTTTCTAAAACCCCGCCAGAAATAACATATAAATGATTGTATTTCTTAGCCCAATAACGTGTTTTTTGTTCTAATTTATTCCAGATTCCTGCATTAAAATCGTGTTTTTGAGGAGAAATATTAGAAGTGTAAAAAGTTTCATTATAACTTTCTTTGGATATTCTTCTATCTGCAGCAGGACATAAATGACCTCTGTCGTAACCAGATTTTTTATAGTTGCGCCAATTTGCAGATTTTGTTTTTACTTTAGGATCTTCAATAAAAAAAGGGCGTTTTCTATCACTATAAACAATATCTTTTTTATCTAAAGAATAAGCGCAACCCATTCTGCTTGCTCGTGTTTTTCTGAATAGGATAAAACATATCCATTATGATTTATAATTGCACCAGTGGTAGAAGTTGGTAAATAATTAAATCCTTCAATTTTTACATCAGTAATAACTGTTTTATCCGAAGAAATGAGTTCTTTTTTTTCTTGATATAAATAATATGACAATACAATTACCAATAAAATCGCAGAAATAACTTTTTTATTCATGCTTATTTTTTAAGCTGAATTACCTCAAAATCATCCGTTTTATCAACATTTAAAAATATATCTTGAGCTTCTTTTGGAGGCGTCGTTAATTTTCTTGTATTTAAATCAATCCAAGCTCCATATACTTTTATAACTGCAGATAATTTTCCAGCTTCATTAAAAACTTCATGCACAATTTTCCAACGTTCATTGTTTTTAGAAAGTCCAGATATTTTAATGTTTACAGAAATATTTTCTCCAATATGAATTTCTTTTCTAAAAGATGTTTCTTCTGTAAATAAAATAGGGCCAATATTAAGTTTGGTAAATTCATCAATAGAAAAGTTTTGTTCTTTAAAATAACGAACTCTTACTTCTGCTGCATATTCATTATATGCTGTATGACGCATGTGTCTGTTTGGGTCAAAATCAGACCATTTTGTGGCAAATGTTACTTGATAACTCATAGTGCGAAATTAAAAAAAAACCTGATACGTTTCTAAAACATATCAGGCTTTTATATTTAAAATTTTATGTTTTTAGTTTTTTATGATGGTAGATTTATCTCTCAATTTTAATTCACTTAAAACGTTTAAAGCTTCAGAAACATACATGTCTTTTGATAAATTTTTATGCCAAGCAACTCTTTTATCAGCTAGACTGTTATCTATTTTTAATAAATCTTGTTCATATTTTGGCGATGAAAAAGTAAAATCTGATTTGTAATCGAAAACAGATTTAAACTTTTTAGCTTCTACTTCTTTTACTTCACTTTCTTCATAAAACTTTTTATAATTTAAAGAATACGAAGTTTCATCTTGATTTTTCTTTAACCATTTTGCATACTCATTTACGAGTTGAAAGTTTTCGCTTGAAGCAATTCTTTGTTTGCTGTTATAAACTACATCAGCAAAATTAGAATAAGAATTTGATTGTGTATATTTTGCTTGTGGCACTTTATCCCAAGCTAAAGCTCCTTCTAAATCGCGCTCACCAAACTTCATATAGCTATATCTGCTTGGCATTGCAATATCAGAATAAACACCTTCTATTTGAGTTGAACCACCATTAACTCTATAGAATTTTTGAATCGTCATTTTTAAATATCCTAAATCTGTTTCGTATTTTGGATAAAACTGATTAATTGGCAATACATTTTGTACTGTTCCTTTTCCATAAGTTTGGTTTCCACCTAAAATTACAGCTCTTTTATAATCTTGCATTGCTGCAGCAAATATTTCTGATGCAGATGCAGAAAATTCATTTACCAAAACAACAACAGAACCTTCCCATTGTGTTTTAGGGTCGATATCTTCTTTAACAACAGGGTTATCTCCTCTATATTTTACTTGTACAATTGGACCTTGATCTATAAATAATCCTGATATTTCAATAGCTGTTTTTAAAGAGCCACCACCATTATTTCTTAAATCTACAATTAAACCTGTAACGCCTTCTCCTTTTAATCTTTCAATTTCTTGCTCCATATCTTTTGCAGAATCTCTGTAAGCATCATCAGAAAAATCAATATAAAAACTTGGTAAATCTATAATTGCAAATTTTTTGCCATTTTTTTCTACAATACTAGATTTTACGTACGTTTCATCTAGCTCAACAACATCTCTAATTATAGAAATTACTTTTATAGAATTATCTAGTTTTTTCTTAACAGTTAATCTAACTTCTGTTCCTTTTTTTCCTTTAATAAATTTAATGGCATCATCTAAACGCATACGAACAATGTCTATAGGTTCTTCGTCTCCTTGCGCAACTTTTAAGATAATATCTTCTGGTTCTAAATCTCCTTGTTTTGATGCAGGTCCACCGGGAACCAATTCAAAAACATGTGTGTAAATTCCTTTTTTTTGTAAACGAGCACCAATTCCTTCTAATTTACCAGATATATCTTGATCAAATTTTTCTTTAATATTTGGAGACATATAGGTTGTATGAGGATCAAAAGCGCCAACAACCGAGTTTAAAAAAGTAGAAAACCAATCATCGTTTTCTAATTCTTCGATTCTTACATATAATTCGTCCATGTTTTTTAAAACTT
Organism: Polaribacter sp. KT25b; assembly: GCF_900105145.1. Taxonomy (NCBI): domain Bacteria; kingdom Pseudomonadati; phylum Bacteroidota; class Flavobacteriia; order Flavobacteriales; family Flavobacteriaceae; genus Polaribacter; species Polaribacter sp. KT25b. Next base: position 2,979,091 of record NZ_LT629752.1, on the reverse strand, counting down.
CTTCTCTTGCTTCTTTTTCTAAAGTTGCAAAAGATTTTACTTTAAAACTACTGTCTTTTTTTACTTTATTTTCTTGAAGTTCTGTTTGTTCTTCTATTCTGCCTAAAGTTTGTAATTTTAATTGTTTTCTCCAATAATCTATTAATTCATTATTGTTTTTAGCAAACGGAATTTTTTCATAATCAATTTCTATGGTTTCGTCTTCGTCAAAATCAAAAGGCTGACTCAATAAAGCAGCATAATATGATTTTGCTTTTTTCATTTCGTCTAAAAAACGATTATAAACTAAGTTGTAAAAAGTTAAATCATCTCTTAATAATTGATTATCTATTTCATATTTGTATTGAGAAAATTCTTTTAAATCTTCTTGTGTAAAATAACGTTTACTTGGATCTAAACCATCAATAAAAGAATTGTATACTAATTCAGAAAAATCATCATTTAATTCTTTTGCAACAAAATGGCCACGTGTTAAAATATTTTTTAACACATAAATTAATACTTTATCCTTGTCTGGATCTGGGTCAGAAAAGTTGTTTTTTTCTGATGCATTTATCACAAAACTATTTATTAATAAGGTAATTACTAAAAGTATTGTGTTAAACTTAAATTTCGTTTTCATAAATCTACGATCGTTTTTTAATTATTTTATAATTTCAAACTACTAAAATAGTGCCAAAAATTATAGCTATACAATGTTACATAAAATTAAACTTTCTTATTCTTTACAAAATGTTAAAAAGAAAATAGGTTAAAATAAATTACATTTGCTTTAAAGAATGGAAAAATCAGCATTCAAAGTTAATTTTTTATTTTGAAAACTGCAATTAACTTTGAATCTTAAACCTATAAAGTATGCAAGAAAGACCTTTGATTTTAATAACAAATGATGACGGAATTACTGCTCCAGGAATTAGAGCGCTTATTAAAATAATGAATAAAATTGGTGAAGTTGTGGTTGTTGCTCCAGATAGTCCGCAAAGCGGAATGGGGCATGCAATTACTGTTGATAATGTGTTAACTTGTAATCCTATTACGATTGATGATGGACCTCAACTAGAATATACATGTTCTGGAACGCCTGCCGATTGTGTAAAAATGGCAATTAGTGAGATTTTAAATAAAAAACCAGATTTATGTGTTTCTGGTATTAATCATGGAGCAAATTCTTCTATAAATGTAATTTATTCTGGAACAATGAGTGCTGCAATTGAAGCTGGTATAGAAGGTGTACCTGCAATTGGGTTTTCTTTATTAGATTTTAAATGGCATGCAGATTTTAAACCTGCAGAAGAATTTGTAAAAAAAATTACGCTAAATACCTTGTTAAATGGTTTGCCAGAGGGCATTGTTTTAAACGTAAATATCCCAAATTTAAAAGCTGAAGAAATAAAAGGTGTTAAAATTTGTAGACAAGCAAATGGCTTTTGGAAAGAAATTTTTGACAAACGTAAAAGTCCTTTTGGAAAAGAATATTATTGGCTTTCTGGTGAATTTGTTAATAAAGATAAAGGGCAAGATACAGATGTTTTTGCTTTAGAAAATGGTTATATTTCTATTGTACCTGTTCAGTTTGATTTAACAGCACATCATATGATTCAAAAAATAAACTCTTGGGAACTGTAAAAAAAGACATACTTATTGGTATTTTAATTTCCTTTTTTGCAACTGCTGCAGGAATCTTCTTATACTTAGAATATTTTTCTAAGTATAGTTTTGATGACACTCTAAAAATGATTCAAGAAGGAAATTTGTATGGAAAAATTTTGTCTTTAGCTGCAATTCCTAATTTATTTGTCTTTTTTGTGTTTATTAAAAAGAAACAAGATAACAGAGCAAAAGGCGTTTTATTTGCTACAATTTTAATAGCTTTAACAACATTAATTTTAAAGTTTTTCTAAATGAAATATTACATTATTGCTGGTGAAGCTTCTGGAGATTTACATGGTTCTAATTTAATGAAAGAATTGTACAAAGAAGATGCACAAGCAGACATCCGTTTTTGGGGTGGAGATTTAATGCAAAATGTTGGCGGAACTTTAGTAAGTCATTATAAAGAAAGAGCTTTTATGGGCTTTTTTGAAGTTTTAAAAAACCTATCAAAAGTATTGGGTTTTATGAAGTTTTGTAAAAATGATATTGTTGATTTTAAGCCAGATGTACTCATTTTTATAGACAATTCGGGCTTTAATTTACGAATTGCAAAATGGGCAAAACTACAAGGTTTTAAAACCAATTATTATATTTCTCCACAAGTTTGGGCAAGTAGAGCAGGTAGAGTTAAAGATATTAAAAGAGATATTGATAAAATGTTTGTAATTCTTCCTTTTGAGAAAGAATTTTATAAAAAACACGATTATGAAGTTTCGTTTGTTGGGCATCCTTTAATTGATGCAATTGCTGATAGAAATCAAGTTGGAATTCAAAAATTTAGAGAAGAACACAATTTAGGAGCAAAGCCAATAATTGCGTTACTACCAGGAAGTAGAAAGCAAGAAATTACCAAAATGCTTTCTGTAATGTTGTCTTTAGTTGATGATTTTTCTGAGTATCAATTTGTAATTGCAGGTGCGCCAAGTCAGGATTTTTCTTTTTATCAGCAAATAATTGGCGATAGAGAAGTGCGTTTTATCAACAATAAAACCTACGATTTATTAAGTATTTCATATGCCGCTTTAGTGGCATCAGGAACCGCAACTTTAGAAACCGCTTTATTTAAAGTACCACAAGTGGTTTGTTATAAAGGCGGAACGATTTCTTATCAAATTGCAAAAAGAATTATTACGCTAAAATTTATTTCTTTGGTAAATTTAATTATGGATAAAGAAGTTGTTACAGAATTAATACAAAATGATTTTACAAAAGAAAAATTAGTAGTAGAATTGCGCAAAATTTTAGATGCTAAAAATAGGGAGAAACTATTTTTAGAGTATTTTGAATTAGAGAAAATTTTAGGAGGTAAAGGAGCATCAAAAAAAGTAGCAAAATCTATATATAAAAACCTTAAAAATTAAACTTGCAATGAAAAAAATAAGCTTTATCTGTTTGTTCTTTTTGTTTATATTGAATTCATGCGGAACAGTAAGTCCTTTGGTTTTAAAAGCAAATAAAGGAGTCTCAGTTACAGATAAAGTAGTTTACAATGCCTTACAATTTGAAGGTGTAAGATATAGAAGAGGAGGCGTTACGGCTAATGGTTTTGATTGTTCTGGGCTTATTTACACTTCTTTTAATTTAGAAAATATTCAATTACCAAGGCAATCTATGTATATGGCAAATGAAGGTGTTGAAATTTCATTAAGCCAAGTTAAAAAAGGGGATTTATTATTTTTTATTACAGGTAGAAAAAGTAAAAACATTAATCATGTTGGGTTGATTGTTTCTAAAGATGATAACGAAATTAGTTTTATACACGCTACAACTGCTAGAGGTGTTATTGTTTCTAGTTTGTCAGAAAGATACTGGAAAAATGCATTTTTAAAGGCTACAAAAGTATTATAATACTTTAAAAATATTTTTGTAACTTTAGTTCGCTATGAAAAGGTTACTTAATTATTTACCCTTCCACTTTGTGGGACTTCTTATTTTAGGAATTTATTTACAATTTTACCATCAAATTTGGCAATTTGGTTTTCTAAAATTATTTGCATCAATTTTAGTTACTTCTTTATTCTTGTTGATTCTCAAAAACAAGAAAATAGTTACAGTCGTATCTTTTATTTTGTTCTTTTTTATTGGCGTTTCTGCTATTTATTTTACGAATGATGTAAATTACAATAGCTATTATCAACATTCTTTAAAAGACAATTCCTCAGTGGTTTTAAAGGTTGATAAAGTGTTAAAATCTAGCACTTATTATGATAAATATGAAGTTGAAGTCACACAAGTTGATGGAATCAAATCCAACGGAAAAGTTTTATTAAATGTAATAAAAGATAGTTTAAATACAGCCTTAAAAGTAGATGAGTTATTGGTTGTGAAATCTAGCTTTCAAGAAATAAATTCGTCATTAAATCCGCATCAATTTAACTACAAAAACTATTTAGAAAGGCAAGGAATTCATCAACAGTTATTTTTAGAAAATAAGCAATTAAAAAGAATTGGATTTCAGGGTTTTTCTTTACTTGGTATTTCAGCAAAATTCAGAAACATTATAGAAGAATCTCTTCAAAAATATAATTTTAAAACGGATGAATTAGCGGTTATAAACGCTTTGATACTTGGGCAAAGACAAGATATTTCTAAAGAATTAATTTCTGATTATCAAAAAGCAGGAGCGATACATATTTTAGCAGTTTCTGGTTTGCATGTTGGTATTATTTTACTCATTTTATCCTGGATTTTTAAACCTTTAGAAAGATTAAAAAACGGGAAAATTATCAAAACAATTTTGGTTGTTTTATTTCTTTGGATGTTTGCCTTCGTTGCAGGGCTTTCTGCATCTGTAGTTAGAGCTGTAACCATGTTTACTTTTCTGTCTGTTAGCTTAACTTTTAAAAGGAAAAACGTGATTGAATTTTCATTAATTTCATCTATGTTTTTATTATTAGTTGTAAAACCTATGTTTTTGTTTGATGTTGGTTTTCAGTTAAGTTATTTGGCTGTTTTTGGCATTATTTGGGTGCAACCTAAATTGTATAAAATGTACAAACCAAGATTTAAAATAGTTGATAAATTTTGGCAATTGATAACGGTTTCTTTTGCTGCTCAAATGGGGATTTTACCTCTGAGTTTATTTTATTTTCACCAATTTCCAAGTTTGTTTTTGTTGTCTAATTTGGTAATTATCCCTTTTTTAGGTGCTATTTTAATTGGCGGAATTGTAATTATTTCTCTTTCATTACTTGGTTTTTTGCCTCAGATCTTAGCAACTATTTATGGGTTTGTAATTTCGTTAATGAACAACTTTGTTGGTTGGATTTCTATGCAAGAACAATTTTTGTGGAAAGAGATTTCGATGTCTTTTTTATGGATGATTACATTCTATTTTCTTGTGATTTTTGGCACGCGTTTTTTGATTGATACATCAGCTAAAAAGCTTATTTATTTTTTAATTTCAATTGTACTAATTCAAAGTGTTTTTGTGTTTGAAAATCATCAGAAGAAAACAAAAAAAGAGTTTATTGTATTTCATAAAAGTAGAAACTCAGTAATTGGAATTAGAGTAGGGGAACAGCTATTAATTCATCATGATTTAGATACTTTGGCGATTGAAAAATCAAACTTTATAACGTCTTATAGTATTGGAGAAAATATTAACAAGGTTTTTAAAAATACTATTCCTGCAGTTTTTCAATTTAAAAAAGAGCAAATTTTAATTATTGATAGTTTAGGCGTTTATCAGCTAAAAGGTTTGATAAATCCCATTGTAGTTTTGCAATATTCGCCTAAAATAAATTTAGAAAGATTGATTAAAACCATCAGTCCAAAACAAATTATTGCAGACGGAAATAATTATAAAACCTATGTAAATAATTGGAAAGCTATTTGTGAAAAGCAAAAAACTCCATTTTATTACACAGGTAAAAATGGAGCTTTTGTTTATGAAAAAAAATGAATGAACTAACTTTTAAATTCAGGTATAAATGCTTGTTGATATTCATTATATTTCTCTTGATTCGTTAACTCAATATGTTTGTCTTCAGCTAACATTTTAAGATAAAACTCTAGTTGTTGAGGATTGTAAAAACCTTTTAACGGAATTACAAATTCGCCTTTTTCATTTAAAAAAGCAATTGTAGGATATGCACTTATCCCCATAAAATCAGCAAATTCATGAGCGCTATTTCTAGAGTTTGCTCTTGTTTCATCGTAATTAGGATTGCCAAAAGTATGTTCTTTATAGTTTATAGTTTCATTACCTTCTCCATTAAATTTTACAGCATAAAAATGTTCATTAACATACGCTACAACATCTTTATTATGAAAAGTTTCTTTGTCTAAAAGTTTACAAGGTCCGCACCAATTTGCATACACATCCATCATTATTTTTTTAGGATTTTCTTTCTGAAGTTCTAAAGCTTTATTTAAAGACATCCAATTTATTTCTTGTGCTTTTAAATTGAAATTAAAAGCTAAAATTGTTATAAGTACTATTATTTTTTTCATGTTTTAAAAGTCGAAATTTATAGGTTAAATTTACAAAAAGTTGAATATTTTTTATCTAATTCCATGCATAAGTTTTTTAATAATAGGGTTTAATACTAAAAATATCAAACCTACAGCAGCTGGAATTATTGTAAATATCAGAAAGAAAAAAGACATAGAATATTGCTCTACAATTGGGTCTATATAACTACCTGTTTTGGCCGCTAAATAATTTCCTAAAGCGTTTACCAAATACCAAATACCAAACATCATACCAATTTTCTTTGCAGGAACTAATTTAGAAACGTAAGAAAGACCAACAGGAGAAACACATAATTCGCCCATTGTATGAAAAAGATAAGCTAAAAACAACCAAACTAAACTTACGGAAGCTGTTTTTGCTCCTTGCGGAATTGAGCTAGATCCATAAGCTAAAGCACCAAAACCAACTCCTAGAAGAATCATACCAATTCCGAATTTTACTGCAGCTGATGGATTGAATTTACTTTCCCACCATTTAGAAAATAAGGGTGCTAAAAAGATGATAAAAAGTGAATTTAAAATTAAAAACCAAGAAGCTTCTATTTCTGCATTTTGTTGCGGAATAATAACAGAAAGTTTCCAGATTACAATTCCCCAGATACTTAAAAAACTTATACCTAAAACCGTATTTGATAGTGTTATTTTTTTGAAAGTTTGCCCAAATAATTTTAGTAAAACCCATGAAATAATGATTAACGGAACTGTAGAAACTAAAACATCTACAATTTTAAAAGTTAAGGCAGCGTTGCCTGTTAACGCTCGTTGTGTATAATCTTTTGCAAAAATATTCATAGAACCACTTGCTTGCTCAAAAGCCCACCAAAAGAAAACGGTAAAGAAAGCTAAAATTGCAACTACAATATATCTATCTCTTTGAATATGATTGGCAACTGTTTCTTCTGGAGTTTCAACATTTGCAACAGCGTCAGATAAGTCTACTTTTTTACTTGGCGAAGTTCCTATATTTTCGAAAATTTCTCTACCAAACCAAAACTGTAAAGTTCCTAAAAACATAAAAATTCCTGCTAAACCAAATCCCCAAGAATAACTTAAGTTATTTGCTAAAAATCCGCATAATAAAACACCTAAAAAACCACCAGCATTTACACCCATATAAAATATGGTAAAAGCGCCATCTTTTCTTTCAGGATATTTGTCATACAATCCACTAACGATAGAAGTTACATTTGGTTTAAATAAACCGTTTCCAATAATTAATAAAGCAATACCAATATATAAAGTGGTTTCTGTTTCTAAAGACATTGCTGCATGACCTAAAGTCATTGCTAACGCTCCAAGTGCAACAGCTTTTTGATATCCTAATAATTTATCAGCAATAATACCACCTATTAATGGCGTTAAATACACCGAACTTGTGTAGATTCCTAAAAGTCCTAAAGCTCTTTCTCTTGTCCATTCCCAACCTCCATCAGAAAAAGATGCGGTTAAGAATAATACAAAAATTGCTCGCATTCCGTAATAAGAAAAGCGTTCCCACATTTCTGTAAAGAATAATACAAAAAGTGCGGGTTTATGATTTAATAAACTAAATTCTTTGTTTGTTGTAACTGTACTCATAATGATTGTTATTAAAAGAATAAAACCTCATAAATTTTAGTTTATGAGGTTTTGATTGATGTTTTTTAGTGAACGTTACCTAATAGTTTTTTCATTAATGGGGAGAATACTAATACGATTGCTCCAGCTCCAATTGCATAGAGAGCAATTAGGTGAAATCCATCAGTATATATTGTTAGTGTTTCTAAACCACCAACATTTGCGTCTGTACTTTCAATTGCCAATTGTTCTGAAATAAACCCTACAATTTGAAAAGCAAAAGCAGATGATAAAAACCACACTCCCATCATAAAAGCTACAATATTTTTTGGAGATAAATCTGTAATTTTTGATAATCCAACAGGAGACATAAATAACTCTCCAACAGAAATGATAAAATACATCGCAAATAAATAATAGAAAGGAACCATACCATTTTCGTCTGCACTTGCACCACTTATAGATAAAATATAGAAACTTGCACCAGCTAAAAGTAATCCTAAACCAAATTTATATGGTGTTCTTGGATTCATATTTCTTTTAGATAAATATCCCCATAAAAGTGAAATAGGAATTGCTAAAATAATTATGAACATGGAGTTTAGTCCATTAGTTTGGCTTGCGCTCATTATACCGTCTAGGTCAACATTTCTTGATGCAAACAGAGTAATTACACTTCCAGATAATTCATGAAAACCCCAAAAGAGAGTCATGAAAAAGGTAATTAAAACTGCCATAATTAATTTTTTTCGAGCTTCATTAGTTTTTAAATTAAAAATAATGTAACCTAGATATACTAAAACAGCAACTCCAATAAATTTAAAAATAAAGCTAACATAATTATCTCTCCATGCTGCTAATAACCATGCAATTCCTGGAGCAGCTAAAAATGCTACAATCGGAATTAGAGTTTTTTGAGGAATACCTACTAATTTTTTCTCGTAAACTTCTTTGCTTGGTGGCATTCCTTTATCACCAAAAACATTGGTTTTAATTCCTCTCCAAAAAGCAAATAATCCAGTTAACATTCCAATTCCTGCTAATCCAAAACCATAATGATAACCATATTTAAGAGCTAATAATCCGCATAAAAAAGGCGCAACCATACCTCCAATATTAATTCCCATATAGAAAATAGTAAAACCAGAATCTTTTCTTACGTCTCCTTCTTTATATAAAGAACCTACAAAAGTAGAAATGTTTGGTTTAAAGAAACCATTACCAACTACAATTAAAGCTAGTGCTAAAAAAAAAGCAATATCATTTTCTATAGCTAAAACAAAATGGCCTAATGCCATTAAAATTCCGCCTAAAAATATCGAAGCTCTCATTCCTAGTATTTTATCAGAAATTTGCCCGCCAATTACAGTTGAAGCATATACTAAAGAACCATAAGAAGCGTAAACTACAGCTGTTGCAGTATCGCGCTCGGCAATTGCTTTAAATATTTTTTCTACCATGTAAAGCGTTAATAACGCCCTCATTCCATAGAAACTAAAACGTTCCCAAAGTTCGGCAAAGAACAAATAAAATAACCCTTTTGGATGCCCAAATAGTTGTTGTTCTTCTGTTGAAATAATTGATTTTGACATATGTTTCTCTTTTGAATTCTACTGATTTATGAATTACTGTTTATTTAAATTTTCGTCGATAAAGTTAGTCATTTTTGTGTACAAATTTAATCGCGTATTTTTTCCTTCTACAATTGCATGTGTTCTGTCTGGATACATAAACATATCAAATTGTTTGTTGGCTTCGATTAAAGAATTTATCATTCTATACGAGTTTTGTACGTGTACATTATCATCACCAGTTCCGTGAATTAATAAATAATTGCCTTGTAACTTTTCTGCGTAATTTATTGGTGAATTATCATCATAACCACTTGCATTTTCTTGTGGAGTTTGCATATAGCGTTCTGTGTAAACAGAATCGTAAAAACGCCAAGAAGTTACTGGTGCAATTGCAATTGCTGTAGAGAAAATATCACTTCCTTTTAAGATGCAATTTGTACTCATAAAACCACCATAAGACCAACCCCAAATACCAATATTATTTTTATCAATATAAGAAAGTTCAGCTAATTGTTTTGCTGCAGCAATTTGATCTTCAACTTCATATTTACCTAATTCTTTTTGCGTAATTTTCTTGAATTCGGCACCTTTAAAACCAGTACCTCGTCCATCAACACAAACTACAATCATTCCTTTTTGTGCTAACATATTGTGCCAATAATCTTTGTCGATGTTCCATTTATTTCCAACTTGTTGAGATCCTGGACCAGAATACTGAAACATCAACATTGGATATTTTTTATTCTCATCAAAATCAACAGGTTTTAGCATCCACATATTTAAATCATTGCCATTTATGTTGATCGTAGAAAACTCTTTCTGACTCATTTTATAAGTCGATAATTTTGTTTTTAACTCAGCATTGTCTTTGATTACTTTTATTTTTTCTCCTTCAGCAGCATACAAAGAATAAATTGGTGGAGTTTCTGCGGATGAAAACGTATTTATAAAGTAGTTTAAGTTTTTGCTAAAAGCAGCAGTATTTTCTCCCTCATTATTACTTAATAACTTTTTATTGTCTCCGTCTAAACCAATAGAATAAACGCCTCTATTTGTAGAGCCATTTTCTACAGATTGATAATAAATAGTGTTTTTAGCTTCATTAAAACCATAATATCTAGTTACTTCCCAATTTCCTTTTGTAATTTGATTGATCAATTTTCCGCCAAAATCATAGTGATAAATATGATTAAATCCGTCTTTTTCGCTAGTCCAAATAAAGCTATTATCATTTAAAAAAGTAAGATTATCAGTAATATCAATATACGCTTTATCAGTTTCTTCCAAAAGTAAAATAGAACTGCTTCTAAGCGCATATATTTTATGCAGTTTTAAATTATTTTGATGGCGATTTAAAGTCGTTGCAACGAGAATATTTGCATCATTTGTCCATTTAATTCTCGGAATATATTCATAATCGCCCAAGGCAATATTTTTACTATTTTTTGATGAAAGCGTATACATGTGTAAAGTAACATCAGCATTTTTTTCTCCTGCTTTTGGATATTTAAAAACTTGCTGTTTTGGATACAATTCCGACCCAACAATATCCATAGAAAAAGTAGGGACATCAGTTTCATCAAAACGTAAAAAAGCTAAATAATCACTGTTTTTACTCCACTCGAAAGCTTTTACAAAACCAAATTCTTCTTCGTAAACCCAATCAGTTATTCCGTTTATAATAGAATTAAATTTACCATCTTTAGTAACTTGAGTTAATTTATGATCATTCGTTAAATTTAAAATATAAATATTATTATTTTTAACGTAGGCAATTTTTTTACTATCAGGAGAAAATGTTGGTTCTTGAATATCTTCACCAATCAGCATTAATTTTTTAGAGCCAATATTGTAATAATAGAAAGTACCTGTAAATGAGTGTCTATATATTTTTTTAAAATTTGTTCCTAAAATTAAAGAAGATTCTTCGGCATTAAAACTATAGGAAGAAAAACTATCTAAACCCTCTAGATTTTTGCTGTTTACAATTGTTTCTACTTTCTCTAAAGTTTTGTAACTATAAGCGTCTACAGTAGTTTCTTTTGTTGTTTTATCAACATTTATTAAAGAATAAAAATCGCCATTCATAGAATTTAAAGCGATCATACTTTGTGGTTTAAATGTGTCATCCCATATTTCTTCTAGGGTGATTTCTTTAGTTCCTGATGTCAAATTTGAAGTAGTTTTTGTGTGTTCTTTACAGCTAATTAAAAGTGATATTGATACTAAAATGAATAATTTTTTCATTTGATACTTTATATTTCATGAAAGTTTGCCAAGTTTACGCAAAAATTCGCAAAAAATATCTTAAAAAAGGATAAAAGTTGATTATTTCACATTTTTAGAAAGGTTTCAATTATATTTGTTGATTATAGTTTATAGATACATAAATGAGTAAAATTATAGCTGGATTTTCAAAGTTTACCAAAGAAGAAAAAATTGATTGGTTAACTAAAAATTACTTTCACAATCAAACAGAAACTGTAAATATTATTAAACAATATTGGAATATTGATACTGATTTACAGGAACTTCATGATGATTTTATAGAAAATACTATTTCTAATTTTTACATGCCTTATGGCGTTGCGCCAAACTTTATAATCAATGATCGTGAATATGTAATTCCGATGGTTGTTGAGGAAAGTTCTGTAGTTGCGGCAGCTTCTTTGGTGGCAAAATTTTGGAGCACAAGAGGCGGATTTAAAACGAAAGTAATTGGCACTAAAAAAATTGGTCAAGTTCATTTTATGTTTGCTGGTGATAAACAAGATTTAGAAAGCTATTTTAATCAGAATAAAACAGAACTTTTTGCAGCTACAGCTTCCATCACTAAAAATATGGAAAAACGTGGTGGTGGAATTTTATCAATTAATTTGGTTGATAAAACAGCTAAACTTGCAAATTATTATCAATTGCATGTCACTTTTGAAACGAAGGATTCAATGGGCGCAAACTTTATCAATTCTTGTTTAGAAGCGATTGCAAAAAAGTTTGAAAATGAGGATATAGAAATTGTAATGAGTATTCTTTCTAATTACGTTCCAGAATGTTTAGTTAGAGCAGAAGTAAGTTGTAAGATTGAGGAATTAGGTGGCGAAAATCCGCAGAAATTTGCAGAGAAATTTCAGCAAGCAGTAAAAATAGCAGAAATTGAACCTTACAGAGCGGTAACTCATAATAAAGGAATTATGAACGGAATTGATGCTGTTGTTTTAGCAACTGGTAACGATTTTAGAGCAATTGAAGCGGGTGCACATGCGTATGCGTCAAGATCAGGGCAATATTCTAGTTTATCTCATTGTTCTATTGATGATGGAGTTTTTAAATTTTGGATAGAAATTCCGTTAGCTTTAGGAACTGTTGGTGGTTTAACAGCTTTGCATCCAATGGCTAAACTTTCTTTAGAAATGTTGCAAAAACCATCCGCAAGAACTTTAATGCAAATTATAGCAGCAGCAGGTTTAGCACAAAATTTTGCAGCTTTAAGAGCTTTAACAACCAAAGGAATTCAGCACGGACACATGAAAATGCACTTGCAAAATATCCTAAATCAGTTTGAAGCAAATGAAGAAGAAAAAGAAATAATTACCGTGTATTTTGAGAAAAGAACGGTTTCACATTCTGCTGTTGTAGAAAAATTAAATTCCTTAAGAAAGCCAAAAATAAATTGGATTAATTTTTTAGATGAAAATAGCGTAAGAGCTCATTTATCAAAATTAACTCTAAATTCTAAACCCAATTTTGGTTTGATGAATGCACAACAAATGATTGAACATTTAAGTGCAGTAACGCAAATTGCTAATGGAAATTGGGTTGTAAATACCTTTGTTTCTGATGAAAAAACAGCTCGTAGAAAACCATTTTTAAACACAGAAAACGAATTACAAACAGGTTTTAAAGCTTCTTTTTTAGCGGAAGAACCAAATGATTTAAAATTTAATTCTATAGCAGAAGCTATTGATGATTTAATAAAACAAGTAGCCATTTTTGTAAAAGTTTTTTCTGATGATAAAAACAGAACAGTAGTTCATCCTTTTTTCGGAGAACTAGATTTTGAGTATTGGCAAAAGTTTCAAGTAAAACATTTTACGCATCATTTTAAACAATTTGGATTATTATAATGAATTTTTATTCTAACGGAAAACTTTTATTAACAGGAGAATATTTGGTGTTAGATGGCGCAAAATCTTTGGCTGTTCCAACAAAATTTGGGCAAGATTTAATTGTTGATAAAATTGCAGCACCTCAATTAATTTGGGGAAGTTTTACATATTCTGGAGAATGTTGGTTTGAAGCTGTTTTCGATTTGCCAAAACTACGTTTAGTAAGTTGTACATTTAATTCTGATAAAGAAGGAAATGGAGAAATTATTGCAGAAACTTTGTTAGATATTTTAAAAGAAGCTAAATGCTTAAATCCAGATTTTTTAAATTCAGAACATGGCTTTTTGGTAAAAACAAATCTTACTTTTCCAAGAAATTGGGGATTAGGAACTTCATCAACATTGATTAATTCTATAGCTTCTTGGTCAAATGTAGATGCTTTTAAATTATTATGGAATTCCTTTAAAGGAAGTGGTTATGATATTGCTTGTGCACAAAATAATACATCAATATTTTATCAAATAGAAGATGAAAAACCAATTGTAGAGAAAGTAGCATTCAATCCAAGTTTTAAAGAAAATTTGTTTTTTGTGCATTTAAATCAGAAGCAAGATTCAAAAGAAGGAATTGCAAAATTTAGAGAAAGTAGTATCAATTTTGATAAAGAAATAAAAAGGATTTCAGAAATTTCTGATGAATTTTTATCAGCAAAATCAATTGTTGATTTTGATAAATTAATAGTTGAACATGAACAAATTATCAGTTCGATTATAAAATTGAAACCAGTAAAAGAAAAATTATTTCAAGATTATTTTGGAGCAATAAAAAGTTTAGGAGCTTGGGGAGGAGATTTTGTTTTAGTAACAGGAAATGAAAAAACTCCAACTTATTTTAAAAATAAAGGATTTGAAACTGTATTGACTTATAATCAAATGGTTAAGCCCACCTTAATCCTCCCAAAGAGAGGAAACTAGAACGTAAAAAACATGCAAGAAAAACATACAGATAAAGAGAATAGTGGATTTTCCCCTTTGGGGAATAAAAAGGGGCTTCAAATAATAATTGTTGGAGGTGGAGCAGCAGGTTATTTTACAGCAATAAACGCAAAAGAAAATAATCCTGATTTAGATATTACAATTCTTGAAAAAGGGAAAGACGTTTTGCAAAAAGTAAAAATTTCTGGAGGAGGAAGATGTAATGTAACGCATGCGTGTTTTGAGCCAAAAGAATTGGTGAAATTTTATCCAAGAGGAGAAAAAGAATTACTAGGTCCTTTTCATAAATTTATGACTGGCGATACTTTTGAATGGTTTGAAAACAAAGGTGTTCCGCTTAAAATTGAAGATGATAATCGTGTTTTCCCAGAAGCAAATACAAGTCAGGCTATTATAGATTGCTTTCAAAATGCTGTTGATAAGTTGAATATTAATGTGTTGACAAACTGTGGAGTGAATTCAGTTTATCAACAAGAAAATAAATGGATTATCAACACAAAAGAAGAGGTTTTTGAAGCTGATAAAGTAGTTATTGCTGCAGGAAGTTCTAAGAAAGTTTGGGAATTATGTGAAACTTTAAATCATACTGTTGTAGAACCTGTTCCGTCTTTATTCACGTTTAATATCAATGATAAAAGATTGGTAGATTTATTAGGTATTTCTGTGCAAAATGCAACTGTTTCTATTTCTGGAACAAAATTAGAAGCTTCAGGACCTTTGTTAATTACACATTGGGGAATGAGTGGACCGGCAGTTTTAAAACTTTCTGCTTTTGGAGCAAGAGTTTTGGCTGATAAAAAATATCAATATAATGTGGAGGTAAATTGGTTGTCTAGACCAACCGAAAAAGTACTAAATGTTCTTTTAAATTTAAAAAAGAAAGAGCCAAGAAAAACCGTGATTTTAAAATCGCCTTTTACAGAAATTTCTAAAAGATTGTGGGAGCGTTTTGTGCTTGCAGCTGGAATTAGAATTGACCAAAATTGGGCAGATTTAAATAATAATCAACTAGAAAATTTAGCAAATCAATTAACGAAAGGAGTTTTTAACGCAAATGGTAGAACTACTTTTAAAGATGAGTTTGTAACAGCTGGAGGCGTTGATTTAAAAGAAATTGACTTTAAGCGTTTTGAAAGTAGAAAACATAAAAACCTCTTTTTTGTGGGTGAAGTTTTAAATATTGACGCAGTTACAGGTGGATTCAATTTCCAAAATGCATGGACAGGTGGTTTTATTTGTGCGAATGCTTTGGCGGAATAGATAAATTATTAAAAACGTCATTGCGAGGAACGAAGCAATCTGCTATTTAAGAGAGAGATTGCTTCGTTCCTCGCAATGACGAATTGAAAAAAAATAAACAATGGCATTAACAGAATCAAACGAATTTAGAATTGGCACAAAAGCTCAGGATTTTAATTTAATCAATACAGTTGATGATAATTTCCTTTCTTTAGAAAATGCAAAAGGAGAAAAAGGAACTGTTATTATGTTTATATGTAATCATTGTCCGTTTGTAATTCATGTAAATTCTGAATTAGTAAAAATGGCGAATGACTATCAAAAAAAAGGCATTCATTTTATAGCAATAAGTTCGAACGATGTTGAGAATTACCCACAAGATTCACCAGAATTGATGAAACAATTAGCAATAGATGAAAACTATCCTTTTCCTTATTTGTTTGATGAAACTCAGGAAGTAGCAAAAGCGTATGATGCTGCTTGTACACCAGATTTTTATGTTTTTGATGCTGATTTAAAATCAGTTTATCACGGGCAATTAGATAATTCAAGACCAGGAAATGGAAAACCAGTAACAGGAATTGATTTAAGAAATGCTCTTGATAATTTATTGGCTAATAAATCAGCAATAGAAAATCAAAAACCAAGTATGGGTTGTGGAATTAAGTGGAAATAAGTTTTTATAAACTGTATCAAACATCATTATTTACTTCAATCCAATATCCATTTGGGTCTTGAAAATAAATTTGTAGAATTCCATCATTTCTAACATAATCTTTTTTTTGTGTGTTTTTCCAATCAGAATAATCAATTTGTAGTTCTTTTAAATCGACTACAAAAGAATCTATATCAGCCGTTGATAAAGCAAAATGAACTGCCTTGTTTACCTTTATTTCAAAATTAGGACGCGGAATTAAATGAAGTTGTTTGTCTTCTCCAATAGACAACCATCTGGTTTTAGAATTAGAAGCTGTGTTTTTAATTTCTTTAAAGTGAAACACTTTTTGATAAAATTTGATAGATATATCTACATCTCTTACAGAAAGTGCTATATGATTGAATGAAAAAGTATGCATTTATAAAATTTTAAAATGTTTAAATAACATTTTTGAAATTTAATAAAGAAAATCTAATTTTAATTGTTGTTTAGCTTTTATTTTTCTAGAATTGATTTTTTTTTTGGGGAGTGATGATTGCTATTATTTCAAAATTCGACTTCTTCTCTAAAAACTGATTTAATATTTGTAAATATTGAGGTAATAACGAATCTTACAAACAGATTTTGTTGTAAGTAAGATTCGTTATTATTTATTTAATTAAGCAACTTTGTTTTGTTTTTTGGTGTTTAATAGGTTGTTAATTAGTTTATTCCATTTTTCTATAGATTCTAATTCTCTATATGGTTGATAGCTAATTTCTGAATTGTAAAATTCTAAAATAACATCAGGTTTGTTATTATCAACAGCACTTAAGTTTAAATTTAACTTGTCAATTATTTGATCATTATTAGATGATGAGCTACTGATTTTGTTTATTTTACAATTCTTAATCAATGAAAGATTAACAAACTGAATTTTAAATACTTCATATGTTTTTATAATAAAGGAAACAGAATTTTTAGATTCATCAATACCAATAGCGTAATTACCGCAAATTTCATATTGGGTAATTTCAGAACCATTCTGTTTTGCTAAATTTTTTAGTGAGTTTATCAACTCTTTTTCCTTTTTCTTTTTACTTCTACTTGTTAATATAAAAGGCATTGCGCATAATGCAACACATACTAATCCTATAATTGTTGTTCCTAAATTCATTTTATGTTTTTTAATTTTTGATACACTAATTTTTATATGTTGTGGTAATTCACAACATATAAGTACTTAAATTTTAACTACAAAAGATGTAGTTCTTAGTGGAAAAGTATTACCAAAAATTATGGAAAGGAAAAATAAGATCAGACTTTCGATGCCTAATCAATATGTTTTTTAAGTAATTATTATACTGTTTAAACTTTGAATTAAACAATAATTCATTTGAATTGGAAATTAACCAAAATAAATTATCAGGCGATTCAAAAGTTGGTAATGAGTATTCTGTTAAATTAGATTGTAAGCTTTCATATTGTTGCGTATGAATAAAAAGAACTTTTGATGTTGTAGATACATATTCTTTCTGTTTATTATCTTTTACAACATTTTGTTCGCTAAAATAAGCAGATGAATTTGCAGAAAGATAAATACCAAAACAATAAATTGAAATTAGTAGCAATACTTTTATTATTTGATGCTTATTCTTCATCATTTTTTATCTTCTTGTTAGACAAATCAAATTTAGCTTTTTTTATGAAATAATAAATTTAAAAGTTTGATAGCTTTAAAATATTTTTTGATATTTTAAATATCCATTTGGTTTAAAATATTCTTTAAAATAGTAGCTGATTCATCCAGTTGTTCTAGCTCTTTATTATTGAGTTTTAGTTTCATAATATGGTTAACTCCGGATGCATTTAATACTGCGGGTAAACCAATATATAGATCTTTTTCTGTGTCATAAATTCCGTCATTATAAACAGAAATCGGAATAATTCTATTTTCATCATTTAAAATAGCAGAGGTAATGCTTACCAAAGTCATACCAATACCATAATAAGTTGCTTTTTTACGCTTAATAATTTCATAAGCTGCATTTTTTACCGAATTATGAATTTCTTCTAAATCTTTAAATTCAATTTCTTTCATGGTTTCAATAATCTCTATAAGAGGTTTTGCGCCAACATAGGCCTGAGACCAACAAACAAATTCAGAATCACCATGTTCACCCATAATATATGCGTGAATGTTTTTAACAGAAATATTAATTTTTTGTGCAATTTCAAATCGAAGTCTTGCGGTATCTAGAGAAGTTCCGCTACCGATTACTTTAGAAGGAGGAAGACCAGAAGCTTTCCAGGCAACATACGTTAAAATATCAACAGGGTTAGAAGCAACTAAAATAATTCCGTCAAAATTATTTTTCATTACTTGCCCAACAACTATTTTCATAATTGCTGCATTTCTATTTAATAAATTAATTCTTGTTTCTCCGTCTTTTTGAGGAACTCCAGCGGTAATTACAACAATATCTGCACCTTCACAATCGCTATACTCACCAGCGTAAATTTTCATTTTTCTTGGAGCAAAAGACATACCGTGATTTAAATCCATTGCTTCTCCAATGGCACGCTCTTTATTGATGTCAATTAAAACTAATTCTTTAGCAGTACCTTGGTTTAATAAAGAGTAAGCAAAACTCATACCAACCATTCCTGTACCAATAATTACAACTTTGCTATTTGTTTTATTATTTGTTACCATTTTTTCTTTTTTAACTAAGAGATAAAATAAAATTTAAAATTTCAATTGTTAGTTAAAGTTACTTAAAAAAAATGGAAACAATATAAAAAGCTAAGTTTTATCAGTATAAAGTTTTAAAGAAAAACACGATTATTTTTTATGTTTTTTAGCATCAAAAATATAAGTAGAAAGTGATATTTTTAAATAAGATCAACTTTATGAAATGTTATGTTTTTATTGGTTGTTAACAAACACACATAAAAAACTATTGATTTGTCTGTGTCATATTATTTGCAACTACAATTATATAATTAGCAATTGTGTTTTTTTTCTCATCATTCATTTCATCCCATTCAGATTGTGTAACAGTAGTAATTGATTTTAGTTTTAACCCAGGTTGAATTTTATGAATCCACCAAATTATTCCTTGTTCATAATTAGAATGGTAAGATCCTTCAAAATGTAATAATAGATTTCCTGGTTTAAAGTTTTTAAGAGAAAAATGTGCCATTGTAGCATCTTTAGCAGCTTGTGCTGTTTGTATATTTAACATATTAGGTGGAACGTGACCGCCCATATTATCTGCCATTTCTGCATACGCTTTTACAGTTGGATCAAAATATTTTTTTAAATCTGGGCCAATCAATGCAAGTGCTTCAGTACTTAATTCATCTAAGGCATTTATTCCCTTTTTGTTAATCATTGCAGCATATCTTCTAGGAATATTAGATGCAATAAAACGAAGTTCGTTATCTTTTGCAAATTCAACCAATGGTTTATAATCTGTTTTATAATTACTCCATAATTGTGTTATTTCTGGAATCATTTTGTTTTCTGGATATAAACCAGCTAAATATTCATTTAAAACTAATTGGTTTCCACTTTCAAACATTTCTGCACCAAAAAACAGATTCTTTCCTTTAATCTCAAAAAAGCTTTTACTTATTTCTAGTTGCAACCAATGAGAAATAGGATTTGTATGATATTCGCCAAAGAAAACCATATCACTTTGTGCAAGATCTTTAACCATTTCATCATAATTTGCTAATTCCCCATTATTTTGAAATAATTGATAAGCAGGTTTATTTTGAGCTTTTGTAATGTTGATGATTGATAATAGTAGAAAACTTACTATAAAATGTTTCATAATGTTTAAATTTAATTTGAGGGTTTTTTAGTGATGTGAAAAATAGTTGTCAAAGGTAAATAAAAAATAGTTTTAGCGTGTTATCCTACTTCTCCTCTGTGAGGTTTTAAAGCATCTCTATATGTTTTCATATCAGCTTCATTTACAGTTATAAATGCAGAAAATAACATAGAATTTTTTTCTTGAATGTCAATTTCATGAAAAGCTAAGTTTTCGATAGTTGCAAATTCTTTTAAATGAATCGTATGATGTTTTGCTGTTTCTTGTGCATCTGGACCTCTAAAATCCCACAATAATTTTATTTTTCTGCTCATTTTTTATTTTTAATGATTGATGAAAATGAATAATTCTCCACTTTCAAAAGTAATTTTTAGTTTGTTTTTGATGGACTTATTTCTAGTACCAATTCTTTCTCCAAAAATTAAATCTTCTTTTCTTAACGGATATTGTAATCCATCAGTAATAATATTGGTTGCTTTTGGGAAAGGAACTAAAGAAACAATTTTGTCTTTAGAAATTGTAAGTTCTGTGCTTTTATCAGCTAAAAAATAACGACTATGATTGTCAAAAAAAGTAAGTTGTAATTTTTCTTTCCACTGAATTGTAGTGTGCAAGTTTCCTAAAAAATGATCTTGTTCTTTTCCACTTGCGCCAAAAATATCAATAGTTGTAAAACCTTTATCAAACAAAATTTGAAGTATTTTATCAAAATCTGTAAAATCTTGATTTGGTGTGTGAATTACTTCAATATCTTTTGGTAAATTTTCTAAAGAATCAAAATCACCACTTATGAAATCAGGAATTATTTGTTGTTCTTTTAAAAATTGATAAGCGCCATCTGTTGCACAAATTATTGCATAATCAGAAAATTCTGGAAGTGTTTTTGGTGGTTCTCCATTTAAAAGTAAAAAGACTTTTTTTTGTTTCATCAATTACAAAAATACAAACAAAAAAGCATCATTTCTAAAAAATTAGAAAGATGCTTTTATAAATAGAATGTTATGTTTTTATTTGATTGAAATTTCTAAAGAAGAAAATTCTTTTTGCAATTTTAATAAATCATTTTCTTTGTTTTTTAAATGATTATCAAAAAATGAAATTACAGTTTTATTAATAATTTTATAGGCTTCTTTTGGTTCGATAGTTCCAGATTCATTTAAAGTTGGAATATTAAACATTAAAGGAATATCCATAAAACTTGCATGACCAGAGTTTTTTATTTTTGCATCATAAAAAATGTTTTTACTACTATTTCTATATGCAAAAATGTTGAAGTTTGGATGTGGAGAAATCCATTCTGAAGAAATATTTAAAAATGGTTTTGTAAGAGATGTATCAATCATTTCTCCCCATTGAACGCCATCTAAATTTACACCAGCAGAAATTCTTTCATCATCTAAAATTGCTTGTCCTGCAGAAGAGCCGCCTTGCGAGTGCCCAAAAACACCAATTTTTGAAAGATTTAAATGATTTTCTAAAAATGAATTTCTGTTCCAAGTTTTTAAAGCATCTATCACAGAAACAAAATCTTTAGACCAATTTCTAGTAATCTCTGCTGCTATATAGTTTTTTAAAACCTCTTTAGAAACAGCTAATTTTTCTTCTTCAGTTTTAGCATTGTTATAATTTTGAGTTCCATTCCAAGCTAATTCAGCCATTTTTTGAGTGCTAATATATTTCTGATCATATTCTTGATTGTAGAGTTTTATGCTGCCATCAGGAAATAAAGTTCCAGTACTTTCGTAAGTGTGATTTATGTTTAAAACAATATAACCATGACTTACAATTTCTTCAATAATAGCATAATAACCAGAAGCTTTTGAGTAAGAGCCGTGAGAAAAAATAAGGATAGGAAATTTCTCGTTCGCAACTTTTGGACTTGCATACGTATTGGTTTCAACAGAATTTAAATAGTTAAAAGTACTGTTTGGTAAGCCATATTTTGCAGCAAAACTAAATCGATCTCCATTGTTTAGATAAGGCTCTTTTTCTTCATTTTTGATAATTGCAGGATACCAAACTTTTATCATCAATTCCCTTTTATCATCAGGATTTTCTGTAATTATTTCTTCTCTATCTGTTTTTAGAAGAATGTATTGTGAACCTACTTTATAATTTCCGGTTGTTTTTGGTAAATTAAAAATAGGCAAAACATTGGGTAGTAGAAATCCGATGATTAATAAGAGTAGTAAACCAATTATTTTTATCGTTTTTAGAAACCATTTTCCTTTTAAAAGAGAAAGTTCTTTATAAGAATAAATAGCTACAATAAGTAATAAAAAATAAATAGTAATCATTTGCCATCTGTAACCTTCAAAAATTAGATGAATTGCTAGTAACCCTAAAATTATGGGCAATTCTATTTTTTTGTTAGTTGTGGTTTTTCTGATAGAAAAATAAAAAATTGAAGCTATAGAAAGGATTAGTAAAATGATTTCAAAAATTCTCATACTTTATATTTTTAAAGGTTTAAACAAAAGAAATATAATACGGATTACTATCCAAAAAAAAGGAATGGACAAAGAATAGACAGGTTGTTTATTTGTTTGATATTTAGATGTTTAAAATAAAAGTGGTTAAGTCGTTATTTATTGATAGATTTAATTTTTTTCTTAAACGATATCTGGCTTTATTAACACTATCGGGATTAATATTTAGTAATTTACTAATTTCTTTTGATGATAAGTTTAATCGTAAAAAAGCAGCTAGTTTTAATTCGTTTGATGTTAATTTAGGTGCTATTTTAAAAAGATTTTCGTTAAAATTTGGATGAAGTTTTTCAAAATTAGAGAAAAAAGAATCTAAGTTTTCTTGGTTGTTATTGTTAATAATTTTAGCTAAATCATTATTTAAAGAAACTTGTAGTTTACTGTTTTCTAGTTCTAAATTCCTTATTTTTTCTTCCTTTTGTTTGTTTTTTAGTCGCTCAAAATTATCTAATTTTCTATGAAATCTTAAGTGTCTTCTTTTTGTGTTTTTAATTCGAGTTCGATAAGGTATTACAATGTATAAAACAATAAATAAAGCCAAAATACCTATAAATAATAAGCAAAAAATGAACCAAGTGTCTGTATTTATTTTAAAATTCAAATTATTAAAGAATTGTTTATTTAATGATATTTAAAATCGAATGTAAATTTATAATAATTTAAAAAAGGATTAGTTTTATCTTTGTAATAAATTTTTACACCTTGAATACAGATCAATTTTTAGTAAAATCGGAATTAAAACATATAGATACAGCAAGTTTTACTTGGCAAACACCAAGTAATATTGCACTAGTAAAATATTGGGGAAAAAGCAATCCTCAAATATCAAAAAATGCTTCTATCAGTTTTACTTTAAACAATTGCCATACAATTACTACAATAGATTTTTCGAAAAAACAAAACTCAGAATTAGTTTCAGAATTTAATAGAACGGTAGATTTTGATTTGTTTTTTGAAGGAAAGCAAAAGGAAGAATTTAAACCAAAAATTGCAGAATTTTTTAGAAGAGTAGAAGAATATTGCCCTTATATTTTTGATTATAAAATGACAATAAATTCAGAAAATTCTTTTCCACATTCAAGCGGAATTGCTTCATCCGCAAGCGGATTAAGTGCAATTGCAATGTGTTTAATGAGTTTAGAGAAAGAAATAAATGCCGATTTATCTGCAGATTTTATCAATAAAAAAGCTTCTTTTTTAGCCCGTTTAGGATCTGGAAGTGCAAGTAGAAGTATAGAAGGTCCTTTAGTTGTTTGGGGAAAACATCCTGCAATTGAAGGAAGCTCAGATTTATTTGGAATTCAGTTTCCTTATAAAGTGCATTCAGTTTTTGAAAATTATCAAGATGCAATTTTGCTGGTTGATGAAGGCGAAAAACAAGTTTCGAGTACAATAGGTCATAATTTAATGCACAATCATCCTTTTGCAGAAAGTCGCTTTTTGCAAGCCAATGAAAATTTAGCTAAAATGGCTAAAATTCTTCAAGAAGGAGACATAAAAAGCTTTGTTAATTTAGTAGAAAGTGAGGCCTTAACGTTGCATGCAATGATGTTGACGAGCAATCCTTATTTTATTTTGATGAAACCCAATACATTAGAAATTATCAATAAAATTTGGGAATATCGACAAGAAAATAACAGTAATATTTGTTTTACTTTAGATGCTGGCGCAAATGTACATGTGTTGTTTCCAGAGAGTGAAAAATTAAATGTATTGCAATTTATTGATAGTCAGTTATCTAAATTTTGTCAGAAAAATCATTACATTTGTGATACTGTAGGTTTTGGGGCAAAAAAACTTTAATTTTACAGATACTAAAATTGATCTCTTATGAAGGTTTCATCGCTATTTATTTTGATAATTATAAGCTTTTTAAGCATTTCAATTCAAAGTCAAGAAACTATTTGGTTAGATGAAAATTTAGAGAAAACTACAGAGCATAAAGCAAATTATTATAAAGTTGGTACTAAATTAGAAGGTGAAGTTTCGTATTTTTATAAAAATCAAAATATTTACAGAAAGGTGTTTTTTGTAAATGGTAAAGCAGAGGGGAATTACTCTGAATTCTATATTTCTGGAGAATTAAAAGAAACAGGAAGGTTAGAAAATGGTTTGCGTGATGGTGTTTGGAAAACCTATTATAAAAACGGTAAAATAGAATCTCGTGGTAAATATAAAGACGGCGAGAAAGTAGGAATTTGGAAGACTTTTTATAAAAATATTTAAAAAGTATACCGTACTATTTTTATTTGTATTTTTGCAATGAAAATTGATAAAGAAAAGAAAATGAAAGGACCACTTTTTTATGCTAAGATTCTACTTTTTGGAGAATATGGAATTATAAAAAATTCTAAAGGGTTAGCAATTCCGTTTAATACTTATAGAGGAGCACTAAAAACAACAGAAGTTTTAGAGGGTAAAGCAAAAGTTTCAAATGAAAATTTGTACAAACTTTACAATCATCTTTCTACTCTAGAGACAGAATTAGTTTCTTTTAATTTAAAAAAATTTAAAACTGATTTAGAAAAAGGAATGTATTTTGATTCTTCTATTCCGCAAGGTTATGGAGTTGGCAGTTCTGGCGCTTTGGTGGCGTCAATTTATGATAAATATGCATCAGACAAAATTACCGTTTTAGAGAATTTAACAAGAGAAAAATTATTAAGGTTAAAAGAAGTTTTTTCTTTAATGGAATCTTTTTTTCACGGTAAAAGTTCTGGCTTAGATCCATTAAACTCTTATTTAAGTTTGCCAATTTTAATCAACTCTAAAGAACATATAGAGCCTGCTGGTATTCCTTCTCAAAAACAAGGTAAAGGAGCTGTGTTTTTATTAGATTCTGAGCAAATTGGTGAAACAGAACCAATGGTTAGCATTTTTATGAATAAGATGAAAAACGAAGGTTTTAGAAAAATGTTAAATGAACAATTTGTTACTTATACAGATGCTTGTATCGAAGATTTTTTACATGGAAATGTAAGCTCATTGTTTTCAAACGTTAAGAGTTTGTCTAAAATAGTTCTTAAAAACTTTAAACCAATGATTCCGGATGCTTTTCATAAAGTTTGGGCAAACGGAATTAAAACAAACGATTATTACTTAAAGCTTTGTGGCTCTGGAGGTGGAGGTTATATTTTAGGTTTTACAGAAGATTATGAAAAAGCTCAGAAAAGTTTAAAAGGTTATAAAACAGAGCTTGTTTACAGGTTCTAAATTAGAACTTATAAATTCTTCAAAAGTGAAGGCATTCCTAAAAAAAATATTCAGTTTATTATCTGTAGTTAGGGGTTATAACATTCTTATTTTAGTTATTGCACAATATCTAGCGGCTATTTTTATTTTTTCATCAGAAAAATCGATTAGACACGTTATTTTTGATTTAGATTTACTTTATATTGTTTTGGCTTCTGTTTGTGTTGTGGCTTCTGGTTATATTATAAATAATTTTTATGATGTTAAAGTAGATCAAATTAATAGGCCTCTTAAAACCTCTTTAGATAATTATGTAAAGCAAGAAACTAAATTGTCGCTTTATTTTTTCTTAAACTTTTTAGGCTTTGTTTTTGGTTTATTTGTGTCTGTAAAAGCGGCACTTTTCTTCGCAATTTATATTTTTGGTATTTGGTTTTATTCTCATAAACTAAAAAAACATGCGTTTACAGGGTTAATTTCTGCAACAATACTTACAATTTTGCCTTTTTTTGCTGTTTTTGTCTATTTTAAAAACTTCTCCAAAATTATTTTTGTCCATGCAATTTTCTTATTCTTAGTAATTATGGTAAGAGAATTAATAAAAGATTTAGAAAATATAAAAGGAGCTTTAGTTAATAATTATAAGACGTTTTCTGTGGTTTATGGAGAGGCAAAAACAAAACAATTGTCAATATTTTTATTATTATTAACCATTTTTCCTGTAATTGTGTTGCTGAGTTATCCGGCAATAAGTTATATGAAATATTACTTTTATTTATCTTTTTTAACCCTTTTTTATGTAGGTTTTTATCTTTGTAAATCAAACAAACAAAGACAATATGCGTTTTTACATAACATTCTAAAAATCTTATTGTTAATTGGTGTTTTTAGCCTTGTTTTTATTGATACTTCTTTACTTATAGAAAAAGTAATTGATAGATTGAATTAGAGATTCTAATTTGAGTATCTTTGCCAAAATTTTAAAAAATGGAATCAAATAAAAACTCGTCGCGAGGACGACAAGAAGGTGGTAAAAGTAGACCTCAAAAAGACACAAAAAGAAGTACTTCACAAAGAGGAAGTGGTAAAAGTTCATCTTCAAGAGATGCAAAAAAAGCTACTTTTAAAAGAGTTGCTAACAAGCCAACATTTAAAAGAGACGCTAGAAAAAGCACGCCTTTAAATAGACAAAATGTTAAAAAGGAGTATAAAAAAATAAATCCTGATAAAAAATCTGACGATTCTTTAGGAATTCGTTTAAATAAATATATAGCAAATTCTGGTGTTTGTTCTCGTAGAGAAGCAGATACTTATATAGAGCATGGTAGTGTAGAGGTAAATGGAAAGTTAGTTACAGAAATGGGCTACAAAGTACAACCTGATGACATAGTTCGTTTTGATGGAACCTCAATTTCTCCAGAAGAAAAAAGATATATTCTTTTAAATAAACCAAAGAATTATATTACTACTATGGATGATGATCGTGGTCGTAAAACGGTTATGGAATTAATTGCAAATGCATCAAAAGAAAGAATTTATCCTGTTGGTCGATTAGATAGAAATACAACCGGTTTATTACTATTTACAAATGATGGAGATTTGGCTAAAAAATTAACGCATCCAAAACATAATGTACGTAAATTATATCATGCTTCTTTAGATCGTAAATTAGAATTAAACGATTTAGAAAAATTAAGAGGAGAAGTTATCATTGAAGGTAAAAAAGTATTTATTGATGCAATTTCTTATGTTAATAACGAACCAAAAACAGAGGTTGGAATAGAAATTCATTCTGGTAGAAATAGAATTGTTCGTAAAATATTTGAACATGTTGGTTACAAGGTTAATAAATTGGATAGAGTTATTTTTGCTGAGTTAACTAAGAAAAACTTACCAAGAGGAAGATATAGAGAGTTAACTAAATTAGAAGTAACCAATCTTCAAATGATGAAATAAAATTACAATCCAGCTTTTTAGCTGGATTTTTTTTTGAATCCTATTTATGTATATTAGAGAAATTAAATGTATTATGTTAGAGAGAGAATTTAGTTTTATAAAAGCCAATATACAGCATCTAGAAGATGAGAATTTAAAGATTTCTAAAGCTAAGGTTGGTTGGCACTTAGATCATTCGTTAAAAGTAATAAATAGTGTTGTTGCTAATATAAAAGATTCTAAATCTAAAGAATATCAGCATAAATTTAACGGTTTAAGATTGGTTGTTTTTACTTTAGGGTTTTTTCCTAGAGGAAAAGCAAAATCGCCAAAAAGAGTTTTACCACCAGAAATTATATCAAAAAACGATATTGAATATCAGCTTAAAATAGCAGAGAAAAATGTGGAAATTATCGATAAGTTAGATAAGAATCAATTTTTTACACATCCATTATTTGAGCAATTAAATAAAAAACAGACAATTAAATTTTTAAGATTACATACCAATCATCATTTAAAAATTGTAAAAGATATTTTAAAGTGATTTTTAGTCGCATAGCGATAGCTCAAGGTTTTAAAACCTTTAAGTCTTGCCTTAAAATGTAAGATACATACCCTTGTATTGAAGTTGTTAATTAGAAACTATATGCAATATTCTGTGCTAGATACTATTTCTTTTAAAACAAAATAGCTTTCTAATACACCAATGTTTTCAATTCTAGATAATTTACTTCTAACAAACTCATGGTAATCATCTAAACTTTCCATGTTTATTTTTAAGAAAAAATCGACTTTACCAGCCATGTGATAACATTCTTGCACTTCTTTTAATTCTTTAATTTGTTTCTCAAATTTATCAATAAAACCTTCGTTATGATATCTTAAAGAAACCATACAAATTGCTGTAATTGGTATGTCTAGCTTTTTTTTGTCAATTAATGCAACATATTTTTTTATTATCTTTTGCTTTTCTAACCTTTTAATTCTTTCATAAACTGGCGAAGAAGTTAGGTTTAGTATTTCTGCAATTTCTTTGGTTGTTTTTTTTGCGTCTTTTTGCAGTATTCTTAATATTTTAAGATCAGTTTCGTCTATTTTTATAGTAGGAAGCATATTTATCTTTTTAGATGATAAATTTAATTCTTTAAAAGTTAAAATTTCTTATTTATCTGGTTAAAAAAGAATATAACGCTTATTTTTTTATAAATAAGAGTGTAAATATTCTTTTTATTGTTAAATAATATAAATTTATTCTTTTAAAACTTTATAAGAGAATGAGTAAAGAAGTTATTTTAATTGTTGGAGCTAATGGTCAATTAGGAACTGTTTTATCACAAAAACTCCAACAAATTTATGGGAATTCGCATGTTATTACTTCAGATCTATTTAAAAAAAATGATTCTGAGCCTAATTTTATAACATTAGACGCTACTGATTTTAAAGCTGTAGAAGATGTGGTTTTAAAAAATAAAATTACTCAAATTTATCATCTGGCGGCTATCTTATCAGCAAAAGGAGAACAAAATCCTTTAGCAACTTGGAGTTTGAATATGAAAACTTTATTTAATGTTCTAGAAGTTTCTAGGTTGCATAAGATTCAAAAAGTCTTTTTTCCGAGTTCAATTGCGGTATTTGGTCATAATATTGATAAAGAAAATACGCTTCAATATTCTAATTTAACACCTACAACTGTGTATGGAATGAGTAAAGTTGCTGGTGAAAACTGGATACATTATTACTATCAAAAATATGGTTTAGATGTTCGTTCTTTAAGATATCCAGGTGTTATTGGTTATCAATCTTTGCCTGGAGGAGGTACAACAGATTATGCGGTTGATATTTATCATAAAGCAATAATAAACGAAGTATTTGAGTGTTTTTTAGCTCCAAAAACCACATTGCCAATGATGTATATGGATGATGTAATTAGAGCAACAATAGAATTAATGGAAGCGCCAAAAGAAAATATTTCTGTTAGAACTTCTTATAATATTGCAGGAATAAGTTTTAGTCCAGAAGAGATTGCCCAATCAATAAAAGAGTTTTATCCAGATTTTAAAATTAAATATAATCCAGATTTTAGACAAGCAATTGCAGATTCATGGCCAAAAATAATAAACGATTCAGAGGCAAGGAAAGATTGGAATTGGAAACCAGCATTCGATTTAAAGTTAATGACTAAAACAATGATCAAAAATTTGAAATAAGTTTTTGAAAATTTCTAAAAACAAAAAATCCGAACAATTTAATGTTCGGATTTTTTTGTGGTACCTCCAGGAATCGAACCAGGGACACAAGGATTTTCAGTCCTTTGCTCTACCAACTGAGCTAAGGTACCATTGCCTTAGCGGATGCAAATATATAATGTTTTTTGATATCTGCAAGTATATTTTTAAAAAAATCTATTGTATTTTTGATGTTCATATAAATTAGAAAAATGAAGTTAATCATTGATGCGGGTAATACAAGGATAAAAGTAGCTGTATTTGAGCAGAGTACACTTGTTGAAGTGGTTTTAATTGATAAGAAAAGATTTTTATCAGAAATAAAAAAAATAGTAAAAAAATATAAAATTCATATCGGTATTCTATCTTCTGTGAGTTTTATATCAGAAAAAAAAATTGAAAAACTTAAATTTTTACTTAAATTAGTTGTTTTATCATCGTCTACAAAAGTACCTTTTATAAATTTGTATGAAACTCCTAAGACTTTAGGGGTAGATAGAATTGCTTTGGTAAGTTGTGCCGTTAAAAAGTTTCCAAATAAAAATATTTTAATTATTGATGCAGGTACTTGTATCACTTTTGATTTTGTAAATGATAAATCAGAATATTTAGGAGGTGCTATTTCGTTGGGCGTAGAAATGAGATATAAAGCACTTCATTATTTTACAAGTAAATTGCCGGTTTTAGAGAAGAATTATCCTAAAAACTTTATTGGAAACAACACAGATGAAAGTATAAATTCTGGTGTGGTAAATGGTGTTATTCAAGAAATTGAAGGTATAATAAGCCAATATAAAAAGAAATATATGGATTTAACAGTTGTTTTAACAGGAGGAGATACAAATTTCTTGTCAAAACAATTAAAAAGTAGCATATTTGCGCATCAAAATTTTCTCCTAGAAGGATTAAATGAAATATTGATTTTTAACGAAAACAAATGATTAGAAAGATTCTAGTAGCTTTTTTACTGTTAACTTCTGTAACTTTTTTAGCACAAAGAACAAATTCATCTCCGTATTCTTATTTTGGTATTGGCGATGAATTTAGTCAAACAACGGTAGAACAAAGTTCAATGGGAGGTATTGGTGTTGCTTTTAACCATTATAAATATTTAAATTTTACAAATCCAGCGGCTTATTCAGATCTAAGATATACTACATACAGTTTTGGAATTCTTAATAACGATTTAACAATTAGAAGTGGTGATACTAAACAAAATGTAAATTCTACAAGTTTGTCTTATTTTGCTTTGGCTTTTCCTATTGGAAAAAAAGCAGGTCTTTCTTTTGGATTACAACCAGTATCTTCAGTAGGATATTCTTTATCTAATTCAATTACTGGTGATGATGGCGATATTTCTGAGATATCACTTTTTTCTGGTAATGGAGGTGTAAATAGAATTTACAGTAGTTTTGGAATTAAAGTAGTAAAAGGGTTATCTGTTGGTTTAGAAGCAGATTATAGTTTTGGTAATATAGAAAATAGTATTATTAATCAAAGAGCAGATGTAATTCTTGCTACTAAATATAATGAAACTACATTTATAGAGGGGTTTTCTTTAAAATTAGGAGCTCAATATCAAAAAGAATTAAAAAATAAATTGGTTGTAAATGCAGGAGCTACTTTTAAATTAGATAATGATTTAAAAGTTAGTGGAGACGATTATTTATATTCTTTATCAATTGGTTCATCTGGTTATGAAATACCAAGAGATACAATTTCTACAACTATTATTGATGGGGAATTTAATTTGCCTTATAAAGCGATATTAGGAGTTGGAGTAGGAAAAATTGATAAATGGCATGCTGGTATAGAGTATGAAAACCAAGATGCAATATCTACTACAACATTATTAGCAAGTTCCAATGGAGTTTACAGATATGGTAGTTCTAATAGAATTTCTTTAGGGGGATTTTATTTGCCGAAAATAAACTCAATATCAAGTTACTGGGATAGAGTGGTTTATCGAGCTGGTGTTCGTTTTGAGAAGACAGGCTTATTAGTAGATGGTTCTGGTAATAATACAAATTTTACCGCTATAGACGACTTTGGCATATCTTTTGGTTTAGGTTTACCACTACAACGATTATCTACACTAAATATGGGATTTGAGTTTGGTAAAAGAGGAACAGCAACAAATAATTTAATACAAGAAAATTATTTTAATTTTAGATTAAGTTTATCTTTGACAGATACTTGGTTTATAAAAAGAAAGATTGATTAACAAAAACAACAAAAAATGAAAAAATTTACTTTTTTATTAGCAGTTACATTGCTTTTAGCAACTGCGAAGACAAATGCACAGGATGATGCAAAAAGAGAATGTACAATAAAATACAACCTTTTTAAAGGAGATTATCAATCGAAAAAGTATGATGAAGCTTATGCTAATTGGATTTATTTAATGGATAATTGTCCAGATTTATCTGTAAGTATTTATCAATATGGTTCTACTTTAGCAGAAGATATTAGAAAAGATCCTGTTTTAGCTAAAAGAGTTTACGAACAAAGATTAAAATATTATCCAGATGCAAAACCAGCTAAAGTGCATAGTGATTATGCTACTTATTTAGCAGATAATAATTTAGCTTCAAAAGAAGAAGTTTTTGTTTACTTAGAGAAAGCATACGAAATTTCTCCTCAAGATATGGGAGTTAAAAATATCTATAAGTATTTTCACGGAATTACAGATAAATATAAAGACGAAAACCCTCAAAAAGTTTTTGATACATATGATGATGTTGTAGAATCTGTAGGTGAGAAGTTAGATGATTATGCAAAAAAAATTAATGTATTGTCAGACTCTACAAGAGTTTTAGATGCTAAAGAAAAAAGAAGATTAAATGCGTATCAAATTAACTCTAGAGCACTTGGTCAAATTGAAGGTGGTTTAGATAATATAATTACAGAAATTGCTACTTGTGAGAGATTAATACCATTATATCAAAGAAATTTTGAAGAAAATAAAGGAAATGCTGTTTGGTTAAGAAGAGCTGTTAATAGATTGTTTAACAAAGAGTGTCAAGACGATCCAATGTATGAAAAATTAGCAAAAGCATACGCAGAAGCAACACCTTCACCAGATTCATACTCATTTTATGCAGGTGTATTAGAGAAAAACGGTGATGCAAGTGGAGCAGCAGCAATGAGACAGAAAGCATTTGATTTAGAAACGGATCCTATTAAAAAATCTAGATATAAATTAAAATTTGCTGAAGCTGCAAGAAGTAGAGGTCAATTAAGTACTGCTAGACGTTTAGCAAGAGAAGCTTTAAAATACAACCCAAGTTCTGGTAGAGCATATTTATTAATTGGTAGATTATATCAATCGAGTGTAAATGCTTGTGGTGAAGATGAGTTCGAAAAAAGAATGGTGTATGCAGCAGCATTAAGACAAGCTGAAACTGCCGCAAGAGTAGATCCTAGTATGTCGTCTGTTGCAAGAAGATATATAAATTCTTACCGTGCTAATTTACCAAGCAAAACAGTAATTTTTACATCTGGTGTTGAGCCTGGAAGTAGTTATACTATTAAATGTTGGATTGGAGAAACTGTAACTGTACCTAAATAATATTTGTGAGTACTTACAAAAATATACTATCAAAAAGCATTGCTGTTCTTTATGTAACAGCAATGCTTTTTTCTTGTGATAACAATACACAAAAAGTAAGAGACTTATTGGCTGATAAAAATTTACCTGTTGGTACAGCTAAAGATGCTTATCATGTTTATAAAGATTCAGGTAGAATTACATCAAAATTAATAACACCAATATTGTTAGATTTTAGTAATCGAAAAGAACATCCTTATAGCGAGTTTCCAGTAGGAATTAAAATTATTAATTTCGAAAAAAATGGCATTGATTCTATAACTATTACAGGTAATTATGCAATTTCGTATCAAAAAACTTCTCTATCAGAAATTAAAGGAAATGTTGTTGTCGTAAATCATACAGATAAAACAAGATTAGAAACAGAACAGTTATTTTGGGATCAAAAAACAAAATATTTTGTTTCTGAAAAAGCCTTTAAATTGATGACAGAAAAAGATACAATTTATGGAATAGGTTTTGAATCTAAAGAGGATTTATCTAAACATTTAGCTAAAAAAACTACAGGAAAATTAGAAACATCAGAAGAATAATTTTATGAATAATATTTGGAAATTTTTTCAATACGGATATTTATTAGTAGCCTTAATTTGTTTAATTGAAGGTGTAGTTCGTTTTAATACCGATAAAGAAAAAGCGCTCTTTTTTATTGGCTTCTCAATTTTTATTACCTTAGTGTTTTTCTTAAAAAGACATTTTAGAAAAAAAGTTGTAAAAAGAAACAATCAAAATAAATAGTATTTTATTCTTTAATGGAATTTGAACTCATAGTTATAATTATATCTATTTTGCTATCTGCGTTTTTTTCGGGGATGGAAATTGCATTTTTTTCGGCAAATAAAATGCACATTGAATTAGAGAAAAAAAGAGATGGTTTTATACCCAAAGTTCTAACTAAAATAACTCAAAAATCTTCGAAATTTATTACTACAATGTTAGTAGGTAATAATATTTCTTTAGTAATATACAGTTATTACATGGGTAAATTGTTAGTAAGGGTTTTTTCGTTAGATACCAATTTTAATGATTTTACTAATTTATTAATTCAAACTATTATTTCTACTATTGTTATTTTAATAACTGCAGAGTTTTTACCCAAAGCTATATTTAGAATTTATGCAAATGAAGTTTTAAAAATATTTTCTGTTCCTGCTTATATTTTTTATAAATTATTTCACTACTTCTCTGAGTTTATTACGCTAATTTCAGATTTTTTCTTACGAGTTTTCTTTAAAACAAATGCAGATGAAATGCAAACTGAATTTAGTAAAGAAGAATTAGGAAACTATATAAATGAGCAGTTAGAAACTGGTAATACAGATGACGAAGTAGATTCAGAAATTCAAATTTTTCAAAATGCTTTAGGCTTTCATAATGTAAAGGCTAGAGAGGTTATGGTACCAAGAACAGAAATTGTTTCTGTTGAAATTCATGAAACCGTGGTTAATTTAAAGAAAATATTTATAGAAACAGGGTTGTCTAAGGTGTTAGTTTATAAAACATCTTTAGATGATGTAGTTGGTTATGTAAATGCCTTTGAATTATTTAAAAAACCTAAAACAATTAAATCGATTTTATTACCATTAGAAATTGTTCCAGAATCTATGATGATTAATGATATACTAAATACGTTGATAAAAAAACGTAAAAGTGTAGCTGTTGTTGTAGATGAATATGGTGGAACTTCTGGGATGATTACAATAGAAGATATTGTTGAAGAATTATTTGGCGAAATTGAAGACGAACATGATTCTCAAGAATTTTTAGAAGAAAAGATTAGCGAGTCAAAATTTAATTTTTCTGCAAGATTAGAAATAGATTATTTAAACGAAGAATATGATTTAAATATTCCAAAATCTGAAGCCTACGAAACTTTAGGGGGTTTTATTATTGAGCATACAGAAAATATCCCTAGTGAAAAAGAGCTTATTGATATAGAGGATTTCGAATTTAGGATTTTAAAGATGAGTGGCGCTAAAATAGATGAAGTTTCTCTTAAAATTTTAAATGAAGGGGCTTAAAATATATAATTAAAGTTCTACACTAAAAATAGCTCCTAACTTACTACTAATAAGTGAAAAATGGGTTGCAATATTAAAACCAAAAATCGTATATTCGCCAACTGAAAATAAATAAAAACACGTATGGCAGTTTTATCAAAAATTAGAGAACGATCAATGTTCTTAATCATCATTATTGGATTAGCCCTTTTTGCATTTGTATTAGATCCTTCAACTCTTGGTGATTTTTTTAACTCTAGTAAAGTAAATGAAATAGGTGAAATTAATGGAGAATCTATTTCTAGAGAAGAATTTGTACAAGAATTAGAAAATTATAAACAACAAACTGGAGGTCAGGTTTCAGAAATGCAAGCAGCTAAAACTGTTTGGGATAATATTCTAAGAAAAAAAATATATGAAAATCAATTAACCCAAGCTGGTATTACTATTGGTGAAGCAGATATTTGGAAAGAAATTGTTAGTGCTCCCTTTGTACAAAGTAATCCTCAATATCAAACTGAATCTGGTTTGTTTGATGAATCTAAGTTCAAACAATTTTTAGCAACAGAAAAAGAAAACAAAACAGAACTTTGGGCGCAATGGTCTGGTTATATGAACCAAATTAGAGACAATGAAGAAACTAATACTTACAATAATTTAGTTACAGCTGGTTTAGGTGCTTCTTTAAAAGAAGGAGAATTAGAATACTTATTAGATAATACTAAGTTAAATGCACAGTTTGTT
Source organism: Polaribacter sp. KT25b (assembly GCF_900105145.1). Taxonomy (NCBI): domain Bacteria; kingdom Pseudomonadati; phylum Bacteroidota; class Flavobacteriia; order Flavobacteriales; family Flavobacteriaceae; genus Polaribacter; species Polaribacter sp. KT25b. The sequence continues at coordinate 2,942,817 of NZ_LT629752.1, read as the reverse complement.
TATATACCGTTTACAAGTATTGCTGATAGTATAGTGAAAATAAAAAAATCTGAAGTTGAATCTTATATTAAAAATCATAAAAATGATTTTAAAGTAGAAGCTAGTAGAGATGTTTCTTATGTTCAATTTAATATAGTTGCAACTCCTGCTGATGAGAAAGTTATAAAAGATGATGTTGCTACTTTAATAGAAGATCTTAAAAATACGAAAGATGAAAGTATATTTTTATCAGATAATAATTCTGATACAGGTTTAAATGAAAACTTTCAATTTAAGAATTTAGTAAATCAAGAAGCTGCAACTCAAATTTTTGAAGCTAATAAAGGTGATGTAGTTGGGCCGTATAAAGATAAAGATTACTATAAAATTTCTAAAATTACAGAAGTTTCTAAAATGCCAGATTCAGTAAGAGCAAGCCATATATTAATTCCATTTATAGGTGCTCAAAGAGTTGGTGCAGACGTAACAAGAACAGAAGAAGAAGCTAAAGTTTTAGCAGATAGTCTTTTATCTGTAGTTAAAAGAAACGTTCGTAAATTTGGAGATTTAGCAAAAACTTTTTCTTCGGATTTAGGCTCTGGAGCAAAAGAAGGAGATTTAGATTGGTTTACATATTCTAGAATGACACCTTTTTTTAGAGACTTTTGTTTTGAAGGTAAAAAAGGAGATATTGGTGTAGTTAAAACTCCGTTTGGTTTTCATGTTATAAAAATTGACAATCAAAAGAATAGTCAAAAAGTTGTAAAATTAGCTACTTATAGTAGAAAAATTGAAGCATCTGAAGCTACTGAAAATGATGTTTTTAAAAATGCTGAAGAATTTGCTTTAGCGATTTCTAAAAATAATAAATTTTACGATTTAGCAACAGAAAAAAAATATACACCAAAAATAGCTGTTGGTTTAAAAGTGTTAGATGAAAATGTTCCTGGGTTAGGTAATCAAAGACAAATTGTAAGTTGGGCATTTGGTAAAGAAACAAATGTAAATGATTTTAAACGTTTTGATTTAGAGGGTAGTCATGTTGTTGCATTTATAACTAGTGCAGAAGAAAAAGGAGTAATGTCTGCAGAAAAAGCAACAAATACTGTTAGACCTATTTTATTAAACGAAAAGAAAGCAGCATTATTGAAAGATAAATTACAAGGTGCTTCTCTAGCTGATATCGCAACTGCAAATAACACAAACGTAAGAACATCTAATGGTTTAACATTAAAGACGCCTACTCTTTCTGGAGTTGGTGTTGAGCCAAAAGTTGTTGGTGCAATGTATAATGCTTCGTTAAATAAAGTTGTTAATTCTGTTATAGGTGATAGAGGTGTTTATGCTTTTATGGTAACAAAAAAAGAACTACCAACAGCATTACCGAACTATGATGCTAATAGAAAGAGAATTTCTGAATCTAGAAAAAGACTTACTAATAAAATGTATGAAGCAATTAAAAATGCATCAGATATAGAAGATAACAGAGCGATGATGTATACTGCAAACTAATTGTAGTTTTTATTTTCAATCATAAAAAAAACCGTTCAGAATAATTTTTGAACGGTTTTTTTATGCTCTAAATTTTCGTCTTTTGTTAGGTTTGAGCAATTAAGATTAGTTCTTTTAATGTTTCTTGTTTCTTAGTAGAAAAGTGAGATGTTGTTTTTTTTGATTTTAAAACTCTCTTTTAGAGATTTAGAATAATGGAATGTTTATTTTTTAGATTTAAACCAAAATAATATTACAAAAAAACCTTCTTGATTTCTCAAAAAGGTTTTGTGTTTATTCTTATATTTAATAATTAAAGGTTTTAACCATTCATAGAGATTAAAAACTCGTCATTATTTTTAGAAAACTTAATTCTTTCATTGATAAATTCCATTGCTTCTATAGGATTCATGTCTGCAAGATATTTGCGTAAAACCCACATTCTTTGTACTGTTTTAGCGTCTAATAATAAATCATCACGTCTAGTAGAAGATTTAATTAAATCAATAGCAGGGTAAATACGTCTATTAGAAATATTTCTATCTAATTGAAGTTCCATATTACCTGTTCCTTTAAATTCTTCGAAAATTACTTCGTCCATTTTAGAACCAGTTTCTGTAAGTGCAGTTGCAATAATAGTTAAAGAACCACCTCCTTCAATGTTTCTAGCAGCTCCAAAGAAACGTTTTGGTTTGTGCAGTGCATTTGCATCGATACCACCAGAAAGTATTTTTCCTGATGCAGGAGCAACTGTGTTATAAGCTCTTGCCAAACGTGTAATTGAATCTAAAAGAATTACAACATCGTGCCCACATTCTACTAAACGTTTCGCTTTTTCTAAAACAATATTTGCTACACGAACATGTTTATCTGCAGGTTCATCAAAAGTAGATGCAACAACCTCGCCACGCACACTTCTTTGCATGTCTGTAACTTCTTCCGGGCGTTCATCAATTAATAATACAATTTGATAAACTTCTGGATGATTCATTGCTATAGCATTGGCAATGTCTTTTAGCAACATTGTTTTCCCTGTTTTCGGTTGGGCAACAATCATTCCACGTTGTCCTTTTCCGATAGGAGAAAATAAATCGATTATTCTAGTTGATAAAGAACTTCCTTTTTCTGCTAAATTAAACTTTTCTTCAGGAAATAAAGGTGTTAGGTGTTCAAAAGAAACTCTGTCTCTAACTATATTAGGGTTTAATCCATTTATTTTAGAAACTCTAATTAAAGGAAAATACTTTTCACCTTCTTTTGGCGGACGAACATTTCCTCTAACAGTATCACCTGTTTTTAAACCAAATAATTTAATTTGAGATTGAGAAACATAAATATCATCTGGAGATGATAAATAATTATAATCAGAAGAACGTAAAAAACCATAACCATCAGGCATCATTTCTAATACGCCTTCACTTTCAATAATTCCGTCAAATTCAAAATCAGGATCTTTATATCTGTTTCCAGATTTGTTACCTCTGTTTGAATTGTTTTTAGAATTGTTTTGTTCTTTACTCTTTTGTGAGTTATTTTTTCTAGGAGGATTTCTGTTTGGATTATTATTAACAGGTTTTTGCTCCTTTTTAGTTTTGATATCTGTAGTTTCTTCAGTTGATTTGCTAGAAGAATCAACTTCCTCCTTTTTTTCTTGTTTAACCCTAGGTCTTGCAGGAGTTCTTTTTTCAATAACTTTTTTTACTTCTTCCTTTTTAGCTGCAGGAGTAGCTTTTTCTATAGGTTTAGAATTTTCTTTTGTTTTTGTGTTCTCTGTTGTTATTTCTGGAGTAGTGGTTTCAACAACAGTTTTTTTAGGTTGAATTTTTTTAACAACCCTTCTTCTTTTAGGTTTGTCCGTTTTTGGAGTTTCTGATCCCTCCGTATTTGAGACTTTTGTAGGATTCGCTGCTTGTGTGTCTAATATTTGATAAACTAAGTCTAATTTTTTTAATTGACTTGTTTTAGTTAATCCAATGGATTTTGCAATTACCTGTAAATCAGCAAGAGTTTTTTCTTTTAGTTCAGAAATTTCGAACATTTATGTGTATATTAAGTTAATTTAATCTTAAGCTTTTAAGATGTCTATAAATTGTTTTTTTTGATTTTACTTATTGTATATAGTGCTATACAATATTTTTTGTGCGGTTACTATATTACAAATATATACTTTTTTTTTTACTTATAGGTTTTCTTTTTTAAAAAAGAAGCGCTATTTTTGTCATTATAATAAGAGGTATGTTACAAAGAATACAAAGTATATATTTATTTTTAGCTTCTATAATTTCTGGAGGATTAATTTTTGTGTTTTATTTATGGAATACTTTAAAAGAACAAATATTTGTTTTAGATTTGTTTTCTAATGAAGAAATTATTTTAAAAGTAATTCCTTTTATGTTCTTTGCGTCGGCAATTTTGTCATTGGTAACTATATTTCTATTTAAGGATAGAAAGTTACAGTTTGTATTAGGACGCATTATAATTTTGATTAATCTTTTTTTATTAGGATTGTTGATTTATTTATCTCTAACTTTACCTGGAGAAAATGCTGTTTCAGAGAAAGGTATTGGGATGTTCTTACCAATTTTGGTTATATTGCTTATTGTTTTGGCAAATAGAGCTATTAAAAAGGATGAAGATCTCGTAAAATCTGTAGATAGATTGCGATAAGACTAACAAATAGTATATTTAGTGCGAAAAAAAACCGAGAAATTTTCTCGGTTTTTTATTTTTTAAGAATTTATCTGATAAAAAATCTTTTTATCAGTTTCTTTAAATACAAGTTTTTGTGATTTTCTAGGTATTTGTAAGTTTCTTAAAATCAGTGTTTTAATAAATCTCTTCTCCCCGTAAATGGGGGTGTTTCTCCCCTTTTTTGGGGAGAAGTAAATTACCCCATAAAAGGGTATTGTGCAATCTACTTTAGTGATATAAATTTGACAATAGATAATAATGAAGAAAAAGATTTACGTTCATGTTGCCGATGATCATAAGATATTAATAGAAGGTATCATCGCTGTAATTAATACTGATAAAGATATTGAAATTAAAGATTATTCTTTAACAGGAAAAGAAGTAACAGATTGGTTTGATAAAAAAGGAAACATAGCAGATGTTTTAATTTTAGATATTACAATGCCAATTTTAGATGGTTTTGAAGTTCTTAGACATTTTAATAAAAAAGGAATTGCTCAAAAGGTTATTATTCTTTCTAGTTATGATGATATTAAAATTGTTCAAGAAATGTTGAGTCTTGGTTGCAAAGGTTATATCACAAAAAATAATGCTGGTGAGCATATAGTAAATGCCATAAAAGCAGTTGCAAGAGGAGAACAATATTTTAGTGATGATATTCAAAAGATTCTATTAAAATCTTTCTCAGGACATCATGTTCCTGCAGGTGAAGCACCAGTTAAAAAAATAATTGAGGCTTTAACAGAAAGAGAGATAGATGTTTTAAAGTTAATAACAAAAGAATATAGTTCGCCAGAAATAGCCGAAAAATTAAATTTAGCTCTTAGCACGGTTGAAACATATAGAAAAAATTTATTAAGAAAATTAAAAGTAAAAAATGCAGTAGGTTTAGCAATGTACGCAGTTAAAAATAAAATAGTATAAAAATCCCCCAACAAAGTATTAAAGATGTTCCCCAACAGTTTTAAACTGTGTGCTTTAGCTAAACAATTATAAACCCCTAGTATAAATTATAGTAAAAATGAAAAAAAGAAATTTTTTAGCAGTAGCAGTAGTATTTTCTTTAGTGTTTTCTTCATGTTCTAGTGAAGAAGAAGCTCTAATGCCAGAACAAAGTAAAGAATTATTTAAAACTTTTGAATTAAAAAGAGATGCAACTGGTGCATATTCTATCGATTTAGATTTGGACAGTAATGTTAAAGTTGCTAAGGTTAAAAATACGGCAGAGAATATAAATGAGTTATATTTAAGTGTCTCTGATGATGATCTTGAACAAAAAAGTAATTTACAATCAGATTTATTCTTTGATGACGAAAACTTTAAGGTAGATTTTATAACAGAAAACTCTAATAAAGTTCCAAGTATTTCTATTTTTGATGATAACATTAAATATGTTAAAAAATCTGATGATAGTTTTCTGGAAGAGTATAGCGTTATAAAAAACGAAAACGGTACCTATGAATTAGATTTTAAGGTTAGTAATAATGTTTCTGTAGATTTTGTTTATAATGACGAAATTAGTGTATATGAAGTGCATTTAGAAGAAAGTGGGAAATCTCAACAAAATGATAGTTATTCTAGAACTTTAGAAAAAGAAGAAAATGAGTTATTACAAATTCATTTTGTAAACCATACAGGAGACAATGCAAAAGGAGATGCTACATCAGCAGATAGAAAGCCAGTTATCATTATCGATGATGGTGAAGATTGGTAAAAATTAATTAATTGAAAGAGAAAATAGTAATATTATTTATTTGTTTTAACTTTTATCCAGTAAAAGCATTTAAATTCATAAAAAAAGAAACCTTATTTAATAAGGTTTCTTTTTTGTACACACAAAAGAACGACAGTCTATATCAAAAGAAGTATCTTGGAATTCAAAAGTTATTTAATAACGCTCGTTATCCTGAAGCTTTAGAAAAAGCACTTCCATTATTAAAATCTGATTTAGACCCTGAAATAAGCTTTAAACTAAATTTTCTAGTTGCTGAGATTTATAGTATTAACAATAATCATAATATATCAATAATACATTATAAAAATGCATTAAATATACTTGAGTTAGAAAATAATAGTATTTATGACCTTAATTATGATGAATATTATGAGGTAGAGAAAATTAGGACATATTTAAAATTAGGAAATGAATATTTAAGGAATAGTCAAATTGATTCTGCTAGATATTTTTATCATAAAACATTAGAAATAGAATCTTTAGAAACTAAGTCCCTTTCTTATCAAGCTAGTGCTTCAACAAATCTTTCAGGAATTCATAGGAAAGATTCTTTATATGATTTAGCTAAACAGTATGCAATAAGAGCAGTTTCTATTCATCAAAAACGTAATAATAAAATTTCTGAAGCTGCTGCTAAAGGAAACTTAGCGAGTATTTTTTTAGATCAAAACAATTATAAAGAGGCAAAAAAAACATACAAGGAAGCTTTAGATCTAATTAAAAATGAAAGTAGTGATAGAGCACTAAGAGTTAAAGAGAATTTATATTACAATTTAGCTTATAACTTATATAAAATGAAAGATTATGAGGCTTATTCATTTCAAGAACTTTCTTATGAAATTAAAGATACTTTAAGGGGAAAAGAAATAAGAAGAATTATTGAAAAATTAGGTTTTGAATATGATTTTAATACTCAAAAAGAACTTTTAGAAAAGAAACAAGACATCAAACTTTTAGAAGAAAAAGACAGAGCAAATACAATTGTTGTAATAAGTTCCTTAATCCTTATTTTTCTACTAGTAATTATAACCTATTATAGTTTACGACAAAAAAACTTGCAAATTAAACTGAGTAAAACAGAACTACTTCAAAGTCAAAAATTAGATAAATTAAAATCTGATTCTCAAGTAAGAATTTTAAATGCCACGATTGATGGAAAAGAATCTGAAAGAAAAGAAATTGCAGAAACATTGCACGATAGTGTTAGTGCTTTATTATCATCTGCAAACTTACACTTACAAGCATCAGTAAGACAATTTGAAGGAGATGTGCCAATTGAAATTGATAAAACTCAAAAAATAATTAATGAAGCTTCAGCAAAAATTAGAGATTTATCACATTCTTTAATGTCATCAGTTTTGTTAAAATTTGGATTAAATTTTGCTATAAAAGATATTGCAGAAAAATATTCAAATTCAGAATTATCTATTGATACACAAATTGGAAGTTTGAGAAGATATGATCAGAATTTTGAAATTAAAACATATAATATTATTCAAGAATTTATAAATAATATCTTAAAACACAGTAAAGCAGATAGTGCATTTATTCAATTAAAAGAAGAGGAGGGTAGTCTTATTTTAGAAATTTCTGATGACGGAATTGGTTTTGATAAAAAGAAAACTTTCTCTAAGAAAGGTATAGGAATCAATCAAATTTATGCTAGAATAAAAATGATGAAAGGCAAGTTTAAGATTATTACTTCTAAAAATAACGGAACTATCATAAAAGTAGAATTACCAATTCAAGAAAGAGAATATGTTTAACCTCTTTTAGCTAATTCTATAATTTCTAAATTTTTAATTTCTCCTTTTTCTATTTCAAAACGTAGCATAGTTCTAATAGAATGAAAACCATGATTTCCTGCAGCTCCAGGATTTAAATGCAATAAATTTAGTTTCTTGTCAAACTGAACTTTTAAAATATGTGAATGACCAGAAATAAAAATTTTTGGTGCGTTTTTAGCAATTTCTTCTCTAATTCTTATGTTATATCTGTTTGGATATCCACCAATATGAGTCATCCAAACTGCAACATTTTCTACAGAAAACTTTGCATCTAAAGGGAATTCTGCTCTTGCATCAGTTCCGTCAATATTACCAAAAACGGCTCTTAAAGGTTTCAGTTTTTTAATTTTATCAGTAACTTCTAAATTACCAATATCACCTGCGTGCCAAATTTCATCAGCCTGTTTTACAAACTTTAAAATTTGATCATCAATAAAACTATGAGTATCAGATAGTAATAAAATTTTTTTCATCAAAAAATAGTAAGAAAAGTTTAACGTCTCTTAGAAGGTCAAAAGTAAGGATAACAAAATAAAATTCGTAATTTTGAAGACTTCAAAAATATATATTCTTGAGATATTTTATAGAACTTTCTTATAACGGAAAAAATTATCATGGTTGGCAAATTCAACCAGATGCAATATCTGTTCAAGAAAAATTAAATAATGCAATAAGTACTATTTTTCAAGAAAAGATTCAAGTTGTTGGTGCAGGAAGAACAGACACAGGAGTTCATGCATCGCAAATGTTTGCGCATTTTGATATCGAAAAAGAATTGAAAAAGAATATTGTTTTCAAATTAAACTCCATTTTACCAAATGATATTTCTGTACATCAAGTTTTTTTGGTTGATGCAGAAAAACATGTTCGATTTGATGCAACATCAAGAAGTTATGAGTATAAAATTTGGTTGGGACGAAATCCGTTTTTATTAGATTTTTCTTGGCAAATTCACTCTCAAAAACCAGATATTCATTTAATGAATGAAGCAGCTAAATTGCTTTTAGAATATACAGATTTTCAAACTTTTTCTAAAGTAAAAACAGATGTCTATACTTTTAATTGCGATGTAACAGAAGCTTTTTGGGAGTTAAAAGGATCTGAATTAACATTTCATATTTCAGCAAATAGATTTCTTAGAAATATGGTTAGAGCTATTGTTGGCACGCTTGTAGATGTTGGTTTGGGTAAAATTTCTATTGATGGTTTTAGAGCAATTATAGAAAGCAAGAATAGAGGAAATGCAGGATTGTCAGTTCCTGCAAAAGGTTTATTTTTAACAAATATTAAATACTAAGTTTTGGCAGAAAAAACAGGAAATGCTTTCGATATTCAAATTTTCTCAAGACTAATGTCTTTTGCAAAAAGGTATCGCTTGTATTTTTTTATTGCAGCTTCATCAACCATACTTTTGGCATTATTTTCGGTTTTATCACCCTACATTTTAATCAATACTGTAGATGACTATATTTTATCAAAAGACAAAGCAGGTTTATTAGATTACACCTTATTAATGCTTGCCGTTTTATTAATTGAGGTTTTGCTTCAATTTTCGTTTATCTATTTTGCAAATTGGGTTGGACAACATATTATTAGAGATATTAGATCAAAAATATTTAGACATATTTTACAGTTTAAAATGTCTTATTTTGATAAAAATTCAGTTGGTAAATTAGTTACAAGAGTCGTTTCTGATATTGAAACAATTGCAGCTTTTTTTAGTAATGGCGTTTTTACAATTTTAAGCGATATACTTAAAATGCTTGCTGTAACTGTAGTAATGCTTTTTTTAAATTGGAAGTTGGCATTAATTACGTTAGCAATTTTACCGATTTTAGTGTATGCCACAAAACTTTTTCAAGTTGCCATAAAAGCTACTTTTCAAGAGGTTAGAAATCAGGTTGCAAATTTAAATGGTTTTGTACAAGAAAGAGTTACAGGAATGAAAATTGTGCAACTTTTTAATCGCGAAAATATAGAATATCAGAATTTTAAAGAAATAAATGAAAAACATAAAAAGGCACACGTAAAAACAATTTGGTATTACTCCGTTTTCTTCCCTATTGCTGAAATTTTATCATCAATTGGAATTGGATTAATAGTTTGGTTTGGAGGTGGACAGGCTATTCAAAATTCAGGGATTTCCGTTGGTATGATTATGGGTTTTATACAATATGCACAAATGTTGTTTAGACCTTTACGCCAAATTGCTGATAAATTTAATCAGCTTCAAATGGGAATTGTTGCTGGAGAACGTGTTTTTAAAGTAATTGATACAAATAGTAGTGTTGCTAAAAGCGGAACAATAAAAGCCGAAAATTTAAAAGGAAATATCAGTTTTAAAGATGTAACATTTAGCTATATTCAAGATGAAGAAGTTTTAAAAGGAATCTCTTTTGACGTGAAAAGTGGACAAACTGTTGCTATAGTTGGTGCAACTGGAGCAGGAAAATCTACCATTATCAATTTAATAAATCGTTTTTATGAAATTGATAAAGGAACCATTGCTGTTGATGGAGTTTCTATTGATGATTATACCTTAGAAAGTTTAAGAAATCAAGTTGCAATTGTATTGCAAGACGTATTTCTGTTTTCTGATTCAATTTTAAATAATATTACCTTAAAGGATGAAAACATTACTTTAAAGGATGTAGAGAATGCAGCAAAACAAATAGGAATTCACGATTTTATTATGACGCTTCCTGGAGGTTACGATTATAACGTAAAAGAAAGAGGCGCAATGTTATCTTCTGGTCAAAGACAATTAATTGCTTTTTTACGTGCTTATGTAAGTAAACCAAGTATTTTAATTTTAGATGAAGCTACATCGTCTGTAGATGCTCAAGCAGAACAAATGATACAATATGCTACAGAAACGATTACAAAAGAGCGAACTTCCATTGTAATTGCACATAGATTAGCAACAATAAAACAAGCCGATAAAATTATTGTAATGGATAAAGGTTTGATTGTTGAAGAAGGTATTCATTCCGAATTGTTAGAAAAAGAAAATGGATATTATAAAAACCTATATGATAAACAATTTAGTTTAGATGTAGCTTCTTAAAAGTAACATTATTATATTTTATTCAAATAAACTTTCTTTCATAAGAGTTAAAAATTAATTTATTAGAGATAATAACTTTTTTCATACAAATATATATTTGCATAGAATTAGTTTTAAAAACTGATGAATAATAATTTTAAAAATTAAATAATTATGAAGAAAATAGTTTTAACAATAATGGTAGCTGCTTCTATTGTATTTACAGCTTGTAAAGAAAGTACAAAAAAAGAAGTAAATAACGAAATGACAGAAATTGGAAATGATCTTGAAGAAGGTGTAGATGATTTAGGAAATGACATTAAAGAAGGTTATAATGATGCAAAAGATGGTATAAATTCTGCGTTTGATAACATTGAAATTCCTAAATTAGATGATGAAAAAGCTGAAGCATATTTAGAAAATTATGCAAATTACGTAAAGACTCAAATGGATAAGGGTGCTGAAAATATTAAAAATTCAGAATTTACAATGAAAACAAAAGAATTTGCAAACGATAGTGAGCAATACATGAAAAATTTAGGCGAAGAGGCAAAAGAATCTTTTAAAGCAACAATGGCTAAAATTGATGCAAAAGTTGAGGAAATGGAGAAAGATATGTAAGATTATTTTAAACCTTTTATAAAACTAAAACTCTCAAAATTGAGAGTTTTTTTATGGACAAAATTTATAAAAATTGTATTACATTAAGTCTTTTTTAAGTTTTTCATTAAGTTCCTCAAGGTTTTTAAAGAGAACAAATTCGCCATCTTTAATATAAGAAATTTCGCCAGTTTCTTCTGAAACTAATAAACAAACGGCATCTGTTTTTTCACTAACACCAATTGCAGCTCTGTGTCTTAAACCAAATCTTGAAGGTATTTTTGTACTATCAGAAATGGGCAAAATAACTCTAGTTGCTACAATATAATTATCTCTAATAATAGTTGCTCCATCATGTAATGGGCTGTTTTTAAAGAAAATACTTTCTAAAATAACTTCATTAATAAGTGCGTTCATAGAATCACCATTATTAATTAAAAAATCTAAACTATTTGTTCTTTCAATTACAATTAAAGCGCCCGTTTTCGTTTTAGACATATTGCTACATGCCTTTAAAATTTTATCCGTATCGATTTCTGGACCAATTTCTGAATTCAAAAACTTTAATTGTTTTAAAAAACTTTTTTTGTTTGTAAAGTTAGTAGTACCAATCATTAATAAAAATTTTCTAATTTCTTGTTGAAAAACAATAATTAGGGCAATAACTCCTCCAGAAAGTAAGTAACCTAAAATGCCGCTTAACATTTCCATTTTTAAGGCTTGTGTAATTTGCCAGATTACAAATATTAATGCAATACCAATTACAATATTAATGGCTACAGTACCTTTTAAAAGTTTGTAAACATAATATAATAAGATTGCAACAAGTACAATATCTAAAATATCTAAGAAAGAAAATTCAATAAAATCTAGCATGAAAATAGATTGATTTTAGGTAAAAGTACTAATAAATTCGGAGTGTACAATATCAGTTTTTTATTTCAACATCAGAAAGTAATAACGGGTATTTTTCACGGATTAAATTAATTTTAGATTCTATCAATTTGTCATTATTATTTGATTTTTTAAAATCCTCTTCTAAGCTTACATAATTTTTATTGTACAATGCTACAGACAACTTATTTCGTAAATGTGTGTAAGCACTATTTAAATTATCTAGCACAGTAATATACGTTTCATAATTGGTGTTTCTATCAGCATTTATAGAAATTAATGCTTTTGATGGATGATCTGAAGATGTATCAATTTGTTTGCCATTACACCAATCGCAAGGTTTTTGGTTGGCATCTAAACCAGCGCCGTTGTCAATAAAATCGATAGCAATTTGTTTTAAATCTGTTAATTGAACAATTTTCTCATCTACTAATAACTCGTTATTAAAATTGATGTTTACTTCTAAAATGTTTTTTTCTTTGATATCAATAACTCGATTGTCAATTGGTTTTTCTGCAATTTTTCGCATAATTCCTGAATCGATATTCATAGTTGTAGTCACTAAAAAGAAGATTAATAATAAAAATGCGATGTCTGCCATTGAGCCAGCATTAATTTCTGGAGATTCTTTTCTACTCATAATTCCTAGTTTTTAAAAATTAATAAATTTTGTTTTTTCCGCTTGATAAAATCAAGAAGTTTATTAAAGTTTAGGTAGGTTGAGTTTTTGTGTTAACATTTCTTTAACAAAAAGAATGCCAAAAAAAGGAAATAAGATTATTGCAAAAAAGAATTAGCTAGTATACAAGTTTAGCCCTGATTGAACGGTTTGTTTGAGCTCTTTTTTGAGTTTTTACGAAAAAAAAGCGAGTAGTGAAAGCAGGAAATAGCTTCAAAAAAAAATATTATAAAATTTGATTTACAATTTTAACAGCTTCTATAGCTTCTTTTACATCATGAACACGTAAAATATTTGCGCCGTTTAAAAGTGCAATTGTATTTGCAGAAGTGGTTGCATTTAAAGCTTCTTGCGCAGAAATATCTAAAGTTTTATACAACATAGATTTACGAGAAATTCCGGCTAAAATTGGAGCGTCTAAACTTTTAAAAAGTGATAAATTCTTAAGAATTTCAAAATTATGAGTGTTCGTTTTTCCAAAGCCGAAACCAACATCAATAATAATATCATTTAATTTAAGTTGATGTAATTTGAAAATCTGTTCGGCAAAAAAGGAAATAATTTCTTGAGTAACATCTTTATAGACAGGATTTAACTGCATGTTTTGTGGCGTGCCTAACATGTGCATTAAAATATAAGGAACTTGTAAGTTAGCAACAGTTTCAAACATTTTATCATCCATTTTTCCGCCAGAAATATCGTTTACAATTGCTGCGCCAGCATTTATGGTTTCTTTGGCAACTTTACTTCTAAAAGTATCAACAGAAATAATAATTTCAGGAAAGTTTTTAATCAATAAATTGATAACAGGAACAATCCTTTTAAGCTCTTCTTCTTCGGAAATATGTTTTGCACCAGGTCTAGAAGAATAAGCACCAACATCTATAAAAGTTGCGCCATCAGAAAGCATTTTTTCTGTTTGATTAAGAATGTCAGCTTCGTTTTTATATTTTCCGCCGTCAAAAAAAGAATCTGGAGTAATATTTAAAATTCCCATCACTTTTGGTGATGCTAGATCTACTAAAGTACCTTTGCAGTTTATTGTCATTTTAACGTACTACTTTATTAATTATAGGACTTATTTTTGGTGCTTTGTAAGCGTTCATTTTTTGCATTAAATCGTTTACAGAAGTGCCAACTATCAACATATTTCTATTGATTTGCTTTAAATAACCTTCTTCGACCATTTTATCTAATTGCAATAAAATAGCATCAAAAAAACCATTTACATTTAAAAGTCCGATTGGTTTTTGCTCTATTTGAAGTTGACCTAAAGTGAGTGCTTCAAACAATTCGTCTAATGTTCCAAAACCTCCGGGAAGCGTAATATAGCCATCAATTAATTTGCTCATGATTACTTTTCGTTCACTCATTTTTTTGCAAACAATCATTTCTTCAACGCCAGCATGAACAACTTCTTCTTTTTCTAATAATTTAGGAATTACACCAATAACTTCGCCATTATGATCGAGAATTGTATCGGCAAGAATGCCCATCATTCCTAATTTTCCTCCACCATACACCAAACCAATTTTGTTTGCGGCAAAATAATTTCCTAATTCTATGGCAGCTTCTTTATAAATAGGGTTAAAGCCTAAGCTTGAGCCACAAAAAACAACAATTCTTTTCAATATATGGGTTTTAAAATTCTTTTGTAAAAATAAAAGAAAAGCTTTTAGGATTTAGTATTTTTGAGCAAATACTTTTTAACAGAAGAAAATGCAAGATACCTCTAAACAATATGATGCTGTAATTGAAGAATGCAGAAGTTTATTTATCAAAAAAATGAGTGATTATGGAAGCGCTTGGCGTATTTTACGTTTGCCTTCTTTAACAGATCAGATTTTTATTAAAGCCCAAAGAATTCGTCAATTGCAAGAAAATGAGGTAAGAAAAGTTGATGAAGGAGAAAAATCTGAGTTTATTGGGATTATCAATTATTCTATTATGGCGTTAATTCAGTTAGAAAATGGAGTTGTAGAAAATCCTGATTTAAATACTGAAGAAGCAACAATTTTGTATGATAAACATTCTAAAATCACCAAAGAATTAATGATGAATAAAAATCATGATTATGGTGAGGCTTGGCGAGATATGCGTGTTTCTAGTTTAACAGATTTAATTTTGCAGAAATTATTACGCGTTAAACAAATTGAAGATAATAAAGGAAAAACAATTGTTTCTGAAGGTATTGATGCAAATTATCAAGACATGATTAATTATGCTGTTTTTGCAATGATTCATTTGGCGGAATAAGTTTTAAAGTTCTTAAAGTTGAAAAGTTTGTAAAGTTTCAGTGTAACAAAGTTGCAAAGTTTGTCATTGCGAGGCACGAAGCAATCTATTTAATTGTATCAAGAAGTTTTAAAATAATTGTATGAAAAAACTAGTTTATTTAATTGCTGTTTTGTTTTTTGTGAGTTGTGCAGTAGAAAAATCTTCTACTTATAAGGAAATGAAATCTGATGTATCTATGTCAGAATTTTTTACTGATTCTGAATTACAAGATTTAGCTAAAATTGTCGATTTTTTTGATAGTGAAATTCATTTAGATAAAAGTAAGCCTAAAGACGAGGCTTATTTTGAATTCAATAAAAATATCATTGAAGAATGCATAAATGAAATAAAAGGATTTAAAATTCCTTTAAATTACAAACTTCAAGAGGAAGTGTATTCGAAAATTGACACTGCTTTTTTTAAAGAAATTTGGGTGCATAAAACTTTTTATAAGGGATCAGGTATGGAAAAACCAATTCTTGAAAAAGCTTATGATTTAAATTTATTTGGAAAATATATGTTATTTCTAAAGAGTTTAAAAAATGAAGATGTTTTATTTAGAGACTTTTATAAAAGGTTTAGTCTATCTAATGAGATTTCTTTTGGAGTTCAATCAGCAGCATTTTATCAATTTGAAATGAAAGAATTTAAAGGAATAAAAAGAAGAATGTTTTTTGCCGTTTATTATTTAACAGTAAATGATAAAATGCATAATTATATAAATAGAAAATCATGATACAAAAACTGATTACCCAAATTTCAAGAATATTAGTCGGAGCCTTATTTATATTTTCAGGCTTTGTAAAATTGGTAGATCCTATTGGTTCTCAATATAAGTTTCAAGAATACTTTTCTGAAAGTGTTTTAAATATGGAATTTTTAATTCCGTATGCATTAATATTTTCAATAGTTTTAATTGTTGCAGAAATATTATTAGGAGTCATGATTTTAATAGGCTACAAACCAAAATTAACAGTTTGGAGTTTGTTTTTCTTAACACTAATTTTCTTGTTTTTAACTTGGTATTCTGCACATTATAATAAAGTAACAGATTGTGGTTGTTTTGGAGATGCAGTAAAATTATCTCCTTGGGAAACCTTTTATAAAAACGTGATTTTAATTGCGTTAATTATCATTTTAGTGATAAAAGTGAAACTTATAAAACCCATTTTTGGCGGTAAAATTCCAAAAGTAATTACGTTAGTTTCTTTGGCTGGTTTTATGTTTATTGTGCAACATGTACTAACACATCTACCAATTATCGACTTTAGACCTTATGCAATTGGTAAAAATATTACAGAAGGAATGCAATATAAAGATGATGGCGAAATTCCTCCTGTGCATGATTTTATGTTAGAAGATACTCAAAATGATTTGGCTCCAGAAATTTTACAAATGGAGAAAGTGATGTTAATTATTACTTCTAGTTTAGAAAAATCTAATTCTGATGGATTTCCTCAAATTAAAATAGTTGCAGAAAAAGCGATTGAAAAAGGGTATAAAGTTTATGGAGTTTCTGCTTCTTTTACTGATATTATTTTAGAAACAAAAGACACTTACAACTTGCCTTTCGAGTTTTTATTTTGTGATGAAACAACTTTAAAAACCATGATTAGAGCAAATCCTGGAATTATCATTTTAAATAAAGGTACTGTTACTCAAAAGAAAAATTGGATTGATGCAGATGAAATAGAGTTGTAAATTCTCTTTTCTTCTTACAAAATAAATGGACTATTTTTTATTGCGTAGCTTATCTACGTCAGTAAGAGTTAGTCCTTTTTCTTTATTAAAAAATATATGTTTTGGACTTCCAATAATTTG
Source organism: Polaribacter sp. KT25b (assembly GCF_900105145.1). Lineage (NCBI taxonomy): Bacteria > Pseudomonadati > Bacteroidota > Flavobacteriia > Flavobacteriales > Flavobacteriaceae > Polaribacter > Polaribacter sp. KT25b. The sequence goes on along the minus strand of NZ_LT629752.1, from coordinate 2,925,817 downwards.
AGCAGCATAAATACCAGAATGGCCAGAAAATAGATAAGCTGTTGTACAAGCTAGTGCAATAAAAACACCAGATTCTATTCCAAATAATTCAATTCCCATTATTGTACAAGCAATTGGTGTATTTGTTGCGCCAGCAAAAACAGCCACAAATCCCATTCCGGCTAAAAGTGGCATTGGCAAAGGAATAAACCAAATTAAAACATTTCCTAAAGTAGCACCAATGAAAAATAACGGAGTTACTTCGCCGCCTTTAAATCCTGCGCCTAAAGTGAAAGAAGTAAATAATATCTTTAAAAAAAAATCATAAGAATTCAAATCGATATTAAATGCATCAACAATTGTTGGCACACCTAAACCTATATATTTTGTAGTTCCCATAAAATACCAAGTAACTGCTAAAATAATACCACCAATTACTGGGCGAAGTGGTGGATATTTAATGTTTTTCTTAAACAAATTTCCCCAAAAGTGTGTAGATTTTGAAAACAACAAGCTTGCCAATCCAAAAATAATTCCTGCCAATAAAGACCATAAAATAGTTGCCGGAGTTAAATCTGCAATTGTTGAAATAGTATAATGTGTATGATGAGAAATTTCCCAAACATCACAAAAATAGTTTGCAAAAATAGCCGCTAAAAAGCTTGGTAAAATAGCGTCAAATTTTATTCTTCCAATCACCATAACTTCCAACGCAAAAATAGCGCCTGCTAAAGGTGTTCCAAAAACGGATGCAAAACCTGCACTGACACCAGCAATTAATACAATTTTTCTGTCTGAATCAGAAAGTTTAAAAACTTTGGTAAACTGATCTGCAATTGCGCCACCAACTTGTACAGCCGTTCCTTCACGACCTGCAGAACCACCAAATAAATGAGTAAGAACAGTTCCTATAAACACTAAAGGAGCCATTTTAAAAGGAATTACTTTTTTAGGAGAATGATATTCTTCCAATAATAAATTGTTTCCTTTTACAACACTTTCGCCATAATAATGATAAGATAAACCAATTACAAGACCCGCAATTGGCAGTAATGAAATAATCCAAAAATTGGCTTCTCTATAATTTGTTGCCCATTCTAAACACCATAAAAAAACAGCAGAAGTACTCCCAGTTAATGCGCCAATAAGTAAGCAGATAAAACTCCATTTTAAAAGAAAAAGTAAAGAAAAGCTTTGCTCAAACGAAAGAAAGAATTTTTTAATTTTATCCATATATTTTATGTCCTCTATAACAAAGGAGTTATAGTTTTTAAATGTTCCTTTTGGGGCAAATTTAAACAAATAAAAGTAAAGAGATTCTGTATTCTAAAAGATGATTTTTAAACCAAATATTCTTCTTTTTAAGAATTTATTGTAACTTGTTTCAAAATCAAAATAATGAACGAATTTGTAACCTATCAATCGGAAGAAAAGTATGCAATTATTACCATTATTAACGGAAAAGCAAATGCGATTTCTAATGAAGTTATTGCGGGTTTAAATATAAGTTTAGACAAGGCTGCACAAGATGGTAAAATTGTAATTTTAACAGGGACTTCTGGTATTTTTTCTGGCGGATTTGATTTAAAAGTGATGTCAAAATCGGTAGAATCTGCTAAAGAATTAGTAACAAAAGGTTCTAAATTATCTTTAAGAATGTTGTCTTTTCCGAAACCAATTATTATTGCTTGCAATGGTCATGCAATTGCAAAAGGTGCGTTTTTATTACTTTCGGCAGATTATAGAATTGGTGTAGAAGGCGATTTTAAAATTGGTTTAAATGAAGTAATGATTGGCATGACCATGCACAATGCAGGTATTGCGATTGCAAAATCTAGACTTTCTGAAGTGTATGTAAATAGAAGTGTAAATAATGCAGAAATATTTAATTCTAAAGACGCAGTAAAAGCTGGTTTTTTAGATGTAATTGTTCCGGAAAATCAGTTGTTACCAACAGCAATTAAGGTTGCAGAAATGTTTACAAAACTGAATAAAAAAGCACACGCAGCAACTAAGTTAAAAGTTAGAAAACCACATTTAGAAGCTTTAGAAAATGCAATTGAATTAGATTTAAAAAGTGATATTTTTATAAATGTTTAATTTTTTTAGAAGCTATTTCCTGCTTTCACTACTCGCTTTTTTTTCGTAAAAACTCAAAAAAGAGCTCAAACAGATCGTTCAATCAGGGCTAAGTTTTTTTGCTGACTTTATAGCTTTTTTAAGCTATTGGCTGTTTAATTAACTAATAGTTTAAAGATTGTGAAAAGGTTTTAAGAAAGCCTAGCCCTGATTGAAACGGCATCTTTTTTGCTTTTTTAAGCAAAAAAATACAGTGGAAAGCAGGAAATAGCTTCTAAAATTAATGTTTCTTAAAAACTTTAACGCCCGCTTTTATTTCTAAATCTAAATGATTTTTTCTGGGTGTTAATGGGCAAGAATATTTGTCGTTATAAGCACAATATGGATTGTAAGTATTGTTGAAGTTTAGTCGAATTGTTCCATCAGGATTTTCATCAGTAGTCATTACATCCATATAACGTCCACCACCATAAGAATCCTCGCCAGAAGTGTCATCTGTAAAAGGTAGAAACAGATAATCTTTGTATTTTTCATCACGCAAATTATCTTGACTTTGGTAAATTGTTAACTGACATTCTTTCCCTTTTAAAGTGAAATTTAAAATTCCGTATTCTTTGTATATTGGCTTTCTGTCTGTAGTTGTTGCCATCTCAAAAGTTGGCGCATTTTCTGTTTTTGTTAGTTTTGCTGTGACAATAAAAGTAGAATCTATAGGGAAAAAATCTAATCCTTTAAAGTTTTTTAAATCCTTCTTTTTTAAAGGTGATTTTGATGCATCTTTATAACTTGCATTTAATTCTTTCTGATATTCGGTTTCGCCCATTAATGGACGTTTGTCTTGTGAATTGCAAGACATTATAAATAATAGAGAGAAAAGTATCGTAATTTTTTTCATAGTAGCAAAAATATAAAATAATAGCTGCTTAATAAACGTATCTTTTTAAACTTCAATTTATTTTTTCAATTTAATGATAATTACACCATTAATTTTTTTGTTTGTATATTTTGCAACTTCTTTTTTATTTTTAATTACATTTAAAGATGCTATATTTTCTGGTTTTAGTTTCTTTATATCATTAGCAGAAACTTCTTTTCCGTCTATTAAATAAAGAATGTTTTTATCTAAATTATGATTATCATATTTTTTAGTTACTACTTTTTCGTTTACAATAATTTTACTCTTTTTAGAAGCACAACTTTGAAAGTTAAAAGCAAAAATGATTAATAATAAGTGAGTTAAATAAACAAGGTTAATTTTTTTCATGATAAAATTCTTTCTATAAAAATACAACTTTAAATTATTTTATGTAGATTTATACTTTCAAAAAGAAAATAAAATGAGAATTGTCATTACATATTTAACCAAGTTATCGTGCAAAAAGCACAAGAATCGGCCCGTATATATGTTTTGATACTATCAATGTAAAATAAAACAATTATAAAAAGTCCGACTTCAAAGTCGGACTTTTTATTGTTATAAAGAATTTCAAATTTAGTTTGTAATTCAAATAAACCAAACCAAAATGAAAAAACTATTTCGCAATTATATCAATACTTTTAAAGGCCTTTCTAAAGAAGTTTGGTGGTTATCATTAATTACTCTTATTAACAGAGCAGGCACAATGGTCATTCCGTTTTTGTCTTTATATCTTACCAAAGATCTTAACTTTTCTTTGTCTGATGTTGGCTGGATTATGTCTTTTTTTGGTTTAGGCTCTGTTATTGGTACTTGGCTTGGTGGTAAATTAACAGACAAAATTGGCTATTATAAAGTAATGTTTGTTAGTTTGATTTTAACAGGAATTTTGTTTGTTTTATTACAATATTTAACAACTTTTAAAGAATTTTGTGCAGGAATATTTTTAGTAATGTTAGTTGCAGATTCTTTTAGACCAGCAATGTTTGTGGCTTTAAGTGCGTATAGTAAACTAGAAAATAAAACACGTTCTGTAACTTTAATTCGTTTGGCAATTAATTTAGGTTTTTCTGCTGGGCCAGCAATTGGCGGATTAATCATTGTAGGTATTGGGTATCAAGGTTTGTTTTGGGTAGATGGAATTACCTGTGCGTTGGCTGCTGTTTTATTGCTGCAAGTTTTACATCCGAAGAAAGCAAAAGTGCAAGATGATGTAAAAGTACAGAATCCTGTTTCTGCTTATAAAGACAAAGCTTTTTGGGTGTTTTTTGTAGCGATGTTTATCTTCGGATTTGTGTTTTTACAATACTTTTCTACCATTCCGTTATATTATAAAGATGTTCGTTTTTTATCAGAATTAGAAATTGGTTTGTTAATGGGCTTTAATGGATTTTTTATTTTCTTGTTTGAAATGCCGTTGATTAAGTGGTTAGAAAATCCGAAGAATTCAAAAATTAAATTGGTTTTAATCGGGTTATTTCTAGTTGCTATTAGTTTTGTTGTTCTAAATTCAACTTCTTGGATGGGGATTTTAATTGTTGGAATGTTCTTAATGACAGTAGGAGAGATGATTGCTTTTCCGTTTTCGAATGCATTTGCAGTTCAAAGAGCTAAAAAGGGAAATCAAGGAGAATATATGGCATTGTATGCAATTGCATTTTCTTTGTCACATATTTTTAGCCATAATTCAGGAATGCATTTGGTTGCAAAATTTGGTTTTGAAGTTACCTTTAATTTCTTAACAATTTTTGGGTTAATTGGTGTTGCAATTCTGTTTTGGTTGATGATACTCCTAAAAAAAGAAAAAACGGTTTAAATAGTTAAATAGATAAAAATGCAATAAGCTGCGAGTAAAATAATTCCGTCTTTCCAGTTTAATCTATATCCTTTTGGTATAAATACTAAAGGAAGAATGATAAATGAAATACCTAACATCCAAAAAATATCGCTTGTTAAGAGTCTGTCATCAACAAGCGTAATAGGTGTTATGATTGATGTAATACCTAAAACTGCTAAAATATTAAAGATGTTAGAGCCAATTAAATTACCAAGAGAAATGGCTTTTTCTTTTTTAACGACTGCAATTATAGAAGCTGCTAATTCAGGAATACTTGTGCCAATAGAAACAACTGTTACGGCAATAACACGATCTGTAACGCCAAATTCTGTTGCTAAAGTTGTTGCGCCTTTTATTAATAATTCTGATCCTCCCCAAAGCCCTAAACCACCTAAAATGAAAAACAAAACTATTTTATATAAAGGTAAAGGCTCATCATCTTCTGGCAATTCATCAATAACAGCCGTTTTTTGAAAACGCAAAAGAAATATTAAAAAGATAATTAAAAATGAAAATAAAATAACGCCTTCATATTGCTCTATAACGTTATCACCAATTAAAAAAAAGTATAATAATCCAGAGGCAATCATCATTACTGGCCAATCTGTTTTATAGAAACTTTTTTGCACTTCCATAGTTCCTAACAAAAGGGTAATCCCTAAAACCAAACCTAAATTGGCAATATTAGAACCAATTACGTTTCCTAAAGCCAAATCTGATTTGCCGATTAAAGCTGCATTTATGCTAACAATAAGTTCTGGAGCAGAAGTTGCAAAAGAAACAACAGTCATACCAATAACTATTTTTGGAATATCTAATTTTAGAGATAAAGCTACAGCAGATTTCAGTAGCCAGTTTCCTCCTAAAATTAATAAAACTAAACCACCAATTATTAGTAAAAAATTCATCTATTTTAATTTTTTGCGAAGATACATTTTTATCACTTTAAGAAGTAGTTAAAAAATTAAAAGCCCTTTTTGGCGATTTTAAAAAATTACGTTGTCTTTACTTTCTTAAAATTGTTAAAAACTTCCCTTTGTTTTCTAATAGTACTATTAATTTTGTGTTGATTATAGTTTTAATTTAAAACTTATTTGTAATAATGTTGTTTTATATTATAACTATTATTGTTTTTATGATTACAGATGTAAAAGCAAACTAAATGATTTTAGTTTTAATGTTTGGTTGATAGCATTTAATCCTCATATATTGATAAAACAATTGTGAAATTAACCTTATAAACTAACTTTTAAAACTACTAATTATGATTATTTTGATACTAAAAATTATGAAATTTATTGCTGATGTTATAATTGCTATTTTCTCTTAGGTACTTTTGATATCAACTTTTTATTAAGCCGATTTGTTGTTTATTTTCATTAAATTTGAATATCAATTAAATTAAGAATGAAAATTAAGATTTTTAAAATCTTGGCAAAAATTAATAAAGCTATTTTGCCTTCTTTTACAAAACAAAAACTTGATATAACAAAAGCTACTAAAATTCAATTAGCAATTATAGGTTGGAGAGCTTTTGTAACGAAGAACTCAATTAATTAAAATATAAAATTATGAAAACCGAACATACAAAATTATTTACAGGATCTAATATTATTGTAAACGGATTAAAAAATTTATTAGATACAGAAGATATAAGCTATATTATTAAAGATAAATTTGAATCTGCTAGATTAGGAGGTTTTGGAGAACAAATGGATTCTGTAGAAGTTCATGTGTTAGATTCTGATGTGGAAAAGGCAAAAATGATAATAGAAAGTTATAAAGGAAAAATAAACGAATAAAAAACCTGTATAGATTTCTTTATTAAAAAAAATGCTATTATATTTGCACCCGCTTAACGGCCATGTGGCGCAACTGAATAGCGCACTTGATTACGGCTCAAGAGGTTACAGGTTTGAATCCTGTCATGGTCACTAAAACTCATCTTTTTTTAAAAGATGAGTTTTTTGTTATTTATAAAATGTTATTAATATTAATGTTTTTGGTACTTATTTAATATTTCTTTAATTATATTGGTGTTTATGTATTTATAACATTAAAAGTTTTTACTATTGCTATTAATGTTTATATTTGTTAATGTCTATTTATCTAATTTCTATAGAAATATGGTTATTTAATAGATCCTAACCCCCCTAATAATGGATAAGATAAAAACTAAAATTAAAGTAAGTTTAAATAAATTAATTAAGAAGCACTATATTAATGTGGTTCAGTTTTGTGAAAAAGAGCATTTATTAAATCTACTTAATACTAATCGAACTATTTCTATAAGATATAGAATTCATTTAGTTTTAGAAAGGTTTAAAAAATATTTTGGCATAAATTTTCATGCAATTCTTATAAGTGTTTTATATTCAAATGAAGCTTTTTTGTTTAATCTTAAAAATGAAAAAGTATGAATAAGTTTGCTCTAAAATCAAGAAAACTTCTATTAACGGTTTCCGATTTAGAAAAAAAACATAAAATTATAACGTATGTTTCTTTACTGTTCTTAACTGTTTCTACCTATTTTCTAAGAAGTGAAAATCAAAATGTAAAAATTGAGTTTGCAACTTTGCAAGAGAGAAATTTAAATTTACAAAAAAATATGGTTCTTTTTAATAGGAGCTATGAAGAGTTTCCATTACCTCTTTGGCAAAAGGTTAAAAGAGGAAATCAATTTGTTATGAATTATGTAAATCCAGAATACATTAAAAAATTTGGACATCATTTTAATAATGATAAGTTTTCGGTTCTGGGTAAAAATAATTTTGAAATATTTAAAGATCAACCAAATATAGCTCAATCTTATTATGAGCATGATATTACTGTTTCTGTTACTGGTAAAGAGCTTGAAAGTATTGAATATTCAATAGATAAAGAAGGACGTAGGATGAAACTTCTTGTTATAAAGTGGAGAGATATAAAAGGATCTTAAGGATACTTTAATTTATGGCATGGTTAAAGAATTTATAATAGATAAAAAAATTAAAAAATAATTTACCAAAATTAAAAAGACCTTGAACATGTTCAAGGTCTTTTCGTCTAACCAAACTTAGTATAAAACTAACTACTAATACTTTTCCTTTTTTAATTATTTTTTAATGTCTTCTATTAGTAAGACACAATAAAATTTAAAAAGTCACACTCTTTAAAAAATTTAAAAAAGATTTAAAAAATATTAAGTTAATTTAAGTATTGCTTAATAGCAATTCTGTGTTCTGGAATACTTTTATCATAATTTTCTACCAACAACTCTAGTATTTCTGGAGGTTTTACGCCAATTTCTCTTTTGTTAGCATATTTAGAAACATATAAATTATAAGTTGTCTCTTTTTTTTCAAAAATTAAAAAATGAGTTTCATTTAATTCAGTATATGCTATGTCGTTACTAGAGAATGTGTTAGATTCATCTTTTTTAAAAAGAGAAAATTCATAATATTTTAAAACGTTTTCCATAGTTTAAATTAATTCTGCGGATAAACCTAACTGTAATAATTTAGAGCATCTAGGTTCTAAATCTTTAAACTCACCAGATTTTACTGTGCATTTTCCTTTATAATGTACTAAAGTAGCACATTGTTCTGCTTGTTCAAAAGTATGTTCGCAAACAGAAACTAAAGAATCAATTACAAAATCAAACGTGTTTACATCATCATTATGCAACACTATTTCATGCTGAAAAGTTTCTTGTTCAAGAACATCTACTTCTTCTTGTATTTTTTCTTTTGTACTCATAGTTGTAAAAATAAAAAATATTTTTTACTCTTTGTTGTATTTTAACGCAACCCAGTTATTTCTTTGGATAAAGTTTTCTAATTTTAAATTGTATTTAGAAACTTCAGCATTAATAATAGGAATATCTTCTTCATAAAAACCGCTTAATAAAAGCACACCTTTTTCATTTAAACAGTTTGTATACACTTGCATATCCATCAATAAAATATTTCTGTTGATGTTGGCAATAATTACATCATATTTTTTATTGATTAAAAGTGATGCATCTCCTTCAAAAACGGATATGTTTTTACAGTTATTACGTTCAATATTTTCTATAGAGTTTTCGTAACACCAGTTATCAATATCAATAGCATCAATTGGATTTGCGCCTTTCATTTCAGCAAAAATTGCTAAAATTCCTGTGCCAGAACCCATGTCTAACGTTTTTTTGTTTTCTAAATCTAAATTTAATAAATGTTGTACCATCATGTGTGTAGTTTCATGATGACCAGTACCAAAACTCATTTTTGGTTCTATAACAATGTCGTATTTTAAATTTGGATTTTCATGAAACGGCGCTCTTATGCTCACTAAATCTTCTACTTGAATAGGAGTGAAGTTCTTTTCCCATTCTGAGTTCCAGTTCGTTTGTTTAACTTCTGTTTGATTGTATTCAATCGAGAATTCATCAGAATTTAAAACAAAAATATCTTCAAGAATAGAAGAATTCCATTCGCTTTTTTGAATGTAAGCAGTTACTCCGTTTTCGTTTTCAACAAAACTCTCAAAACCAACATCACCTAACTCTGCAATTAAAATTTCTGTTGCAGGTTCTTTTGGTGTAATTGTAAAATTGTACTCTATATAAATATTGTCCATAATTAAAAATGCGTCAAGATTTAAATCTTGACGCAAATTTATTGGTTTTCTATAGAAGTTTTACAAATAAACTTCTTTTTAAATTGCTTTTATAATTGCAGTAAAATCGTCAGCATTTAAAGCAGCACCTCCAATTAAACCTCCATCAACGTCTGGTTTAGAGAAAATTTCTTCTGCATTACCAGGTTTTACACTTCCACCGTATAAAATAGAAACGTTGTCAGCAATTTCTTTTCCGTATTTTTTTTCTAAAATACTTCTAATAAAAGCATGCATTTCTTGTGCTTGTTCTGGGCTTGCAGTTTCTCCAGTTCCAATTGCCCAAACAGGTTCGTATGCTAAAACGATACTTTTCCAAGCAGCGCCATCTAAGTGAAACAATCCGTTTGTTAATTGACTTTCAACAACTTTAAAATGATTATCAGATTTTCTATCTTCTAATAATTCTCCAAAACAAAAAATAGTTTCTAATTTGTTTTCTAAAATTGCATTTACTTTTTCTGCTAAAATAGCATCTGTTTCACCAAAGTAAGATCTTCTTTCAGAATGACCTAAAATAACAGTTTTAATGCCAATTGATTTTAACATATCAGCAGAAATTTCACCAGTATAAGCACCGCTTTTTGCTTGATGCATATTTTGTGCAACAACCTCTATTTTAGTGTCATCTGCTCTTTTTACAGCTAACGCTAAATTAACAAATGTTGGAGCAACAATTACTCTTGTACTTTTTAAAGATAATTTCTTAATCGATTTTTTAATGTCTTTGATAAGCTGTTTTGTTTCATCCTTATCATTGTTCATCTTCCAGTTACCAGCTACTATTTTTTGTCTCATAATTATTTTATTTATTAAAATGTAAATTTAATAAATACAGAAGGATTTCTAGTTTATAAAGTAAAATACTTACTATAACGATTTATGTATTTATTTTTAAGGCTTCTTTTATTTTTTCGTCGGATGCATTTGTTGCTTTAAACAATATAATCTTTCCAGTTTCATCAATAACCATATATCTTGGAATCCAATTTAAATTTATAAAATTCACAAAATCCCCATCATTCATTCCTTCTGGTAAATTGTAATGTTCGCCAACTAAATTGTATTTTTTAATTGCTCTTTTCCAAGAAGGATTGCTTCTATCCACAGATAAAAAAAGATACACTACTTCTGGAAATTCTTTTTGTAATTCTTTTGCTTTTGGTACACCAACAATACAATCTTTACACCACGAAGCCCAAACATCTATCAAGATTTTTTTGCCTTTATGTGCTTCTAAAACTTCTCTTAAAGTAATTTTAGAGTTGTCTAAACCTACCAACATTTCTAGATTTGCTTCTTCAGAAAATTGTGTTGGTTTTTCTGAATTACAGCTTACAAAAACGATTAAAAGTATAAAAATTATTTTTTTCATGTAAAATTTGTCTATTAAAAAAGCAATAACTTACAAACGCTAAAAGTTAAAAATAGTACTTTTGTTTAACAATAAGTAAAAGTAATGACAACAGAAGAACTTGTATCACAAATAAATCAAAAAAAATCCTTTTTATGTATTGGATTAGATGTTGATTTAAATAAAATTCCTGTACATTTATTAACTTTAGAAGATCCTATTTTCGAGTTTAATAAAGCAATTATTGATGCAACACATCATTTATGTGTAGCATATAAACCAAATACTGCTTTTTATGAAGCTTATGGATTAAAAGGTTGGCAGGCGTTAGAAAAAACAATTTCTTACATCAATAAAAAATATCCAGAAATTTTTACAATTGCAGATGCTAAAAGAGGAGATATTGGTAATACATCAACCATGTATGCAAAAGCTTTTTTTGATGATTTAGCCTTTGATTCTGTTACTGTTGCGCCTTATATGGGAAAAGATTCTATAGAACCTTTTTTAGCCTTTAAAAACAAACACACAATTATGTTAGCGTTAACTTCTAACGAAGGTGCTTTTGATTTTCAAACTAAAAAAATGGGTGAAAAAGAATTGTATAAACAGGTTTTAGAAACTTCTAAAAACTGGAAAAACGCAGAAAACTTAATGTATGTTGTTGGCGCTACAAAAGCAGAATATTTTAAAGAAATTAGAAAAATTGTTCCTACTTCTTTTTTATTAGTTCCTGGTGTTGGCGCACAAGGTGGTAATTTACAAGATGTTTGTAAATATGGTTTATCAGAAAATATAGGACTTTTAATTAATTCTTCTCGCGGAATAATTTACGCTTCAAATACTTCTGATTTTGCTCAAGTTGCTGCTATAAAAGCACAAGAATTACAACAAGAAATGGCAGCTATTTTAAATCTATAATTTAATGCAGGTTCAAGATCAAATCGGCAGAATTCTCGAGTTTGAAAAAACACCCAAACGCATTGTTTGTCTTGTGCCAAGTTTAACGGAATTATTGGTAGATTTAGGTTTGGAAGATTCAATTGTAGGGCTCACAAAATTCTGTATTCATCCTATGGATTTAAAACAAACCAAAACAATTGTTGGAGGTACAAAAAGCATTCATGCTGAAAAAATTAAAGCTTTAGAGCCAGATATAATTCTTTGTAACAAAGAAGAAAATAGTAAAGAAATTGTAGAAATCTGCTCAAAAATTGCACCAACACATGTTTCTGATATTTTTACTATTGATGATAATCTAGAGCTTATAAAACAATATGGAAAGCTGTTTTCTGTTGAAAAAAAAGCCTTAGATATTTGTATAGAAATTAATCTTAAACTTACAGACTTTAATCAATTCATTAAAAATAAAGGAACAAAAAAAGTAGTGTATTTTATTTGGAAAGATCCTTGGATGGCAGCAGGAAACACTACTTTTATCAATCATTTATTACAATTAAATAAGTTTGATAATATATATCAAAACAAAGAACGTTATCCTGAAGTTAATTTAGAAGAAATGAAATTAAACAACCAGCTTGATTTTATTTTATTATCTTCAGAACCATTTCCTTTTGGCAAAGATCATATCTTAGAAATAGAAAAATTCACTTCTAAAGCTAAGGCAATTCTTGTTGATGGAGAAATGTTTTCTTGGACTGGAAGTAGATTGTTAAAAGCATTCGATTATTTTAAAAGTCTTCATTAAAAAAAGGATTTTTTTTAATGTAAGTTAGTGCTGCAACATAGATGCTTGATAAAAGCGGAAACTTACATTTTCATTTTTGCAAAGCTTTTACTATTTAATAAAGTTAAAAAATAACTTTTTAATTTTGATTTTCTTCTAAAATTAATTCAGCAATAGCATGTCTTCCTAGGTTAAAAAGTTTTGTTTAAAAAAAAGCAACAAGTAGTTTTATACCTTAAAATTTAAAGAAATAAAAAGGCAATACTATTTTAAAGGTATCTTTTCTGAAGAATTTAAAACAATTAATTTTAGTCTAAATAACTAATTTGATTCAATTTTTCATTCAGTTTCATAGCTTTAAACGCGGCTAAATCACTAATTGCTTCGTCTACAAATCTATAATTATTAGACTTTTCAATGAGTTCCATGTGCCTTTTTTGCAGGTGTTTTTTAAAACGGCTAAGATGATTCTTGTTATTCATAATTATTTTTGGGGGATTATTTTAGTAAATATAACGAAAATTTGTATTCAAAAAACAATCACCCATAAAAATATTAATCAAAAACAATCTTTAATTTTTAACGATTTTAATAAACTTAGATTTAGATTTAGTTTCAATTTTTAACAAGTAAACTCCTTTTTTTAAGAAAGAAAAATCATGTGTTTGAGTTGCTGAATTTTGATTAAAGGTATATAATTTTTTACCAGTAATATTGTATAGATTAACGTTTGAAACACCTTCTAAATTTGGCATTTTAATAGTTAATTTATCATTTACAGGATTTGGATACACTCTTACATCAGTTAAATTATCAATATCAAAAACCGAAGCTGTCGCTTCTTGATAAACTCTTACATAATCTATTTCCATAGCACTTTCTGTAAAATTAGAAGCAATGTTTGGTAAAATAGCTACATTAAATAATAAATATTGTGGCGCATCATAAGGCCAGTTTTCTATATTTTTATTTTCTGGATTATAAGTGTAATGCACAATATTATCAACACTAAAAATCATTTTATTTGCATTCCATTCTAAAGAATACACATGAAATTCTGAAGATGCATTTTGAATTACTTGACCGCCTTTATTTACAGTTCCGCCAAAACTAGATCTGTTATGTAAAGCGCTTTGTACAAAATTTTGGTTTTCTCCCCAATGTTCAATAATATCTACTTCGCCACAATCTGGCCAACCTGTTGTACCAAAATTTTCTGCCCAATAACCACCAGTTTCAGTTATATTTTGTCCTAGCATCCAAAGTGCAGGAAAAGTACCAGCGCCAAAAGGCATTTTAGCTTTTATTTCTATTTTACCATACGTAAAAGCAAATTTAGAATTTAGCCTTGCGGATGTATAATTTTTAGTTACTCCGTTTTTTGAATAGGTTTCTTTTTTCGCTAAAATTTTAAGAGTTCCATTACTAACATACGAATTATCTATTCTGTCTGTATAATGCTGAATTTCTCCATTTGCCCAACTCTGTCCATTTATAATGGGTATTATTTGTTTAAACCAATTTTCTGTATTTAAATTTCCATTTCCATCAAACTCATCAGACCAAACTAAATGATTAAAAACAGGATCTGGGCCAGAATTGTCGTTATTATTATCATTTAGAGTACCATCATATAAAAAATCATCAATATAAGCTGTAACATTACTGTTATTGTTTTCATCATTAATCTGAATTAAAACTCTATTAAAATCTTTTCTATCAATTGGCTTTGCAGAGGTTTCATTTAAATTGATGTAAGTATCATTTGCAAAATCGAAAGTGATAGTTTGCCATTGATTTAAAACGATCGTTTTAATAATTTCTGATTGTGTAGACCAAGGTGCACTAATTTTTCCGTCTTGTAATTTTAAGGATATTTGATTTTTCTCAGAACCTGTAATGCTAGAAGATGGCACATAAATTTTTACAGAAAAAGTATGGTTTGTTGATAAATCAAAATTTACCGGAACATCAAAACGAACATTTGCATATTGACCTCCTTTATCTATATATTTTAAAACAGTATTAGAAGTATTGATTCCTGTTTTAAAAGGATTTGAAAAATTAGTATTCAAACCACAATCATCACCAAACCAAGTTGAAATAGTTCCATCGCCTTCAAAATCATCAACAACATTTTGTTGAGAAAAAATTGATGTCAAAAAAGTAATTGCAAGTAGAGTAAATAAATTCCGCATGTTTTTGTGATTAAGTTGAATTCACAAAGGTAGGTTCTCATAACAGCTATCATATAATAAAGAACCCATACAAAACCTATACAAACTAAAAAAAAGCCTCACTATTATGTAAATAGTGAGGCTTTAAGTGTTGTAAATTAATTATGTGTCTATTAATCTTGCAATGCGAAAACTTGCTTTAATAAAGCAGAAGTTCTTAAACCAGCTTGTTCTCTAATACCTTTTTCTTCAATTTCTATCATTGTAAAAACACCTTTTAAAGCTTGGTTGGTAACATAGCCAGTTAAATCTGGATCAACTTTATTTACAAAAGGAATTGAGTTGTATTTTGTAATTAAATTAGCCCAAACCTTGTCTGCACCAACTTTAGAAAAAGAATCGTTTATTACTGGACTAAAACTACTATATAAACTTTCTGAAGTTTTAGTTTGTAAATAGCTAGTTGCTGCATTTTGTTCGCCTAACAAAATATTTTTAGCATCATCAAAAGTCATTTCTTTAACAGCATTTACAAAAATAGGAGTTGCCGTTTTTACAGCATCTTCTGCAGCTCTGTTTAAAACTTTAATTCCTTCATCAGCTAAATTACCTAAACCAAGTTTACGTAAACCATTATCTACAGCTTGTAATTCTTCTGGTAATAAAATTTTAACTAAATCATTTTTATAAAAACCATCTTGCGATGTTAACTTAGAAACTTGATTTTCAATACCTTTGTCTAAAGCTTCTTTTAAACCGTTACCAATTTGTTCTTGCGTTAAACCACCACCATTTGGCAATTGTTTAATTACATTTTGCAATTCTGCACAACCTACAAACTGAATTGCAATTACTAAAACTAAAATTCTTTTTATCATTTATCTCTATTTAGATTCTTTTACTTTGAAACATTTTTTGTTAAAAAGTCACTATTTATTTAAAACTATCTGTTTTTTTATCATATCCAAAAGGACAATGTTTACAACCACTTTTGCAACAATATCCTCTTTTTAGATGATATTTTTCGGTAAAAACTTTATAACCTTGTTCGTTAAGATAATAATCGTCTTTTTCTAGTGGTATTCTTGTGTTAAACATTTTGCAAAATTAAACTTTTAATAGCTATTTGCTAAAGACTAATCAAATATCTTTTGTACATTATTCACAGATTTTTTAAAAGCATCCTCGCCACCAACAACTGGAATTGTTATTTTTGTTCCTTCTAAATCAATCGTTAATTCAGTTCCTGGTTTTGGTAATAAAGTATAGTTATTATCACTAGAAAAAATCATCAATCCTATTTGTTGTCCTTTTTTAATGATTTGATCATCAGGTTGTAAATCAAAAGTCATTTCATAAAATTTTCCAGGTTTTAAAGGAGTACTTTTAGATAAAGATGTATTGTTTTGTAAATCTGCCCAACCACGAGTTATAATATTATCTGTAATTTTTGCTCTTCTACCTTCGGTCCAAGGTAAAGAAACTAAATACACAGATAAATTTACAGCAGCTTTAGAACTTGCTGCTTTTAGAGTAATTGAGGCTAAACCAGAAATATGAAGATCTTCTTTTAAAACCGGAGTAACATATAATAAACGATGATTTGTATAATCTGCTTGCGCTAACATTTCTGATGAAAAGGAATAATTATCTACCAAGGTTTCTTCTCCCTTAGATTTTGATTTATCAGTTGATAAATTTCCAGCTTTTGGCGCGCCAGCTTCTAAATATAAGGTAACCGGTTTTGCATCAGGATTAGGGTAGTTTTTATAAGCAGTTGGTGCATTGGTTTTGTCATCTTCTCTAACAATCCACGCTTTTGCATCATTTTCTACGCCATTATCAATGCCATGTAAAAAATGTGTAAACCAACGATTCATCATTGTTATTGGTGGTGGTCCTCCATGTCCATTTTGATGATAATAAATTTGAGTGGGCAAGCCCATTTCTGATGCTTTCTTATAAATTCTGTAACTATGTTCTGGCATTACGTTCCAATCATTAAAACCATGAGACATTAATAATGCAGCTTTCATAGGTTTCATATCATTTAAATAATCACGTCCAGCCCAAAAATCATTATAATCTCCTGTCATTCTATCCATTCCGTTAGCCATTTCAGTGTCTCTAATAATTTTATTATTACGAGCTCGGTTCTCTTCTTTTCCACTGTGAATAAAATCGTATAAAACATCAATGTCTTCGCCTAAATAACCTCCTGGAGAGCGCACTAAACCGTTTGAACGATAATAATGATAATAAGAAGTATTTGGTGCAACAGGTATAATTGCTTCTAAACCTTTAACGCCAGTTGTTGCTGCCGCTAAAGGAATTGTACCGTTGTAAGAAGTTCCTGTCATTCCCACTTTTCCTGTAGCCCAAAATGCAGTTATAGTTTCATTTCCTTCTCTAGAAGTAAACCCTTTTGCACGACCGTTTAACCAATCGATAACTGTTTTCGGCGCTAAAGATTCATTATCTCCACCAACAGTTGGCGCTCCGTCTGATAAACCTGTTCCTGGTGATGAAGAATGTACTACAATATAACCTCTAGGAACCCAAGTTTTAACTTGCGAATTTGAAATAATTGGACGTACGCCTCTTCTTTGAACTTCAACATGTGTTCTTGGTTTTTCTTTTGCACCAATTTCGTGTTTTACTTCCCAAAATAAACCAGGAGCATTTCCTGCTACTCCTGCATAATAGGGGCTAGATTCATAAACTACCGGTAATTTTAAACCTTCAGTTTCTGTTTGTGCTGGTCTGGTTACATCTACGTGCATTCTGTCTAATTTTCCATCTCCGTCAGAATCAAAAGTTGTTTCTACCCATAAATCTGTACGAATCCATTTTTCAGGATCGTTAAAGGCTTCTACAATTTGAGCCTCTCCATCTTTAAAAACGGGTACTGCTTTTTCTTGTGCATTTATAGAAAATGCAATTAGAAATAAAATTAAAAATTGAAATTTGATTTTACTTGTCATGTTTAAATTTATTGAATTATTTTAATACTGAGAATTCGATGCTAGAATCTGTGAAAACTGTATGCGTTTGTGTTTTAAAATCTTTTTCGTCTGCTTTGTAAATATTATTAACATACGTTTGCGGATTTAAATCTATTAAAGGAAACCAAGTGCTTTGTACCTGAATTTGCACTTTATGACCTTTTTTAAACGTATGAAAAACATCTTGTAGTTTAATATTTACAGCTGTTTTTTTGTTAGGAGTAAAAGGTTCTGGGTTTTCAAAACTGTTTCTAAAACGACCACGTAAAACTTCGCTTCTAACCATTAAATGATAGTTGCTCATTTTTAAATGGTCTTGTAACTTGTCATTATTTTCTTTAGTATCTAAAGGATGAACATCAATTACTTTTACAATCCAATCTGCTGCAGTTCCTGTTGTTGCTACTTTTAATTTTGCTAAAATATCTCCTGCCAATGTAAAATCTTCGGATAGAATTTCTGTTTCAAAAACCAACACATCAGGTCTTCTTGCAGCAAAACGCTGATCGTCTGTCATGTATTTTCTTGGCGTAAAAACGGTTTTAATGTCTTCTGAGTACGGAACAGGATGTTTTATATCGCTAATAAATTTAATTTCTGATATTGATTTTTTAGTAGCTGTTAATTCTTGATCTTCTGATAAAAACCAATCTTGTTTCATTACATTTTTAGGAGGCCAAGAATTAAAAGATTTCCATTCTTTTTTACCAGAATCATAAACGTAAGCTTCTGGTAAACCAGAATTTTTATCTCCATTTCCTTTTAAGAAATGATTAAAGAATTTTGTTTCAATTTCTTTCTGGAATTTTAACGAAATAGAATCTCCAAAATAATAATTACCAACGTCATTCTTAACTCTAGAACTTGCCCATTTTCCATGATCCCAAGGGCCAAAAACCAAGGTGTTGTAATTGTCTTTTCCATTTTTTTCTATTCCTTTATAGGTTTCTAAAGGTCCGTATAAATCTTCTGCATCAAATTCTCCACCTACAATCATCGTTGCTACTGTTGATGGAACTTTATCCATATGCTGAATAATTCCCTTGCTTTGCCAAACAGAATCATAATTAGGATGCTCAACAATTTCTTTCCAGAAAAAATCGTCAATTTTATCTTTTGACGCTGTTGAGTTTACATCTAATTTATCATATTGAAAAAATTCGTTTAAGTTTTTTAAAGGACCTTTATCTAAGAAAAATTGATATTGATCTTGTGAAACCATTTTTGGAAAAGAATACCAAGAAGTATCCGTTGGTGTGTCTTTGTAGGTTCCAAATAAAGAAATTGCTCTAAAATAACTTAGTAAAAATGCGCCATTATGATGAAAATCATCAAAGAAAAAATCGCCAATACAAGCTTGAGGTGAAGCTGCTTTTAAAGCTGGGTGTGCATCAATTGCAGAAATTGTTGCATAATGACCAGGATACGAAATTCCCCAAGTACCAACATTTCCATTATTGTTTTCTACGTTTTTTACTAACCAATCTATAGTGTCGTATGTATCAGAAACTTCATCAGATTGATTTTCTTTTTTATTTGGAATGTATGCGCGCATGTTATCATAAACGCCTTCGCTCATCCAACGACCACGAACATCTTGATACACCACAATGTTGCCTTCTTTCATTAAATGAACATTTGGGCCAATTTTGGATTTCATTTTTCCTTCACCATAAGGCGCAGAACTATAAGGGGTTCTTTGCATTAAAATAGGATATGTTGTGCTTTTATCTTTTGGAGTGTAGATAGTTGTGTGGAGTTTAACTCCATCTCTCATAGTAATATCAACTTCTTTTTTGGTGTAGTTGTCAATTACATAGGTGTCTTTTTTTTCTTCCTTTTTTGATTTTTGATTACAGCCTATAAAAAAAGTAAAAGAAAAGGCTACAATAAGGATTCTAAAAATTTGTTTTTTCATGGTAAGATTTGCTGAATTTGAAAAGTAAATTTACAAAACTTAACATAAAATGTATTTCTTAGGATGTTAAATTACACAATTGCACTATTATTCAACCTAAATTTTTCTTTAGAATCCTTATTTTTTGCCTTAGAGTTTTATTTAATAATTACAGTTTTTGATGTTTTAGAATTATTGTTATCAGAAATTAATACAAAATATGCTCCTTTTGCAAGTTTAGAAACATCCATATTTATTTCTGATTTTTGAGTGTCTATTTTAGTTTCAAAAACCTTTTTTCCATTAACGCTAAAGATTTGAACTTGACTTATATTTCTTTTGCTAATTTTAATATTTAGTTGACTGTTTGTAGGATTTGGATACAGCGTAATTTCATCAGCTAAATCTGTATTATTTACAGCTAACGTTTTTGTTTTATAAAATTCTATTTCTGTAATTGTATTCCAATTACTAGGTCTAGCTGGTTGGCCGTAACCAACAATTTTTACATATTTTGTATCTGTTGCAACAGTAGGAAACATAAAGCCTTTAAAAGTTCCATCAGAATTGCTAACTAAATTATCGTTAGTAGCATAAGCATTAATAAAATCTGCTGCATCTGTACCTGTTTTAGAAACCCAAATTTGAAATTCGTATGTTTTGCCGTTTGTTGCAGCAAAATCTACCAATTGTAAATCAAATGTACCTCCTAAATCATAAATAATTTCTCCTGGGACACCTTCACCAGACCATTGTGTATCAAAATCTTTATCTAAACTATGTTCAGCTATATTGTTTTTATCTTTATCGGCATCTATTTCTTCTGCAAAAACGTAATTAACAACAACATGATCGTTTTCTGAAGCATCATTGATAAGAGTTAAGTTTGACTTTGGATCTGCTGCTGATTGTGTAATATTTAGAAATCTAGTTAAATCTCCACCAGTTATAGTTACTTTACCTGTACGTTCTGTATATTCTGTATTTGCAGAAACGGTAACATCAAAAGAGCCATTGTTAGAACCTGAAACTGGTGAAATAGTAATCCATGAACTATCGGTAGAAGTAGACCAATCTACATTTGCTGTAACGGTAATTGTTTGTGTTCCTTCTATAGCATCAAAATTAGAAATTGTAGAAAGGTATAAGCTTTCTAAATTTTCGTCTGTTTCATAAGCATTTGGTCCAACATTAGTAGGTTTTAAAGGCATGTATCTTTTTGATTCTGTACTAAAATGATCTGCTCCAGGATTACTTAATATAGGTCTAGATTGTCCCTCAATATCAAAATCTATATTTTCTGAATTCACTCCGCTTAAATAAGTTGGAGAAGAATCTGTAGTTTTCCAAATTGTATAATCATTATAGCTTTCAGAAACTATGTACGGATTTTCTTCTTTAACCATAGATGCTGTAAAAGAAGTAGTTGTTGCATCTGCAATGGTAGTTGCTGTGCCTGTTGGATTAAACAAATTACTTTCCCAAGTAATATTATTTCCTTGATCATTTCCATCAATAATAGCAACCAAAGAATTTTCTGATCCGGTAATTAAATTATTTGCAATAGTAACATCTTTTAAATCTTTGCTATAACTACCGTTATTATCAAAACCAATTTCTATTCCGTGGCTATTATCAACCAAAGTATTATATGCAATTAAAACATTATCAGCTCTAAAATGTTTAGTTAAATTAGAGTTTCCTTCTTCTGCATCTCCAAGTGTTAGTGTAATAGGAGCGTCCCATTTTGTACCATTTAAACCTTGCATATAATTGTTGATAATTACATGATCTTTTCCGTAAATTCTAATTCCGCCAGTATAAAGAGTTGCGCCATCTGGTGAAGTTCCAATAGCTTTATCGCCACCAAAAAAGTAGTTACCTTCTACACGATTTCTATTTCCGTGTCTTAAAGACAAAGTTCCATAACTTTTTAAGAAAGTATTGTGTCTTATAATATTATCGCTAGATTTTATAGAAACAATTTCTGGATCACCATCACATTCCTCAAATAAATTAAACTCTACAGTTGTAAAACCACTAGATGCAGACATTTCGCTCCAACCAACTCTTATTGATTCTTGTTCATTTACAGCTCTTGGACTATTGTTTTTAAAATAGTTATGATCAATTCTGTCATATTGAGATTGATAAGCTACATCTGTACTTTCATCTGTGCTACCATCAACAGTAATATAATGACCAGGTGTATTTTTATTTTGAAAAATATTATGATCTATTCTATTATGATGACTTGGGTATGTAAATGGATATGTTTTATCGTCCCAAACACCACCAATATAAACCCATTTTATAGATTCTGTAGTAGCTAATTCAAAAACATTTCTGCTAATTCTAATATTATTACAGCCTTCTAATTTTACTAAAGTATTGTCTCCGTTAGCATCAATTACAAAACCTTCTATGGTTATAAAAGCCGATTTTTTAAGTCTAAAAGCCGATTCGCCTGTTAAAGTTACACCACCAACAGTTTCTGCTTTTACAATAATAGGGTTTTCTTCTGTAGCTACTTTTTCGAAAGAAACTTCAAAATCATTATAAGATCCATTTGCAACTATAAAAGTACCTCCGTTTGTAGCATCATTAACTGCGTCTGCAAGATCATCTGCATCATTGTAGGTTTGAGCTATTAATGATGAAGATGCAAGTAATAAAATTAAAAAACTAAAAGCCTTTAATTTAGAATAATGTTTTTTCATAAGTTTTAGTATTTATTGGTTTACCAAATTGGTAAACCAAATATAGTATTTTTTATTTAATTATTTTTTAGAGAATTGTAAATAATTTTATGTGCTGTTTTTTATTATTATAAATGATAATTAAGTAACATTTATAACCTTATGTTCTCATAACACTTTGTATTTGTAAGAAATAGGTTTATATATTTTTTTTATTCTATCTTTTTGGATATTGACATAATACGAGAAATCTTTCCTGATTTTGATATCAGAAAAGATTCCTTGATTGTTTGAAATGAAAAAAATATTTCTATTGAGAGCTCAATTTAGTTAAAAGCAATTTCTATAGATTTAGATGAAGCTACTCATTTAGTAATAACAAATCTTTAAAAAAAGCTAAAATATTTTATATGCGAAAAGTAAACTTAAACCGCCATAATTTGCTTGCCAACTTAAGAAATCTGACATAATATTTCTATCTATACGATATCTGAGTTCAAAACTATATTCATCATTTAATAAATAACCAAAACCTAAGGCTGCATTTGGTGTAAGTCCTTTCACTTCCAAATTATAAAGATTGTCATTCCTATTTGTTGCCTTCAGTGAACTCGAGATTGGTTTTGAAAAAACGATAAATATATTGGCAAATAATTTAGATTCTTTATTTTTTAAGGAGAAATAATATCTAGGACCAAATGTTAAATCAATAGATGTATAGTCTGCTTTTACATCTAATGTTCCTCCACTAAAGGTAGAAGACTCTAAAATAATATCAGATTCATAACTATTATAGGTTGGTTCAAAAAGGAATGACCATTTATTATTATTAAAAGGGAAGATATATTCAAATTCAGAACCTAAACTATATCCTAATTTATACCCATAATCAGAGTTCAAATTGGAGTTAGGTTTATTATTTGCAATCAAATTAGAATAGGTTAGGCCTCCTTTAACATAGAAATTAAATTTACCCTTTCTTTTTTTTGAAATAGTATTGATAAAACTTGGATTTACACATGTATTATACTTAATAAATAAATTAGTAAGGCTTTTTGCCGTGTAATCTAGTCTTAAAAAATCCTTCTCAGAAATAGTGTTGCAAGTTAATTTATTTAGAAGTGTTTGTTTATACTTATTATTAATTCCAACATCAGTTTGAGAATTACCAATTAAAAATTTCTTGTAAATAAGTTGAGAAATTCCAGAATTTTCTTTTTGATAAAAGTATTTATATAAATTAGAACCAGTATAAGAATAAAGCATTGCTTTACCATCAACTAAAACTTTAAGAAATATTTTCTCTGTTACAAAATTCGGATTTCTTTCTTTACCAATAAGGTTTAAGCTTAAACTAGATTTTTCTATATCTCCTTCAAAAAACACATATTTTGATGAATTATAAACTTTAAATTCGTTTATATTATCATAATTACCAATAAAAATATTTTCAGAGCCAGAAATTTTATATTCAATTTCAGATGGATTATTTTTCCAGTCTAAATCTTTAATAAGACATTCAGTTTTTTTGTTAGACTTATCAATAATATATCCTTTTTTAAAAAGGTCTTGAGAGTTAAGGGATAAGCACAGAAAAGTGCATACTAGCATAAGGGATTTTAGTATCATATTTTTTTTGGCATAAATGTATAAGAGTTTATCAGTTTTTTTATATAAATTATTTTAAAATTTAAAGTAAATCAATACTATTTTGTAAATTAAAATTCTTGTATTTTTGCAAAATATGGAAGGCACAAAAAAACATCAATTAACAGACTGGTTACCAACTACAAACAAAGAAGTTAAAATTCGTGGTTGGGAAGAACTAGACGTGATTTTGTTTAGTGGAGACGCTTATGTAGATCATCCATCATTTGGACCTGCAGTAATTGGTAGAATTTTAGAGAGTTATGGCTTAAAAGTTGCAATCGTGCCACAGCCAAGTGTAAATGATAATTTACAAGATTTTGAAAAATTAGGAAAACCTCGTTTGTTTTTTGGTGTTACAGGTGGTTGTATGGATCCGATGGTTTCTAATTATACGGCAAGTAAAAAACGCCGAGATAAAGATGCTTATACACCAAATGGCGATAAAGGTTTTAGACCAGATTATGCAACTTCTGTGTATTCTAAAATATTAAAAGAAAAGTTTCCTGATATTCCTGTTTTAATTGGTGGTATTGAAGCTTCTTTAAGACGTGTAACACATTATGATTATTGGTCTGATAAATTATTACCTTCTATTTTAGAAACTTCTAAAGCAGATATGTTGGTTTACGGAATGGGAGAACAGCCATTGCGTGAAATTGTAGAATTATTGCAAAAAGGGGTTCCGTTTTCTAGTTTAAAAAACATTAAACAAACGGCTGTTTTAATTGATGAAAAGAAAGAAAAATTACCTGTAGTAAACGATTGGGAAGATGTAACGATAAATTCTCATAAGGCTTGTTTGGCTGATAAAAAAACATTTGCATCAAACTTTAAAGTGATTGAGCAAGAATCGAATAAATTAAAAGCCCGTAGAATTTTACAAGATATTAATGGGAAAACTTTGGTGATAAATCCGCCTTGCCCAACAATGACCGAGACAGAAATTGATGCTTCTTTCGATTTGCCTTTTACACGTTTACCGCATCCAAAATATAATAAGCGTGGACCAATCCCTGCGTTTGAAATGATTAAATTTTCTATCAACATTCACCGAGGATGTTTTGGAGGTTGTAGTTTTTGTACAATTTCTGCACATCAAGGTAAATTTATTGCAAGTAGAAGTCAGGAATCTGTTTTAAAAGAAATAGATAAAGTGGCAAATATGCCAGATTTTAAAGGTTATTTATCTGATATTGGTGGGCCTTCTGCAAATATGTATCAGATGAAAGGAAAAGTACAATCTATTTGCGATAAATGTGTTGCGCCAAGTTGTATTTCTCCTGTAATTTGTTCTAATTTAGATACTTCTCACAAACCTTTAACGGAATTATATCAAGCGGTTGATAAACATCCGAAGATTAAAAAATCGTTTATTGGAAGTGGAATTCGTCATGATATGTTAGTGCCTGAGTTTAATAAAAACGCAGATCCAAAAGAATTAGATGCATACACAGAAGAGGTAATGACCAAACATATTTCTGGGAGATTAAAAGTTGCACCAGAACATACTTCTGATCCGGTTTTAAAATTGATGCGTAAACCGTCTTTTAAATATTTTCACATGTTTAAAGAGCGTTTTGACAGAATCAATATCAAGAAAAAATTAAACCTACAATTGATTCCATATTTTATTTCTAGCCATCCAGCAAGTGAAGTAGAAGATATGGCAAATTTGGCTGCAGAAACCAAAGATATGGGCTTTCAGTTAGAACAAGTTCAGGGTTTTACACCAACGCCAATGACTGTTGCAACTGTGATTTATTATTCTGGTTATCATCCATATACATTAAAACCGACCAAAACTCCTAAGACTAAAAAGGAGCGTGAAGATCAACATAAATTTTTCTTTTGGTATAAAAAAGAAAATAAAGATTGGATTAGAAATACCTTAAATAAAGTTGGAAGACAAGATTTGTTAAACGTTTTATTACCAGAAAATAATTCTTGGAAAAAGAACAAACAAGCAAAAGGAACTAAGAATACTTTTGATGACGCCGTTCCTTTTAATAGAAGAAAGAAAAAGGTAAGTAGAGCTAAAAGTAAAAAGAGGAGGTAAGCTAACTTTTTAAATAATTATTGCTTATAAGTTTGATGAAATTTAGTTCGTTTTGTTTAAATGATTTGCTAAATGTACACCCATACTTGCACAAGCTTGTAATAAATATCCACCAGTTGGAGCATCCCAATTTAACATTTCGCCAATACAAAATTGATTGGGTATTTTTTTAAGTTCAAAATTCTCGGAAATTGCGGTTAAATCAATTCCGCCAACTGTAGAAATTGCTTCGTCAATTGGTGCTGTATTTATTATTTCTAATGGAAATTTTTTGATGTTTTTTACTAATGATTCTGTATTTAAATATGACTCTTTAGAAAGATAGGTTTTTAATAAATTGATTTGAGCTTCACTAAGTTTAAGCTCTTTCTTTAAGATTTGAGTTGTGTTTTTATAAATAGTATTTTTTATTTTAGAATGAATATTTTCTAAAGTTAACGAGGGTTTAAAATCAATGAAAATAGTTGCCGTTCCATTTGTATTCAATTGTTCTCTAATCTGTGGACTCAAGCCATAAATGGCATTTCCTTCTAATCCAAATTTAGTAATAACAGCTTCTCCTTTCTGTATAACTTTATTGCAATAAATAGCAATATTTTTTAAAGGAGTTCCTTCGTGTTGTTTAATAAACTCAGGTTTCCAATCAATTTGATAACCACAGTTTGATGCCTGAAATGGTTTTGTTTTAATTCCTTTTTCAGAAAAAATATCTAACCAACTTCCATCAGAACCCGTAATTTTCCAACTTCCTCCTCCTAAAGAAAAAACGGTATAATCTGTTTGAATTGATGTATTATTAATAATAGGATTAGTAGCATCATCCCAATCAGAAAAAGTTTGTTCATAGTTTATAATAACACCTTTTTCTTTAAGATGTTTTAGAATTGCATTCTGCACTTCTATTGGTTTAATTCCTTCTTTTGGATACACTCTTTTACTGCTTCCTGTAAATGTTGGAATTCCTATTAGATCAAGCCAGTTTCTAAAATCAGTATTGGTGAAATTCAGTAAAGATTCGTCTAAAAAACCGTCTGATGTGTAGCGTTTTATAAGTTTTTCAACCGATTCTGAATGTGTTAAGTTAAAACCGCCTTTACCTGCAACTAAAAATTTACGTCCACAAGTTTTGTTTTTCTCATAGATTGTAATTTTAAATTTTTTTGCATCTAAAAAAGCAGCCAATAAAAAAGCAGATGGTCCACCACCAATAATTGCAACTTGTTTTTTCATAAAACAAAAATAGTTGTTGTTAGTAGGTTTGAAACGTTTTTATTAAAATTTATTATTTCTAATAATAAATAATTACTTTAAACAAAAGGAAATAATTACAAATCGTTTCAACTAAATATTTGGTATTTAATTATTTTCGATGTTTTCCTCTAGGGCCATTTCCTTCTTTAAGTACCATTTCCGAATGTAATAATTTTGCAGCTTCTGCAGAACCTTTTACTTTAGAAGCACTTCGTTTTATCATTTCAGATTCAAAATCGGATAATACTTTTTTGATCAAACCAACATCTTTGAAAAGAGAGGAAGAATTGTAGTTTTTTGTAATTGTTCTAGCCAAGCTTAACGCATCTAATAAAGCTTGATTTGCGCCTTGACCTTTAAACGGGCTCATTGGGTGAGCTGCATCTCCAATCAGTGTAACTTTAGTTCCTTTTTCTAGTAATTCAGGTTTTAGTAATTCTCTGTCATAAACAGGATATCCAGAAATTTGTGATTCTTTTGTTGCAGCAACAATTTGAGGAATAGGGTTGTGCCATTGCGTTCTTTTGCAAGCTGCTGCTTTTAGTGCTTTTGCGCCCAAAGTGTTTAAGGCTTTAGCTTCTTTTTCTGATAACGGAAAACTAAGTTGCCACATAATAGAATCAGCATCGTAAGGCATCATATAGATTCGTTCATTGCCATTTGCAGTTTGAAAAACGGTTTCAGAATCTAAAAGTGGACTTTCGATATTTGTAAGATTTTTTAAAGGACAAATTCCTAATATTACAATACAGTCGAGGTAACGTAAAGGGTTTTTTTCATCACCAATTAATAACTTTCTTACGGTACTTCGAATTCCATCTGCACCAATAACAATATCTGCTTTTTCGTTTAGTATTTTATCTTTTACTTGAAATTTTAGCGAAACATTTTTTTCTTCTGATTCTTCAAAACTTAATAATTGATGTCCCCATTTTAAAGATTTATGTTCACCCAATTGTTCTAATAAAGCCAAACGCAATGACTGTCTAGCAATGTGAATATTTGTGTGTTTTGCTGCTGCTTTTTTGCCTGATCTTCCCCATTTTCTAATTCCCCATTCTCCAATAATAGTTCCATCAGTAGTGTGAACCACGTGTCTAGTTGAGGTGATTCCTTTGTCCAAAGAGAGAATTCCTAAACTTGCCATAGCTTTACTTGCTTGTTGTAAAGTAAGTCCGTAACCTTGAGATCGAGCATCAAAATTGATGTCGCGTTCATACAATGTAAAAGGAATTCCTCGATGTAAACAAGCTACAGCTAATGCTACTCCGCCAATTCCGCCACCAATAATGGCAACATGTGGATATTTTTCGTTGTTTACAATTGGTTTATAATTAGATTGAATTAAACCAGTTCCTTTACAATTTGCACAAGCTTGTAAAACTCCTTTAGGTTTAATGGGTGCAGCTATTTTACCATTTGATTTTTCAAAGAATTCGAATTCCTTCTGATACGCTAATCGTATATTTTTTCGAACGCTCTTTCTCTTTTTGCCAATTCCTTTACAGGTTGAGCAAACATTCCAATACTTTTCTTTGTTGGTTACATTTTCCACTATTTCTTAACGGCAATCATCATGTGTGGACTAAATGGCAACAAGTATTCGTCATTCTGAGTTAAAGTTTGCAACGCTTTTAAAGTCTTTGATTTTCTTTTATCCAACATATTTGCAAAGTATTCATTGTCTAGCCAAATCATTCCTTCAACAGCAAAAAGATTGATAAAGTGTAGGTTTTGCTCTAAAAACTCTGCTTTTAATCCTGCTGGTTTGTGATAAAAAGCATCCGCTAACAAAAAAGGAAAGTCTTTTGGTGCATTATGAATTCCCGATGTTAACTCTGCTTTGCACATATCAAAAAATGAATTTGCATGAATCATTCCATTCATCAAGCCAACCACAGTAGAAGCAGTTGCATTAATTGCGAAGCCTAAAATAATTCCGCCTTTTTTAAGTACTCTTTTAGCTTCTAAAATAGTAGCAACTCTATCTTCTCTTTTTTGAAGATGATATAAAGGTCCGTGTAAAATAATTAAATCGGCAGTTTCATTTTTAAAAGGCAATGTTTTAGCTTCACCAATAGCAACAGAAAACGGATTCTTTAATTTATTGGCTCTTTTTTCTGCGAGTTTTATGTGCTTTAAAACAGGTTCAATTAAATGAACAACATGTCCTTTTTTTGCTAACCATTCAGAGTATTTCCCTGTTCCGCCACCAACATCAATAATTGTACTATTTGGATTAGAAATATGAGGTTCTATAAGTTCTTTAATACGTTCGAATTCAAAAATCCCCATACCTTTTTCAAGTCGGGTTTCTTCTGAAGCTTTGTTGTAAAAATCGTCTAATTCTTTGCTGATAAGTGTTTTCTTTTTCACCTTAAATATTTAAAAGGATAAAAGTACTTAAAATTATTCTTTTAAATGTTTATTAAAAAAAGCAAGTGTTCTTTCCCAAGATAAATCTGCAGCAGTTTCATCATACCTTGGCGTTGTATTATTATGAAAACCATGATTTACATCAGCATAAAAATAGGCTTCATGCTCAATATTATTTTCTTTTAAAACTTTTTCAAATTCAGGCCAACCAGCATTTACTCTTTTGTCTAAATCTGCATATTGCAATAACAAAGGCGCTTTAATTTTGGCAGCATCTTCTTTTTCTGGCTGTCTTCCATAATACGGAACTGCACCAGCTAAATCTGGCAATCTTACAGCCATCATATTAGAAATCCATCCACCAAAACAAAAACCGACAACAGCTACTTTTCCGTTACAATTTTTATGAGATTTTAAATAATTATATCCGGCAATAAAATCTTCTAGCATTTCACTTTGACTTCTTTTCTTCTGCATTGCTCTTCCGTCATCATCATTACCAGGATAACCGCCCATTGGCGATAATGCATCTGGAGCCAAAGAAATAAAACCTTCTAAAGCAACTCTTCTATTAACATCTTCTATATAAGGGTTTAAGCCTCTGTTTTCATGAACAACAATAATTCCAGGTACTTTTTCGGTAGTATTTTTTAAGATAGATAATAAACCTTTCATTTTAAGGCCTCCTTTTGGAGAATCGTAACTTATAGTTTCTGATTTTAGTCTTGGATCGTTAGATTTTACTACAATAGAATCTTTATAATTAGGAGAAATAAAACTTAATAAAGCAGGCAATGTAATTGCGCCAACTGCGTATAAAGATAGTTTTTTAAGAAATGTTTTTCTATCTATTTTATTATGTGCGTAATCATCATATAAATCAAATACTTCTTGACTAATGTCTTCTTTTTTAAGTGTTTTCATTTTGCTGATTTTTTTTGTATAATTTATTATATCAGCTAAGTTAATAAAAAAAAATACAACTATTTGTTAATTATAATTACAAACTTTGCAGTCTTCTTTTTCTTGAATTTCACCAACAAGGTTTCCTTCTTCATTTACGGTAAATCCGCAACAATCCATAAATCCTTGTGCAATTAATTTTCTTGCACGCTGAATTTGAGATTTAGTAGTTGATAAAGTTTGATGTAATTGATCTGCAACTTCTTGTTGTTTTAATCCTTTTATATCAGATAAAAACAAAGGATCTCTATATAATTTAGGTAAGTGTTTTAAGATGCCTCTTAAGCAATCTTTTTCTGTGTGCGAGTTTTCTATTATTTCTGTTTCAGCTTCAAAATTAGCAATTTCAAAAGTTTTATTTGTAGATTTCCAGTAGTCTAAAATTGAATTTCTTGCCACCGTAAAACACCAAGATTTTAATTTAGTAATGTCTTTTAAAGTATGTAGTTTTGTGTGGATTTTAATAAATGTATCTTGTAAAATATCGTCAGCAATAGTAACATCTTTTACTTTGCTGATGATAAATCTTTTTAAATCTTCAGAATAGGTTGTCCAAACTTGATTTGTGGTCATGATAATTATTTATATTTCGAAAAATTGAATTTATTTCAGTTTCTCTTAATGTCTGTTTAAGCGCAATCGAGAATTAAAATCTTTCGACGGCGCTTAAGAAGGCAATTAGTTAACAATTACAATTGTTACAAGAACAATTTTCGCAAGTACAATTTTTACAATATCCGGTTTTGCAACCTTCACAATTACAACTACAATTATTATTTTTCATGATATTATTTTTTAATGTTCATATAATAGACTTCACATTATTTAAAAAGATGCATTAAACTAAAAATATTTTTTCAATTCTTTTCTAATTGGCATTTTTTTGATGGGAGAAACATTTGTTCCACCAGTATTTCCTTTTGGAACCCACACTAAAGTAAATAATATTGATGCAATAATTCTAAATAATTGACCTATGATTTCTTTTCTGTTTTTTGATTTTATCGCAAAAAGAAGCATCCAATAATGACTAACTGTATGTCTAACTACATGTTTTTGTCCAAGAATGTGTGTGTTTTCAAAATGATAAAAAGCATTTTTAAAATTATTCTTTTTTAATGCTGATTTTCCTAATTTTAAGTGACGATAAAAGGTTTTTTTTAAAAGTTGATTGTCCATTTTTATTTTTAAAATAGACACTATTCAACTTAAAAAGATGCATTATTTAGATCTTTCTCCTACAAAATGGTCAGATTTTACTTTAAACAACACGTTAAAAGTAGTTAAACTTCCATAAATTCTGGTGATGTATTGTTGCAAATCAATTTTATCTTGATCTACTAGGGTTTTGCTGGCATTTATTTTTTGTTCCATTACTCTAATTCTGTCTCTAACCATCACAATTTTATGAAAAAAAGTATCAATTGGTATTTCTTTATCAGCAAGATTAGAATCAGCAGGCCTTAAAATTAGGGTTCCTTTTTTCCAACGATCTGCAATAGGCGAAATTTGGGTAACATCGCTCCATTTTTGTAAAATTGTTTTTAGTGATTTTTCAACCTCATAAAAACTAATTGTATCAACTTCGTCTTCTACAGCTTCAATTACTTCAAAATCGCTATCAATATCTATGGTTTCTAAGCCGTCTTTTATAAAAGTTACCCAATAATGTTTGCTGGTTACATTTGTAACAACACCTAACCCAAATTCTGAATGATTAATTCTAGAGCCAATTCCTAATATATTCATGTGTTTTTATTTTTAATTTAAAGATAAAAAAAATCCGCATAAAGTGTGCGGATTTATATTTTATCTAAAGCCGTGCGTTTTCTTCTACATATTCCTTCTATATTGTCCACCAACTTTAAACAAAGCATCTGTAATTTGTCCTAAAGAACAAACTTTAGTAGCTTCCATTAGCTTATCAAATAAATTTTCATTCTGAATTGCAGCTTCTTGTAAAATTGTAATTTGTTGTTCAACTTTCTTTGGATTTATTTTGTTTAATAGCTCTTTCGTTTTAATTTGATGTAGCTTTTCTTCATCAGTTGCACGAATAATTTCTGCAGGCTGAACAGTTGGTGATCCTTTAGAACTTAAAAAAGTATTTACACCAATAATAGGGAAATCTCCATTGTGTTTTAAAGTTTCGTAATACAAACTTTCTTCTTGTATTTTAGAACGTTGATACATGGTTTCCATAGCGCCTAAAACACCTCCACGTTCTGTAATTCTATCAAACTCTTCTAGAACAGCAGCTTCAACCAAATCTGTTAATTCCTCGATAATAAAAGCACCTTGAATCGGGTTTTCATTCTTCGTTAAACCTAATTCTTTATTAATGATTAACTGAATCGCCATGGCTCTTCTTACAGATTCTTCTGTAGGAGTTGTAATGGCTTCATCGTAGGCATTTGTGTGTAAAGAATTACAATTATCGTTAATTGCATATAAAGCTTGAAGTGTAGTTCTAATATCGTTAAAGTCGATTTCTTGCGCGTGTAAAGAACGTCCAGAAGTCTGAATATGATATTTTAACATTTGAGCTCTAGAATTTGCTCCGTATTTATTCTTCATTGCTTTTGCCCAAATTTTGCGAGCAACTCTTCCTATTACAGAATATTCTGGATCAATTCCGTTAGAAAAGAAAAATGATAAGTTTGGACCAAATTTATTAATGTCCATTCCGCGACTTAAATAATACTCAACATAGGTAAATCCGTTAGATAACGTTAATGCTAATTGTGTAATTGGGTTAGCGCCAGCTTCTGCAATATGATATCCAGAAATAGAAACCGAATAAAAGTTACGTACTTGTTTTTCGATAAAATATTCTTGCACATCACCCATTAACCGAAGTGCAAATTCTGTAGAAAAGATGCAGGTATTTTGCGCTTGATCTTCTTTTAATATATCGGCTTGTACAGTTCCTCTAACTTGCGCTAAAGTGTCTGTTTTTATTTGTTGATAAACATCCGAAGGTAAAACCAAATCACCGGTTAAACCTAAAAGTAGTAAACCTAAACCATTATTCCCTTCTGGTAATTCTCCTTGATATTTTGGTCTTTTTAATCCTTTTAAATCATAAACTTCTGTAAAAGTAGCTTCTACTTGACCTTCTAATTGATGTTCTTTAATATATTTCTCACAATTCTGATCTATGGCAGCATTCATAAAAAAACCGAGCAACATTGGTGCAGGTCCATTAATCGTCATAGAAACTGATGTCATATGATGACTTAAATCAAAACCAGAATATAATTTCTTAGCATCATCTAAGCAACAAATTGAAACGCCTGCATTACCAATTTTACCATAAATATCTGGTCTTTTACCAGGATCATTTCCGTATAAAGTAACAGAATCAAAAGCAGTAGAAAGTCTCTTGGCATCCATCCCTAAACTCACATAATGAAAACGTCTGTTGGTTCTTTCTGGGCCACCTTCACCAGCAAACATTCTTGTTGGGTCTTCTCCAGTTCTTTTAAAAGGATATAATCCTGCAGTGTAAGGGAATTTTCCAGGCACATTTTCTTGTAAATTCCAGCGTAATAAATCTCCCCAAGCTTTATATTTTGGTAGGGCAACTTTAGGAATTTGAATATTAGAAAGAGACTCGGAATGTGTTTCGATATTTATTTCTTTATCGCGAACTTTAAAAGTATAAATAGGATTTTTATATTTGTTTACCTTTTCTTGCCAGTTTAAAATGATTTCCCAGTTGTATGGATTTAAATTCATTTTAACTTTTTCGAATTGAGCTAGTAAAAGTTTTACAAATTCTTTGTCTTCTCGAGCGCAGTCGAGAGAAAGTATCTCATCATTATCCAGTCCAGTTTTAGTTAGTGAAGAGGTCTCGACTGCGCTCGACCAGACATTATCACCTAAAGATAAAATCGTTTGATAAATTCCATATAATTTCTGAGCAACTTTAACTTGTTCTTCAACTTTTTTATTATAATCTCTATTATCATCTGCAATTTCAGATAAATATCGAACTCTTTTTGGTGGAATTACAAAGATTTTTTCAGACATTTCTTTGGTGATTTTCATGTTTGATTTTAAATCAGTTCCAGTTTTTTCAACTAATTTATCCATAATACTTTTGTACAAAGTATTCATTCCAGGATCGTTAAATTGAGATGCAATTGTTCCAAAAACAGGTAAATCATCTTGATTAATATGCCACAAATTATTATTACGCATATATTGTTTTTTTACATCTCTTACTGCATCTAAAGCACCTCTTTTATCAAACTTATTAATAGCAACTAAGTCCGCAAAATCTAACATGTCAATTTTTTCTAACTGAGTTGCTGCTCCAAATTCTGGCGTCATTACATATAAAGAAGTATCAGAATGTTCTATAATTTCTGTATCAGATTGCCCAATACCAGAAGTTTCTAAAATAATCAAATCGAATTCGGCAGCTTTTAAAACTTCAATAGCTTCGTTTACATGTTTAGATAAAGCCAAATTAGATTGACGAGTAGCCAAAGAGCGCATGTAAACACGAGAATCGTTTATAGAATTCATTCTAATTCTATCACCTAAAAGTGCACCACCTGTTTTTCTTTTTGATGGATCAACAGAAATTAAACCGATTGTTTTTTCAGGAAAGTCTATTAAAAAACGACGAACTAATTCATCAACTAATGAAGATTTTCCTGCGCCACCAGTTCCTGTAATTCCTAAAACAGGAGTTCCTCCCAACCTTTCCGAAGGGGAGGAGTTCCAATCTTTATTGAAAATTTTGTTGAAATCTGTATGGTTATTTTCTGCTAGCGAAATTAATCTTGCTATTGTATTAACATTTTTATTTTTTAAATTTTCTAAAACCTTTTCACTTCCTAATTCGAGCAACCAATCTCCATCTTCATTGCAAACTTTTTCAGCAGAGTGTGGGGGATTAAGGGAGGCTTTCACTAAATCATTAATCATTCCTTGTAAGCCAAGTTCTCTACCATCATCAGGAGAATAAATTCTGGTAATTCCATACCCCATCAAATTTTTAATTTCTTCCGGAAGAATTACGCCACCACCACCAGCAAAAATCTTGATATGTCCAGTGCCTTTCTCTTGTAATAAATCATACATATATTTAAAATACTCATTATGTCCTCCTTGATAAGAAGTCATTGCAATGGCATTTACATCTTCTTGAATGGCGCAGTTTACCACTTCTTCAACACTTCTATCATGACCAAGATGAATAACTTCTACGCCTGTAGATTGAATAATTCTACGCATAATATTAATAGAAGCATCATGTCCATCAAAAAGAGAAGCAGCGGTTACGATACGTACTTTATGTTGAGGTTTGTAAGGTGTAATTTGTTTCATTCGTAATATATGTTAATTTTTAGGTTTGCAATTTACGAAAATCTTAAAAAAAACCGTAAATCTTTATTGTTTTTAAAATTTGATTTCTAAAAAAGAAATATATTTGTAAAACTATCACTTTTTAAACTTTTGAGATGACTTTTCAAGAACAAATTAAACAAGGAATTCCAGCTATATTACCTCCAAAAAAAGCGTATGATGTAGCTATAAATCATGCGCCAAAAAGAAAAGATATTTTATCTGCGGATGAAAAGAAGCTAGCTTTAAGAAATGCTTTGCGTTATTTTGATGAAAGACATCACCCAGAATTAATAACTGAATTTTTAGAAGAGTTAGAAAAATATGGTCGAATTTATATGTATCGTTTTAGACCAACTTATAAAATGTATGCTAGAGATATTGCAGAATATCCAGGGAAATCTGAACAAGCAAAAGCAATTATGTTAATGATTCAGAATAATTTGGATTACGCAGTTGCACAGCATCCACACGAATTAATTACTTATGGAGGAAATGGCGCAGTTTTTCAGAATTGGGCTCAATATCTTTTAACGATGCAATATTTATCAGAAATGACAAACAAGCAAACGTTAACCATGTATTCTGGTCATCCAATGGGATTATTTCCATCCAACAAGAATGCGCCAAGAGTTGTGGTAACCAACGGAATGGTAATTCCTAATTACTCAAAACCAGATGATTTAGAGAAAATGAATGCGTTGGGAGTTTCTCAATACGGACAAATGACAGCCGGAAGTTATATGTATATTGGTCCGCAAGGAATTGTACACGGAACAACAATTACTGTTTTAAATGGATTTAGAAAAATTAAAAAACAGCCAAAAGGAAGTTTATTTGTAACTTCTGGTTTAGGCGGAATGTCTGGCGCGCAACCAAAAGCAGGGACTATTGCAGGTTGTGTTACAGTTTGTGCAGAAGTGAATCCGAAAATTGCGCAAGTTCGTTTAGATCAAGGTTGGATTGATGAAAAAATTACTGATTTAGATAAATTAGTTGCCAAAGTGAAATCAGCAAAAGAAAACAAAGAAACAGTTTCTATCGCTTATTTGGGAAACATTGTTGATGTTTGGGAAAAGTTTGATGTTGAGAATATTCATATAGATTTAGGTTCAGATCAAACTTCATTACACAATCCTTGGGCTGGAGGTTATTATCCTGTTGATATTTCTTTTGAAGATGCTAATAAAATGATGGCAGAAAATTCTAAGTTGTTTAAAGAAAAAGTTCAAGAAACATTAAGAAGACATGTAAAAGCAATTAATAAACACACTGCAAAAGGAACTTATTTCTTTGATTATGGAAATGCTTTTTTATTAGAAGCGAGCAGAGCAGGAGCAGCTATTATGGCAGAAAATAATATCGATTTTAAATATCCAAGTTACGTTCAAGATATTATGGGACCCATGTGTTTCGATTATGGTTTTGGTCCATTTAGATGGGTTTGTACTTCTGGAAAACCTGAAGATTTAGCTAAAACTGATGTAATTGCCTGTAAAGTTTTAGAAAAAATAAAAAAGAATTCAC
Source organism: Polaribacter sp. KT25b (assembly GCF_900105145.1). Classification (NCBI taxonomy): domain Bacteria; kingdom Pseudomonadati; phylum Bacteroidota; class Flavobacteriia; order Flavobacteriales; family Flavobacteriaceae; genus Polaribacter; species Polaribacter sp. KT25b. Next base: position 2,888,365 of record NZ_LT629752.1, on the reverse strand, counting down.
CAGAAGAAATTCAGCAACAAATGACTGATAATATTCAGTGGATAAAAGGCGCGCAAGAAAATAAATTGGTAGTTGGTTCGCAAGCAAGAATTTTATATGCAGATGCAGAAGGAAGAATTAAAATAGCAAAAGCATTTAACAAAGCAATTAAAAAAGGAAAAATTGGCTCTATTGTTTTAGGTAGAGATCATCATGATGTTTCAGGAACAGATTCACCTTATAGAGAAACATCTAATATTTATGATGGATCTAAATTTACGGCAGATATGGCTATTCATAATGTAATTGGCGATAGTTTTAGAGGTGCAACTTGGGTTTCTATTCATAATGGAGGTGGCGTTGGTTGGGGGGAAGTAATTAACGGTGGATTTGGCATGCTTCTTGATGGTTCTAAGTCAGCATCAAAACGTTTAGAATCAATGCTTTTTTGGGATGTAAACAATGGAATTTCTAGAAGAAGTTGGGCAAGAAGCAAACAAGCTGTTTTTGCAATTAAAAGAGCTATGAAAGTTAAAAAAGACCTTCAGGTTACGCTTCCTAATGTTGTAGATGATGCTTTAATAGATTCATTAACTTAAAAACTAATCATTATGAAAAAAAGTTTTTTTTTATTACTAAGTATCGTTGTGTTATACTCTTGTAATACTGTAAAAGTTGTTACTGATTATGACTCAAAGGTAGATTTTGTAAGCTATAAAACATTTGCTTTTTATAAGCCTGGAATTGATAAAGCAGAAATTTCTGATTTAGATAAAAAACGTGTTTTAAGAGCAGTAGAATCAGAATTATTAGCAAAAGGATTTACAAAATCTGAATCCCCTGATTTTTTAGTGAGCTTTTTTACAAAATCTAGACAGAAAGTAAATGTAAATCAAAATAACAATTTTGGTTACGGTTTTGGTTGGGGTTGGAGTCCATGGATGTATAGTGGTATGAATAATAATATTAATGTTAGCCAGTATACAGAAGGTACTTTGTTTATAGATTTTATTGATAAAGAGAAAAAAGAATTAGTTTGGCAAGGAGTTGGTACTGGAGCTTTAAAAATTGAGAATAGAGAAAAAAAAGAAGCTAGAATTAACGAATTTGTAAAAGAAATTATTTCTAGATTTCCGCCAGAAGAAAACAAATAATTAAAAATTTTTAAGCATAAAAAAACTCCGAAATTATTAATAATTTCGGAGTTTTCTATATTATAATTTTAAACTAATTAAATCTTAGCAGATTTTACAGTTTTAATAATTCTTCCTGCAATCTTGTATGGGTCACCATTAGAAGCTGGTCTTCTATCTTCTAACCAACCTTTCCAGCCTTTTTCAACTGCAATAATTGGAATTCTAATTGAAGCACCTCTATCAGAAACTCCCCAAGAGAAATCAGTAATCGCAGCAGTTTCGTGTAAACCAGTTAAACGTTGATCGTTAAACTCACCATAAACAGCAATATGTTCTTTTACAACAGGTCTAAATGCTTCACAAATTTTACCATAAATTTCTTCAGAACCACAAGTTCTTAAGACTTCATTAGAAAAGTTTGCGTGCATACCAGAACCATTCCAGTCCATATCTTTACCTAATGGTTTTGGATGATAATCAATGTAATAACCATATTGTTCTGTTAATCTATCTAATAAATAACGAGCAATCCAAATTTCATCACCTGCTTTTTTAGCGCCTTTTGCAAACAATTGGAATTCCCATTGTCCAGAAGCAACTTCTTGATTAATACCTTCAAAATTTAATCCAGCATCAATACATAAATCAGCATGTTTTTCTACTAAAAGTCTACCATGAGTATTTTTACCCCCAACAGAACAGTAGTACATACCTTGTGGAGCTGGGTAACCACCAATAGGGAAACCTAATGGTAACTGAGTTTTAGTGTCCATGATAAAGTATTCTTGTTCAAAACCAAACCAGAAATCATTATCATCATCATCAATAGTAGCTCTACCATTAGAAACGTGTGGAGTTCCATCTGCGTTTAAAACTTCTGTCATTACTAAATAACCATTTATTCTTGCAGGATCTGGATAGATAGCAACTGGTTTAAGTAAACAGTCAGAAGCGCCACCTGAAGCTTGTCTAGTAGATGATCCGTCAAAAGACCACATTCCAAGTTCTTCGATAGTTCCTTGAAAATTGTCATGTTCTTCAACTTTGGTTTTACTTCTCATGTTCTGAGTTGGAAAATATCCATCTAACCAAATGTATTCTAATTTAATTTTTGCCATAGTAAATAATTGTATATGTGATGTTAACACTACAAAAATGAATTATTTTGATAAGATATCAAAAAAAATAGGGGTAAATTTTATAAAATGAACTAAAAATAATTTTATCCCTAATTTTTATAGGGTATATTTGTTTAAAGAATAAAATATACTAGTTAAAAATCATATTATGTCAACAGTTAGATTTGCTGCATTACAGGAAACATTAAATAGAGACGCTTTAAAAATCGTCGAAAATGAAAAAAGATCTGCGTTATTTGGTAATAATGTTTTTAACAAATATGCTATGCAACAGTATCTTACAAGAGCTGCTTACGAAAGTGTAATGAATGCCATAGAAAAAGGAACTAAAATAGATAGAAAAATTGCAGATCAAGTTGCTGTAAGTATGAAAGATTGGGCAATTTCTAAAGGTGCAACTCATTATACACATTGGTTTCAGCCATTAACAGGCGCAACAGCAGAAAAGCACGATGCTTTTTTTGAATCTATTAATGGCGGTTTAGCGATGGAGAAATTTGATGGAGAACAATTAGTTCAACAAGAGCCAGATGCGTCAAGTTTTCCAAATGGAGGAATCAGAAATACTTTTGAGGCAAGAGGTTATACGGCTTGGGATCCAACATCACCTGCTTTTATTTATGAAACAACTTTGTGTATTCCTACAATTTTTGTGGCTTATACAGGTGAAGCTTTAGATAATAAAACTCCTTTATTAAGAGCTTTGCAGGCTGTTGATATTCATGCAGCTGCAGTTTGCAAATATTTTGATAAAAATGCATCAAAAGTATATGCAACTTTAGGTTGGGAGCAAGAATATTTTTTAATTGATGATGCATTGGCACTTTCTAGACCAGATATTTTGTTGACAGGTAGAACTTTATTAGGGCATTCGCCAGCAAAAGGTCAGCAATTAGATGATCATTATTTTGGAAGTATTCCTGCTAGAGCTATGAGCTTTATGCAAGATTTAGAGCAAGAATGTATGTTGTTGGGTATTCCTTTAAAAACCAGACATAATGAAGTTGCTCCAAATCAATTTGAATTAGCGACTATTTATGAAGAAGTTAATTTGGCTGTAGATCATAATTCTTTGTTGATGGATGTGATGCAAAAACTAGCTAGACGTCATAGATTTAAAGTTTTATTTCATGAAAAGCCATTTGCAGGAATCAATGGTTCTGCAAAACACAATAATTGGTCTTTATCTACTGCTGATGGAATAAATTTATTAAGTCCGGGGAAAACACCAATGAAAAATTTACAATTCTTAACCTTTTTTATAAATACAATTAAAGCGGTTTACGAATATGAAGAATTGTTAAGAGCGTCAATTGCATCAGAAAGTAATGATCGTAGATTGGGTTCTAGTGAAGCGCCATCAGCAATTATGTCTGTGTTTATTGGTAGTCAATTATCAAATGTTTTAGATGAGTTAGAAAACGTAACAAAAGGGAAGTTGTCTCCTCAAGAAAAAACGGATTTAAAACTGAATATTATTGGTAAAATTCCTGAAATTTTACTAGATAATACAGATAGAAATAGAACATCGCCTTTTGCATTTACAGGAAATAAATTCGAATTTAGAGCAGTAGGATCTTGGGTAAATTGTGCAAAACCAATGACTGTTTTAAATACGATTGTTGCCAAACAATTAAAAGAATTTAAAATAGAAGTTGATCATTTAATTGATACTAAAAATTTAAAAAAGGATGAAGCGGTTTTTAATGTTTTAAGAGAGTATATTAAAGAATCTAAAAAAATTCGTTTCGAAGGGGATAGTTATGGAGAGCCTTGGGAAAAAGAAGCAAAAAAACGCGGATTAAGTAATAATAAAACAACACCAGAGGCTTTAAAAGTAAAAATTTCTAAAAAAGCAATTGATTTGTTTGAGGAAATGGATGTAATGAATAAAGTAGAGCTTGAGGCTCGTTTTGAAATTGCTATTGAAGAATATACAAAACGATTGCAAATAGAAAGCAGGGTTTTGGGCGATATTGCAAGGAATCATGTAGTTCCTACGGCTATTATTTATCAGAATACATTGCTAGAAAATACTAAAAATTTAAAAGAAATTTTTGGAGAAGCATATAAAAATATCGCACAAGAACAGATTGAATTAATTATGACTATCTCAAATCATATTACAGAAATCAATGCTTTAAGTATTAAAATGGTAGATGAACGCCGAAAAGCAAATAAATTTACGGGCATAAAATCAGCAGAAATGTATTGCAATGATGTAAAACCGTTTTTTGAGCAAATACGCTACAATTGCGATAAATTAGAAACCATGGTTGATGATAATCTTTGGCCATTAACTAAATATAGAGAGTTATTATTTACAATATAATTTGTAATTTTTTATTTGGGCGCTTTTACAGGCTTTCGCTACTCGCTTCCCGCAAAAAAAAATGCGGGAGAGCTCAAACAGACCGCTCAATCCTTAGCGCAGATTGCAAGACTAAAAAGGAAGTGCTTCAAATTTATCAATAGATATTTACAGATCTGACGGGGTTTAAAACTTGTCCGGTCTTTTTTTTGTTAAAATCGCAGCATTCTTTGCGTTATAGTTCCTGTCTTTGCTTTTAAATATTCGTACAGATTTCTATCGTTTTTTTTTAATCAAAAGACTAAATTTGCAACTCACAACACAACAATATGAGTCAAGAAGTTTCTAAAAGATACGCACAAAGAGGTGTTTCTGCATCCAAAGAAGATGTTCACAATGCAATAAAGAATATAGACAAAGGTTTGTTTCCAAAAGCATTCTGTAAAATTGTGCCAGATTATTTAACAAATGATGATGATTATTGTTTAATAATGCACGCAGATGGGGCAGGTACAAAATCTTCTTTAGCGTACATGTATTGGAAAGAAACTGGCGATATTTCTGTTTGGAAAGGCATTGCGCAAGATGCATTAATCATGAATATTGATGATTTATTATGTGTTGGTGCTACCGATAATATTATGCTTTCTTCAACTATTGGAAGAAACAAAAGTAAAATTCCTGGTGAAGTTTTATCAGCAATTATAAACGGAACAGAAGAATTAATCGAAGACTTAAAAGGTTTTGGAGTTACCATTCATTCAACCGGAGGAGAAACAGCAGATGTTGGCGATTTAGTGCGTACAATTATTGTAGATTCTACCGTAACTGCAAGAATGAAACGCTCTGAAGTTATTGATAACGCAAACATAAAAGTTGGTGATGTAATTGTTGGTCTAGAATCTTTTGGACAAGCAAGTTACGAAACTGAATATAATGGAGGAATGGGTTCTAACGGATTAACATCTGCAAGACACGATGTTTTTCATAAATATTTAGCAACTAAATATCCAGAGAGTTTTGATGCTGCGGTTCCAGAAGATTTAGTGTATTCTGGAAATGTGAAGCTAACAGATAAAGTTGAAAACTCACCAATTGATGCAGGTAAATTAGTATTGTCTCCAACAAGAACGTATGCGCCAATAATTAAAAAAATCTTATCAGAATTTAATTCAGATAAAGTTCACGGAATGATTCATTGTTCTGGTGGTGCACAAACAAAAATTTTACATTTTGTAGACAATTTACATATTGTAAAAGATAATATGTTTCCAATTCCGCCTTTGTTTAAATTGATACAAGAACAATCAAAAACAGATTGGAAAGAAATGTATCAAGTTTTTAATTGCGGACATAGAATGGAAGTGTATGTTTCGCCAGAAATTGCAGAAGACATTATTAAGATTTCTAAATCTTTTAATGTGGATGCAAAAATTGTTGGTCGTGTAGAATCTTTAGCTCCTGATGCTCATCAGAGTAAGAAATTAACTATAAAAAGTGAGTTCGGAATTTTTGAATATTAAAGCAAATTATTTTTATTAAAATTAAATTATTTGTTAACTTTTTAGTGTTGATAAGTTTTTAGTTGTTTGATTTGTAGTTTGTTATCGTTTTTTATTGAAAACTTTATGATAATTATCATCTTTTAGGTTGTACATTTGTGGGATATTTATTCCTCGAAGAAACAATTTAATTACCTAAAAATATAATGAAATCTCATACTGTACTTACCCCTAAAAAAATATATTCTAGAGATAAAGCTTTAGAAGCTGCATTAAAATATTTTAAAGGCGATGAATTAGCTGCATCTGTGTGGCTAAATAAATACGCTTTAAAAGATTCTGCTGATAATATTTATGAAAGCACTCCTGATCAAATGCACCAAAGAATTGCATCAGAAATTGCTAGAATAGAAAAAAAATATGCAAATCCTTTAACAGAAGAAGAAATTTTTGAAGTTATAAAAAACTTCAAATATATCGTTCCTCAAGGAAGTCCAATGGCAGGAATTGGTAACCCTTTTCAAATTGCTTCTTTATCTAATTGTTTTGTAATTGGTAATAATGGCGAATCTGATTCTTATGGAGGAATCATGAAAATAGACCAAGAACAAGTTCAGTTAATGAAACGTAGAGGTGGTGTTGGTCACGATTTGTCACACATTCGTCCAAAAGGTTCTCCGGTAAAAAATTCAGCATTAACATCTACAGGAATTGTTCCTTTTATGGAGCGTTATTCAAACTCAACAAGAGAGGTTGCACAAGATGGTAGAAGAGGTGCTTTAATGTTGTCTGTTTCTATTAATCATCCAGATGCAGAAGATTTTATTGATGCTAAATTAGAGCAAGGTAAAGTTACTGGAGCAAATGTTTCTGTAAGAATTGATGATGCGTTTATGAAAGCTGTAAAGGATAATCTAAAATACACGCAAAAATATCCAACATTTAGCAAAAATCCTGTTTACACAAAAGAGGTAGAAGCAACAAAAATTTGGAATAAAATTGTTCATAATGCATGGAAATCTGCAGAACCTGGAATTTTATTTTGGGATACAGTCATTAATGAATCTGTGCCAGATTGTTATGCAGATTTAGGCTACAAAACGGTTTCTACAAATCCGTGTGGCGAGATTCCTTTATGTCCTTATGATTCTTGTCGTTTATTGGCAATAAACTTGTTTTCATACGTAGAAAATCCATTTACAAAAAAAGCAGAATTTAATTTCGAATTATTTAAAAAGCATATTGTAATTGCTCAAAGAATGATGGATGATATTATTGATTTAGAGCTAGAAAAAATTGATGGAATTTTAGCTAAAATTGATGCAGATCCAGAAGAAGATGATGTAAAAGCAACCGAAAGAAATCTGTGGTTAAACATCAGACAAAAAGCATACGAAGGTAGAAGAACAGGTATTGGTATTACTGCAGAAGGAGATATGTTAGCTGCTTTAAATATTCGTTACGGTAGTGAAGAAGGAAATACTTTTTCTACAAAAGTGCATAAAGTCTTAGGTATTGAAACGTATAGAGCATCTGTAGGTTTAGCAAAAGAAAGAGGTGCGTTCTCTATTTTTGATGCAAACAGAGAAAAAGACAATCCGTTTATTTTAAGAATAAAAGAAGCAGATAGTAAACTGTATTACCAAATGTTAGAACATGGACGTAGAAATATTGCTTTACTAACAATTGCACCAACAGGAACTACGAGTTTAATGACGCAAACTTCTTCTGGTATTGAGCCTGTTTTTATGCCAGTTTATAAACGAAGAAAAAAAGTAAACCCTAATGATAAAGGAATTCGAGTAGATTTTGTTGATGAGGTTGGAGATTCTTGGGAAGAATATGTTGTTTTTCATCATCGTTTTAAACAATGGATGGATGTAAATGGTATAGATTCTACAAAAAACTTTAGTCAAGAAGAAATAGATGATTTAGTAAAAAAATCTCCATATTACAAAGCAACTTCTAATGATATTGATTGGAATAGCAAAGTAGAAATGCAAGGAGCAATTCAAAAATGGGTAGATCATTCTATAAGTGTTACTGTAAATTTACCAAACGATGCAACAGAAGAATTAGTTGGCGAATTGTATTTAAAAGCTTGGCAAGTTGGTTGTAAGGGAGTAACTGTTTATAGAGATGGTTCTCGTTCTGGTGTTTTAATTTCTGCAGATGAAAAGAAAGATAATAAACCTACAACTTCTAATTTTTCTAAAAAACGTCCTCAAATTTTAGAGGCAGATGTTGTGCGTTTTCAAAATCAAAAAGAAAAATGGATTGCATTTGTTGGTTTAGTTGATGATAGACCTTACGAAATTTTTACAGGATTAACAGATGATGAAGACGGAATTTTAATTCCGCGTTGGGTAGAAAAAGGATTAATTATTAAAAATAGAAACGAAGACGGTTCTTCTCGATACGATTTTCAATATCAAAACAAACGAGGCTATAAAACTACAATTGAAGGATTGAGCCATAAATTTAATCCAGAATTTTGGAATTATGCAAAACTAATTTCAGGAACTATTCGCCATGGAATGCCAATTGATAAAATTGTAGAATTAATACAAAGTTTGCAATTCGATTCAGAGTCTATAAGTACTTGGAAAAATGGAGTGCAACGTGCCTTAAAACGTTATGTTGAAGATGGTACAGCTGTAAAAGGTCACACTTGTGGTAACTGCAATTCTGTAAACTTAATTTATCAAGAAGGATGTTTAACTTGCAAAGATTGTGGGTCTTCTAAATGTGGATAAATTTTAATTAAGAATTAAAAAAAACTCCAAATCTTTTTATGTTTGGAGTTTTTTTAGTTGGCAATATTATTTTTACGATGTTCAAAAAATAAAAAGAAAACATCATTTTGAGTATAATTTAATAAAAAAAAATAATTGTATATTAGTAGGTAAAATTCAATTGTATTAATAAAAAAGCTATATAAGATTTACTATAAACGTATTTTTAAGAAAAAGAAAATGAAAAAAAATGAATTTATTGAAAAAGAAAAGAAAGATTTTGAGCAACTTGAAAAAGATAAGATTATTGAACGGCAATTACGTTTTCAAGACCTTTTAATTAGTATTTCTACAAAATATATAAACTCAGATTTATCAAATACAGACAGTCTTGTTGGTAAATCTTTAAAGCAAATAGGAGAGTTTGTAGAAGCAGACAGAAGTTATATTTTTTCTTATGATTTTATGAGTAATACAACGAGTAATACTTATGAATGGTGTGCAGAAGGTGTAGAAGCAGAGATTAATAATTTACAAAATTTACCACTTAATTTTATTACACATTGGTTAGATGCTCATAAAAAAGGTGATCCTTTTTATGTAGAAGATGTAAGTCTTTTGCCAAAAGACGGTGAGTTTGGTTTACGTGCGGTTTTAGAACCACAAGGAATTAAAAGCCTGATAACAATACCAATGATTAAAAACAAAGAATTAATTGGTTTTATTGGTTTTGATTCGGTTAAAAAAATTAATAAATATTCTGAAAACGAAAAAGATATTCTATTTGTTTTTGCCAATATGCTTGTAAATGTTATTCAAAGAAAAGAACACGAAGAACTAATAAAAAATCAAGAAGAAAAAAAAGAAGAATTATTATATAATTTATCAATTCAAAATGAAGAATTAAATGAATATGCTCATGCTGTTTCTCATGATTTAAAAGCTCCTCTGGTAAATATTCATACATTAATAGATTGGTTTTTAGAAGATAATAAAGAAGCATTAGATCAAAATTTTTCTAATCTTTTGCAAGAAATATTATTTGATGTAGAAAAAATGGATTTCTTAATTAAAGGAATTTTAGATTATTCAAGTATTGATAAAATAGAGTCCGAAGATAGATTAGTAGATTTTAATTTAATTGTTGACGAGGTTTTAAAAGATGTTTTGGTACCTTACAATATAAAAATTAAGATTCAAGAAAATCTACCAAGTTTATATGGAAATGTTTGGAGGTTTAAACAAGTATTTTTAAACTTAATTGAAAATGCTATAAAATATAATGATAAAGAAATCGGAACTATTGAAGTTGGGGTAACTGAAAAGAACAATCATTTTGAATTTTATGTAAAAGATAACGGTGTTGGAATTAATTCTGATTATTTTGATCAGATATTTAAAGTGTTTACCAAGCTAGAAAGCAGTTCTTCGTCTTCAGGAATAGGATTATCTATTGTAAAAAAAATCATTAAATATTATAAAGGTACTATTTGGATAGAAAGTAAAGAAGGTATTGGAACCACGTTTTATTTTACGATATTAAAGCAATAATTCTCCTTCTGTATTTCTTCTATTAAATAGTAGAAAGGTTTAATGATTTTCTAGAAACTAAATATAATAACTTTTTTGTTAAGTAAAACAATGAGTTTTAATACATTTTCTTTTTTTATTTCCTGATTTATAAATGGTCAAAGTAGCAATCACACTCCAAAGTAAATTTGTTACAAATGGAGGAATTGCGATATAGTAATAACAGTTTAGTAAATCTCGATATGTAAAAATGAATTAGCGAAAATATATGAATTTTGTTGTTTACAAGCTTATTGTCAAGTCTATTGATTTAGCGAGTTTTAATTTGTTATATCAGACACTAAGGAATTTAGCATTTTAAAATTTAGAATTAAGTCAAATTATTTTGCTTTCTCAAAAACAAAATCAATTCTAAAATCATCTGCAGATATAATTGCTTTTAATTGCTTGTCTTCTATATAGTATTTTATTTTTTTTGGAAACTCATTTTCTGGGTTTTCACAAACAAAAGAAGTGTCGGTTTGTTCTGTAAATTTAAATAGCGTTGGTGTTTTATTTACATCTTCAACCTTTAAATATAAGGTGTCTTTTATGGTAACGATACTTAATATTTCTTGAAAAGTTGTTTTTTGTTCTTGTTTTGTATAACCAATTCCTGTTAAATTTGTATTCCAAGTTTCATACGTTTGGTTGCCTTCTTTATCATTTAAGCGAACCCAATTACCTATTAGAAATAATGGTTTATCAAGTTTTTCTGTTTTATTATTACAAGAAACCATTAGAAAAAAACAAAAAGAAAAGAGTAGTAATCTCATAAAATATTTTTTGGTTTCTTCAAAGATACCTATAAAAATTGTAAATTCGCAGTCCAAGAAAAGTGTAGAAGATGTTAGATAAATTAAGAATTGTTAAACAACGTTATGATGAGGTTTCTGATTTGATTATTCAGCCAGAGATTATCATGGATCAAAAACGTTATGCACAATTAAGTAAAGAGTATAAAGATTTAGGAAGTGTAGTTAAGAAAGGTGAAGAATATCAATCTTTATTAAGTAATATAGAAGAAGCAAAAGAAATTATTGCTGATGGTTCTGATGCTGAAATGACAGAAATGGCTAAGATGGAAATTGAAGAAGCCAATATTAGAATTCCGCAATTAGAAGAAGAAATTAAGTTTTTATTAATACCAAAAGATCCAGAAGATTCTAAAAATGCAGTTGTAGAATTGCGAGCAGGAACTGGAGGAGATGAAGCAAGTATTTTTGCTGGAGATTTATTTAGAATGTATACTAAATATTGTGAAAGTAAAGGTTGGAAAGTTTCTACTGTAGATTATTCTGAAGGAACAAATGGAGGTTTTAAGGAAATTCAGTTTGAAGTAAACGGAGCAGATGTTTATGGAACTTTAAAGTTTGAAGCTGGTGTGCATCGTGTGCAAAGAGTGCCGCAGACAGAAACGCAAGGTCGCGTGCATACTTCTGCTGCAACTTGTATGGTTTTTCCTGAAGCAGAAGAGTTTGATGTTGAGATTAATCCAAAAGATGTAAGAATTGATTTTTTCTGTTCTTCTGGTCCAGGTGGTCAATCTGTAAATACTACTTATTCTGCTGTTCGTTTAACACATATTCCAACTGGTTTAGTTGCGCAATGTCAAGATCAAAAATCACAACATAAAAATAAAGAAAAAGCATTTAAAGTGTTACGTTCTCGTTTATATGATATGGAACTAGCTAAGAAAAATGCAGAAGATGCATTAAAACGTGGTTCTATGGTTTCTTCTGGTGATAGAAGTGCGAAGATTAGAACGTATAATTATGCGCAAGGTAGAGTTACAGATCATAGAATTGGTTTGTCTTTATATGATTTACCCAATATTTTGAATGGAGATATTCAAAAAATTATTGATGAGTTAATGCTTGCAGAAAACACAGAAAAATTAAAAACTTTAAGTGATGGGTTTTAATTGCTTGTAACTTTTTATATAAATCAAAAAACCTCAAAATTTTATTTTGAGGTTTTTTATGAACTAATATTTGGGGAATATTTGGGGGGAATTTGATGAATGTATTTAAAATGTATCATCTAATTAAATAAAACAAATAATTAAATTAATGTTTGGGGGAATACATTAATTATACTTCAAATTTAGAAAAGATTAGAGTACTATACAATACCCATTTCTAGGGAAATTTTCGCCTCCTCAAAAACAGGGAGGAGCCTCCCCATTTCTGGGGAGGCTCCTCTTAATCTTATTCTTTTATTTTAGAACTATTTTCCTAATAAATGTAACTCTGTAAACTCTTTATCTACAGTAATAGATTGAAATTCGCCAGTATTAGATTTATTTACTTCTACTACAACATTGTCAATTTGAACAGAAGCAATTGTGAAAGGTAAATTATGCAAAACAATATTGAAATTTTTATAGTCTGCATCAAACTTACCTTGTTTATGTTGTTGTAAGATAAATTCGTTCTTTTTTCCTGTTACTTTAAAAGTGCGTAAACTATATCTTCCTTTTTTATAATCATAACCGTCATGAGCGTCATCGTATAATTTAGAAACTTCTTTACCTTCTTTGTAATATACATCTAAAGTAATTTCGTTAAATTTCTTTTCACCAACATATTGTTGTACAGGATATTTAGGTATTACAGCGCCTTCTTTAATATAGATTGGCATACTATCTATGTCTGCATCTACCCACATTTCTCTTCCTCCGTCAACAACTTCATTGGTCCAGAAGTTATACCATTTACCTCTAGGAATGTACATTCTTCTTCCTTTAGCATTTGGTTCCTGTATTGGGCAAACTAATATTTGTTCTCCATATACAAATTCATCACTTCTATAATGCGTTGCGGTATCTTCTTGATCATATAAAACGAGTGATTTTAAAATTGGTGTACCTTCGTTAATATATTTCCAAAATGCAGTATATAAATAAGGTAGTAATTGGTATCTTAATTCTACAAATTTTCTAACAATATCTGTAACTTCTTCACCAAAAACCCACGGTTCTTGATCTCCATGATCTCCAGAAGAATGCACTCTACAAAATGCATGAAAGACTCCTAACTGTATCCAACGGGCAAATAATTCTCCTTGTGGTTGTTCTGCAAATCCACCAATATCAGATCCTGCAAAAGAGAAACCAGACATTGCCATTCTTTGAGCTTGATAGTTAGCGATTGCTAAATGTTCCCAAGTTGCAACATTATCTCCCATCCAAGTAGATGTATACCTTTGTGCACCAGAATATGCAGATCTTGTAATTACAAAAGGTCTTTTAGGATAAGAATATTTTTTTAAACCATGATATGTAGCACGCGCCATTTGAGTTCCATATATATTGTGAGCTTTTCTATGAGAACAAGGATTTCCATCATAATCATGACGAACATCATCTGGAAAAGATTTATTAGGTACATCCATCACTGCAGGTTCGTTCATGTCATTCCAAACACCTTTTACACCAATATCTTCAATTAATTCTTGAAATAAGCCAGACCACCACTCTCTAACTTCTGGTTTTGTATAATCTGGAAAATAACATTCTCCAGGCCAAACTTTACCTTTCATATATGGTCCATCTGCACGTTTACAGAAATAATCTTTATCTAAAGCTTCTTTAAAAACATCGTATTCTAAATCAATTTTAATTCCTGGATCTATTATTACAACAGTTTTAAAACCATCTTCTTCTAGTTCTTTTACCATTCTTTTAGGATCTGGAAAATAATTTTTATCCCAAGTAAAACAACGGAAACCATCCATATAATCGATATCTAAATAGATAGCATCACAAGGTATTTTTAAATCTCTAAATGTTTTTGTAACCTCTTTTACATTTGCTTCTGGGTAATAGCTCCATTTACATTGATGAAATCCTAAAGCCCATAAAGGAGGTAAAGCATGAGGTTTACCAGTTAAATCTGTATAGTTCTTGACTACTTCTTCCATTTGAGGTCCGTAGATAAAATAGTAATTCATTTCACCTCCTTGTGCCCAAAAACTTGTTACATTTCTTCTTTCGTTTGCAAAATCGAAATGTGATTTAAAAGTATTATCAAAGAAAATACCATAAGATTTATTGTCTTGAATTGATGTATAAAAGGGTATTGCTTTATAAATTGGATCTGTGTTTTTACCAAACGCATAAGAATCTGTTGCCCAGTTTTCAAAACGTTTTCCTTTTAAATTTACATTAACAGGTTTGTCTCCCAATCCGTAATAACTTTCAGATTTCTGACAAATCTTACTCATTTTTACTATATCTCCTCCGTATTCGTAACTTTCTTCCCAGTGAAAACCAATTTCATCTTCATTAATTAATTTTAAATCAATAGCATCAAATAAGCTTACTTGTAAACTTAGCTTTTCTATTTTACAGATTAATTTTGAAGTTGTAATAATGTAATGCGTAGTATCTTCTGTAACTGTTAAAAAGTTATAACCTCTAGATGCATGTATAGTTACACCATAAGAAAAATCTTTTTCAAATTTTCCTGTAGTAGAATATCTAAACCTAATTACACTATCTCTAACAACCGTTACTTGTAAAACAACATTGTTTTCTGTTGTAAAAGATAATGTATCTACATCTTTTTTATAATTTATTATTTTTGATGGAAATAAATTTCCTTTTTGTTCTAATTCTGTATTGACAATCATAAATATTTATTTTTTGACTTGTAAAAAGTGTAAAATAGGGGTTTGATTCTATTTTTTACGATAATATTAATCTGCAAATGTATACTTTTAGCTAAATAATAGTTGGTTATAATTAAAGCATTTTATCAGTTTTTAATATAATTTTCGATGTTATAAAAAATCTATTGAATTTTTAGAGATGTAAAAAAAAAACCACCTTTTTTTAAGAATATAACATCTTAAAAAGGTGGTTTTTAGTTTTTTACTTAAACTTAAAAGCTAACATACCTAATGGAGGTAAGTTTAATTCAAGAGAGTTTTTCCTATTATTCCATTCTTTTACTTCTGAGTTTAAATTTTTATTATTAAAACTTCCTGTACCATTATATTTTGAATTATCACTATTAAAAACTTCTTTTAAAGTTCCTGCTTTTGGCAGACCAATTCTGTAGTTTTCTCTAGGAACCGGAGTTAAATTTAAAATAATAATTACATTATCATTTTCATTATTTCCTTTTCTAAGATATGATAAAACAGAATTTTGATGATCTCCATGATCTATCCACTCAAAACCTTCATGTGTAAATTGTTTTTGATGTAAAGCAGGCTCTTTTTTGTACAACCTATTTAAATCTCTAACTAAAGCTTGTGCACCTTTATGAACATCGTATTGTAATAAATGCCAATCTAAACTGCCATTAAAATTCCATTCGCTTGTTTGCCCAAATTCACCTCCTTGAAATAATAATTTTGTTCCAGGATGTGTATACATTAAACTATACATTAATCTTAAATTAGCAAATTTCTGCCATTCATCTCCAGGCATTTTTTCTAAAATAGATTTTTTTCCATATACAACTTCATCATGAGAAAGAGGAAGCATAAAGTTTTCTGTAAACGCGTAATTTAAACTAAATGTTAAATCGTTTTGATGATGTTTTCTATAGATTGGTTCTTTTGCAAAATAATCTAATGTATCATGCATCCAACCCATCATCCATTTCATACCAAAACCTAAACCGCCATCATAAATTGGTCTAGAAACTTTTGGAAATGAAGTTGATTCTTCTGCAATTGTTTGTACATCAGGAAAAGCTTCATACACTGCTGTATTCATTTCTTTAATAAAATCAATAGCTTCTAAATATTCTCTACCACCAAACATATTTGGTTCCCATTCGCCTTCTTCTCTAGAATAATCTAAAAATAACATAGATGCAACTGCATCTACTCTTAAACCATCTGCATGATATTGGTCTAACCAAAATATAGCATTACTAATTAAGAAAGCTTTTATTTCGTTTCTTCCGTAATTAAAAATTAAACTTTTCCAATCTTGATGATATCCTTTTCTTCTATCTGGATGTTCATATAAATGAGAACCATCAAAATATCCTAAACCATGATCATCCGAAGGAAAATGTGAAGGAACCCAGTCTAATAGAACTCCAATTCCTTTTTCGTGAAATTTATCAACTAAAAATTTAAATTCATCAGGATAACCAAAACGAGAAGTTGGTGCAAAATATCCTGTTAATTGATATCCCCAACTTGGATCATAAGGATATTCCATAATTGGCATAAATTCTACGTGTGTAAAATTCATGTCGGCAACATAATTTACCAATTCGTCTGCTAATTCTACATAACTTAAAAAACGATTTTCTTCAATTTGTTTTTTCCAAGAACCTAAATGAACTTCATAAACAGAAAAAGGCGCATCTAACGCATTATTTTTCTTTCTTTCTTTCATCCATTTTTTGTCTTTCCAAGCATAATCATCTTCCCAAACTACAGAGGCTGTTTTTGGTGGATGTTCACATCTTCGTGCAAAAGGATCTGCTTTTTCTGTAATAACATCATTATTAGAATTCTGAATTTTATATTTGTAAATACTACCTTTTTTTACGCCTGGTATAAATCCTTCCCAAATTCCACTTCCGTCCCAACGTACATTTAAATGATGTTCGCCTTCTAACCAGAAATTAAAATCGCCAGTAACAGAAACAGATTTTGCACTTGGAGCCCAAACAGCAAAATAGGTTCCTTCTTCGCCATCTAAAGTTATAAGATGCGAACCAAATTTTTCGTATAATCTATAATGTTTTCCAGCTTTAAATAAATTAATATCAAATTCTGTAAAAAGACTGTGTACTTTTGTTTTTGTCATAATTTTATGAGTTCAATATGTTTGCAATACCTTTTAATGGAATAATAGTCCATTTTGGTCTTGAGTTAAGTTCGTATCCTAATTCGTAAATTGCTTTTTCTAATAAGCAATATTTTAATAAAAATATTCTTTCGTTTCTATAACCTATATGTAGGTTTGCATTTTTTGTGGTTTCTATATAGGTGTCTAAAAAGATAGAAACCATGTACTTGTATAACAATTCTCCATACTTAAAAAGTTCTTCTTGAGTTTTTTTATACTCATTTTGATGATTAAATATTGTTGAATAAATTGCGTAATGAAAAGATCTAAATAAACCTGCAACATCTTTTAATGGTGGTTGTTTTACTTTACGATCTCTAATGGTACTTTCTGGTTCGCCTTCGAAATCTAAAATACAAAAATCATCATCTTGCACTAAAACTTGACCTAAATGATAATCGCCATGAATTCTAATTCTTTCTCCTTTTAGTTTTGTCCAATCAAAATTTACTAAGCGTTTTCTAATTTCATTTTTTCTTTCTAAAAATTCTTTTGCAAGTTGTAAAGAATCTCCTTCTAATTTATGTAAATTATTTTCAGCAAGATGTAATCTATTTTGAAATTGATAGGTTAATCGGTTTTTTAACCAAACAGTATAATCGCCATTAAAACGAGTAGGTGTAAATGAAGTATCTGCAAATTCAGATCCTAAAGCAATATGCATTTCAGCTGTTCTTTGTGCTAATTTTTTTACTTTGGATAGTAGGTTGAGTCCAATCCAATCTATAATTTGAGGCGGAACTTCAGAAATCTTAACGCGCTTAAACATTTCTACATCTGGTAAATTTTTATAAGAAATGTTTTTAGAATCTATTGTTTGATAGATCTTATGAATTTCCTTTAAAAAATATTCCCAAGCATCACCGTTATTTGGAACTAATTTTTGCATTAAACCAATAGTAACATTGATATTATCAGAATCTATAATATTGATGCTTCCTAAATAAAGAGGTGTGTGTTTAAACTCTTTTGTGTTTGATAAAAAACGACTCATTTCATAGTCAGGATTTTTATCAGTATAAATTCTTCTAAAAAATTTTAAGATAAAAGCGTCATTATAAATGATAGAAGTATTGCTTTGTTCAACACCCATTAATCTTGATGATTTATATGTTGGGAAATTGAACCCTTCTGTTTTATGATATTGAACAGGAGTTTTATCAACAGGTAAAGCAGAACTTATTCTTTCATAAGCTACTTTTCTAAAGCCTTCAATATGCATTGCATCTACAATATAACCAGTTGTATTTTTTAGCTTAATTGGTAATATTCTATTTTCTTTAGAAATGCTTTCATCAGCAACAAATGCAATTGGTAAAAAATAGTGATGATAAAATGCTTCTACAAAATTGACTTCTAGAATTAAACCAAAATAGATTTCACCATCTTGCTGAATTTTAAAATATTCACTTAATTCAATGTATTTTAATTGGCTAGATTTACCACCAAACCAACGTTGTTTTTGTATGTATTCTTCTAAAACATCTGATAAGAAAACAGCTACAAAATCTTTATCAGCTATAATTTCTTCCCAATTATTTGAAGATGAAAAAATAGTAGATTCAGAAATTGTAATTGTTTCTTGTATCATATATTATTTATTAATTTTAAAAATATGAAATGGTAATGTTGCATGCAATTGCACATAATTTCTTTCATTATACCAGTTGTAAGAATTTCTTGTAACCAAATCTACAACTTCAACTTTATGACCATGAGGAATACCCAAATCTTGAAGCGGTAATTGTACAGAGCCAGTTTGTGCATTATAAGCATCTAAACTAATGACTGTTAAAGTTTCATTTGTTCTGTCTTGATTCCATTTATAGAAAGCAATTAATTGGTCATTTCCAGTTTCTAAAAACTTAATATTATTTGTTTGTTGATAGGATTCGTTTTCTTTTCTAATGTTGTTAATTACAGAAATTAACGTAGTTACTTTATTTTCTTTAAACCAATCGTAATGACAAAGTTGAAATTTTTCTGACATGTAATATTCCTCTTTTCCAGCAATTGGAGTATCAATCATTTGTTCAAAAACAGGACCATAAATACCAATATTAGAAGACAACGTTGCCGCTAAAGCATAGCGTTGTAAATATTTAGCTTCTGGTGCACCTTGTAAATGATACGGATTAATATCTGGCGTGTTAGGCCAAAAATTTGGTCTCATATATTCTTTTTGATCTGTTTGAGTCAATTCGTTCATATACTCAATTAATTCGTGTTTAGAATCTCGCCAAGTAAAATAAGTATAGGATTGTGTATATCCTTGTTTTGCCAATTGATGCATTATTTTTGGTCTTGTAAAAGCTTCTGCCAAAAACAAAACATCTGGATGTTTTTTCTTCACTTCAGTAATAATCCAACCCCAAAAATAGTAAGGTTTTGTATGCGGATTATCAACTCTAAAAACGTTAATTCCACAATCAATCCAATAAAATAAAGTGTCTAAACATTCTTTCCAAAGATTTTTATAGTCTTTACTTTCCCAATAAATTGGTAATATATCTTGGTATTTTTTAGGCGGATTTTCTGCATATTGTACCGTTCCGTCTGGTCTCCATTTAAACCAATCTGGATGTTCTGTAACCCAAGGATGATCTGGTGCTGCTTGTAAAGCGTAATCCATTGCAACTTCAATACCTAATTCTTTTGCTTTAGCAACTAAATGTTTAAAATCGTCTAAAGAACCTAATTCTGGATGAATATCTTTATGACCTCCATATTTAGAACCAATTCCCCAAGTAGAACCAACATCTCCATCTTGTGCAACTGTAGTATTATTTTTCCCTTTTCTATTTACTTCACCAATTGGATGAATAGGAGGGAAGTACAAAGTATCAAAACCCATTTGTGCAACTCTTGGCAACAACCTGTGACAATCGTTAAAAGTACCATGTTTGCCTTCTTGTTCTGATGCAGAACGTGGAAAAAATTCGTACCAAGTAGAAAATCTAGCTTTTATACGATCTACATAAACTTTATATTCTGGAGATGTTTGTATTAAAGTTTTCTTCGGATTATTTTTAAGAATTATTGTTAATCTTTTAGAAACTGCTTCTTTAATTGCTTCTGCATAGGTATCTGAATTTTTGAAAATAAAGATTAAGTAAAGTAAGTATTCTTTATCATTAGCATTAACATCGTCTATAATTGCAAACAAAAGTTCTGCGCCTTCTAAAAGTTCTGAGTTTACATGCTGATAATCGTCAATTTTTCTTTCAATACCGTGTTGCCAGTTTAAAGCATAATCTACCCAACCTTCAACTTTATATGAATAAAAACCTTGTTTTTCTGTTATAAAATGTGCTATATATTGATCGTTAGAAGTGGCTTGCATTCTAGTATCTGTCCACTTTTTTTCTGATTCGTGCTTATATAATAAATTTGCTTGAAGTACATCATGCCCATCTACTAAAACGTCTGCAGTTACATTTACAATTTCGTTTACAACACGTTTTATAAATACTGTTCCTTGGTTTAATTGTGGAGCAATATTTTCTATTACAATTCTACTTTGATTTTGCATTAAGTTAGTTTCGTTTTAAATAAAGAAAGTAAAAATATTTTTAACCGATATTAGTTCCTTTAAGTATGGTTGCATCTTTTTTAATAACAACTATTCCATCTTTTACAAAATAGGTGTCGGTTTCTGTGTTTTCAATATGTTGGCCTCCATTAATTCTAACATCATCACCAATTCTACAGTTTTTATCTACAATACAGTTATGGATGTAGCAACGGTCACCAATTCCCATCATAATGTCAATATGATTTTTTGCTACTTCATCTAAAGATTCATAAGAATCATTTCCCATCATATATGTGTTAGATATTAATGAGTTCTTACCAATTCTAGAACGAATACCAATAACAGATCTTTCAATTTTTTCGGCATGAATTATACAACCATCTCCAATAACAGCTTTATTTAAAATAGAGCCAGCAATTTTAGAGGTTGGCAATATTCTAGGTCTTGTATATACGTGTTTATCATTGTCATATAAATTAAATTGAGGAACGTCGTCTGTAAGCCCTAAATTTGCTTCAAAGAATGAATCTATGTTTCCTATGTCTGTCCAATATCCTTCATATTGATAACTTAATGTTTTATGAGTGTTTATTGCTTGTGGTATAATTTCTTTACCAAAATCATTAGTATCAGGATTACTCATTAAATCAACCAATAATTTACGATTAAAGATGTAGATACCCATAGAAGCCAAATAATTTCTACCTTGAGATTTCATTTGATCTCCAACATCTGATGTCCAATCTGGTAATAATTCAGGAGCTGGTTTTTCTATAAAAGAAGTAATTATATTTTCATCATTCGTTTTTAATAATCCAAATTCGGTTGCATCTTTTGCATCAACAGGATATGTTGCAATAGAAATTTCTGCTCCACTTTCTTCATGCTTTTTAATCATATCATTAAAATCCATTTGATATAATTGGTCGCCAGAAAGAATTAGTGCGTATTCAAAATCGTTTTCTAAAAAGTGATGCATACTTTGTCTTACCGCATCTGCAGTTCCTTGAAACCATTTATCGCTATTAATTGTTTGTTCTGCAGCTAATACATCAACAAAAGCAGAGCTAAAAAAACTAAAATGATACGTGTTTTTAATATGTGCATTTAAAGAAGCAGAATTAAATTGAGTTAATACATACATTCTTTTTATATCAGAATTTATACAATTAGAAATAGGTATATCAACTAATCTATATTTACCAGCAATTGGTACTGCAGGTTTAGATCTATCTTTTGTTAATGGGTATAATCTTGATCCTTGTCCACCTCCTAAAATAATTCCTAATACTTTATTATTTATCATTTGATTATTTTTTTAATGTTTTATATAATTCCTCTACTTGTTTTGCAATTGATATCCAATCAAAATAATCTTCAACTCTTTTTCTTCCTTTCGTAGCCATAGATTTTCTTAGTTCTGGATTTTTAATTAATTTATTTACACCATCTGCTAAATCTCTAGCAAATTTATCTGGATCTACAGGTTCAAATGGGGCAGATATTTGTTGTTCAACGGGAATTAAAAGACCAGTTTCTCCATGTACAACAACTTCTTTTATACCGCCAACAGCACTCGCAACAACTGCAGTATCACAAGCCATAGCTTCGATATTTATAATGCCAAAAGGTTCATAAATAGAAGGGCAACAAAATACATCTGCATGAGAATATAGTTGGATAATTTCTTTTTTGGTGACCATTTTATCAATCCAGATTACATCTTTACGAGTTTTTTTAACTTCATTAACAGCATCTTCCATTTCTTTGCCAATCTCTTTAGTGTCTGGTGCACCTGCACAAAGTACAATTTGAGTCTCTGGATCTATATATTTTATGGCATTAACTAAATGAATAATTCCTTTTTGTCTTGTAATTCTACCTACAAAAAGTACGTAAGGTTTTGTTTTATCAACATTATAAGTCTGTAAAGTATCAGTCTCTGTGGTAGTAATATATTCTTGAAGATTGATTCCATTATAGATTACTTTTACTTTTTTTTCATCAACATTAAAATATTTTAAAACATCTTCTTTAGTTTCTTCGGATACAGCAATTAATGCGTCTGCCATTTCAATTGCCGTTTTTTCTATCCAAGAAGAAGCGTCATAACCACGTCCTAATTGTTCTCTTTTCCAGGGTCTTAATGGTTCTAAAGAATGGGTTGTAATAACTAAGGGAACTCCGTAACAGAGTTTAGCAATAATACCTGCAAAATGTGCATACCAAGTATGGCAATGCACAATATCTGCATCGATTACATCTGCATTCATATGCAAACCAGTACTTAGTGTTTGTAAGACTGCTTTTAGTTTGTCATCTGCATTTTCAAAAACAGGATTATCATAAGGAAAACCTTTAACAGTTAGAGTTCTGTCTTTAGAATCTTGATCTCCAAAACATCTAACCTCAACATTCATTAATTTAGATAGTTCTTCGGCAAGGTATTCTACATGAACACCAGCACCGCCATATACATATGGAGGAAATTCTCTAGTATAAAAAAGGGTTTTCATAAGTAATTTTGTAGTTTAATAGGTTAGTTAATTTTAAACCATTAAGGTATAAAATAAGGAGTAAACCAACAAAATAAAAAAGGAAGTTTTTTCTTATGAAAATATAATTATCAGTTTGATAATTAAAATGAATGAAATGAGACAAACGATATTGATAAATCAGTATTATTTGTTTTTTGAGAAAAATATTGTAATAAAAAAGCTATAAATTAAACATTTCTGTGTTTATTGATTTCGTCTTGTAATTGTCTGCGTAATTTTTGTTCTCTTTCTAAAGATTTTTTTCTATGACTATCAAATTCTTGCTCTACATCTTGTAGGTTGTTTTGAGCTTCATTTGTTAAAATATTACTTTTAGAAAATTTGAAAACAAAAAAGCCTAACCCTAAAGCTAATAATATAATTATAGTCCATAATATTAAGTTATAAGTAATCTTGTTTAAATGCATACCAAACAAAGAAACTGAATTTTCTTTTTGTAATGCATTGTCTAATTCTAACTTTGTTTTTTTAAGAGATGCGTTTAGTTGTTCTACATTATCTCTTTCTGTTTTTAATAAATTTTCCTTTTCAGAAATAAGTTCTTTAGAGCTTTTTAAAGAATCTAAAACATTCGATTTTAAATTTTGATATTTATCTCTATCAATAACTTTATATGTTTGATAGGTTGTAGATATTCTATAGATTTTGTCAAACTGTCCTTTTATAGAGTTGTCTTCTTCTGTAGTTTCTTGTGCAAAAGCAATAAAAGAAATAGTTAAAAAAAGGAAGAGTAATAATTTAGATCTCATTTTTGTGCTTTTAGTATAAAGTGTAAATTTAAGAAAAAAACCCAAACAAAAATGTTTGGGTTTTTAATATAAGCAAGTATTATTATTTATTTAATTTTCTCTACAACTGCCTTAAAAGCGTCTGGGTTGTTTACAGCTAAATCTGCTAAAACCTTACGGTTTAATTCAATTTGATTAGCTTTCACTTTCCCCATAAACTGAGAGTAAGACATTCCGTGTAAACGAGCTGCTGCGTTAATACGCACAATCCATAAAGAACGAAAGTTTCTCTTATTGTTTTTACGGTCACGGTAAGCATAAAGCATTCCTTTTTCAACCGCATTTTTTGCTACTGTATAAACGTTTTTTCTACGTCCGAAGTAACCTTTTGCTGCCTTCAAGATTTTTTTTCTTCTTTTTCTTGAGGCTACTGAATTTACTGATCTTGGCATAATTTCAATGATTTTTGTAGTTGGCGATTCATTTAAGAATACTTTTTATTTTGCCAAACTCCATGGTTAATAATTAAATTCCCTTTAACTTTATTATAAAGTTAATTGTTGTTTGATGTTTGCAACATCAGACTTATGTACTAAAGTATCATGAGTCAATTTAAGCTTACGTTTCTTAGATTTCTTTGTTAAGATATGACTCTTAAACGCGTGCTTTCTTTTAATTTTTCCAGAACCAGTAACTTTAAAACGTTTTTTGGCGCTAGATTTGGTTTTCATTTTAGGCATTTCTCCTTCGTTTTTATCTTGCTTATTATCTTTAATTATAAAGTAGAAAGTTTACAAAGCTTAAAGTTATGTTTTTACAAAATTTTTATACTCTAAGAACTTATATACTTTAAGAATTTTTTATTTTAATTTCTTTGGAGCTATAAACATAATCATACGTTTACCTTCCAATTTTGGTAATTGTTCAACTTTACCATACTCTTCCAATTCTTGGGCTAATTTTAAAAGTAAAATTTGTCCTTGCTCTTTAAAGATAATAGATCTTCCTTTAAAGAAAACAAATGCTTTTAACTTTGCGCCTTCTTGTAAGAATTTAAGAGCATGTTTTTTCTTAAATTCATAGTCATGCTCATCCGTTTGCGGTCCAAAACGTATTTCTTTTATGGTAACTTTTGTAGCCTTAGATTTTAATACCTTTTCGCGCTTCTTCTGTTCATACAAGAATTTCTTGTAATCAATAATTTTACAAACAGGTGGTTTAGCTTTTGGAGAAATTTCTACCAAATCTAATTCCTGTTCTTTGGCTAAATCTTTCGCTTTCGCTAAAGGATAAACACCAACTTCAACATTATCGCCCACAAGACGAACTTCGTCAACATATTTTATTTTTTCATTAATTCTATGTTGATCTTCTTTGATTACTCTTAATGGTCTTCTCGACCTACTTCTACGTATTGCTATGACCTATAAATTTAAATTTAACATTTAGTTGTGTTACCAACCTTCTTTTTATTTCTTGTTGATGAATTAAAACTTCACCAAAGTACTTTCTATTTCTTTTTTCACTAAAGATACAAATTCTTCTATTGTAAATGTACCTAAATCGCCTTCTCCATGTTTTCTTACAGAAACTGTGCCATCTTCTTCTTCTTTTTCACCTACAATTAGCATATACGGAATTTTACTTATTTCTGCATCTCTAATTTTTCTTCCTGTTTTCTCATTTCGATCATCTACGAGGGCGCGAATTTCGGAATTTTCTAACGATTCTAAAACTTTTTCTGAATATTTTTGATATTTATCACTGATAGGCAATAAGATAACCTGATCTGGTATTAGCCAAAGAGGGAAGTTTCCTCCCGTGTGCTCTAGTAATACTGCAATAAAACGCTCCATAGATCCAAATGGTGCTCTATGAATCATTACTGGTCTGTGTAGTTGATTATCTGCTCCTTTATAAGTTAAGTCAAAACGTTTTGGTAAATTATAGTCAACTTGTATGGTTCCAAGTTGCCAACTTCTTCCTAAAGCATCCTTAACCATAAAGTCTAATTTAGGTCCATAAAAAGCAGCTTCACCTTCTTCGATAACAAAATCTAAACCTTTATCAGTGGCTGCACTAATAATTGCGTTTTCAGCAATTTCCCATGTATCAGCATCACCTATGTATTTATCTGGATTACTTTTATCTCTAACAGAAACTTGAGCTGTAAAATCTTCAAAACCTAATGAACCGAAAACATATAAAACTAAATCTATAACATCTTTAAATTCTTGATCTAATTGTTCTGGTGTACAGAAAATATGAGCATCATCTTGTGTAAAACCTCTAACACGCGTTAACCCGTGTAACTCTCCACTTTGTTCGTATCTATAAACAGTACCAAACTCTGCAAAACGTTTTGGTAAATCTTTATAAGAGTGTGGTTTAAAATTATAAACTTCACAATGGTGTGGGCAGTTCATAGGTTTTAATAAAAACTCTTCATCCATTTTAGGAGTTTTTATTGGTTGAAAACTATCTTCTCCATATTTAGCATAATGTCCAGAAGTAACATAAAGTTCTTTTTGTCCAATATGTGGTGTAATTACCATTTCGTAGCCAGCTTTTTTCTGAGCTTTTTTTAAGAAATTTTCTAAACGTTCTCTTAAAGCAGCTCCTTTTGGTAACCATAATGGTAAACCTGCACCAACTTTTGATGAAAAAGTAAATAACTCTAATTCTTTACCAAGTTTTCTGTGATCACGTTTTTTAGCTTCTTCTAATAATTCTAAATATTCAGTTAGCATCTTTTGCTTAGGGAAAGTAATTCCGTAAACTCGAGTTAATTGATTGTTGTTCTCATCACCTCTCCAGTACGCACCTGCAACATTCATTATTTTTACAGCCTTTATTATTCCTGTATTAGGGATGTGGCCTCCTCTACATAAATCAGTAAAGTTGCTATGATCACAAAAAGTAATTTCACCATCTGTTAAGTTTTCAATCAACTCAACTTTATATTCATTATTTTCTCCTTTATAGAATGATAATGCATCTTCTTTAGAAACTGATCGTAAAGAGAATTCATGTTTTCCACGAGCAATCTCTAAAAATTTCTTCTCAATTGCAGGAAAATCTTTATCAGAAATAACATCTTCTCCTAAGTCAATATCATAATAAAAACCATTTTCAATAGCGGGCCCAATTGTTAATTTTGCTTTCGGATAAAAACTTAAAATAGCTTCTGCTAAAACGTGTGCAGAAGAATGCCAGAATGCTTTTTTACCACCATTATCATTAAATGTATATAAAATTAATGAACCATCCGTGGTTAATGGAGTAGTGGTTTCAACGGTTATGTCGTTAAAATTTGCTGATATTACATTTCTAGCAAACCCTTCACTAATGCTTTTTGCAACATCCATCGGAGTACTGTTTACAGCAAACTCCTTAATACTTCCGTCAGGTAAAGTAATTTTAATCATTAATTATATAATTTTTGAGGATGCAAAGATATTAGAAAACAATTTTTCACACAATATATATAGGTACTTATTAATTAATTATGTTTCTTTTTTTTGTGTGTTCCCTTTTTGTAGTTTATAAGGAATGTTTTAGAATTAAATAATAAGTACGGATTTTAACGAACAAAAAGGTATTCTCATAAAAAAGGTCGGGCTTTGCATTATATCTTTTTATGCTAAATATAAAAGGTATTATTTTTTCACTAAAATTCAGGTAATAATATAGGTATTGGGTATTAATATACTGATAAAAAGGATGCCATTTCAATCCCTAACACAGTTGAATTAGAATTTAGAAGTCTGCTTTAAGCATTTATATAATGTATAAAGAAGTTTTTTTTAACGTTTATTTCCAATTAGAACGAGCAAGATTACTTTTTTTAAAAAAAATAAAATGACAATTTTAAGTTTTCAGAGAGTTGTAACTGACGATTTTTCTATTTATTAATTCCAAACACTCCTTTTTTTCTAACTGTTTATCTAGATAAAAAAAAGAATTCGAGATAAAGAATCATTTTTTTAAGAAGAATGAATAATTAAAAGGTCTGTATTTATTAAGATTCTAGTTGCTAAAAAGAGGTGGAGTAAAGAGTATTATTAGGAGTTCATCAAAAACAATCGAAAAAACTCAAAAAAGATTAAAAATAATTCTGAAGATAACCCTTTAAAAACAACCTATTTAAGAAGCTTAACTAAATAAAAAACAAAAAAGGTTTAAAAAATTGTTGTGGGATTAGAAATGAGTTGTATATTTGCACCCGCTAACGGAAATATGAGTAGGTTGGTAAGTTCATTGAGTTGTTGTTTAGGAGTTGTTTAATTGGCTTATAATCTAATATTAAAGGTATGGATTTTATTAAAAATAAAGTTTCATTTTTATTAGGTTTATAATTAAAAAACGTTGTATTTTTGCAGTCCGAATTTTTCGGTAATAAAGTTCAGTTTTTTAGGGGTTAAAAAATAAAAACAAAAAATTTTATTTTTTTTCTTGTCAGTTTAAATATAGTTTATATATTTGCAGCCGCTAACAAATACAGCAAAAAAGTTCAGAGAGATTTTGGAATGATTTAGAGATTAAGTCAACTAGTTCGAGTCTAGTGTTTCTGCAAATTAGGATTTACAACGATTGTTTAAAAGCATGAGTGCGATACCCTAAAAGTTCATTGAAAATATTGAAATTGACAGCGTAAACAAAGAGTAGAATAACCATGTTTAGATTTATTTTAGACAAAAATTCTTTTGAAACTTATTCATTAACATATTAAAAATATACAATGAAGAGTTTGATCCTGGCTCAGGATGAACGCTAGCGGCAGGCCTAACACATGCAAGTCGAGGGGTAACATTGTGCTTGCACAGATGACGACCGGCGCACGGGTGCGTAACGCGTATAGAACCTACCTTTTACAGGGGGATAGCCTTTAGAAATGAAGATTAATATCCCATAGTATTGATACTTGGCATCAAGTTTTAATTAAAGATTTATCGGTAAAAGATGGCTATGCGTTCTATTAGTTAGTTGGTAAGGTAACGGCTTACCAAGACTTCGATAGATAGGGGTCCTGAGAGGGAGATCCCCCACACTGGTACTGAGACACGGACCAGACTCCTACGGGAGGCAGCAGTGAGGAATATTGGGCAATGGAGGAGACTCTGACCCAGCCATGCCGCGTGCAGGAAGACTGCCCTATGGGTTGTAAACTGCTTTTATACAGGAAGAAACACTAGTACGTGTACTAGCTTGACGGTACTGTAAGAATAAGGACCGGCTAACTCCGTGCCAGCAGCCGCGGTAATACGGAGGGTCCGAGCGTTATCCGGAATCATTGGGTTTAAAGGGTCCGCAGGCGGTCAATTAAGTCAGAGGTGAAATCCCATAGCTTAACTATGGAACTGCCTTTGATACTGGTTGACTTGAGTCATATGGAAGTAGATAGAATGTGTAGTGTAGCGGTGAAATGCATAGAGATTACACAGAATACCGATTGCGAAGGCAGTCTACTACGTATGTACTGACGCTCATGGACGAAAGCGTGGGGAGCGAACAGGATTAGATACCCTGGTAGTCCACGCCGTAAACGATGGATACTAGTTGTTGGGCATTAGCTCAGTGACTAAGCGAAAGTGATAAGTATCCCACCTGGGGAGTACGGTCGCAAGACTCAAACTCAAAGGAATTGACGGGGGCCCGCACAAGCGGTGGAGCATGTGGTTTAATTCGATGATACGCGAGGAACCTTACCAGGGCTTAAATGTAGTATGACAGGACTAGAGATAGTTTTTTCTTCGGACATATTACAAGGTGCTGCATGGTTGTCGTCAGCTCGTGCCGTGAGGTGTCAGGTTAAGTCCTATAACGAGCGCAACCCCTGTCGTTAGTTGCCATCAAGTAAAGTTGGGGACTCTAACGAGACTGCCGGTGCAAACCGCGAGGAAGGTGGGGATGACGTCAAATCATCACGGCCCTTACGTCCTGGGCCACACACGTGCTACAATGGTATGGACAATGAGCAGCCATCTGGCAACAGAGAGCAAATCTATAAACCATATCACAGTTCGGATCGGAGTCTGCAACTCGACTCCGTGAAGCTGGAATCGCTAGTAATCGGATATCAGCCATGATCCGGTGAATACGTTCCCGGGCCTTGTACACACCGCCCGTCAAGCCATGGAAGCTGGGGGTGCCTGAAGTCGGTCACCGCAAGGAGCCGCCTAGGGTAAAACTGGTAACTAGGGCTAAGTCGTAACAAGGTAGCCGTACCGGAAGGTGCGGCTGGAACACCTCCTTTCTAGAGAAAGATGGTGAGTTACAAAAGGGAAGTTTTACTCTTTGCTGTTAATTTTAAAATACAAGAAATATTAAGCTATTTAGTCTCGTAGCTCAGCTGGTTAGAGCGCTACACTGATAATGTAGAGGTCGGCAGTTCGAGTCTGCCCGGGACTACAATTTTAATATTTTAAGGAAATTCTGGAAGTTAGAGGATTCTACATTCATAATTTAGAATTTATTCTGAATTTCATAATGGGGGATTAGCTCAGCTGGCTAGAGCGCTTGCCTTGCACGCAAGAGGTCATCGGTTCGACTCCGATATTCTCCACTAGGCAATGCCTGGAGATAATTTATATTATCTCTAGTGTATTGAAGGCAGATTGTTGCTGAGAGTTTAAAAACTTGTCAGTGGCGACTCGCCACAAAGTTCATTGACATATTGGTAAAATGATATCGTAAGAATCAAATAGATAGAGAACGATTAGAGTAATCTAATCAAAAATTTTTTTATAAAAATATAAAAGAGTTCATTATAGTATGGAAACATACTGTAGCAAAAAGTACAATAAGTTAAGTAAGGGCGTATGGCGGATGCCTAGGCTCTCAGAGA